>CACLHR010000001.1 GCA_902606745.1 uncultured Gammaproteobacteria bacterium
TAGGGGAATTATCAAGACTTAATGACATCTTCTTCTTTATTAATTAGTCTTTTAATGTTGTCTCGGTGCGAATAAAAAATAAGCAAACAGATTAAACCAATTATTAGAGTTGACATCATATCGCCGGTTATCAAATAGAAATAAAAAGGCGAAAGTGCAGTGGCTATTAATGCAGACATGGAAGAGATCTTTAAAACTTTAGCGACCACTAACCAAATAATGGAAAAAATCAAACCCGCTAAAAAGTTAATCGCTACAAGCCCGCCAATATAAGTTGCAACACCTTTGCCACCCCTCAAACGAAAAAACACTGGAAAAACGTGACCTAAAAAAGCGCAAAGTGCAATTAATGTTAATGCAGTTAAACCAAATCCATAGTTCACTCCAATGAAGACAGGGGCTGCTCCCTTTAAACCATCAAAGAAAAGAACAAATGCAGCTATTTTTTTTCCTCCCAACCTAAGAACATTGGTAGCACCAGGATTTTTTGAGCCTTGAGTTCTGGGGTCTGGTAAGCCTAAAGCTTTAGAGATAATAATTGCACTAGAAATAGAGCCAATCAAATAACTTACTATCAAAAGCTGATAATATGAATCAACCATTTAAACATTTCTCCTAATTGTTTAATTACGCAAAAGTCATTAAGAACAAAAAATAGATTATATCAATCAAATCATATATTTGTAGCGTTCAAACAAATCCTCAAAGGTATCATAATAGCTTTGTTGTTTTTCAAATTTACTATGGATATTATTTTTATACAAGGTCTTAAAGTTGATACTGTCATTGGTATTTATGATTGGGAGCGAAAGATTCGCCAAGAAATTGTGCTAGATTTAGAAATGTCAGCGGATATATTAACTGCTGCGAGTACTGATCATATTGACCAAGCTTTAAATTACAAGGATATCTGCAAACGTTTACGTAGCTTTGTGAGTGATTCTGAGTTTCAGTTAGTTGAAACTTTGGCTGAAGAGATTTGCCAAATAATTATCAAAGAATTTGGTGTTCAGTGGGTCAAATTAAAGCTTAACAAAGGTGAGGCTATAACTGGCGCAGAAGGTGTTGGTGTTATTATTGAAAGAACCATGGAATAATGAGCATAGTGCACCTAAATATTGGTTCCAACCAAAACAGGCGAACTAATATTCGTCTTGCCATCAAGGCTCTTGAACAGCATTTTTCAAATATTGAATTATCGTCACTTTTTGAAAGCCCTTCTGAAGGCTTTAAAGGAAATGATTTTTATAATGTTGGGGTGAATATAACCTCACTCAAGACAAGTAAAGAAGTAGTAGATATTTTGCGTGATATAGAGAATTCTTTAGGTAGGGATCGCTCTTTACCGAAATTCTCATCGAGAATGATTGATCTTGATCTCGTTCTTTATGGCGGAATCATAGATGACAGTTTGAATGTCCCACGTAAAGACATATTAAAATATGCATTTGTATTGGCACCTCTTGCTGAACTCAACCCAGAAGCAATTCATCCACTGGAAGGTACTTCATATCAAAATCTTTGGAAAACATTTCAATCTAAGCAGGATTATGATTTGAGGCAGTATAATGTTGAAAAACTTTTTGAATAAATGACTACGACGATGAAAAAATTAACTGCCATTTCTACTCTTATTGTTATCTCAGCTTTTGTTTTTTTTACAAATACAACTCAGGCAGAGTATGTTGCCGGTGAAGATTATGTTATTCTTGATAAGTCTGTCAAAACTGAAACAGGTGATCAGATTGAGGTCAGAGAGCTTTTTTGGTATTTCTGTCCGCATTGTTATAGCATCGAACCTTTGGTCAATGATTGGTTGCTAACATTGGATAGTTCTGCACAATTTGTTCGTCAGCCAGCAGTTTTTCCTGGATGGGAGTTTGGTTCTAATTTCTATTACGTGCTACAACAATTAGAAGAGCTTGAAAGATTGCACGAACCATTATTTGATGCGATCCATCGTCAGAAATTAAGATTCTCTAATCAAAAAGATTTTATAACCTGGCTTGTTTTGAATGGTGTGGATGAAGATAATGCGAATTCAACTTACGAATCCTTTACAGTTCAGGTGAATCTTAATAAAGCAAAAGCCAATACCTATAAATATCGTATTCAAGGCGTTCCTACCTTTATTGTTAATGGTAAATATTTGGTTGATACTACTCATGCAGGAAGTCAGGAGAAGATCTTTGAGGTGGTCGATTACCTTATACAAAAAGAATCTCAGTAGGCAGTGACTGGGCTTCCAGCCGATACTATTTTATTGTTTTCTGGGCTTGATCCAAGTGGTGCGGCCGGTATCGTAGCAGACATTGAAACGATTAATCAGTTCGGCATGACATCAATGCCAATTATTACAACGCTTACTATTCAGAACACCCAAGAAGTAAAACTTGTTGAAGTAACAAGCCAAACTCTTATAGAGGCACAGTTTCAAGCCCTCACTGAGGATATAGACTTCCAAACAGTTAAGATTGGTTTATTGGGTTCCTTAGGGCAAATAAAAACAATAATTAAGTTGTTAAATACTAGACCAGGGCTGTCTATTATTCTTGATCCTGTCTTGACATCTGGCAATGATGAAGTACTCCTGAATGAAGATGCGATTAATGTGATAAGGAACGAGCTCATTCCACTTGCCACAATTTTGACACCTAACTTAAAAGAATTAAGTCAACTAGCACCAGGTCTTGACGAACAATCGGCTGTTTCAAGCCTTCACTGTCCATGGATTCTAGTGACAACTGCTGATAACTCTGAGGTTCATATTGAGCATCGTTTATATCATCAATCCAAATTAGTGGGTCAATTTCCGTACAAAAAATTACCGGGGAAATATCATGGATCGGGTTGCACTCTCTCGAGTGCAATAAGTGCACTTATTGCCTCAGATCTGCCAGTTGAAATTGCTTGTAAAAGAGCGCTTGACTATACTTATCAAACTTTATTAAGTGCAAAAAAGCTGGGTAAAATGCAATATCATCCAAATCGAACCTTGCCAAAAACAATATGACTTTTATTAATCAATGGTTAAGAGCTGATATCCAAGATATTAAAGCTTATCATGTACCTAAGTCAGAAGATATGATAAAACTTGATGCTATGGAGAGCCCTTTTCTTGTATCTAAGGATTTGGTTAAGCCTTATCTAACTTTTTTATCAGAGGTTGCATTAAACCGTTATCCAAACCCAAGTGCTGAAAATGTGCAGCAAACCCTTAGATCACTTATGGATATACCCAATGAACTTGGTGTTTTGCTTGGAAATGGTTCAGATGAATTGATTCAGTTGTTGTCACTTGCATGTGAAACTAATGATACTGTTTTGAGCGTTGAACCAAGTTTCGTTATGTATGAAATGATAGCAAAATTTACTCGATTGAATTACCAAGGGGTTTTGTTAGATGATAATTATGAAATCAATCTAGGTGTTACGCTTGAGGAAATTAAAAGAACTCAGCCAAAACTAATTTTTATTGCTTATCCTAATAACCCTACAGGTAATGCTTTTGATCGTGAATCAATTCTTGCTATCATTAAGGAAAGTGAGGCTTTGATTGTGGTTGATGAGGCCTACTATGCTTATTCTGAAGGCAGTTTCCTAAATGAAGTTGGTAATTACCCAAACCTAGTGCTACTTAGAACAATTTCTAAGATGGGTTTTGCAGGCCTTAGACTTGGTTTACTTATTGGTAGTCAGGATACTATTAGAGAGTTAGACAAATTAAGGCTTCCATATAACATAAATACTCTAACTCAGGCGAGTGCTAATTTTCTATTACAGGAAAAAGAGCACATTATTGCTAATGCCAATATTATTATTGGTGAAAGGCAGCGACTATTTAACGAATTAACAGCAATACCTAGTCTTAAAGTATTTCCATCTCAGGCGAATTTTCTATTAATTAAAGCTGATGATGCAAAAGTATTATTTGAATTTCTAAAAAATAATGGAATTTTGGTTAAAAGTTTTGCTATGAATCCGCAATTGTCACATTGTATTCGTGTGACTGTAGGCAGTCCAAATGAAAACAACGAATTTCTTGAGCAAATAAAAAGCTATTATGGTTAATCAGAAGGAATTAAATAATTACTGTCACGACTATCTTGATGTTGCAGCGTTTGAAGATTATTGTCCAAACGGTTTGCAGGTTGAAGGTGTTGAGAATATCAGCAAGATAGTTAGTGGTGTAAGTGCTAATTTAGCTCTCATTGAGCGAGCTATTGATGAAAAAGCAGACGCTATTTTCGTTCATCACGGTATTTTTTGGAAGAATGAAGGTCAAACCATTACGGGTTCTAAACGTCGCAAGGTTTCCCTACTGTTGTCTCACAATATTAATCTTTTTGGCTACCATCTTCCACTAGATGCACATCCAAAGATTGGAAATAATGTCCAACTTGGAAAACGATTAGGCATACAAAACATGTCTCCAGTCAGTGGTAGTCTGATTTGGCAGGGTGAGTTAAATACAAATTTGAGTGATTTTTTAGCACTAATAGAAGAAAAGGTTCATAGGAAACCTCAGGTTTTCGGAAGGAAATTTGAAAAAATCCAAAGAATTGCATGGTGTACGGGCGCGGCTCAAGGGTTTATCAATGATGCCATTGAGTTGAGTGTTGACCTATATTTGAGTGGCGAGGTATCAGAACAAACACCTGCAGCGGCAGAAGAAAACAACATGACTTTTATTTCTGCAGGTCATCATGCTACTGAAAGATATGGTGTGAAAGGTTTATCTAAGCACCTATGCGAAAAATTCAAATTGCAGCATCAATATATAGAGGTTGAAAATTCTGTCTAGGATCTTTTACTATTTGGAATTAATATGGAACGTGTAGATTTATCAAATTCAACTAACTTAAGTAGAATTATTTACGGTATGTGGCGATTAGCAGATGATACTGACATCTCTATTAAACATATTGATAACAAAATAAATTCATGCCTAAATCAAGGCATTACGACATTTGATCATGCTGCAGTCTATGGTTCATATAGTGTTGAAGCATTATTTGGAACTGTTATAAAAGCAAATCCTGGATTAAGAAATAAGATTGAAATTGTAACCAAGTGTGGCATTGTTAATCCATCTGATAAATATTCAAATATATCAGTTAGTCATTATGACACTTCTAGAGAGCATATCAATGACTCAGTTGAAGCATCATTAAAAAACATGTCAACAGACTATATAGATTTACTTTTGATTCATAGACAAAATCCTTTTATGGATCATAATGAAACTGGAAACGCTCTTGATGACCTTGTTTCATCTGGGAAAATTAGAGAGGTTGGTGTTTCAAACTTTAAGCCATGGGATTTCAACTTATTGCAGTCTGGAATGAATACTCAGTTAGTCACAAATCAAATAGAGCTTTCTTTAACTGCAAACGATGCTTTTACAAATGGTGATTTAGCTTTTCATCAGGAACGATCTAATCCGGTAATGGCCTGGTCACCTCTTGGCGGTGGCAAGTTAATGACAGATGATAGCTCTCTTGGCAGAGTTATTGATAAAATTGCAACGAAGCAAAATGTTGGTAGGGCAGCAGTTGCAGTTGCATGGCTCTTAGCTCATCCTGCTAAGATTTGTCCGGTGATGGGGACAAATAATCTAGAAAGAATAGCCAAAATTTCAGATGCTATGAGTTTTAATATGGATCTCGAAACTTGGTTTGAATTATATACTGCTACATTTAATACAGGTGAGATGCCATGGCGACTTCCGTGATTGAGGAAAAATTAGTACATTTAAGTAAATTATTTATTCTGAGTAATTGAACAAATCTATGTATATTAACTCTAGTCCTTTGTATAATCTATATTTTTTATTAATACCTAGCTTATTATGAGCAAAAAATATGACGTCGCTATCGTTGGTGCAACAGGAGCTGTGGGTGAAGTACTGATCTCAATCTTAGATGAGAGAAATTTCCCAATCAGTAACTTATACCCTTTGGCATCAAAACGTTCAGCTGGCAATAAGGTAAGTTGCCAAGGTAAATCTTGGCTAGTCGAAGATTTAGATACTTTTGATTTTTCAAAGGTACAGATTGGTTTATTTTCTGCTGGAGGTGATATTTCTGCAAAATATGCGCCAATAGCAGCAGCAACAGGATGTGTTGTTATTGACAATACATCGCATTTTCGTCGTGACGTAGATGTGCCTCTAGTCGTGCCAGAGGTAAATCCTCACACTATAGCCGATTATACTAATCGCAACATTATTGCTAATCCAAATTGCTCTACCATTCAAATGTTGGTAGCGTTAAAGCCTATATATGACGTTGTTGGAATTAAAAGAATTAATGTAGCGACGTATCAGGCCGTTTCTGGAAGTGGAAAGGAAGCTATCACTGAGCTTACAAATCAAACGGCTAACTTATTAAATGGAAAAGATATTGAAGTTGAGGTTTATCCAAAGCAGATTGCTTTCAATGCCATACCCCATATCGATGTTTTTCAAGATAATGGCTATACTAAGGAAGAGATGAAAATGGTATGGGAAACCCAAAAGATTTTTGAAGACGAAAATCTTTTAGTTAATCCTACTGCAGTTAGAATTCCAGTCGTTTACGGCCACTCCGAAGCTGTGCATATCGAAACAAAGCAAAAAATTACTGCCAAAGAAGCTTACGAATTACTTGAAAAAGCAGACGGTGTGACAGTCATGGATGATAGGAGTGATGGAGGCTATGCTACCCCCTTTGAAGAGGCGACGAACAACGATACCACCTTTGTAAGCCGTATTAGAGAAGATATCAGTCATGAAAGAGGGCTTAATTTATGGGTGGTATCAGATAATATTAGAAAAGGCGCCGCACTTAACACAATTCAAATAGCTGAAATACTCGTCAAAGATTATTTAGCTTAAGCTAAAATTTACCTATGATTACTAAAGAGCGAAAGACCAACGAGACTAAGGTGAAAGTTAGCTTGGAGCTATATGGTACTGGTATCGCAAATATAGATACTGGAGTGCCATTTTTAGATCATATGTTAGACCAGATTGCAAGACATGGTTTAATAGATTTAACTATTAAATGTGATGGTGATACAGAAATAGATGACCATCACACAGTTGAAGATATTGGTATCACTATCGGGCAAGCTTTCTTTCAAGCAGTTGGTGATAAAAAGGGCCTGACACGTTATGGTCATTCATATATACCGCTCGACGAAGCTTTATCAAGAGTGGTTCTTGATTTATCAGGACGACCAGGACTCGATTTAGGTATTAATTTCACTAGGGATAGAGTGGGTACATTTGACGTTGATTTAATTAAAGAATTTTTCCAAGGTTTTGTTAATCACGCATTAGTCACTCTTCATATTGACAATTTAAAGGGTGTTAACTCACATCACCAAGCAGAAACGGTATTTAAGGCATTTGGAAGAGCTCTTCGAATGGCAGTTACACCTGATGATCGTCAATTAGATGTCATTCCTTCAACTAAAGGCTCGCTTTAATTTAAGTAAGGATAATGCAACGTGCAAACAATTGCAATTGTTGATTATGGTATGGGCAATGTCCGTTCCGTTCATAAGGCACTTGAGTTTATTTCGCCTAATGACCAATGTATTCTTACAAACGACTCACAAATAATTAACGATTCTGATCGTGTGGTATTTCCAGGTCAAGGTGCTATGGGAGCCTGTATGGAAGCACTTAAAGAAAATGATTTAATCGAAGTTATTAAGTTGGCATCTAAAGAGAAGCCTTTTCTCGGGATTTGTTTAGGATTGCAGCTATTATTTGATTTTAGTGAAGAAAATAATGGTACAGATGGTTTATCAATAATACCAGGTGAAGTATTAAAATTTAAAAATAATGAATTTAAAATACCACATATGGGATGGAATAACGTTAAACAGATAAAAAATCACCCACTTTGGCATAATATTGATGATAATTCCAGATTTTATAGCGTACACAGTTATTTTGTAAAAGAAATTGATTCTACTTGTGTGACTGGTACTACAAATTATGGTGAAAACTTTACTTCTGCTATTGCTAAAGATAAATTGTTTGCAGTACAGTTTCATCCTGAAAAATCACAAAGTGATGGACTTCAGTTGCTAAAAAACTTTATCAATTGGGTTTAATTTTACGAATCTAAAATTTGGTTAGTACAGCTTAATACTCCGGGATGGTATGAGTTACCAAATATATTTAGGTGATTAAGATAATGATAGAGCATATAAATTGGTTTTCTTTGTTCAGATCCAGTCTCTATTGGATTATAAACTTCATATGATCTGTAAAAATCATTGCTAAAGCCACCAAACATATATGTTAAAGCTAAATCTGCTTCACTATGACCGTAATAACATGATGTATCAATAAATACGGGGCCATTTATTCCATTTATCACATTTCCAGACCATAAGTCACCATGTAACAGTGAAGGTTTTATTGAACTACTCAATACATTTTCTAGTTTTGGCTTAATTAAAAGTAATTTTTTATGTTCTTTATTACTAATAAGTTTATTTTTTAAGGCATATTTAATTTGAAACAATAGTCTGTATTCCCAAAAAAAATTTTTCCAGGAAGTTACTAATTGGTTTATTGCATTATATTGAGGCATCAAACCTATTGTATTGTCATAATTGAATCCAAAGTATTGATTAGTTCGTTTATGAAGATTTGCCAGGACCTTTCCAATTTCCGCTTGATAATTAGTGTTTTGGCCAGTTTCTATCCATTCTAGAATTAAACAGTTCGCCGAGAAACCTAGAACTTTTGGTGTGTCCATACTTTCTCTTAATAAAAACAGTTCACTTGCTTGGTTAATTAAATTATTATTTTCAATGTCTTGATATTTTGCAAAAATACTTAGGCCTGTATTTGTTATTATCTTGAAAGAAGATGTTTCACCTCTAGAAATTGTTTTTTTATCAATTACTTTGCAACCAAGGTGTGATTCTATATGTCCGTCAATACTCATTATTACTTTGTGATCAGACTTGTAATGCAGTTTAAATAATTTTCTTGACTCATAGGTGTATTTTTTTTCTGTGATATATATATAGTTTCTGCAATACATTCCATCATTAAATGTTCTACTACATGATGATCTTTATACCGATTTATGAGCTTTTGATAAATTTCTTTTACACCCTTAGGTTGATTGATAGTTAACTGATCTCTTAACGCTAAATGTAAATTAATGTGTAGAAATGGATTAACCTCATCTTGCTCAGGAAAGAATTCAGAGTCAATATTTGCAATCAGATCGTGATATTCTGGGTGAACTTCTATTATAGATACTAACTGCTCTTCTAGTGGTTCTAAAGAAATATTATTGGTATATTTTTGCCATGACTTGACTAAGAACTTTCTCTGCTTTTTTCTATCTTGAGAAAACACGCTGATTTGTCATATCGCTATATGTTTTTCTCTTCGTATTCACACAAGTCAAGCAAAGTACAATCAGGGCAATGTGGAGAGCGAGCTTTACAGACATATCTTCCATGAAGAATCATTAGATGATGTGCGGGAACTTTATATTCATCTGGGATAAATTTAATTAACTTTTTCTCAACTTCAAGCACTGTTTTGCCTGAGGCAATAGCAGTACGATTTGCGACCCTATAAATGTGTGTATCTACAGCAATAGTAGGTTGGCCAAAAGCAGTGTTTAGTACCACATTAGCAGTCTTTCGACCAACACCAGGAAGTGCTTCAAGCTCTTTTCGAGTTTCAGGAACTTGGGAGTTATATTTATCGATTAAAATTCGGCAAGTTTGAATAATATGTTTGGCTTTTGAGTTAAATAATCCAATTGTTTTAATGGTGTCACGAAGCTTATCCTCACCCAGTTCATAGATAGACTCAGGCGTATTAGCAAGAGGAAAAAGAATCTCAGTCACCTGATTGACACTTTTGTCTGTAGCTTGTGCAGAAAGTGTTACTGCTACAAGAAGTTCAAATGACGTTGAGTAGTTTAACTCCGTTGTTGGGTTTGGAATTTGGGCAAGCAGTCTGCCAAACATTTCACTTCGTGTTTCTGCGTTCATCTATGTCTTTTTTGATTGCAACAATGCTGAAGTATTATACTTAATTTTTACATGGCTTTCAATACAAGCGATACTTCTTTAAAGTAACTTATTAGCGTATTCTTCCAGCTCTAGCCAAAGCTTAGATCTATTTGGATGAGCATCTTTTAACCTGTTGATGCTCTTTTCGAATTGCTCAAAAGAAAGATAACCATTCTCCCCACATTGAACCCGTGATTGAACAATTTCAAACCAGTTCTCTTGTTCATCTTCTGATAAGGTTTCTGGATAGTTTCTAGCCTTAAAGTTTAGAAATAACTTTAACAATTTTCTATCTTCAAAGTTAGGTTTAAAAGAGCTCATTTGATTTAAAGAAAGATGTTGAATTGTATTGCAAATTTCTCTATCTTTATTGCTAATAAAATTGTCATAAATAGATTGATCCACATCAATATTTGGCTCTCTATCAGAATCCCTTTTATAAATGGATTGAATTTTTTCTTCTATTTGTGCTCTGTTATCTTTAATATATGATAAATTCTTCAAACATTTAGACATGTCAATTTGAAATTTTTCAATAAGTGAATCTGAAATATTAAAACTATCCGAATTAGGGCTACAAACAAACATAGGGCTTTTATTAAAAACTACTTCACTAAGTTTTAACCTAGCTTTGCCTTTTGGTAAATCATCTTTCTTAGAAAAAAGTAGTATTTTCAACTCATCAGTTTCTTTATCGAGCAATATCTTAGGATCCTGATCAAGACTATAAACTATTGCACGGTCATGATATTCAGGATGAGTTGTAATTGCAACAACCATTTTAGTGAAAGCACATTTATAACCAAAGGATCGTGAGGTAAGCAAAATCGGATAAAAAAAATTAAGTTTTTCTTTAACTATTTTTTTATTATTTAAACTCAGTGCATAATCAAAAAATTTAGGTTGTTTATGTTTAATAATTTTTGCAATACCTATTGTTGCTCGAACATCTGCCATGGCATCATGGGCATTTGAGTGTTCAATGTTATTAGCAGGAGCAATTTTTTCAAGTTGTAGACTAAACCTATTTTTTTCAGTTATAGCCCAGTTAAGGCTATCTTCCTCTTTATGAGCATAGCAAAATCTTGCAACCTTAAGAATATCCCATCTTGTGTTGCTATTTTGCCAATGCCAAGCATATGGATCTAAAAAATTTCTAAATAGTGTATGACGTGTAAATTCATCATCAAAAGCAATTGAGTTATAACCAACTATGCAAGTATTAGGTTGTGAAAATTCTTCGTTTATTTTTTTAATAAATTCGTGCTCAATCAAGCCTTTTTTTTCACAATCCTGAGGGGTGATTCCTGTAACCTTACACGCTTCAGGGGCAGGCAAACAGTCATTTGTTGGTTTGCAATAAAACATATGTTCGTCAAGAATATTGAGATTTTCATCTGTTCTAATTCCAGCAAATTGAGCAATTCTATGAATCCTGGGTGACAATCCAAAAGTTTCGTAGTCGTACCAATAGAAAGTTTTCATAATTTCTTATGAGTTTATGTGTAATTATATATTGAGTTAGAATATTAAATTGAGTTCTACCAATCTGTAATTTATATAAGAACTTCCTCAAATTACAAGCAAATTAATTACTAATGATTTTTAACAAAAAAAAAAATAGATTGTTAAAGAGGTACGTAAAGTCACCCAAAACACCCTATCAAAAAATAAGTTATTTGATTTCTCAAGTATCTAAACCATAAGTTCCACTAGATCTTATGGTTGTATACTTGCTTTTAAAAAATTGATTTAAAAACCCAGCTTAATTGCTGGGGTTATAATTAAAAAATTCTAAAATTATTTTGCAACTACGTTGGCAGCTTGAGGTCCTTTCGCACCATCTTCAAGTTCGAATTCTACTTCCTGACCCTCTTCTAGAGTCTTGTATCCTTCTCCTTGGATAGCTCTAAAGTGAACAAAAACATCATCACCACTTTCTTGTTCAATAAAACCAAAACCTTTTTTTGCGTCAAACCATTTAACGCGACCTGTTGTTGTGGACATGTAGTCTCCTAAAAATAAACAAAACATGGAAAAGATGCAACTAACCTAATCTACTGTGAAACCGACTTACAATTCATCAACAACACAACGCAAAAATCAGCTGTATTTTAACCAGCAAAAGCAATTTTAACCTAAATAGTTGGCCAAGTATATTTTTTACAAAGATAATTGCATTAATAAATGTAATTAGTCAAGCCACTTAATTGAGCAACCCATTGAAGGAATTTGATCTTTGGGACCAATTCCAGTAAGAGCAATATTTTTCATTGCTTCAAATAGATCACGCCTTGCATCGTGAACAGTTTCTTTACGAGACTCGTCAAGTCTTCCTCGATATTGTAGTACTAAGTCTTTGTTATATCCAAAAAAATCTGGTGTGCAAACAGCACCATAAGATCTTGCAATTTCTTGAGTTTCATCTATAAGATAAGGAAAGGGAAAGTTCATTTCAATTGCAATTTTTTTCATGTTATCGAATGAATCTTCCTGGTATTCAGTGGGGTCATTTGACATTATTGCTACACTATTAACACCTAAGCCTTTAAGCTCAGTTGTGTCTCGAATAATTCTATGTATAACTGATTTAACATAGGGGCAGTGATTACAAATAAACATCACTAGTAAACCATTTTGACCCTTTAAACTGTTAAGACTATAAAAATTTTCGTCAACACCTTTCAAATTAAAGTCAACAGCTGGTTGATTATAATCACAGACTGGCGTTTCAGTTCTAACCATGTCAATTCCTGGTAATTGAATTTCTAATTGAAAACTAAGATTTTAATATATTTTAGATAATATGTCCTGATATCGTCAGTTTAAAAATTTTTATTTTCAATAATAATGTATGAGTAGATTCTATAAATTAAGTAGAAAATAAAATTATCTACTCACAAATATACTCATATTTTATAAAATATTAAATAATATATAAGTAATATTATGAAATAATTATTATTCAAATACAACATTTGTTAGTGTTTTATTTACAATTTTATGCTTTATATAGATTAGTAGTAAGAAGTTTATTGTGGATAAATTAGGAGTTAAACTATCGTCTAAAAATAACAGATACTAAGTTAAATTAAAAAGTTTGCACGTATTTTCTTCACATTTCTCAATTACTTGCTCAACAGATATTTTTTTGATTTTGGCAACTCGTTCAGCAACCTCAATTAATTCATCTGAATTATTATGATCATCAGTTTCAATGAGAATAGAATCTAGAGGTAAGAATTTCACTATGTCATGTAATTTGTAAGCATGAGGATTAGAGAAATTATGACTGAAACCAAATATAAAACCCATTTTCATTAATATTTCTGCTTCTTGAAGAGTTCCAGAGTATGCGTGAATCATGCCACGAGATTTTGAATATGATTTAAGTAAGACGCTCACATCTTCAGTTGCTTTCACTGAGTGAATTATTAATGGTAGGTCAAAGCGTGTAGCCAATTCTACTTGTTCATCAAAAAAATATCGTTGCTTATTTCTATCCTTTACCTTGATGTAATCGAGGCCACAAGTCCCTACTGCAACTGGTTTTTCGTCTTCAATAAGAACCTCAAGTGAGTACAGATCTAACATTTGATGGTTATCAACAAACCAGGGGTGAATACCTAGTGCAAAGTGACAATTATTATCATTAGTGCAATAACTAATAACATTATCCCAATTATCTTTTCCTGTTGATGGGACGATAATTCCTGTTGTGGTTTTGGATGGTGATTTGACTGAATCGAAATCTAAGTGAATGTGTGAATTTATCATTATTTCCTTTATAATTATCTTTTTATCTATTTGTACTCAATAATGTTTCTTTTAAAAATGACGCAAGTCCGTTTAACCATAGTTGTAGCGGCATTTTTAACCTTAACTGGGAATTTTACGTTCCTAGAAAAAACCTTACTTGTCTATCCTCTATCTGAGAATTGGTTATTCATTTGCTCTCTTTTCATTTGGCTTTTTGTATTTTTGTCAGCTTTATTATTGTTACTTTGCTACCGATACTCAATAAAGCCTATTTTAATTATTTTATTAATAATTTCTTCTCTTGTTAGCTACTCAACTAACAACTTTGGTATTGTTTTTGATCATAATATGATAACCAATACCTTTGAAACTGATACCACAGAATTTTCAGATTTGGTTAGCTTTAAATCTTTTATCTATTTGTTGTTCTTTGGCTTGCTACCCTCATGTTTTGTTTTGATAACAAAGGTAAAAAAATCATCCTTGAAAGCTCAACTCTGGCAGCGCATTAAAGCTTTTGTGATTATGATATTAATTTTTTCTTTACTGACTATGAGTTTTTACAAACCATTATCATCTTTTGCGAGAGAAAATCCTGATTTGAGAATGTACATTAACCCCACATATTATCTTTATTCTATGACAAAGTATGTTGGTACTAAATTTAATACCTCGACTACACCTTTTTCACAAATTGGTTTGGATGCCAAGGTTAATAAAAATGAAAATAAACAACGTTTATTAGTTATGGTTATTGGCGAAGCTGGAAGGGTTGATCGTTTTTCACTTAACGGTTATGAACGTCAAACTAATCCTTTGTTGGAAAAAGAAGATGTTGTGTCATTCCAAAAAATGAAATCCTGTGGTACCGATACAGCATTTTCTGTGCCCTGCATGTTTTCATCATTAAGTCGATCTAATTACAGCCATTCAAAAGGGAAAAATATGAGTAACGTGCTTGATATTATCAGTCATGCTGGGGTTGAAGTTTTGTGGCTTGATAATAATTCCGATTCAAAAGGTGTAGCAGATCGTATTAATTTTAAAGATTATAGTTTGCCAAGCGTTAATCCTACTTGTGATATTGAGTGTCGTGATGAAGGTATGCTTATCGGCATTCAAGATTTTATTGATGCAAACCCTGAGAATGATATGGTAGTTGTTTTACATACAATGGGTAGTCATGGCCCGGCCTATTACAAAAGGTATCCAGATTCTTTTGAAGTCTTTATGCCCACCTGTCAAACCAATCAATTGAATGAGTGTAAGGATGAGGAAATTAATAATGCTTATGACAATACAATTATCTACACTGATTATGTATTGTCAAAGCTGATTTCTGTATTGGAAAATAACACCAAAATTGACGAATCTGCAATGTTTTATATCAGTGATCATGGTGAGTCTTTGGGTGAAAATGGACTCTATCTCCACGGTATGCCATACCTTATTGCACCTGATGAACAGAAAAGGGTGGCTGCTTTGATGTGGTTCAATGAAGAATTGTCTCAGTCGCTTGACATAGATTCGATAAAAGAAAAAATTGAGCTACCACTGTCACATGATAACTTGTTTCATACACTCCTTGGATTGATGAATATTGAGACTGAACTCTACCAACAAGATATGGACATTGTTGCAAAATGAAAAATTAATATTTTTTAAAGCAGTATCATATCTACAAATTGAATTTTCGCTTTGTGAAAACTTACATCGAGAAAAAAAAGTGATTATAATAGTCCGCTTATTCTGAAGCGTGATAGAGAAAACAGTTATGAACACATTTAGCGCTAAAGCCAAAGAGG
Source organism: uncultured Gammaproteobacteria bacterium (assembly GCA_902606745.1). Lineage (GTDB taxonomy): Bacteria > Pseudomonadota > Gammaproteobacteria > PS1 > Pseudothioglobaceae > Pseudothioglobus. The sequence continues at coordinate 15,612 of CACLHR010000001.1, forward strand.
TTAAAAGAGACTGGTTTTTGGTTGATGCCAATGGTAAAACCTTGGGTCGTTTAGCAACAGAAGTTGCTTCGCGTCTTCGTGGTAAGCACAAAGCCGAATTTACGCCACATGTCGACACTGGTGATTATATAGTTATAGTTAATGCTGCTAAAATTGCCGTTACTGGAAATAAGTTTAATGACAAAATGTATCGACATCACACAGGATATATTGGAAATTTGAAATCGGTACCTTTTAAGGATTTAATTAAGAAGAAACCTGAAGAAGTCATTCAAAAAGCAGTAAAAGGCATGTTACCAAAAGGTCCACTAGGTAGAGAAATGGCGAGAAAAATGAAAGTTTTTTCAGGTAGTGAACACACGCATGGGGCACAACAACCACAGCCACTAGATATTTAAGGCATAGAGTATGGCAGAGAAAAAAGTTTATTACGCAACCGGAAAAAGAAAAACATCAGTCGCCCGTGTATACATGACTAAAGGTAAAGGTGTTTTTACAGTGAATAAAAAGCCAATAGATGAGTATTTCGGTAGAGAAACTTCTTCAATGATTGTAAACCAACCTATAGATATTGTTGATATGCAGAATAAGTTTGATTTTAATATTATTGTTAAAGGTGGTGGTGACACAGGGCAAGCTGGTGCAATCAGATTAGGTGTTACTCGAGCCTTAATGGCTTATGATGAGACTACTCGTAGTGATTTACGTAAGGCTGGTTTAGTAACTCGTGATGCTCGTGTTGTTGAACGTAAAAAAGTTGGTAAAAAGAAAGCTCGTAAGAGTGAGCAATACTCAAAACGTTAATCTTCTAAATCCAAAATACAAAAAACCCGCTCAAAGCGGGTTTATTCTGAGAGTTCGGATGTCAATTCAGTAAATCATATCGCTCTAACTCGTTATATCGAATAACTGATTGTATTGAACTAATATATTCATCACCTGGATAAGCATAGTTAGTAAGACCTTCAGCAAGTGCAATTCCTGTGATAGGCTTTAATGCATCACGATGGGCTTTTCTAATTGAGCGAAGGTTTTGGTATGCAAAATTTCTATTGATAGTGAGAACATAGTAGTCAATGCAAGCTTTTAGTGAAATAAAATTTGCTACCTCGTGATTAGCATTTACATCTCTTTGTTTAGGAACGGTACCGCAGCCTTTAGAGAAACACCAAATACCAAAGTAATTATTAAAGTCCTCAGCAAAACGTGACCTTCCCCAATTCGACTCGTTGGCAGCTTGAGCAAGAACTAGTGATGGCGGTAAAATATCAATAACAGTTAATAGATCCTCAATTGTTGTAGGCTTTTTGAGACGATACTTTGTTGCTAATTCGTCTAACTCAAATGCGTTTAACTCATTATTTAATATAGATTTTCTCAGTGCAATGATCTCTTCATTTTTTTGATAAATCGCTGGAAGTAGGTAATTAAAAAAAACTTCTTTTCGAACGTCAGTATTTTCAATAGAATTAAAGCTAGGCTTAAAAGATGATAAAGAGGCAGAAGACACTAGAGTGCTGACAGATGCCAAAACAATCAAAAGGAAAAACTTTTTTAAATTGTGTGAAATATTTCTGTATTTATTGATCATAACATAACCAATTCATTGCGAAATTTGTGCATATTATCCTGTATAAATTATATATTTGTTTTAATTATTTTAAAAAAATATTTAACTCTTTGTTTTCACCTGTTCTTTATTAATTTACCAAATCAGAATAGTTTGTAATTGGAAACAATAACCTAGATTTTTTAACGAACTTTTGATTAATATTAAAGAATAATACATTAGAAAAAATAAGATTAAGTAAAGAAATTACGAAAGTAGTTAAGAACAGAGTTATTCTTGGTGGGGCTCTCTAAGTAATAGTTCATTGACAGCATTAGCAGGTGTATTTCTTCCTTGAACCACAGATAAGACCTGTTCACAAATAGGCATCTCAATTTGGTGTTTTTTTGAAATCTCAATAACTAGTCTTAAGGCATTAAAACCTTCTACAGTGGCACCGATATTATTTAACGCTTTTTCAGGTGAATTATTATTAGCTAACTCCTTACCAAAACGCCGGTTCCTAGATAAGTCATCAGAACATGTTAGCACTAAGTCACCCATTCCAGATAAGCCTTGGAATGTAGATTTTTTAGCACCTAATGAAACTCCTAGACGAGTCATTTCAGCGAGACCTCGTGTAATTAGAGCAGCTTGAGTGTTAGCTCCAAAGCCAAGTCCACTAGCAATACCTGCTGCAATTGCAATGATATTTTTTACAGAACCACCAACTTGAACGCCAATGATATCAATATTTGTATAAGCTCTTAATGTATTGGTTTGTATTGTTCTAGCCCAAAAATCTCGAGTTATTTTATTTTTAGAGGCGACAACAATTGCGGCTGGTTTCTTTTCGACAATTTCCGTAGCAAAAGTTGGTCCTGAAATTATGCAGGCATTGTAAGTTGGTAAAATTTTATCAAATGTTTCGTGAAGAAAGCATTTGTTATGGAAATCAAAGCCCTTTGTCGCCCAAGCAATATGATGTTGGCCATTTAAATGCGGTTTAATATTTTCTAAGACATTACTAAATACATAACTAGGTGTTGCTATTAGAATACCTTCAGATTTTGCAACTGAACTAATATCGTGGTTAAGTATAATATTGTTTGTAAAAGGCCTGCTTAGAACTGGATGTTGCTTTCCAAGCTTTTTAATAATTTCTTTATCTCTATCGTTGAGAAATATGTTATCAAATTTGTCACTGAGAATAATTGCTAGAGCGCTCCCCCAAGCTCCAGCTCCAATAATAGTAAGAGATTTTTGCATGATCACTATTTTGTAATCGGAAGTCCAGCTTTTTGCCATGCATCAAAGCCACCTTTTAGACAATAAACATTTTGAAATTGATTCCTACAGAGGAGTTCAGCTATGCGATTTGAACGTGTACCAGTTCTACAATAGGTAAGTATTTTTTTAGATTTGTCTAATGAATTGAGTTTAGTTTTAACTTGCGACATGGGTATATGGATATCAGATTTAATAAAGCCAGAAGAGCGCTCTTTTTCTTCACGAACATCTAAGATAATGAGATTATCATCATCCATTAATGTTATTGCTCCATTAGTATCAACCACGTCGTACTTTTTAAATTTATCACCATAAATATTGACTATCAGCATTACAATGAGTGCCACAAGTGTACCTGTAAGTAAAAGCTCGCCTTGTAAAAATTCAATAAACTCAATCATAGTTAATTATTCAATAAAAAAGTGTTCAGTATTTGATGTCCGTGCTCAGTGAGTATTGATTCCGGGTGGAATTGAACACCCTCAATAGATAAAGTTTTATGTCGTACGCCCATAATTTCTTCAATACTTCCTGAATCATTGTTAGTCCAAGCTGTCACCTCAAGGCAATCAGGCAAAGTCGATTGCTCCGCAACTAAAGAGTGATAACGAGTTGCGTTAAGTGGATTTTTAAGGCCTTTAAAAACTCCTTTACCCGAATGGTATATTTGTGACACTTTGCCATGCATAATTCTTTGGGCGCCTATGATATTTCCACCAAAAGCCTGAGCAATTGCTTGGAAGCCTAGACATACTCCTAAAATTGGTATTTTGCCAGCTAACTTCTCAATAAGTTCAAGAGATATACCCGCCTCATTAGGTGTGCAAGGTCCAGGAGATATAACCACATACTTGGGCTTCAGACTTTCAATTTCTTTGATAGTAATTTCATCATTTCGATAGACACTAACCTTTTGCCCTAATTCACCAAAATATTGAACCAAGTTATAAGTAAATGAATCGTAATTATCAATCATTAAAAGCATCACAAAACCTTGTTTTTAAGCCTTATTTAAAACTGTATTCATTTTACAGAGAAAAAGGAAGCAAAGTTAGGCACTGAAAGAAGCAACTAGACTCTCTAAAGCAGCATAATTTAAGACGTTTAAATTGGGTTTGGTAGTTCGAACTTATGGCAAGGATCACACCAACTATTACTTTTGAAAAGCTTATCACGCATAAAGCTCCTCCAAAAATATTTCACTTACCAATAACTTTGTTTCAGCAATATTAAAAGTAGAACGCCTTGCCCAGATGTTTTTCAAACTACCAACTTCTAATTGGCCACGAGCAATTGTTGGGTCATTGAAAAGAATTTCACCTAAAGGCTTAGAGCCAATTTTAAGAATCTCTTCAGTGTCTGTATTGTTTGGAATTACGGAACGAGCAAACACGACTGGCTGTCCATAACCAATGAGTTCAACCTCTCTCACAATAAATGTTTGAATTTTGTTGCTATCAAGTAAATTTAACTCGCATTCATAAGGTTTGTTTTCTTCTTGAGAGATAATATTGACACAAAAGTCGCTATATTTATTTCTTAGTTTTGCTGTTAAAGACTGATTGTCTAATATCCAAGCAAGGACATGCCTAGGTATATCTTCATTAACACTGAATAGTCGCCACTGGAATTTGTTTATATTAAGCATAGCTGGAATATTTTACAAGAGTCTGACAGACTAGTAAATTCAATAAATTACTTTAATTTGACAATGTTTATGCATTGAAATAGTCAACTTTGTTTTCATCAATCCAGCGACTAATTAGTGCATTTTGGCTGGCTTCTTTTGCCTGGAGTAGTTTTGATGAATAATAGGCAGCTTGTTTGAGTAAGTATGCATCTCTGACAATGTTGGCAATTTTCATATCAGCAATACCGGTTTGTTGCGTACCTAAAATTTCACCTGGTCCTCTCAATTCTAGGTCTTTTTCGGCAATCATAAAGCCATCATGGCTTTGACGGAGAATATCAAGTCTTTGCTTTGCAGAATCACTTAGTGGTGATTGGTACATCAAAACACATGCACTTTTCTCCGCACCTCTACCAACGCGACCCCTTAATTGGTGCAACTGAGCTAGCCCCAATCTTTCTGCATTTTCGACAATCATTAGACTTGCATTGGGCACATTAACACCAACCTCAATAACTGTAGTAGCAACTAGCAGGTCGATCCTACCTTCAGCAAAATCTTTCATAATTCCTTCTTTTTCTGATTTATTTAATCGACCATGAATCATTACAACTCGAATACTTTCAAGATTGTTTGAAAGATAGTTAAAAGTATTCTCAGCAGACTCTGCACGTAGCGCTTCTGACTCTTCAATTAAAGTGCAAACCCAATAAATTTGCCGACCTTCATTAGAAATCTGTTTAATTTTTTCGATCAACTCATCTCTACGGTTATTACTCAACGCAACGGTTTTAATTTTCTGACGGCCAGGCGGCAATTCATCAATCACTGAAGTATCCAAATCAGCGTAAGCGCTCATCGTTAAAGAGCGTGGAATGGGTGTCGCTGTCATTACTAATTGATGGGGAGTTGTATGTGCTTTTTGAGCAAGTGATAAGCGTTGATGAACACCAAACTTGTGTTGTTCATCGATAATGACAAGGGCTAAACTATGAAAAGATACTTTTTCTTGGAATAATGCATGCGTTCCAATCACAACTTGTGCTTCACCAGATTCAATTAAATTTACTTGACTAGTTCTTTCTTCAGTATTTTGAGAGCCTGAAAGGAAGGCTACTTTAATTCCTAAATGATTGAGATAATTACTGAAATTTTGTAGGTGTTGTTGTGCCAAAATTTCAGTCGGAGCCATAACAGCTGTTTGAAAATTGTTTGAAACAGCTTGGAGTAAAGCAAATACTGCGACAATGGTCTTTCCAGATCCGACATCACCTTGAAGTAGTCTTAGCATCGGTTGCGCTGAGGAAATGTCCTGATTTATTTCTTCAATACAGCGAGACTGGGCTTCAGTTAAGTGGAATTCTAGTGAATGTAATAGCCGGTCTGTCAATAAATTATTGATTGAGAAAATATTACACCTGTTTGTTTTTCTAGCTACTTTAATTTTCAAAAGACTTAACTGTTGTGCGGCAAGTTCTTCAATAATCAATCTTTGTTGCGCAATATGCTCAAAGTTCTCAATTTTAAATAAATCTTCACCCTTTTCAGGGTGGTGCAGCAAAAACAAAGAATCTTTGAGGCTTGGCATTGTGTTTTTTGTTAATTTTTCAAAGTAGTCATCGATCACAGTATTTTTGAGTACTTCAAGTGCTTTATTAACCCACTGCTTCATTTTGGCCTGAGTGACTCCTGCAAAAAGGGGGTAAATTGGAGTCAGTGTTTTTTCCAGTAAAGGAGTTTGTTTTTGCGAAATCAAGCGATATTCAGGGTGGTGCATTTCTAGTCCCTCTCGACCAATCTTTATTTCACCGAAGCACTGAATAAGTTCGTCACGAACAAAGGCTTGTTTTTGGTACTGAGTAATATGAAAAAAACGCAATAAGATTTTTTTATTTTTATCATCAGATAGGTAGCATAGTAATTGTCGTTGTCTTGAAGGTGCTTCTTCTATTCTGTCTATTGATAGTTCTAGCAAGGCTTCTTCACCCACTTGTACTGAAGAAAGCGAGGTGATATAGGTTTTATCTTGGTATCTATTTGGTAGATGAAAGAGAAGATGCTCTAGAGAATAAATCCCAATCTGATTTAATCTATCTGAAGTTTTCTTTCCCAATCCGCTAATTGAAATAACTGGATCAGAGAGGGATGGCATATTATCAGTAACTATATTGATCAGAATTAATTACCATGACGCCATCCATTTCAACGCTAACTCCTTTTGGAAGCTCATTCACCCCGATTGCTGCACGGGCGGGATAAGGTTGGTCAAAGTAGGTTGACATAATTTCATTAAGAACTGCAAAGTTGTTAAGGTCTGTCAAAAAGATATTAAGTTTAACGATATTATTCAAGTCACCTCCAGATTCTTGGCATACGGCTGTTAGGTTTTTAAAGACCTGATGAATTTCATTTTCAATACCACCATCAATAATTTCCATTGTTTCTGGGACGAGAGGAATTTGTCCTGAAAGATAGATTGTTATGCCACCGGTTACAGAAACAGCTTGTGAATAAGTGCCGACAGCTGCCGGAGCTTTGTTAGTTGAAATAATGTGTTTTTTCATGGTAAATCAATTGAAATAAAAATAACTTTAATTATATTCTGGATGATTGTTTTTTTGTAAAACTCTTTTAATGTAATTATTAAACTTTAGATGGTAGTCGCCAAATAATTATTGCAGCTAAAGTAGATAAAATTGCAGCCAATAATAATGAACTAGAGTAGTTATCAGAATGGTCATAAAAAAAACCAGCTATTGATGGAGCTGTCAATCCAGCAAAACCCCAAGCTGTAAAAATTCTACCGTAAGCCCATGATGATTTTTCAAGACCAAATAATTTCGCAACGAAAGTTGGGTAAATGGCAATAATTGCTCCATAAAGGGTAGCCACTAAAGTTATCAGAAATAAGGTTAACTTGATATCAATAAATATTGTCAGAATTGCCAGTGAAAAGGAGCTAGTAATTAAAATTAATATCAGAGGATTCTTGCAACCAAAGCGATCTGCCAAAAAACCTGAATAAATTCCAGCTAGACCACTTCCAAGGGACATCAAAGTGATACTTGCTATGGCAATAGTAGTTGATCCACCTACAGTTTTAATAATCGGCACTGCGTGACCTATTGCCAATAAACCTGCGAAAACACCAAAGTAATATGCAAACCAAAGTCGAATAAATCCAGGATTATTGTTTTGAATTTCATCTTTTTTAGTAGATTTTGCAGATAATTTTATTTTCGAAGATAGGAATAAAATTAAAGCAAATAGATTAAGAGTTGAAATTAAGATTACACCAATACTATAACCAACTTTAAAATTAAATTGATTAATAAAAATAGGATAAAGTAAAGAAAAAATTAAAGCTCCAAAAGCATAAGAGGCGGTTACTGAACCTAAAGCTAAACCAAGTTTTTCCTTTGAAGTTATTTTAGAAATTGTATGCAGAGAAAATCCATATCCTAAACCGCTTGCAAGACCAAAAAAAATACTATAACCAGTAATCCAACCAACCCAACTCTCTGTATTTACGATAAAAATTCCGATAATCGGTAATATTACTATCAATCCAATTATTGAAAGTGAAGTTAATCGATTGTAGATAATGTGGCCAAAAAATACTGCAATAGTGACATTAACTATTGCAGTTGAGTACACCAGACTTGAAGCCATTCTACCAACCGCTGTTTGAGCTTCTATATTTTCTATGAGTGTACTAAAAGCGTGAAGAGAACCCATGCTAAAAGTAATCAACAAACATGCAATAATAACCAGTGATTTTTGCATATTGTTAGGATCGGCTATATTTTATTAGGCTATAAAATCAAGAGTAAATCTTAGTTTGGTCTGACTCCACGGATTCGTTCAGATCGACGACGTAGCATTTCAAGTGTACTAAGCAATAAAATGGAGAATATTACAAGAATAGTTGCAGCCGCTAGAATAGTTGGACTGATTTCATTACGGATTCCAGACCACATCTGTCTTGGTAGAGTATATTGCTCTGGTCCGCCAACAAAGAGAACAATCACCACCTCATCAAAAGAGGTGATAAAAGCAAAGAGAGCCCCTGAAATCACACCAGGTGCGATTAGTGGAGCCTGTATTTTGAAAAAATTCCTTAGAGGCGAGCCGCCTAAATTTGCCGCAGCACGCATCAAGTTGTTATCAAATCCTGCTAAAGATGCTGTTACAGTTATGACAACGAAAGGTATACCGAGAATGGTGTGGGCAACAATCAAGCCTGTAAGAGTGGCGACAAGATTTAATTTAGCAAAAAAGAAAAACATTCCAGCTGCAGTAATGATAAGTGGCACAATCATTGGAGAAATCATGAGTGCCATTATTAAACGATTAAATGGCATATGTCTATTTGATAAACCGAGCGCAGCTAAGGTTCCCAAAGTGCTTGCAAAAAAAGTTGCAAAGACAGCAATGATGGCACTATTTTTAATACCAACCACCCATCTGTCTGTACACACGGTTGTGCCTTTATTGTTTTCATTACATATACCAAATAGCTCTTTGTACCAGCGAGTACCATAACCATCAAAGTTAAAAGACCAAGTCTCAAAACTAAAGAATTTCATTTCAGGGATAAACTGCAAGTAAGGGGAATTAGTAAATGACAAGGGTATAACAACAACTAAGGGTGCGACTAAAAAGAATAAAACCAGACCACAAAAAACGAGGTAGAAATAGTGCCAAGATTTTTGTCCACGAGTTGTATAGGAGGGTAAAGCCATCTTGTGTTATCCCATTTTTAAATTATCAATGCCAATAAACTTGTCGTACACCCAGTAGAGCGCTAATACGGCAATTAATAACATGGTGCCCATAGCAGCAGCAAGTCCCCAATTCAAAGTATTCTGCATTTCTCGCGCTACAAAGTTACCAATCATGAGGCCGTCTTTTCCACCCACCAAGGCAGGCGTAATGTAATAACCAATGGCTACAATGAATACTAGAATACAGCCTGCACCAACACCGGGAACAGATTGCGGCATATAGACACGAATAAAGGCCCATGTAGGTGTAGCTCCAAGGTTCTGAGCTGCCTTCATATAGCTTGGCGGTATCCCTCTCATAACACTGTAGATTGGCAAAATCATAAACGGTAATAGGATTTGTGTCATCACAATTATCGTGCCAGTAAAGTTATACATCATCGGTATTCGATCCTCATCACCGAAACAAAGATCGATATTTGTTGCTCCAAAAAATGGTAGATTGACCATCCCTTCGAAACACGGCAGAATTGTGATCAAGGTATCATTAACAACTCCATTTTGTTGCAGCATAATCATCCAGGCTACAATTCGCACCAGAAGTGATGTCCAGAATGGCATCAAGACGCAGATCATCAGCAAGTTTGAGATTCTCATTGGCAACGTTGCCAGCAAATACGAAACAGGGTAGGCAAGCATTAAGCAAAAAATTGTAACCATCAAACTGACCTGAAGGGTTCTCATCCATATGGTCTTATAAACTCTTAAATGCTCTACTTTCTGAATAATGTTCTTATTGGCGTCATATCTTAAATCGACCGCATTAAGATAGTAGCCAATTGTGTAAGGGTCTTTCATTGGACCTAACGACTGCCAAAATTCAACCTTGCCCCAGCGCTTATCTTTTTTGATCATCTTCTCTTTATAAGGAGCTTCCCATTTATAGGGTTTAATTTCTTCTTTTGATTTTTTATCAACTTTTATCGCTTCTTTGACTGTCTTTAACAATAAACTTCGCCATCCAGAGAACTCATAAGTCATTCGAGTTCCAGACTTGCCAAGTAAATTTTTACCAATATTCTTACCTTCACTGTTTTCTAATTTGTGGGTTCTTCTAATATCAGATATGACAGCCGCGTACATCGCTTCGCTCGGAAGGTTGGCTTTGTCCTCCCAGATCTCATATTCAGCAAATGTCTGTAGAAATACCTGATTGATTGAAACATCATCAACACTTCTTGAAAGAAGTGATCCTATTGGAGCAACAAATAAGGCCAGTACAAATAATAGCGGAACTAATATCAGTAGAAAAGAGCGAATCTTAGCGCGACGTAGGGATTTTCTTAGGCTTTCCTTAAGAGGAACACCATCATTTGTTAGTAATGGACCTTGTGAATCTGTTGTCGTTATGTTATTCATAAAATAATGAAACTGATGCCTAGATTTTTGGCTAGGCAATAAAATTTGTTTTTTGTAAAGTTAAAAACAGGTCGGTAGCGATACCGACCTGTTTTATTAAACGAGGTTAAATAATTAAACTCGTTTATTGGTCAACTAATTAATTAGCCATCCAAGCTGCATAACGGTCATTTACAGCTTGACCATTATCTGCCCACCAGTCTGGATCCGCAAGGATACCACCTACCATATGCTCATCCGTATTAGGCATATGCTCCATGATATTCACACCTGTATTGAACCACGGCTCGCCTGCTTCCATAATTGGAAGAGCAGATGGACGCATTGGACCATAGTTGATCCATTTAGCTTGACCTGCTTGTTGCTCAGTGGCAGAAGCGTGAATTAAGAAGTGAATTGCTGCAGCTCTGTTTGGAGCTCCATTCATAAGAACTAACCATTCCTCTTCAAGAACTTGTCCGTCCCAGACAGTCACAAAGTCGGCGCCCTCAGCTAGAACTGCACCACCGATACGGCCGTTATATGCTAGTGACATAGAAACCTCACCAGAACTAACTAATTCAAGTGGCTTAGCACCAGAAGACCAAAATACAACGTGATCTTTGATAGTGTCTAGTTTATTAAAAGCACGATCTTGTCCTGCTTGAGTGCTTAGCACATCATAAATATCAGGAATAGCAACACCGTCAGCATACAATGCCATCTCGACTATAGCGTTAGCCCAAGTGTGAACACCACGTTTACCTGGGAACTTCTCTACATCAAAGAAGTCATTAATAGTAGACGGTTGCTCACCTTCGAAGGTAGAACCTAGGTGGAATGGAACGTATGACCACCAAATTTGCGGAACTACGCAATCATTTGGTACATCAACCAAGAGGTCCTCATCCATCGGTGTGCCATCGGGTGCAGGAAGGAATAAACTACGATCAAGTTCTTCAAATAGACCTTCATCACAACCCGTACGAGCTTGCGATGGAAGTACGTCGACAATATCCCATTGAACATTACCTGACTCAACTTGAGCACGAACCTCACCTAAACCACCATTGTAACTAATCATATTTACCTCACCAGTGGAATAGGTATCAATGTAGGCTTTTTGTTGCGATGCAGAGTAGCCACCACCCCAAGAAACCAAAGTTACAGCTGCTTGCGCTGCGCCAGCCAACATTGCTGTTGATATAGCTCCTGCAATCAGTGTTTTTGTTATTACTTTTTTCATATTTTTCTCCTAAAGTAAAAAATGCCAGAGCTCTATCCATCAAGAGCCAGACAATCTTCCGACATCCAGCCGATATTAACTTCTTTACCTTCTTGAAGGCTTACGTTATCGATTGAATTTGGAATTTTGACGATAAAATCGTCGTGTCCACACACACTGAAGCGTGTGCGAATATGGTCGCCGTGGTAGATGAGTTCTTCTACCTTGGCTGAATAAATATTTGGTGTTCTTCCCTCCTTGGGTGAAACAAAAATGCGTTCCGGGCGGAGTGACAATGTGGCGCGATCGCCAACATTGTTGACATTGATTTTGCTTGCTACTACGATATCGCCAGAATCTGTTTTAACGGTTACCTGGTCTCCATTGATTGCTTCTACGGAGCCCATTAATCGATTATTTTCACCAATAAAGTTCGCTACAAAGGCATTCTCAGGCCTTTCATAAAGCAGTTCTGGAGTAGAACATTGTTGTACAACGCCATCATCAAATACAGCAATACGATTGGACATGGTAAGCGCTTCAGTTTGATCATGTGTGACATAGATTACTGTTAAACCGAGATTTTCGTGAAGATGCTTGATTTCATATTGCATCTGTTCACGAAGGTTTTTATCAAGCGCTCCTAAGGGTTCGTCCATCAGAACTAGGTCAGGGTCGAAGACAAGAGATCGAGCTACTGCAACACGTTGTTGTTGGCCTCCTGATAATTGCATAGGTCGCCTATTACCAAACTCTCCTAGTTGGACCATATCAAGTATCTGTTTAACTTTCTCTTCTCTTTCAGATTTGCCCATTTTTCGGACTTCCAGAGGGAACGCTAAGTTCTCCGCAACAGTCATGTGAGGGAAAAGGGCATAGTTTTGAAAAACCATTCCAATGCCACGTTTGTGTGGAGGTACATTGTTTATGGGTTTACCTTTTAAGTTAATATTGCCGTTGGTTACGGGCTCAAATCCAGCCAGCATCATTAAGCAAGTAGTTTTACCAGAACCTGATGGACCTAACATTGTTACAAATTCACCGGCAGCAACATCTAAGTTGAAATCTTTGACAACAAGAATTTCGCCATCATAGCTTTTTTGAACATTTTCAAACTGAACTACAGGTTCTGTTTCAGTCATATCATATAATTTTTTTTTAACAAAAAATAAACCGCATTAGGCGGTTTTAGCCATCCGTTTTTAATTTCTATAGATCAATAAATTCTGAGTTCTATCTTATGTAACAGAGCCGTAAAAAAAAGGCTTGAGGCACAGGCTAGTTGAACCCAATTCAACTATAGTAAGTTTAAACTTAAGTGAAATATACCATAACCCAATTGGGTTTGCGAGGATATTGAGTAATATTGGGGAGCAATAATAAGTTGTTCCCCTTGCCTAGAATTATTAGTCTTCTTGTTTCTCACCCATGATGGCACTTAAAATAAGAACCGTTAAATCACCACTAGTAATGGCAGAACTAAAGATACTAACTATGAGTTAACAAAAGTGCCACCAATATTATTTGCCATTTCTCCTGCAAATTGATGAACCATCAGAATATCCATTTCCATACCAAAGGAAACAGTTAATATAAGCAAGTTTCGACGATTCATATTCACACTTTCAATTTACAGGGAGAGTTCTTCTCGTGTTCAGCTCAGTATTAATTTGCCATGCCTCACACATCAAACGAAACTTGGATTTTGACTAGGTTCAAATTGAAATATAATGGCAGTATGAAAAAGCAATTTACACCGGAAATCAAAAATCCAGAGCCTCATCAATCTGAACTCAAAAGCCTTCTAGAACATTATCAAAAGGGACGATATGAGGATGCTGAGAAGTTGGCGCTAATCCTTACTGATAAATTTCGAACCCATCCATTTGGTTGGAAGGTACTCGGAGCTGTGCTCAATCAAACAGGCAGGATATCTGAGGGATTAATTGCCTGCCAAAAATCAGTGGCAATAGCACCTGAAAATGCCGAAGCCCATTACAACTTGGGCAACACGCTGCACAAACTTGGCAGATTAGAAGAGGCTGAAGTAAGCTGCAGAAAAGCAATAGCACTGAAAGCAGGCTATTCCGAAGCCCATTACAACTTGGGAAACACTCTGAAAGAACTTGGCAGATTAGAAGAGGCTGAAGAGAGCTACAGAGAAGTGATATTGTTAAAGCCAGACTTTGCCGAAGCACATAACAACTTGGGCAACACGCTGAAAGAACTTGGTAGATTAGAAGAGGCTGAAGAGAGCTACAGAGAAGTGATAGTGTTAAAGCCAGACTTTGCCGCAGCCCATAACAACTTAGGTATCACGCTGAAAGAACTTGGCAGATTAGAAGAGGCTGAAGAGAGCTACAGACAAGCGATAGTGTTAAAGCCAGACTTTGCTGAAGCATTACTGAATAGAGGCCAATTATTATTTGATAAAGGTGAGTTCGAAATAGCGTTAAGAGACTTTGATCTTTGTAATACTAAAAATTCAAGAGCACGCGCTTTGTCGTCCCTATATGCTCTAGGAAGAATTAAAGATATTTACAAAAGAATTGAGACTCAGTCTGAAGTTGATGATGACAATTTAAGGATTGCAGCAATTGCCGCATTTCTCGCCGAAACGGAAAAAAAAGATACCGTACATAATTTTTGTAATAACCCGCTAGAATTCATACATTTTTCTAATATTTCTTCCCATCTCGAAGATTTTAATTTATTTATAAGAGAAGTGATTGAAGAGCTTCATAATGTAAAAACTATCTGGGAGCCTTATAATAAAGCTACTCTAAAAGGTTTTCAGTCAAAGATTAATTTATTTGAAAATCCTTTAGAAAAAATGAGTTACCTTAAGTCAATAATCATTGATGAGCTAGACAAATATTATTCAAAGTTCAAAAACGAATCTTGCTCCTATATTCAAAAATGGCCTTCCGAAAAACACCTAGTTGGTTGGCATGTCATTCTGAAACAGCACGGAAATCAAACAGTACATATTCATCCGTCTGGTTGGTTAAGTGGAGTTATTTATTTAAAGGTTGTTCCTACTCTTGGAAAAGATGAAGGTGCAATAGAATTCGGTTTGAATGGAAAGCGTTATTCTCATGTCGACTCACCAAAAGTAATTTATCAGCCAAAATTAGGGGACATAGTTTTTTTCCCTTCATCGCTTCATCATAGGACTATTCCGTTCACAACAGATAAAGAACGAATTATTATTTCTTTTGATTTGGTGCCCGGGGCCGGAATCGAACCGGCACGGCCAATAAAAGCCGCAGGATTTTAAGTCCTGTGTGTCTACCAATTTCACCACCCGGGCTTAGGGGATGAGAAGAACCAGAAATTATATACTATCGATTTATATTTTTTAGCATATTGTCTCGCTCTATTATCAGTATTTAAGAGAACTTAAACGTCAGCTTTGTTAGAGATAGTTCTAATATTTATGTAAAATTTATGTATTTCCCATAACAACTTTTTAGAGGTGGTTTCATTGATTAAATTAATATTAGTGATGTTGCTTGGTTGGATCGGGTTTACCCTTTTCAAAAAAATTATAAATCCAGCAAAAAGTAATAAAATTAGCTCCGATTCTGGGCAAAAAATGGTTGCTTGTTCGGTTTGTGATACTCACATACCTGAGTCAGAAGCGATAATAAAAAACGGTAAGACATACTGTTCCAAAGAGCATTCGGAGTAGATTAGTTATGAAATTTCTTTTTGATTTTGGTCCCATAATCCTTTTCTTTGTGGTCTATAAATTCTATGGTCTTTATACGGCAATTTACGCAATGATTGCAGCAACCTTTCTACAGATGATGTATTCAAGATATACGACTGGCAAGTTTGTAAACTCCCAAGTTCTTACATTTGCTTTGCTAGTGATATTTGGTGGAATCAGTATCGCTCTAAGGGACCCTGCATTTGTTATGTGGAAGGTTAGTGTTCTATATGTAATATTTGCACTTGCATTGATTGGAAGTAATTGGATTGGAAGTAAAACTTTGCTTGAAAGAATGTTAGGTCAAGAGCTTCAATTGTCAAGAGAAATTTGGGAACGATTAAGTTGGTTTTGGGGTTTTGGATTTATTGCTATTGCAGTCATTAATGCATATTTTGTAAATGTAGCGCTCTCAGCGAGACAGAGATTTTTTGACAATTCCATACCAGTCGATCCCAAAATCGACCTTAGTAAAATTGATTGTAGCAAAACTATTTTGGAAAGTCTTTGCTTATCAGCTCAACAAACCGAAGAGGCATGGGTCAATTTTAAATTATTTGGTACCTTGGGATTAACACTCCTGTTGATAGTGATTACAGTGGTTATTTTAAGTAAAAACATCAAAGAAAGAGAGTCTGGAGTTTGACATGAAATCAACAATTTCTGTCAATTACAAAATATTATTGGATTTGGAGTAAAACTTGTTCAAAGTTGGTGCATTAGTTGCTTACAAAGGCAAACCAGCAAAAATTAGCGCCGTTACCACGCATAAATATGACTTAATTTTTTCTGATGGAAGTAGCCGCAAGGTTCGAGAGAAAGATTTTCGTTATATACATCCAAACTTTGCTAGTGTAAGTGATCAATGTCCTATAGCCAATATTAGCGTCTTGGAAGATCTTCAAGCTGAGTCGTTGTCATTAAAGGAGCTTACAGAGTGGCTTTTTGACGACTATTCCAGTCAAAATGCTTGGTGTACTAATTTATTAGCAGAGGACGGTCTTTATTTTTTCTGGAATAAAGATATATTAATTCTACGTTCAACTGAGCAAATAAAAGTCATAGAAAAACAAAGGCAAGAAAAGAGTCTGGAGATTGAAAGTCTTCGACACTGTGTTGAAAATCTTCAGAATAACGAAGTTGATGAACTCGATTCTTTCTGGTTAAGAGAAATAGAGAAGGTTGCACTCAATCAATCCAAACATACAAAAGTTTTGAGTGCTTTGTCGATAGAAAATACTCCAGAAAGTGCTCACCGACTACTGTTAAAAATTAAGTATTGGTCAGAATTAATCAATCCCTATCCTGAGCGCCACAAAATTTACCCTAATGAAGAACTTACACTAGACTTTAAGAAAATTACCAGAAAGAACCTAACTCATATAAAAAGTTTTGCCATAGACAATAGTGATTCGAGTGAAGCAGATGATGCGATAAGTCTCGATGGTGATAGAGTTTGGATTCATATTGCTGATGTTGCTTCTCAGGTTGAAATTGACAGTGAGTTAGATTGCTATGCATACAACAGAGTATCAAATTTGTACCTACCTGATCAGACCATTCACATGCTACCTCCTAATCTATCTTCTAGATGTTCACTTGGAGAGAGTGAAAAATCATGTGCACTTTCGGTTGGGTTTAAGATGATTGATTGTCAAATCAATGATATAAAAATTTTACAGAGTGAAATTAAGGTTGTGAAAATGAGTTATGAGGAAGCTGATAAAGCCTTGAAAGAAGATAAATTGTTATTCAAATTAAATGCTCTTGCAAAATCTCATAAGGCGTTTAGAAATGAAAATGGTGCAATCAAATTAGATTTGCCTAATGTTGATGTTAAACTCAAAAACAAAAAAGTGGATATCCAAATTCAAGCTGAGAGTGAAAGTCGTGAACTGGTTGCAGAAATGATGGTGATTGCGGGTCGTGTAATTGCACAGTATGCCACTGATCACAAGATTTCGATGCCTTTCCTGACACAGAAGGTAGGTAACTTTAGTGAAGAAATCATGCAAAATAAAGAAAGCTTAACAGCTACGCAAGCTTTTCAAGCAACTCGCTGCTTCAAGCAATCAAAGATTATGCCAACAGCTTCATCACATGCTGGACTTGGGTTGTCAAGCTATGTTCGGGTGACGAGTCCGATTAGACGTTATCTAGATTTACTTGTGCAACAACAATTAGTGAGATTTATTAATAATCAGACTACCCTAGAAGATTCACTAATTAAACAAAGAATTACTCAAGTTAATACTGTTATCTCTAGAGTCAATAAGGCTACTAGACAAAGTATTGAGCATTTTAAATGTCTATTTTTAAAACAAAACAATAATTGGCGTGGTAGGGGAATTATTGTTGACCTCAATAGCAATAAAGCAACACTACTAATTCCAGAGATTGCAATGATTACTCAACTAAAACTCAACTCAAAAGCTCAACTTGATGATGAAATTGAATTGAGAGCGGTCTCAATAAATTTAGAGAATAGACTAATTGATTTCAAGCCACTCTAAGCTATCATCTAGCTTGATAGCGTTACCTTGATTGTTCTTCCAGTCACCTAAAACGTATCGATTATATCTTTCCATTATATGAGTATTTTGTCTATGGGTATGGCCATGAATAAGATCCATATTAGGATATTTTTTCATTAATTCATCAACACTTGATTGATTAACATCCATAATTTTCTCTGATTTATAGCTTTGTGCTTCGATACTTTTTTTACGTAACTGACCAGTTAATTTGAGCCGTAGATTATTGGGTAAGTGAAGAAAGATAAACTGAATAATTGGATTTCTTAGCACTTTTTTCATTTTTTGATAATTAATATCATCAGTGCATAGGCTATCACCATGCATAAGGAGATATTTATTTTTATTATGTTTTAGTAAATAGGGTTCTTTAATAAGCTTACAACCAGTTTTACTTTCAAACTTATTTGAGAGTAAAAAATCGCGATTACCAATCATTACAAAAACTTGAGTATTTTTTGTTAAATTATTCAGTATAGTTACTATTGATTTATAGGTATTAAGTGAAATATCATCACCAATCCAGGTATTAAACAAGTCTCCTAAAATAAATAATTGGTCGACCTTTGAAGCATCCTCTACACAGAATTTTCTAAACAATTCAATCTTATCATTCTCAATTTGAGTGAGGTGAAGATCAGCAATAATTAAAGTTTGTGGCATATTTGTTGGCATTATTCATAATGCCAGAGATTTAATCTTGAATAAAAGCTTTAGTAATGATAATTGGACTGGCTGGAACATCAGCGTGGCCACCTAAATTTAGTGTTTCAACTGTCTGTATTTTGTCAACCACATCTTGACCAGCTATAACTTCACCAAAGACGCAATAACCCCATCCATCTTGACCGGGAAAGTCTAAAAATTGGTTATCAGAAACGTTAATAAAAAACTGAGAGCTCGCGGAATGTGGAGCCATAGTTCTTGCCATCGCAATGCTATATTTAATATTCTTTAAACCATTCTTTGCTTCATTTTCAATAGTAGCTTTAGTTGGTTTTTGTTGCATATCTTCAGTCATACCACCGCCTTGAATCATAAAGTTACGGATAACTCGGTGGAAAATGGTACCTTCAAAAAAACCATCTTCTACATAATCAATGAAATTTTTGGCTGTAATTGGCGCTTTATCTGTATCAACATTGATGTGAATTTCACCCATATTTGTTTCAAGAATAACCATGATTTTTTGTCAGTTAAGTAAAAAGTGAGAATTATAACTTATTTCATTAACAGTACTTTCATAAAGATTAACGTTCGAGTATAATTTCACCCTTTTTAGCAAACAGTTTAGGATTTGTTATGTATGCAGTTTTTAAAACAGGTGGAAAGCAGTACAGGGTTTCTGAAGGTGAAACTATAAAAATCGAGAAACTTGAAGTGGAACCTGGCAAGAAGGTAACCTTTAATGAGGTATTGATGATTGCAGACGATGAAAATATTCATATAGGCTCACCACTTGTTGAGAAAGCCAGTGTTGAAGCAAAGGTAATTTCTCAAGGTAAAAGCAAGAAAGTAAATATTTTGAAGTTTAAACGTCGTAAAAATTCCATTAAGCGTCAAGGACATCGACAGTTGTTTACTGAAATTCAAATCGACAAAATTAAGGCATAAGGAGTAATCCATGGCACATAAAAAAGCAGGTGGTAGTACTAATAACGGTAGAGATTCAGTCTCTAAAAGACTCGGTGTGAAACGTTTTGGTGGTCAAGCTGTATTAGCAGGTAATATCTTGGTTCGCCAAAGAGGCACTAAATTTCATCCAGGTGCCAATGTCCGTAAAGGTAAAGACGATACCTTGTTTGCTATAGCTGATGGCAAAGTTCAATTTGAAAAGAAAGGTAAGTTTAACCGCCAATATGTTTCTATTAAGACAGCTTAGTTAATGGCCTTGAATTAATGAAAAAAGCGCCTTATGGCGCTTTTTTATTGTAATAAAATAATCTCATTTAGAATTACATTTATATGAAATACGCAATTGTTTTTCCTGGTCAAGGCTCTCAGTCCCTTGGTATGCTATCTGATTTGTCCAACAATTTCTCTATTGTTAAGGATATTTTCAGTGAAGCTAGTGATGCGCTCGATTTAGATTTATGGAAACTTGTGCAGGAAGATGAAGTTGCACTAAATCAGACTGAAAACACTCAGCCTGCAATGCTGGCAGCAGGATATGCAACCTTCAAGGTTCTCTCGAATGAGGTTGATTTATCGCCTATTTGTATGGCAGGCCATAGTCTTGGAGAATATACAGCTTTGGTAGCAGCTAAATCATTGAATTATTTTGAAGCAGTTAAATTGGTTAGAAAAAGGGCAGAACTAATGCAATCAGCGGTGCCAAGTGGAACTGGTGCAATGGCAGCAATACTTGGGCTTGAGGATGTAAAAGTGATTGAAATATGTAACCAATATAAAATTTCAGGTGTGGTTGAGGCAGTTAACTTTAACTCACCAGGTCAGGTAGTGATTGCTGGAGAAAATGAGGCTGTTAATAAGGCTTGTGAATTGATGAAAGAAGCAGGGGCAAAACGTGCATTAGTGTTACCAGTTAGTGTTCCATCTCATTGTTCACTTATGAATCAAGCTGCGCAAGAATTTTCATATTCAGTCGATTCAGTGAATATTAATATGGGTGAGGTAAGAGTTTTGCATAATGTTGATGCCTCTTACGCTGAGGATGCTAATGAGATAAAATTGAAATTAGTTGATCAGTTATGTAAACCAGTACTTTGGACTTCTTCGGTACAAAAAATGCAACAATTAGGTGTGGAAAAATTGATTGAATTAGGGCCTGGAAAAGTATTAGCAGCGCTTACTAGACGCATTGATAAATCGCTTAGTTGCCTTGCTATTATTGATACGGCAACTTTTCAATCAACGATAGAGGAGATATCATAATGTTAGATGGAAAAGTAGTTTTAGTCACAGGCGCAAGTAGAGGCATTGGTCAAGCAATAGCTCTTAATCTAGGCGGTGCCGGTGCAACTGTTATTGGAACAGCAACAAGTGAGACTGGAGCTGAAAAGATTTCAAAAATATTTGCAAATAATAATATTAGTGGTAAAGGTATGACTCTAAATGTGACTGATAACAATCAAATTTTAGAACTTATAAACACTATTTCTAAAGATTATGGTTCGGTTGATATTCTCATTAACAATGCTGGCATTACTCGAGATAACTTATTGATTCGAATGAAAGAAGAAGAATGGAATGAAATTATAAATACCAATCTAGCTTCAGTCTATAGAATGTCCAAGTCAGTATTACGTGGAATGATAAAGAAAAAAGCTGGTCGTATTATTTCTATTACTTCAGTTGTTGGAGCTATGGGTAATGCAGGACAAACAAATTATGCCGCAGCTAAGGCAGGTATTATGGGATTTACTAAATCACTGGCGCGTGAGGTCGGTGTTAGAGGAATTACAGTCAATGCTGTTGCACCAGGATTTATTCAGACAGATATGACAGATGCTCTTCCCGAAGATCAAAAAGATGAATTAGCTGCTCAGATTCCAATGGGTCGATTAGGAACAGCGAATGAGATTGCACAAGCAGTCTTATTTCTAGCCGCTGATAGTGGTGCCTATATTACTGGGCAAACATTACATGTCAATGGTGGTATGTACACTGTCTAGTTAGTTTTATAAATTTAAATTATCTTTTCGACGTGATTTGAAAAAAGATTGTAATAATTCCTTACACTCTATTTCTAAAACACCCCCACTAATTTCCATCTTGTGATTGAAGAAGCTTTCAGTGGTTAAATTTACACGAGATCCACAGACTCCAGTTTTAGGATCGGAAGTACCATAGACCATTCTTGCAATGCGAGCGTGCATCATAGCTCCTAAACACATTGCGCAAGGCTCTAATGTGACATATATTGTAGTGTCAATTAGACGGTAGTTTTTCTGAAGCTTGCCCGCAGCACGTAGTACTTGAATTTCTGCGTGAGCAGTTGCGTCATTTGTTGAAATGGGTTGGTTATGAGCTTGAGCAATAAGTTGTCCATCTTTCACTATTACGGCCCCTACCGGTACTTCTCCTTCAGTATCTGCTTTAACTGCCTGTTTTATTGCTAGGGTCATCCATTTTTCATCATTATTCATAAAATAACTTTCACTGTATGTATATTTAACTAAATTTATTAATTTAGAATTTTACCTTTCATTGAAAATGAGTTTGATTAGAACCAGTAAGCTAATTGTGCCATATTAAAAGCTAAAGTAAACATAACAAAAGCTATAAAACTATCAAGAATTCGCCAAGCAATAGGTCTTTGCATTATAGGTGATAAAAATTTAGAACCGTAAGCAAGACTAAAGAAAAATACAAAACTAGCTAATGAGGCACCAATTACGTAAGCAAGCTTAGTATTCCCAGGAAATTGTTGTGACACTGAACCAATCAGAACCACAGTATCAAGATAAACATGGGGATTAGCAAAAGTAAGAACTGATAAAAAAGATAAAGTTGAAGCCAGTCCGTTTGCAGAAGAATCATTAGCAATTAAAGAAGACTTTCCTATAAATGCATCTCTAAGTCTCAACAATCCGTAAACCAAAAGCCAAATAGCAGAAATACCAAATAACCAATCTGACACTAAAGTGATGTAGTTATTTAGGAATATTGATATTCCAGCGACTCCAATACTGATTAATAAAGCATCTGAAAGTGAACAAAAAAGAGCGACGGTAAAAACATGTCGACCCATAAGTCCTTGTCTAAGAACAAATGAGTTTTGCGCTCCAATGGCTAATATTAATGAAAATCCAAGGATAAAGCCAGTTAAAAAGGCGGACAACATAATTTAAACCTTAACAAGTTTATTATTTTGAACAGACTATTAAAATTGATAGTTTTTCAATAAAATTAAAATAATTTTTTTCATTTCCTTAATTCTTTTATTCCCACTCAATAATATAATATTTAAAGATTCTCTTGAAGCAATTTTCCTATGCGATGGGAAGCTTTTGCACTGCCTTTTGAATTAAGATGAACGTCGTCGTTAAACATTTCAAGTTCCCAAAAAGTGTTAAATTTAGTTATTAATTTGATATTTTCCAGTTTAGAGAAACCTTTTTCAATTATTGTTTCAAGTTCTTGAGTAAGTATATTTGAATTATAAGGAGAGGGGTTAAATATCATGTACATTTTGGCATCATATTTTTCTAACATTTCTTCAAAATATTGAATCTCTTTCAAAAAGTATTCAGATTCAGCTTTAGTCCAAGTTTCTGAGGTTGGAGTAATAACATCGTAATGAGGAAGCCATCCGCTATCATTTTTAATATGTTGTTGTATGTTCTCAGGTGTTAAGTATTGTAAAGTCATTGTATTATCTAATAAGATTTTGTGTTTCCCAAGAGGGTTATTGCTCCACTCAGGGTTATTGGGATTGAAAGTTTTATTCACAATATAATAACGCCAATTTTGAGAAGCAGTTTTAATATTCGACCAAGGGCCTAAATAAGAATCATAGATAGAATCACCAAGTTCAGAACTTATAGGATTGCCTGTAGGTGATGGCAAGGAAAGTGGTGACAAATAGAGTACACTTATTTTCGCTTTGGTGGACTTCAATGCTGCTTCAAGCAGGAATCTGTATCCTTGAAAAGAGGTGTCGCGACAACAGCTTAAATTAAAATATTTCTTATCTTTTAAATAAGTATTAACAATATTAGGTTGGCTGGCATGAAGACCACTGGAACCTCCCACTTGGATGATATCAAATTTATTTTTTTTGATGTGGCTCATTTTCTCAGCAATTACAAACTTGGCTCTATTGTTGTTTTCTAATAAGGTACCCTCAATAAAACCAATGGGATGATCCCAAGGAGTCTTTGGAATGAGAAAGACAAAACAGGCTTCTATGACAAGAAAGCCTATAATTGTATATAGTATCAATCTAAAACGCAAAATATATGAAATCATAACCTATTCTTTTCCCAAAAAATATAATGGCATAAATAAGCGCTAGACAAAAAGGCACCTTAACAAAAATATTTGAAGAAATTATTGTTTCATGAAATTCTTTGTTCCGGATAAAAGCATATAGTTCACTTAAAACAATAGGGGTTATTAGCAAGATGAGAGCATAGAAGTATATATCAAATTCATATGGCCATTTTTCAATTACTATTGTTGGGTGCATAACTAATTCATAATACCTTTCAAATAGAGGTATTAAACCCATTTGTATGCTACTCCAAGTTCCTGTAAATAAAGGCCAAAATGACCCTGAAAGATAATCGTGGTCAACAACAAGTGGATAATCCATAAAGAAAATCCAACCAATAAGTGTCAAGTGAAACATGATGATAATGGAAACAGTCTTTCCCACTATGCCCATATATTTCTGGAGCCATTTATCAATTGGGAGTATGTGATAAAAGACTAAAAGTAGCCCTTGATATAAACCCCAGACAATAAAATTTAATCCAGCACCGTGCCACAGCCCCCCCAGAAACATAGTCAATAATAAATTGATTAACATAACTGGTTTGCTGCCTCTATTGCCTCCTAAGGGGATGTAAATATAATCTCTAATCCACTCAGATAATGAGATATGCCAACGTTTCCAGAAATCTCTAGGACTGGTTGCGAAGTAAGGCATAAAAAAGTTTCTTTGTAATTTTATTCCAAACAATCGTGCAACTCCTCTAGCGATGTTAGTGTAGGCTGAAAAATCACAAAATATTTGAAAACAGAAAGCAAAAACGCTAATAATATGAAAACCAGCCCAAGCATTATGAACAGTTATGTCAACCAAATGTCCAAAGTTATCGGCAAAAACAACTTTCAAGCAAAGTCCCCAGAGTATGAGTATAAAACCATATTCTAAATCTGCAGTGGTAACAGTTCTTTTTGCTTTTTCAATTTGAGGCAATAAACGATTAGCTCTTTCAATTGGGCCGGCCACTAATTGGGGGAAGAACGAAACATAATTGAAAAAATTAACGAGATTTTTAGTTGGTTTCGTAACACCCCGATATACGTCTACAGAATAACTAATAGTTTGAAATGTATAAAATGAAATACCTGGAGGCAAGGGTAGGTCTACTGCCGGTAAAAGATGATTGCTAAATCCTAAGTAGCTTAATAGCATATTAGTTTCATAAACTAACCAGCCGGTATATTTTAAAATGCAGAGCATAGAAAGGTTCACAACTAAACTTAAAATTAGAAGTCGCTTCTTTTTTTTTGGAACGCTGCAAGCCTCTATCCTAGGTGCGACAAAATAATCAACTGTGGATGAGATTATTATGAAAATTAGTAGTGACGGTGTTTCATAGCCATAGAAAGTATAGCTACCAATTAATAAAACTATTGATGAAAGTGTTCGGCTTTTTCGCGAAAGGAAATAAACCAACAGCATGACTGGTAAGAAACCAAAAATAAAATCAAATGAGTGAAAGACCATAGGTCAAGATATTTATTAATGTTTATTATTAATCAATAATAAACATTAATAATATAATCTAAAGGAGGCTTCTTACTTTGTTTAGGAGCTCTTTATTTACTTGTCTTGGTCCATTATCCAGACGGTTTTTATGGCGGCGTTCTCCAGGCAATCTGACACCTTCAATAGCTAATAGATTATTAAAGAAATCCTCACTGTGTTCAGCCCATCCTTTTCCAGCAACTAATTCAGGATTGATTGCTAAAACTAGCTCACCTCCTTTTGGTGGGCCACCATCATTATTATCAGTTTTTTCTGCTTCATAGGAAAAACTCTCACCCGTCATTCCTGCTGACAATAATTCAACCATTAGAGAAATTGCTGATCCCTTGTAGCCCCCAAATGGTAACAAAACTCCTTTTAGAATCTCTGCAGGATTATCAGTGGGCTTGCCGTCTTCTCCAAGTCCGGTACCATGAGGAACTGAATGACCTTCTCTTGCGGCTATTTGGACGTCTCCCATTGCCAAAGTTGATGTCGCCATATCGAAGACTAACGGTGTTTTATTTGGACGTGGCCAAGAAAAAGAAATTGGATTAGTGCCAAAAAAAGCTTTACTAGCTCCAGCAGGAGCTACCGCTGGTTTATAGACGGTACAAGCGAGTCCACTTAGACCTCTTTCAGCAAGAAATTCTGTCTCAGGCCATAAAGCAGCAAAATGATGGCTATTAATAAGTCTCATCACAGCAATACCAGTTCGTTTGGCTGCATCCGCTAGAACGGGAAGTCCTTTTTCAAGAGAAAGTGGAGCATAACCAAAATTCCCATCTACTGTAATGACAGAATCAAGATTTTGTTCAATTTTTGGTTGAGCATCACCCTTTACTTTTCCTGAATTTAAGGAAGCTAAATACCCTGGAATTCTAAATAAACCGTGAGACAGTGATCCATCCCTTTCGGCATTTGTTACAGTTCCAGATAAAGCAGTTGCGTTTTCTGTATCACAACCATGATTCGAAAATATATTGAATGTTAGCTGGTAAATTTCTTCTAGGCTTATTTCTTCAGTTTCTATCTGTGCCATATTAATTTCCTTTTTTAAATATTAATTTTATATAGTTTATTTATTCTCACTCAATAACAACATACTTATAAGTCATTGATTTAAATGTCCTTTTAAAATAGTCTGCTAAAAGTCTGCTAAAAAAATTATAGAAAAATAAGTCTTAAATTAGTAGAGTCTGCAAATAATCCAACATAGTTTATTCTATATTAGATAATCGCAGGGTAGAATTAAGTCCTAGTTTAAAAAGACTCTAGTATGAATAAACGACTAGCAACTTTATTTGGATTCTTGACTACTTTTTTTACGGATCGAAGAATCACCAATATTTATATAGTATTACTCATCCTATTATGTTTAATACCAGCAATTATCATAGCGGTTTTTGTGGTGTAGAAAATTCTTAATTACTCCCTCACACATCAAACGAAATTTGGACTTTGATTCTCGGGTATGATTTGAATACTTACTGACAATAGAAAGGAGAAAGAAATGAGATTTCTGACAACATTCAAAAAAACCAAAGAATGCAGCTTTGAAAGCTGGCTGAAACTAGTTGATGACTTACAACCTCATATGCAAAAAAATGGGCTAAAACTAATAGTGGCAACGGAAACCGAAGATGGAACAAGAATTTATGATATAGCTGAAGCGGAAACCATGGAAGGCGTCGAAGCATTTTTGTCTGACCCAGAGGTAATTCGAATGAGACAAGAAGCCGGTGTAGATACTGATAGCCAAGAAGTAATCAACCTCGTAAGTGAATATCACATCTTTCAGAATTAATGTATTGGGCTTTGAAAAACTAATACCTCCCTCACAAATCAAACGGAATTTGGACATTAGCTCAAAAGTTGATATACAATCATAGTATGAAAAAACTACTATTAAAAATTAATAACTAAATTCTTGTAAGTCATCGATTTTAGTAGGTTTTCTGACTACTCCAACTCAATGAGAACACCCTTTTAAATCATTGATTTAACAATACTTTCTGAAAACTTCTCAAGTACTTTGCAAGTTTTAAGGATATCAAATATATTCATTTTTTTCCAGTAATAACTAAGGTACCTACCCAATCTGCATGTTTATTTGAGTGCCAACTTTCAATTTGATCCAATCCAGCTATTTTAAAAATCTGAACCCATTCTTCTGCTTTAAGCATAAGCATTTGAGTACCTACTTCTTCTTGCCAAGAATGAGAATCTGTATTTTCATAATAATGATCTAACCCAACAATCAATCTGCCACCCTTATTAAGCCAAGAATCTGAAATCTTTCTTACAATATATGAGGGATCTTCTAAATAATACAATACTTCCATAGAGTGAATTACATCATACTTTTCTGGCGAATTGAAAGAATTGATATTTGCAAGAATATATTCGGCATCGCCACCTCTTGATTCAGCATTAGCAATCATCTGCTTAGCACCGTCAATACCAACTGCCCGGTTACATAGTGTGTTGTTTGCAACATTACGAACTACCCATCCATTTCCACAACCTATATCTAAAAAACTGAAGTTTTTTCCAATATTCAACCTTTCTTTTAATGCAAAACTTATCATTTCATCAACAGCGATTGCATGTGATTCTTCCATGCCTATATCTTTTCCTATTTCAGCCCACTCTCCAAAAACATCTGTTGGTTTTCGCATATTTATTCCTACTCCCACTCGGTAACCACACCCTTATAATTCATTGATTTAACAACACTTTTCAAAGAGTCCGCTAAAAGTCTGCTAAAAAAAATATAGAAAAATTAGTCTTGAATTAGCAAAGTCTGCAAATAATCCAACATAGTTTATTTTGTATTTGAAACGATTGCTTTAATCCAGCTCTTTTCTTCTTATAGTGAATATGCCTAAGATAACCAAAACTAAGCTATTAATCATCCATAAAGGTGCCACAATGCTGTCTCCACTGTTTGATAACTGCTCAGGACTCAAGATAGCAAGATAAGCAAACATTACAAAGGAGGCAAGTGATAATAAACCCGATAGCCAATTAGGGAAAAGGTTGGTACATAAATATCCTAATCCAGTGAAGAACATTCCAAGATACATAATAGACCAACCTGTCCAGGCAATCGCTTCTCCAATTGAATTAGATTCAGCACTTAGTTCTGCACTATTTATAGCATCTGAAACAAGCCCCATAATCAAACCAATAACTATTAATAGTAACCCAGAGTCAATGTATGCCTGAACTTTTATAAAAGCATTTTTTTCAACATTCCTTGTCATCATAAAAGCGAGTGGGATAGCAACCAATCCATAAGCTGCAATTTTTTCTGTATGACCCTTACTTAGAAGACCTGTGTCGCCTAGAAGTATATAAACAGCGATTGAACCGAGACCAGCGATTATAAAGAGTATTCCATTAACCATTTTATCCGTCATAATTTACCACCCTATTAATTAAATTATCATTCTAAATACACATAAAGAATGATACCTCACACATCAAACGGAATTTGGACTTTAGTTCAAGTTGATATACAATCATAGTATGAAAAAACTACTAATAATTAGTCACTAAATCATTGTAAGTCATTGATTTTCCTAGAATTATTCCCACTCAATAGTTGCAGGAGGTTTACCTGAAATATCATAAACAACTCTTGATACTCTTGGGATTTCATTCATAATTCGGTTTGAAATCAGGTCTAAAAAATCATGAGGTAGTCTAGCCCATCGTGCGGTCATAAAATCTACAGTCTCGACTGCGCGTAGTGCGATAACGTAGTCATACCTGCGTTCATCACCAGTAACTCCTACAGACTTAACAGGTAGAAAAACAGCAAACGCTTGATTAACCTTGTTGTATAAGCCTTGCTTGTTTAGTTCCTCCATATAGATGTGGTCTGCATGCCTAAGAATATCAGCATACTCTTCTTTAACTAGCCCAAGAATACGAACACCCAAACCAGGCCCAGGAAACGGATGTCGAGAAAGCATTTTTTCAGGTAATCCCAACTTCACACCAATTGTTCGTACTTCATCTTTAAACAATTCTTTAAGTGGTTCAATTAATTCAAATTGTATATTTTCTGGTAATCCACCAACATTATGATGTGATTTAATAACTTTTGCCTTGCCTGACATAAAACCTCCTGATTCAATGACATCTGGATAAATTGTTCCTTGAGCTAAGAATTTAATGTTTTTTAATTTTTTGGCTTCATGATTAAATACTTCTATAAATACGCGACCAATAATTTTTCGTTTCATCTCAGGATCATTTTCATTAGAAAGTGCTTTGTAGAATTTTGGTTGAGAATTACTCCGGATCACTTTTACCCCCATATTTTCAGCAAAAGTCTGCATTACCTCGTCACCCTCGTTGAGTCGCAATAAACCGTTATCAACGAAAACACAGGTTAGTTGATTACCGATTGCTTGGTGAAGTAAGACTGCGACGACTGAGGAGTCAACACCGCCTGACAATCCTAATAGAACTTTTTTGTTACCAACTTGATTCTGTATTTCTTGAGTTAGATTCGATATGATGTTTTCTGTTGTCCAGTTTTTTTCACATTGGCATATCTTAGTGACGAATCGCTCAAGAATATTTATACCTTGCTTGGTATGAGTGACTTCTGGGTGAAATTGAAGACCATAGTAGTGTTTACTTGTATTTGCAAAACCAGCGATTGCACAGTTATCTGTGGAAGCAATTATCTTAAATCCATCAGGAAGTTTCGTGACTTCAATGCCGTGACTCATCCATACATCCAACAAACCATAACCATCTGAATTAATTTTATCGGTAATATTATTTAGGAGTGAACTGTGGTTTTTGGTCCTTATTTGAGCAAAGCCATATTCTGCTTTTTTAGCATTTCTAGCGTCACCACCAAGTTGAACTGCCATAGTTTGCATACCGTAGCAGATTCCAAGAAGAGGTACATTCAATTCAAAAATAATATATGGTGCTCTTGCAGAATCAGTCTGGCTGATTGTGTCCGGACCACCAGATAGAATAATTCCATTCGGTTTAAATTTTTCAATAAAATGAGAACTAACGTCATATGGAAGTAATTCGCAGTAAATGCCAATTTCTCTAATTCGTCTAGCAATGAGTTGGCTGTATTGAGAGCCAAAATCAAGAATTAAGATTTTGTTATTCTGAATGTTCGGCATAAAAAGTGTGATTCTAAAAACAATTTCAAAGAGATAGTATTTTAATGAAAATCAGAGAACGCTACATTACAAAAACACTTTTGAGTTTCACATTGGTAGTTCTAGTGATTTGGTTGGGCGTGTATAGTTTTTTTAATTTTCTTTCAGAAATGGGTAGTATCGGTCAACTTAACTATACAAGTCTTGAAGCGCTTAGATATATTGCTCTTCAGGTGCCTGAAGTGGCTTATAAACATGCATCACCTGTGATTCTTTTAGGTTGTGTATTAGGAATGGGTCATTTGGCAACAACAAATCAATTAATTGTTTTACGGATATCGGGAATGTCAATTTATAAATTAACAATGTTTACCATTAAAACTGCGTTGATATTTGTTATATTTATTATTGCCATTGGTGAATATTTTGCCCCAATGGCAAGTGATGAGGTGGAAAGAGGTCGTTCTAAAGCATTAGGTCATTCAATTGCAGCTCAAAGTCAAGAAGGCTTTTGGATCCGAGATGGTGAAAATTTTATCAATGTTAAAAAGAATATTGATGGAAAGCTATTTAGTGGTTTAACTATCATTGAAGTCAACTCATCGAATAAAATTGCGACAGTTTTGACATCGGAGAATGCCACATTTGATGGCAAATCATTGGAGATGAATAAAGCTGAGATTTTTTCTATTGATGGTATCAAGAAAATTGATGACATTTCTCTAAAAGAACTTAATTCTTATAACAAAACAGTGTCATTTGATCAAGATCTGATTGATAGTTTGAAAAAAGAACCTGAAGATCTAACGACTTGGAACATTATCAAGCAAATCGAGTTTTTATCAGACAATAAGCTAAGATCAAAGATTTTTGAAGTTGAATTATACAAACGACTAATCAAACCTATAACTCTTGTGGCAATGATTTTATTAGCAATGCTTTTCATTTTTGGTTCTACGAGAGATGTTACGCTAGGTAGAAAAATATTTTTTGGTATTGCCTTAGGTTTGTCATTCGAAATGTTATCTAGAATTGGCGGTGCCATGGCATTGAGTTTTGATTTTAACCCACTAATTAGTGCAATTTTGCCGACTATTGTAGTGATGATGGTTGCAATAATTTTGCTCATCCAAAAATCTATGAGTTAAGTCAGTGCCTCAAGTTGCATCAAAAACTTCAAAGCAAAAGTTAAAAGAACCAAAAATATTTGATGTTATTTTGCTTAATGATGATTACACTACGATGGAATTTGTTGTTGAAGTGCTAAGGCGATTCTTTAATAAAGAATCGCAAGTTGCAGAAGCTATTATGCTTAAAATTCATATTGATGGTGAAGCGGTATGTGGAACATATATATATGATGTAGCACAAACGAAAGTTACTCAAGTGATTGATTATTCAAGAAAGAATGAACAACCTTTGATGTGTGTTTTACGTGAAATAATCCATTAGTTATATAAAATAGAATGCACTGCTATTTATAAAATTTCTGCTGATTTATTCAGTTTTAAGAGGAAGTTTGAATGAAAATAAAGTCTATTAATTCAACAGATGAAGGGTTAGAAATTTGTTGGGATAACAAAAATGTTAGTTGTTTCCCATGGTTTTGGCTGCGCGATCATAGCGAGAGTATAGTAGATCTTCATCCAGATACAAAGCAACGCCAAATAGACTCTTTTAGTGTTCCATTTAACAATACTGTGAATAAAGTTTGGCTTGATGAAATTACTCAAAATGTTTATGTCAAATGGGAAGATCAATCTGAAAGCTGTCTTTCATATACATTACTAGAATGTATGGCAATCCCTTCTCAGCCTCAATCAAATGGGTTTCAATCAGCTGATTTCTGGAATAGTCCAAGTGAAATTAAAATCTTTCCTGAAATGTGTTACGAAGAACTTATGAGTAATAATGGAATTAAAAATTGGCTTGAAAACATTCAAAAAGTGGGTTTTGTTCTAGTAAATAATACTCCAGCAACTGCAGAGGCTACGAAAGAACTTATGGAGAGAATTGCATATATTAGGAGCTCTATTTTTGGAAAATTTTCTGTATGGGATAATAAATTGGATACTCCTGATGATACTGCATTCACTTCATTAGCAATTGAGCCACATACAGATGGTACTTATCTTCACGATGCACCAGGTTTACAAACATTACACTGTATTCGAAGAGATGCCGAGGGTGGCGAAAATCAGTTGATTGATGGTCTTGCAATTGCTGAGACAATGCGAAAGTATCATCCAGCAGCTTTTGAAATTTTATGCAATATCAAAATTCCAGGTCGATATATCAAGACAGAAACATATTTAAAAGCTTATCGTCCTGTATTTCGTGTTAACGATGATGGTGAAATTATACAAGTAAGTTTTAATAATCATGATCGTGCACCTTTTAGATTAGACAATAGTGAGATGGTTCGTTTTTATGAAGCTTATGGAATTTTTCATAACTTAGCTAATCAGGTAGATCGTCAATTTGAATTTTGCTTAGTACCAGGAACAGTTTTAACTTTTGATAACTGGCGTTTATTGCATGCTCGTTCTGCACTTACTGGTTATCGACAACTTTGTGGTGGATATCATAATCGCGAAGATTTTGAAAGTAAACTTAGAACTATTTAGATATCCAATTGCATCATTTAACTATGTGTTTTTGAGTAATTTCCTTTTTGAGTGATGTTAAAATTGACGTGAACCTAAATATAAACAACTAGAACATTATTCTTTTTATGATAGAGCAAGGATTACAACAAGAAATTAATTTGGTGATGACAGAGGCTAGAAATCGTCGTCTTGAGTTTGTGACGGTTGAACACTTGCTATTGGCGTTACTTAATATGGATGAAGTGGTAACTTTTCTCCGTGATAAGCGTGTCAATGTTGATGAATTGAGAGCCGAACTTGAACAGTACATTGATTCACATACTCCAATAATTTCTTCAGATGCAGAAATAGATATTGTTCCAACGGTTGGTTTTCAAAGAGTTCTTCAGCGTAGCGTTTATCAAGCACAATCTGCTCAGAAAAACTCTGTGAATGCAATGAATGTCTTTGTTAGTATTTTTTCTGAAAAAGAATCTCATGCAGTTTATATGTTAAAGCTAAACAATATTTCTAGATTGGATGTTATGGAGGGTATTTCTTCACAGTTGGCTGATACGCCAGTTGAGGAGACAAAAAAAGTTGGTAGTGACAAACAAACTAAACCATCCTCTCTAGAATCTTTTACAACGAATCTTTGTGAAAAAGCACGTCTTGGCGAGATTGATCCTCTTCTTGGCAGAGAAGAGGAAGTTTTGAGGACAGTCCAAGTTTTATCTAGACGTCGCAAAAACAATCCATTATTGGTTGGTCAAGCTGGAGTTGGTAAAACTGCAATTGCTCAAGGTTTAGCGAAGAAGATTGTAGATGGTAAAGTCCCTGATGTTCTCAAGGATACTACAATATATTCTTTAGATGTGGGTGTTTTGATTGCTGGTACCAAATACCGTGGAGACTTTGAGAAACGCTTAAAATCAGTGCTCACAGATCTCCAAGAAAACAAAAACTCAATACTTTTTATTGATGAAGTTCATACTTTGATTGGTGCAGGTAGTGTCTCTGGTGGCTCTTTAGATGCGTCGAATATTCTTAAACCAGCGTTAGCTGATGGAACACTTAAATGTATTGGTTCTACAACCTATGAAGAGTTTAGGAAAGTTTTTGAGAAAGATCATGCATTAGCACGTCGTTTTCAAAAAATTGATATCGAGGAGCCTTCTGTAGAAGATACAATTAAAATACTTCATGGACTAAAAAAATATTACCAAACCCATCATAATGTCAAGTTTTCTTCTGCCGCTTTAGCTTCTGCTGCAGAGCTAACACATCGACATATTGGAGATAGACGTTTGCCTGACAAGGCTATTGATGTAATGGATGAAGTAGGAGCTCTTCAACAGATTTTGCCAAAGTCTAAACGTAAAATCAATATTGGTGTAGTAGATATAGAAAATATTGTTGCTAAATTGGCGCGCATTCCTACACGTCAGGTCAATAGTAATGACAGATCGCAACTTAAAAACCTCGAAGATGAGCTCAAATTAGGAGTATTTGGTCAAGATAGTGCTGTAGAATCACTTTCGAGTGCTATAAAGCTAGCTCGTTCAGGCCTTTCTCCAATTGAGCAACCTATGGGTTCATTTTTATTTGCTGGTCCAACTGGTGTAGGTAAGACAGAAATTTGCAAGCAACTTTCACGAATTATGGGAGTTAAATTGTTGCGTTTTGATATGTCTGAGTACATGGAAAGGCATTCAATATCTAAACTTATTGGTTCACCACCAGGATATGTAGGTTACGATGAGGGTGGTTTGTTGACAGAAACAGTGAATAGCAATCCTTATGCTGTACTCCTATTAGATGAGATTGAGAAGGCTCACCCTGATATCTTTAATCTTCTCTTGCAAGTAATGGACTATGGCATATTAACGGATGCAAACGGTCGAGAAGTAGACTTTAGAAATGTTATTCTTGTAATGACTTCAAATGTTGGGGCTCATAGCGTTCAACGTGCTTCTATAGGATTCAATGAGCAAGATCATTCTCTTGATTATGAGGGTGAGCTTAAAAAGATTTTTACCCCAGAATTTAGAAATCGTCTCTCAGAGATCATTTACTTCAACAGCCTAAGTGAAGAAGTTGTTGTTTATGTAGTTAATAAATTTCTTTTCGAGCTTGAAGATGTACTTGAACAGAAAAATGTTTCTCTTATAATTTCTGATGCTGCTCGAAAATGGTTTGCAAAAAATGGCTATGATTCTAAGATGGGTGCTCGTCCAATGGCAAGACTAATTGAAAAAAAGGTCAGAAAGCCTCTTGCTGATGAATTACTTTTTGGTCGGTTGAGTGAAGGTGGTACTGTCAGAGTAGGAGTTACAAAAGACAAAATTGCTTTAACTATCTCTTAATGAGGATACTAATCAGCAATGATGATGGCTATCAAGCCAAAGGAATTAAGCAGCTTGCAGAGTCCCTGAGTGAAATCGCAGACATTATTATTGTTGCTCCAAATGAAAACAAATCAGCTGCTAGCAGCTCATTAACACTTGGTAAACCATTAAAACCCATTCAAATAGAACATAATATTTATGCAATAGATGCGACCCCAAGTGACTGTGTACATTTGGCATTGTGTGGCTTTATTAAAGAATCGATTGACCTAGTTGTAACTGGTATCAATTTTGGTCCTAATTTAGGAGATGATGTTATTTATTCTGGTACCGTGGCTGGTGCGATAGAGGGTCGTTTTATAGGTTTGCCATCAATCGCTATATCTTTGGCTAGTTTTGAATGTGAACACTTTGAAACCGCAGGTGCAATTGCAAAGCAGTTAGTAGCACAGATTGATAAGGCCCCTCTATCTTACAATACTATTATGAATGTTAATGTTCCAGATGTACCTCTTAGCAAAATTAAAGGTATTAAAAGTACTCGTTTAGGGAATCGACATCAGTCTAGTCCCAGTATTCAGGACGAAAATAATCCCTCTCTTTTTTGGATTGGTGAAAACGGTCAAGAGGCTGATAACGGCGAAGGAACTGACTTCCATGCCATTGCCAATAATTTTGTTTCCGTGACACCACTGCAGATCGATTTAACAAAGTATTCTGAAGTGAAGAAAGTTTCTGATTGGCTCGAAGATTTAGACTATTGATTCCAAGTATCCCTCAGTCCAACTGTTTTGTTAAAAACTAGACCATCGGATTGATTGTCGCGACAAAAATAACCTTCTCGTTCAAATTGATAAGACATTTCAGGTTTTGCATTTAGCATACTTGGTTCAACAAACCCTTTTCGAATTTTAATAGACCTAGGATTTATGGCAGAAGATAGGGTGTCGAAACTTCCTGGATTAGGATTAAAAAATAGTCGGTCATAAATTCTAAACTCAGCTTCTATTGATTTACTCGCTTCAACAAAGTGAATGACACCTTTAATTTTACGTCCATCAAGGGGATTTTTACCTAGTGTTTCAGGGTCGTAAGTGCAATGTACGGTAGATACATCACCATTTTCATCGTATTCAATACGATTAGCTTTAATTACATAAGAATTTCTTAAGCGTACCTCTTTATCTAATGTTAAACGTTTATATTTATTGTTAGGTGATTTTTCCAAGAAGTCCTCTTTATCAATATATAACTCACGACCAAAGAAAATATCTCGTTTGCCCATTTCTTTATTTTGAGGGTGAATTGGTGCTTGAAGAGTTTCTAATTTATTTTCTGGATAGTTTTCAATCAATAATTTAATTGGATTTAATATAGCCATTGTTCTAGGAGCAACAACATTAAGATCATCTCTAATTGAAGCTTCCAGAATTCCAACATCAATAACACTATCAACTTTTGAAATTCCAATACGTTGGGCAAAATTTCGGATTGAAGCAGGTGTATAGCCACGACGACGCAAGCCAGATAGAGTCGGCATTCTTGGGTCATTCCAGCCTGACACAAGCTTGTTTTCAACTAGTTTTTGAAGTTTTCTTTTTGACATAACTGTATATTCAAGATTTAGACGTGAAAACTCATACTGTTGAGGTCTATCTGGTTTATTAAATTCATCTAAATTATCCAATATCCAATCATAAATTCTGCGGTTATCTTGAAATTCTAAAGTGCAAAGAGAATGTGTTACTCCCTCAATAGCATCACCAAGACAGTGGGCAAAGTCATACATTGGGTAAATACACCACTGTTTGCCTGTTTGATGATGGCTATCAAAGCGAACACGATAAAATACAGGGTCACGCATACACATGAAACTTGACGACATATCAATCTTTCCTCGAAGGACACATTCACCCTCTTTGAATCCACCTTCTTTCATTTTCTTAAAAAGAGCTAAGTTTTTTTCAATTGGAGTGTTACGATGAGGACTATTTTTTCCAGGTTCTGTAAGCGTACCGCGATACTCTCTCGATTCATCAGGACTTA
Organism: uncultured Gammaproteobacteria bacterium; assembly: GCA_902606745.1. Taxonomy (GTDB): domain Bacteria; phylum Pseudomonadota; class Gammaproteobacteria; order PS1; family Pseudothioglobaceae; genus Pseudothioglobus. The sequence goes on from CACLHR010000001.1 coordinate 53,253, forward strand.
AAAAACAAACATAGGCCAAACCTTTTTTAACAAGTTCAACTGCGTATTCATAGTATTTTTCAAAATAGTCAGAACTATATTTTACTTCCTCGTGCCATTCAAATCCCAACCAATGCACATCCTCTTTGATTGATTCAACATATTCAACATCCTCTTTGGCGGGATTAGTGTCATCAAATCTTAAGTTACACCAACCTTGATAATCTTTAGCTGTTCCAAAATTAAGACAGATTGACTTTGCATGTCCGATATGAAGATAGCCATTTGGTTCAGGTGGAAAGCGAGTTATGACAGTTTTATGTTTACCAGAAGATAAATCCTCGTTAATAATGTTACGAATAAAATTTGTAGGTTTTTCGCCCGTTTTATGAGAATTCATTATGATTGTTCTGGCAATAATATTAACTACATAAATTATATCATTAAACGATGAATTTAATATGTAGCGCTTTGATTGTAAATGCCATAGTAAAATAGTTTTTCATGAAAATAGTCATCGTTAAACTCTCGGCTTTAGGTGATATTGTCCACGCCATGATTGTGCTGCAGTTTATCAAAAAATATCATCAAGAAGTCATGATTGATTGGGTAGTAGAAGAAGGCTTTGCAGGAGTTTTAGAGAATAATCCTCATATTAATCAAATACATAAAGTGAATCTTCAAAAAGCAAAACAGAGAAAATCACTTTACTTGCTTTGGAAAGAGTTGAAAAAAATTTGTAAGTTTGGCAAATATGATTTAGCAATTGATATGCAAGGATTGGTTAAATCTGCTTTAGTTTCTCGTATGATTCCTTCGATAATCACACTAGGATTTGATCAATCATCTCTGCGCGAAAGTTTAGCTGCTAAATTTTATAATCAAACTTATAAAATAGATTATGCTGAGAATATTGTTAAGCGCAATATAGCTCTTGTTTCGCAGGCTATAGAACTTCCTATTAATCAAGTAGATATTGTCAATAAACAACCTTTTTTGTATTCCAGTCAAAAATACACTTTCAATACAATTTCAAAAACTAAACAAAATATTCTTTTAATACCAGGGGCATCATATCCATCTAAGCGTTATCCTACTGAAAAATTTGCACAATTGACAACACAGATTGAAGCTAATTTTCTAATTATTTGGGGGAATGCAACAGAAAAAGTAATAGCTGAAGAGATTAAAGAAATATCTCCTAACATTCACATTTTAGAAAAATTATCTTTAGACGGTTTGTTATCGTTAATTGCACAAGTAGATCTTGTGATTGGGTCTGATACAGGGCCAACGCATATGGCCTGGGCTTTAAACATCCCGTCAATTACATTATTTGGACCAACGCCAGGATATCGTAACACCTATATAACAAATATTAACAAAACCATTGAATCAGAGTCAGTGGTAGATCCAAATAAGATAAATAGAAGTGATGATTCAATAAAAAATATAAAAGTTAATGATATTTCAAAATTGGCTCTTGATTTGCTAGAGTTAAGTTAAAACTAATTGTTAGTTTAAGATAATCTTTTTTGACCGATGAATTGAATCAAGAAAAAACTTAGCATTCGAACTAGGTTGATCGATTTTATGGGCGCTCTTAAGCAGAATGGTATTATTTATACCAGCTCTGTTGGCAGCAATTATATCTCTTTCCTTATCACCAATCATCCAGGATTTTTCCATATCTATGTTATGTTTAGCCTTGGCTTTAAGAAACATGCCTGGTTTTGGTTTACGGCAATCACAAGTGGAATTTGGACCATGAGGGCAATGGAATATATCTAGTATATTGACATTCTTGTATTTAAACTGGTCTAACATCCATTGAGTTAATTTTTGGTAGTCACTAAGACTGTAATATCCTCTAGAAATTCCAGATTGATTTGTAATTATAATAATTTTATAACTTAAACTTTGAAAGTGCAGGCATGCATCAAAAATTCCATCGATAAATTCAAAGTCATCTATCTTATGTAGATAGTTTATTTCTTTATTTATAACTCCATCACGATCAAGAAAAATAGTTTTTATAGGCATAAATTAAGATGAGTATAATCTGCTTTAATATTTAAACAGTTATTGTAAAGGATTCTTGTAGTGGAAAGATTTCATCTGGATAAAACTTATCAGTATTTATTAATCACTCTGGCATTTCTAATGCCCCTAACTGTCGTTGGAGCTAATTCAATTATTGTAATCATTGTGCTTTTATGGCTGTGTTCTGGTAATTACAAGTCAAAATACAATGATATTATTGGTAGTAAATTGATGATTGCCTCTATCGTTTTTTATATCATGCATATCATTGGTATGTTTTGGACTGAAGATCTTAAATGGGGCTTCCATATCCTTCATAAAATGTGGTATTTTTTGTTGTTATTGCCTGTACTTTACAACATTGTTAATAAAGAATATACAAAATATTATATTTATGCTTTTTTGATCGCTATAGCTTTGACATTGATACTATCTTATTTGGTTTGGTTTGAGGTTATTGGATCATTTATGCATGCAGAGCCTAAAAATCCTACTCCTTTTATGAGTCATGTTTCTTATAACCCATTTTTGGCATGTGCAATATACTTGGTTGCCTATGAAATATTTTTTAACAAGAAACTAAGCAAATTAATGTTATGGCTCTATAGTTTTTTTTTAGTAATAATGGTAATCAATATGTTTATAACTGAAGGTCGTGCTGGCCAGATTATGTTCTTTGCTGCGATGGCGATTCTAATCGTTCAATATTTTATAGGACAAAGAATTAAAGCATTAATAGCAATATCAATATTATTACCCGGGGTATTTCTTACTGCTTACCAAACAAGTGATATTTTTACTCAAAGGGTTGATCAAGCTATTAATCAGTTTGTTGGATTTGATGAAATTATAGATCTAGATGTGACAAAAAAACCTCATGATGTTAGCTATTTCTACCATCAAACGGCGGTTGGAGCTAGAATGCTTTTTACTATGAATTCTTGGAAATTATTTACAGAAAATCCTCTACTTGGTGTTGGAACTGGAGACTTTCCTATTGAGTATAAGAAAATTAATGAATTAAATAGTAAAGGAGCACCTGAGGCCAACAATCCCCATAATATGTACGTATTGGTTTTAGTGCAATTAGGTGCAGTTGGCCTGTTGAGTATGTTGTCGATTTTTTATTACCAAATTAAGTTGTCTTTTAATAACCCAAGCAGATTTATTCGAGATTTTGGAATAGCTTTACCATTATTATTTTTATTAATTATGTTGAGTGATTCTTATCTTTTAGGTCATTACACAGGCTTATTATTTGTATTTTTTAGTTCATTTTTGTATAAAGATTTTGAAAAATCCTAAGAAAATACTAATAATTGTTCAACGTTCTAATGGTGATGTTTTTTTGAGTCTTTCACTAATTAATGCATTGTATGAATATTATAATTCGCCTAAGATTGACCTACTTGTTAATGACGATACTTTGCCAGTAGCAATGATTCTTCCATATGTAAATTATATTCATACTTTTTCTTATCAAAAGAAAAAAAAACAAAGATGGAAGCAAGAGAAAAATATTGTTCAAAAAATATTTAGAAAGTATGATTTAAGTATTAATTTAACTGCCAGTGATCGGAGCGTTTTATATGCTCTATTGGCAAGTAAATATGCAATTGGTTGTGTAGAAGATAATAAAAAACTGGCTTGGTGGAAAAATTTATTACTTAAGCGTTCTTACAATTGGGATAGTAAAAAACATATCCTATTAAATAATTTGGAACCGCTCAACTGTTTAAAAATTAAGGTATCCAAAAAACAACCGACTCCAACTATTAATCAGAGAGATGCAGTTTTTGTTAAGAATAGACTTGAAAAACTAAATATAAGTAAATTTTTGATTTTTCATCCATCAGCTCAATATAACTACAAACTTTATTCACAAGATTTAAGAAATGATTTATTAGGTTTATTAAATCAATTAAATATTCCAATCATAGTCACAGGTGGAAATAATGAATTTGATTTAGCAATAAAGAACACATTACCAATATTTGATAATGTTGTTAATTGGATCGGCCAAACTTCTATCAATGAATATATTGCCTTGAGCGCAGTTTCTCAAGGATATATTGGAATGGACACTTTAAATATGCATATTGCTGCAGCTCAAAACAAGCGTGTTTTTGCTATATTTGGCCCAACTATTTTAACTATGTGGGCACCCTGGTCAAATGAATTGCAATTATCGGCAACAGAAGATAAACCTGTACAAAGCTACGGCAATATTACAATCTTTCAAGCAAGTATGCCATGTGTTGCCTGTGGTAAAGCGGGTTGTAATAATAGTGGCAAAAGTGAATGCTTGGATAAAATTAACCCTAAAGTGATTTTTAATGAAGTGGAGAATTGGTGTCAAAATGTTGGGCTTTGAAAAAACATATACTCTTCCATTTAAGTTTGATATACCAAATTACGCTAAAGAATTTCTTGAGAAAAAAACGTTTATTAAGTCTTGGATTAAATTTATTAAACGATACTTATATATTCATCTGAGGGGGCAAAATTCTTTAGAAATATATAATATTTTGCCAGAGCATAAAGAAATTTTATGGATTAATATTTCTGCCCCAAGTTTGGGTGACAGCTTGACGGATTTATCTAGCAGGTCAATGTTAAATGGTAGAAAAGTAGATTTATTTACAGATAAAAAAAATTCAGTTCTTTATGAAGATGATTTTTTATTCTCAAAAGTCTTTAATGATTTTAAAAAACTTGGTGAATGTAGATATGATTTGGTAGTACTCGATTCTTACAGTACGAGGAGTATTGATATTAAACTTAAAATAGCTCAATTAACTCCTTTTGTAGGAATGTTTGGTTATTACAATGGGCCCGAAGTCAATCGTGTACTTTTTAGTTTTCATCAAATGAACAATTTGTTAGGTTATGTCAAAAACGAAAATGAACTTAATAAAATAGCCAGAACCTCAATTTCAATATCAAGTGCCGATCAAAAACTAATTCAAAAAACCAAACTTCCATCTAGTTTTATTGCAATTGTGATTGGAGGTGAATGGAATTATCGAACATACAATAAGTGGGATTGCGTAATTGAAAAATTAATAAGTAAAGATAATAGTATAAATATAATTCTTATTGGTTCAGACAATGCTAAAGATAGCGCAAAAGCTATATTTGATAAGTTTTCTAATCACAATGTAATTAACTATGTAGCAAAATTCACTTTTAAGCAGACTACTGAAATTATCAACCAGGCCAAGCTATTATTTTGTTGTGATGGTGGGCTTATGCACTCAGCTAATGCTGTTAAAACACCAATTATTTCATTATTTGCTAGGCTAGATGTCCATATGCAATTGACAGAATCTATTTGTGCATTTCCTCTTTTCGATAAAAAAGATGTAAACAATATTTTAGTTGAAGATATTTTACAAAAGTACAATGAAGCATCTAAAATTGTTGATAGTTGTCATCCAACCAAATGATTCTATCTTCACCTAAATATTTCTCACTTAAACTTCTAGAATTTTTTAAAAACTTAATGGTTTTTATATAACTATCAAATAGTACCAAGTCGTTCTCTCTGATAAACGCCTTTTTGTACATTGTCACACCAAGATTTATTATCAAGGTACCATTGGACAGTTTTACGAATACCAGATTCAAATGTTTCAGTTGGCACGCATCCCAACTCTTTCTGAATTTTTGTTGCATCAATTGCATATCTAGTATCGTGTCCTACTCTATCAGGAACATGTCTAATAAGATTTGAAAATTGAGCAATACCTTTGAGTTTATTTGGTACAAGTTCATCTAAAATTTTGCAAATCAGTTTAACGACTTCTATATTTTGAATTTCATTGTTTCCGCCAATATTGTATGTTTCCCCAATTTTGCCGTTCAATGCTACATTAAGGAGTATCCTCGCATGATCATCAACATATAACCAATCTCTAATTTGTTTACCATCTCCATAGACTGGCAAATTTTTTCCTTCAAGAGCATTTAGGATAGTGAGAGGAATTAACTTCTCAGGAAATTGATAAGGTCCATAATTATTTGAGCAGTTAGTTATCACTGTTGGCAGGTCAAAAGTATGTTGCCAAGATCGCACTAGATGATCTGAACTAGCCTTAGAGGCAGAGTAGGGTGAATTTGGAGAATATGGTGTATTTTCATTAAATAAATTTCCTGAATCTTTCAAGTCTCCATATACTTCATCAGTCGAAACATGATGAAAGCGAAAATTATTTTTCTTGTAACCTTTATTCAGTCCAGTCCAATATTTCCTTGTCTGCTCCAGTAATTTGTAAGTACCTAAAATATTTGTTTTTATAAATTCATCTGGTGCATCAATCGACCTATCTACATGAGACTCTGCTGCGAGGTTCATTACAATATCAGGTTTATGTTTGCTCAAAATAAAATTTATTTTATTACTGTCGCAAATATCTACTTTTTCAAAAAAATAATTAGGGTGATTTTGAATTGTTTCTAATGATTCAAGATTGCCTGCATAAGTCAATTTATCAACATTTATAACGATATGTTGAGTATTTTGTACGATATGACGTATAGTTGCAGATCCAATAAATCCTGCGCCACCAGTGATTAATATTTTTTTATCTTTCATTTTGTTTATTCAATATCATAATACAGGATTTAAGGGATTCTCTCCAATTCGGAATGTCTAAAGCAAAACTTTTAAGAATCTTATTATTACTCATTAAAGTATATTTTGGTCTTCGAGCATTTGTTGGATAATTCTCTGTATTGATAGGATGAATCTTGCATTTAATGTTTGCAAATTGAAAAATTGTTTTTGCAAAATCATACCAATTACATGCCCCATTATTTGAGTAGTGATAAATTTGTGTTTTTTGATTTGATTTTCTAAAATCTTTATTCTGAAGAATATTTACTAGAGCTACTGCTAAATCACCTGCATAGGTTGGAGAACCAATTTGATCATTAACAATACTTAACTGGCTTTTTTCTACGCCGAGACTCATCATTGTGTCTACAAAATTATTACCATATTCAGAATATAACCAGCTAGTTCTGATAATAATTGCCTCATATGGCATTATTAGTTGTATGGCTTGCTCACCTGCCAGTTTGGTTTTTCCGTATATATTTATGGGATTCGGGCTATCACTTTCAATATAAGGTTCTTGCTTTTTGCCATCAAATACATAGTCAGTGGAAAAATGAATTAATTTAATTTTTTTTGTATTAGCTATTTTTGCGATTTGCTTAACTGCTAGATGATTAATTCTGTCAGCAATTTCTACATCTGATTCAGCTTTTTCTACGGCTGTATATGCAGCGCAATTAATTATTAAATCAAAATCTTTATCCTTAAAAAAATTAGACACTTTTTTAGAGTCGATGAGGTTGAGATCATTCTTCCCAACAAAAATGTACTGGTCATTTAATTTTGAATTAACAAAACTCTTTTTTATTGATCTGCCTAATTGTCCATTTTCTCCTATAACTAGAATTTTCATACTTGGGGAATAGTCAATTGTTAGAAGTAATTATTAGTATCTGACAAATTAGGAAGTCTTTTGTCTCTCTCAGAAAGTTCTATATCTTCAGGAGGTAAAATCCAGTCAATGGCTAACTTTTCATCATCAAAGGCAATGCCTTTTTCATGCTTAGGTGCGTAATAATTATCTACCATGTAAGAGAATATTGCACTTTCACTTAATACTACAAAACCATGGGCAAATCCTTTTGGAACAAATAATTGATGTTTATTCATTTCATTTAATTCTGCAGTGACATGTTGTCCGAAAGTTGGACTATTTTTTCTAATATCAACCGCCACATCCAAAACACTACCTTGAATAACTCTAACTAGTTTATTTTGACTGAATGGCGGTAATTGATAATGTAATCCACGTAAGATTCCTTTAACTGATTTAGATTCATTTTCTTGTATAAAATTTATACTATATCCAATTGCTTCTTCAAAAAAATCTTGTCTAAATGTTTCCATAAAATAACCTCGATTATCTTCTTGTAAAACTGGCTTAATTAAAATTACATCATTTATTTTTTGAGGGTGAAATTTCATGGTATTTCTTTAGCTAGTTTGAGCAAATATTGACCATATTGGTTATTCTTGAGATTTTCTGCTAATTTAACAAGCTGCTCTTTTGTAATAAATCCTTTTTCGAACGCCACTTCTTCAATACAAGATACTTTTAAACCTTGTCTTTTTTCGATAGTTTCTATAAATGTTGAAGCTTCTAATAAGCTTTTATGAGTACCCATATCAAGCCAAGCATGACCTCTACTCATTGTTTCAACTATTAGGCGTGACTCATCTAAATACATATTATTGATCGAAGTAATTTCCAATTCACCTCTATCAGAGGGAGTTACATTGGTTGATTTATTTACAACATCATTTGGATAGAAGTATAATCCTGTTACAGCGTAGTTACTTTTTGGTTTATTAGGTTTTTCTTCGATACTAAGCGCTTTTCCTTTATTTGTGAAATCAACTACACCATAGTTTTCAGGATCATGAACATGGTATCCAAATATTGTTGCCAAGTTATTTTTAGATGTATTTAAAACTGCATTTTTCAGCATCTTACTCATTCCATTTCCATAAAAGATATTGTCTCCTAAGATTAGACAGACATCGTCATTACCAATAAATTTATTTCCTAAAATAAATGCCTGAGCTATTCCATCAGGTTTGGGTTGAGATATATAACTGAATTTCATGCCAATCTCAGATCCATTGCCTAGTAATTCCTTAAATCTAGGTAAGTCATGAATTGTGCAAATAATAAGAACTTCCCGGATACCAGCCAGCATTAAAACTGACAATGGATAGTAAATCATGGGTTTATCATAAACTGGCATTAGTTGCTTAGATAAGCACTTCGTTATGGGGTAAAGTCTTGTACCTGACCCGCCTGCAAGAATTATGCCTTTCATTGTAGAATACAGATTCGGTTGATTACTACCAATTTTATCTTATTTATTTTGTAAAGTATGAACTATAATGAGCTGGTTAAAAATTAAGATTATGAAATACCACTTTCTTTATTTCTCATTTCCTGTCATAGACCTAAAATTAATTCACTACTTTTCAAAATGATTTTTTATTAGGTTTAATCCAGAAAATTTTCTATGTACAACTATATAATCCAAGCAGAACCCTATATAATTGCACTGTTAAAAAATTTCGTGTAGATTTTTATAAGAAATAGTGACTAGATGCAATTCTTAACGAATTTGTTGAATTTTCCATTGTTGTTATTAATATTTTTTTAGTTATTTCTATATTTGTATAAAGATTATTGATGAAAGTAGTTATTACAGGTGGGTCTGGATTTATCGGAAGTCATTTAGCTGATTTCTTTATTGATTCAAACTATGAAGTTGTTGTAGTTGATAATCTTAGTATTGGCAGACTTGAAAATATTAGCCACTTATTTGTACATTCCAAATTTACATTCCTTGAGGCTGATATTACTGATTTTGATTCAATAGAAATTGTATTCAAAGATGCCGATTGGGTTTTTCATCTTGCGGCATTGGCAGATATTGTCCCTTCAATAGAAAACCCTAATGAATATTATCGATCGAATGTCAATGGCACGTTTAATGTTTTAGAGGCATGTCGGAAGTATCATGTTAAGAAAATAATTTATTCTGCGTCTTCATCTTGTTATGGTATTCCAGATGAATATCCAACAAAAGAGACTGCGGAAATCCGACCTCAGTATCCTTATGCTCTTACAAAACACCTTGGTGAGCAACTTGTAATGCATTGGAGCCAGTTGTATAGCTTACCCGCAGTTTCACTGCGTTTTTTTAATGTGTATGGCACTAGAGCTAGAACATCTGGAACATATGGTGCAGTTTTTGGAGTTTTTTTGGCTCAAAAGCTGGCTAAGAAGCCATACACTGTAGTAGGTGATGGCTTTCAAACTAGAGACTTCACCTATGTTTCTGATATAGTGAATGCTATTGTTACTGCAGCGGAAAGTAATTTAAGTGGGGAAATTATTAATATTGGATCAAATAACACATACAGCATAAATCATTTAGTTGAACTTCTTGGTGGTGATGTAGTTTATATTCCAAAGCGACCTGGTGAACCAAATTGTACTTGGGCTGATATATCCAAAGCAAAACAACTATTAAATTGGCATCCTAAGGTGAGCTTTGAGGATGGTGTTGAAGTTTTACTTAGTAATATTGATTACTGGGATAATGCTCCAATATGGGATAAAAATTCTATTGCTAAAGCGACAGAAAAATGGTTTGAATATTTGAGCTAGTTGATGAAAGGAAAAATTAAAAACTTAGAAGAGCTTGCTCATATTATTGCTAATTTAAAATCTACTGGTAAGAAGATTGTTCATTGTCATGGTGTGTTTGATCTTTTGCATATTGGTCATATTAAACATTTTGAAGAAGCAAGAACATTTGGTGACGTCTTGATCGTTTCTATTACTCCAGACGAATTTGTAAATAAAGGGCCAGGTCGTCCAGCATTTACAACATCTCTTCGTTTGGAATCTTTGGCTTCATTAGAGTCTGTTGATTATGTCTTCGCTAATAAATGGCCAACTGCTGAAGATACCATCAAAATTATTAAGCCAGATATATATTGTAAAGGACCCGATTATAAAGATCATTTGGATGATATAACTGGGAAAATAAATGATGAAGAAGCAGCTGTTAATTTTGTTGGTGGGAAAATAGTGTATACCGATGATATAACCTTCAGCTCAAGTAGCTTATTGAATAAATTTGGTGATTTATATTCTCTTGAACAAGAATCATTTATTCAAGACTTATTGGCAAAGAATAGTTTTGAGTCAATCAAAATTAAACTTGAAAAAATAGAGAAACTTAAAGTTCTTATTATTGGTGAAACTATAATTGATCAATATATCTTTTGTGAGGCACTTGGTAAATCTGGAAAAGAACCCGTATTAGTTTTACGAGATTTAGAAACCCAGAATTATTTGGGAGGTGCGCTAGCTATTGCACGTCACTTGTCTGACTTTTGTAATAATGTTTCATTATTAAGTTTTCTCGGCGAAGACAATGAATATAAATCATTTATAGAAGAAGATATTGAAGATAATATCCATCTTAATTTTTTGAACAAAAGTAATGCTCCAACTATCGTCAAGCGAAGATTTGTAGATAGTATTGATAGAAAAAAAATATTGGGTGTTTATTCGATTAATGATGACGCACTTAATAAAGAAGAAGAAGCTAAATTTTTAGAATCTTTTGATAAGCTTTCTAAAGAACATGATTTAGTAATTGTTTCTGATTATGGCCATGGAATAATTACTCCTAAAATAGCAGACTATATTTCTAAAACAGATAAGTTTATTAGTTTGAATGCACAAGTAAATGCAGCAAATATTGGAACTCATAGTATTAGAAAATATCATGATATCAATTGTTTGATTATTAATGCAAATGAGCTTTGGCATGAGATGCGCGAACGAGATGGCGACCTAGAAAAACTAGCCCTTAAACTAAAAAAAATAATCAAAGCAGATTATGTTACTGTTACAAAGGGAAAAGATGGTGCTTTTCTCTTGTATGATAAAAAAGTACCAATAGATTGTCCCGGATTCGCAGTTAAAGTAGTTGATAAAATTGGTTCTGGGGATGCTTTATTGGCTCTATTGTCATTATGTCTTTACAGTGAAATTGATGATGATTTATCCCTCTTTATTGCATCCCTTGCAGCTGCGCAGTCTGTAGAATCAATTGGAAATAGTAAGCCTGTCAATAAAGTGACACTTTTGAAAACAATTTCTCATTTTTTAAAATAACATTATGTCAGATTACCAATTTATTAAGAGCTATTTAGAAGACTTTTCTGCCTTTTTAAGGCCAAACGAAGAATTAATTGAGAAACTAATAAAAGTACGAAATTTGTTGTTAGAGGTTAGAGAAAATAATAAAAAAGTCCTAATATTTGGTAATGGAGGAAGTGCTGCGATTTCTAGTCATTTTAGTGTTGATATCACTAAAAACGCAGGAGTGCGATGTCTTAATTTCAATGAAGCTGACCTTATTACTTGCTTTGCTAATGATTATGGATTTGAGCATTGGGTTGAAAAAGCCATAGATTTTTATGGTGATGAAGGAGACTTACTTATTGTTATTTCTTCCAGTGGAAGTTCACAAAATATGTTAAATGGAGTAAATGCAGCTCGAAATGGTAATTTTAAAGCAGTAGTTACTTTGTCTGGTTTTGCTGATAATAACCCTCTAAATCAATTAGGAGACATCAATCTTTGGGTAGATAGTAAGGCTTATAATTTTGTTGAAAATATTCACCAGATTTGGCTTTTAATAATTGTGGATCTTATAATTGGCAAAAAAGAATATTCTACATAGTAATTTATTATTTTTGGAGATAAGCATATATGAATAAAATATTTGTCACAGGTGGTGCAGGTTATGTAGGGGCAATGCTTGTTCCTTATTTACTTGAAAATGGTTATGAAGTAACTGTTCTTGATTTGATGATTTATGGTGAACATGTTTTACAAAAAAATCATAATTTAAATTCTGTTAAAGGAGATATTAGAGATCAAGATTTATTGAAGAAATTGATTCCTGGACATGATGCTGTAATACATTTGGCCTGTATTTCGAACGATCCCAGCTTTGAATTAAGTCCTGAATTAGGTAAGAGTATCAATCTTGATGCTTTTCGACCTCTGGTTGATATCTCAAAACGTTCTAGTGTCAAGCGCTTTTTTTATGCATCATCTTCAAGTGTTTATGGCATCAAAGATGAACCGAATGTTCATGAAGAAATGGAATTGGAGCCGCTTACAGATTATTCTATTTTTAAGGCGGAATGTGAAAAAATATTAGCGGAATATCAATCTGATGATTTTACTACTACAACTATTCGTCCTGCAACAGTTTGCGGTTACTCGCCTCGACAACGTCTAGATGTAGTAGTGAATATACTAACAAATCTGGCTTACCATAAGCGAGAAATTTCAATTTTTGGAGGAGACCAGCTTCGTCCAAATATACATATCGCTGATATGGTAGAAGCTTATATGGTTTTGCTTAGGGCGCCAAAGGAAAAGATTGCCGGTCAGATTTACAATGCAGGATATGAAAATCAGCCAGTTAAGGAAATAGCAGAAACCGTAAAGAGTGTTGTGGGTGAAGATGTGAAACTTATTACAACCTATTCAGATGATAACCGTTCATACCATATTTCATCTAATAAAATTAAAACTGAACTTGGATTTGAGGCAAAACATACCATTCGTGATGCTGTAGAAGATTTATGTGCTGCCTTTGAAAAAAACCTATTACCAAACTCTCTTGATGATCAAATGTATTTTAATATTAAGAGAATGCAGAACTTGGAGCTTGTTTAATAATGAAAGTAAGATATTCATATCTTCCACAGCAGTTTGGTGATTGTGAAGACTTATGGCAGGAGTTAAGAGATTTTGTTGTTACAGGTGACTTTACTTTAGGTGAACCTCTGACAAAATTCGAAAAAAGTTTTGCAAAATTAATTGGAACAAAATATGCCATTGGAGTAAATTCAGGAACTGACGCAATTAAACTCTCGCTGAAGGCGTTGAATATTGTTCCAGGAGATGAAGTTATTACTGTTGCAAATACTTTTGTAGCAACTGTGGGGGCTATATGTGAACTGGGTGCAACGCCCGTTTTTGTTGACTGTGACGATACATTTTGCATGAATGTTGAACTTGTTGAAGAGAAAATTACTGAAAAAACAAAAGCTCTTTTACCCGTTCATTACACTGGTTATATGACTGATATGCGAGTGATAAATCATATTGCAGAAAAATATAACATTCCAGTGGTAGAAGATGCGTGTCAATCAATACTAGGAGCAATTGATGGAAAGAATGCTGGAACATGGGGAAGTACTGGTGCATTTTCGCTCCATCCGCTTAAAAATATCAATGTGTGGTCTGATGGCGGTGTAATTGTTACTGATGATGATGAATTGTGCAAAAAACTTATGTTGCTCAGAAATCATGGTTTTGAAGATCGTGATACAGTTGTTATGATGGGTTGTAATTCAAGACTGGATACAATACAAGCAGTTGTCGGTAATTGGATACTTCCACAGGCACAATCAATATCAAATCAGCGGATAGCAAATGCAAAATATCTTGATAATGGGCTGAGAGAAATAAAACAAATTACCATACCACCACGCCCAGAAAATTTTCGACTGGTTTTTCACTTATATATAGTATTTGCAACTAATCGGGATGGGCTTTTAAAGCATTGCCTTGAAAAAGGTATTGATGCAAAAATTCATTACCCTATTCCTATATATAAACAGTCTGCTTTAAGGTATTTGGGGCATAAAACTGGAGATTTTCCAGTAACAGATGCACATGTAGAGAAAATAATCACTTTTCCATGTGACCAACATCTAGAGCAAAAGCAATTGGATTATATTATTGATACCGTAGCTGAATATTATGGGCAATAGCTCAAATCGCATTCCATATGTTAATCTACAAGCTCAATGGAAAGAGGAAAAAGATGACCTTTTGCCTATTATTGAGAAGGTTTTGAGTTGTGGGCAATATGTTGGTGGTGAAGAGCTGGATAAATTTGAAAAAAATATTGCCAAACTTTGTGGTGTAAAGTATGCAACTGGTCTGAACAGTGGTACTGACGCCTTAATATTTGCACTTCACTTATATGGTATAGGAAAAGGTGACGAGGTAATTACACCTCCTAATTCATTTATCGCTTCTACCTCAGCTATAATCAATGTAGGGGCAACCCCAGTTTTTGTGGATGTTCTTCCAGATCAGAATATTGACCCCTTGAAAATAGAAGCAGCAATTACCATGAATACAAAGGCTATTATGCCAGTTCATCTCACTGGAAGAATTTGTGATATGGAGCCAATTATAGATATTGCAAAGAGAAATAATTTAGTCGTTATTGAGGATGCGGCTCAAGCTATTGGCTCTCAATATAAAGATCAAACTAGTGGCTCAATAGGAAATATTGGTTGTTTTTCAACTCATCCATTAAAAAATTTAAATGCATGCGGCGATGCTGGATTTTTAACGACTAATGATGAAATTATTTATAATCAATCAAAAACATTGCGTAATCACGGAATGGCCAATAGAAACATTGTTAATCACTTTGGTACTGTTTCCAGAATGGACAATCTTCAGGCTACTATTTTGAATTATCGTTTAAGTAAACTAGAGCATGTAATCCAAAGAAGAAGAGACAATGCAAAAGTATTTTTTGATGAAATTAATATGGTTGATTTGTACATTCCTGAAGAAAAGACTTATGAATTTAATACATATCACACTTTTGTAGTACAAACTAAACACCGTGATAAGTTGAAAGAATATTTGTTTTCAAGTGGCATCGATACCGCTATTCATTATCCAATTCCTATTCACCTTCAGCCAGCTTCAAAAAAATTAGGTTATAAAGAAGGGGATTTCCCTATTACTGAAAAACAGTCTAAACAAATATTAACATTACCAATTAATCAATTTCTTTCTGAAGTTGATTTAGAAAGGATAGTCAGTGTTATTAATAAATTTGAAAAAGATTTTCTATAGTGTTAAATAAATTTGAAAAAAATCTATATTATGCAATGCTTCGAATTAGGATGGTCGAGGAACGTATTGCAGAATTATACTCTGAACAAGAAATGCGTTGTCCTGTGCATCTATCTATAGGTCAAGAAGCGGTTGCAGTCGGCGTTTGTGAGCATTTACAAAAAAATGATATTGTAATGAGCGCTCATCGAGCCCATGCACATTATCTCGCAAAAGGTGGTGATTTGAAAGCAATGCTGGCAGAGTTGTATGGCAAATCAACAGGATGCGCTAAGGGTAAAGGGGGCTCTATGCATTTGATAGATCTGGAAAATGGTTTTTTTGCCGCAGTTCCAATTGTGGGTAGCACAATACCAATTGCAGTAGGCGTTGCTTGGGCATTTAAAATGAAAAAAAGCACAAATATAGTTACAGTTTTCTTAGGTGACGGTGCGACTGAGGAAGGTGTTTTTTTTGAAAGTTTGGATTTTGCTAGTTTAAAAAATGTGCCAATACTTTTTGTTTGTGAAAATAACTTTTACTCCGTATATTCAAATCTGAAAGTTCGTCAAGCACCACAAAGAAAAATATCAGTTCTAGCTGAAAGCCATGGTATTAAAACTTTTACTGGAGATGGAAATGACGTCCAACAGGTCTCAAAAATGACTCGCGAGGCAATTAAGTTCATTAAAAATATGAATAAACCAGTATTTATAGAATTAGAGACCTTTCGTTGGCTTGAGCATTGTGGACCTAATGGTGATGACGAGCTTGGCTATAGAGAAGTAGGAGAGCTTGAAAAGTGGATCAAAAAGTGCCCCATAGAATCTTATAAAAATACTATTATTGAAAAAAGTATAGTTACTGAGACAGAAATTACTCAAATGATAGAAAATATAAGCTCTGAAATTAACGATTCTTTCAATTTTGCTAAAGAGAGCGTATTTCCTAAACTAGAGTTACTGAACCAGCACATATATAAGGATTAGCATTATTTTATGAGAGAAATAAAATATTCAGAAGCTATTTTAGAGGCGACTGACTTCAGCTTGGAAAATGATCCTTCGGTTCTTGTCGTTGGTCTTGGGGTTCCAGATCCAAAAGGAATTTTTGGCACAACCTCTGGTCTTCAAGAGAAATATGGAGAACATCGTGTAATGGACATGCCATTATCTGAGAATGGTATGACTGGGATTATTACTGGAGTTTCATTAAATGGATTTAGACCTATTCTAACTCACCAGCGGGTTGAATTTGCTCTTCTTTCAATTGAACAAATAGTAAACCAGGCTGCTAAATGGTTTTATATGAATGCAGGGCAACAAAATGTACCTATTGTAATTCGCTTAATAATTGGAAGGGGATGGGGTCAAGGGCCTCAACATGCACAAAGTTTGGAATCTTGGTTTGCTCATATACCAGGCTTAAAAGTAGTTATGCCTTCTAATTCATATGATGCAAAGGGTTTGTTGATCTCCAGTGTTGAAGATGATAACCCCGTTATTTTTTTAGAACATCGTTGGCTGCATAACACTTTTGATAATGTACCCTCAGAGGGATATAGAGTTCCAATAGGCGAAGCTAGGTTAGCTCGAAAAGGTTCAGATGTAACAATTGTATCTCACTCATATATGGTTCTTGAGTCTTTAAGATGTGCAGATGTATTAGCAGAACATGGAATTTCTGTTGAAGTAGTGGATTTGAGGTCTATTAGACCATTAGACTCTAAAACTGTATTGAATTCAGTAAGTAAAACCAAACGTTTGGTAGTTGCTGATAATGGCTGGATGCATTTCGGTGTTAGTTCTGAAATTATATCAATAGTTACTGAAAATATATTTGACAAGCTTATCTGTGCACCAGTCAGAATAGGTATGAATGATTCTCCAAGCCCGAGCACAAGAGCTCTAGCGAATCACTATTATCCTAGAGCAAAAAATATAGCTGAAGTGATATCTAAAATGCTCGATAAGACTGTTGATTTAAATATTTTATTTCCTAAAACTGATATTCCTTTAGATGTTCCAGATCCATCTTTTCGTGGCCCATTTTAGATTTTTAATAGGCTGCAAAGGGAGTTTCTGTTCGAAATCCTGCATTTGATATAACTCCTGCAGATTAGTGACAGGAATAATTACAGAAAAAAAGGTTGTTTTCGAACCCAATTTTGAAAAAATTAATGCATTATTTGTATAACAACAAAAATATTAAGAGAATTACACTTAAAGTGCTGTGTTTAAATTAGAATGTGGATGTTTTAGATAGTGGATATTTGTATATTTTATTGTTAACTAGTTTAAAGGAGATAGTAATGAAGAGCGGTATACCTATTGAATTTGCAAGTCATGCTAGTCCATTACCAAGTTCAACATGGACAAGTATTTCTGAAGAAAAGCGAATTGCAAGTGTTAAATCTGCAATTCAAGACTTTCCAGGAAGCGAAACAATTGAGATAAAACAAGCCCATGGTAATGGTCAAGTCACCATAGTCTTAAATAATTTAATGACTGCAAGTGAGAGAGGTCTTTTCCTTTTAGACTTAGAAGAGTGGATAAAAAAAATGTTAGATAATGGAATTACTATTTGGCACGAACCAATTGGAGATAAAAATTCTCTGAGAAATTTGCGTGGTATTGAAGTAGTTTCAAACGAGGTATTCTAATGAGTAAATCTGTAATGACAAACGATGGTGAATTAATACTAGATTCACATAAAATCTCTCACCATATGGACCGTGTAAGAGCATGGGAAGCAGGAGAAAGAATTGCACCAGTAACTGTTGATATGGCCTTAACTAGGGCATGTGGTTCGATGTGCAAATTTTGTTATGCCATGATGCAGGAGCCACAAAAGAGGCATGGTATAAAAACGGATCATATATTAAATTTATTAGATGATTTTGCTGAGATTGGTATTAAAGGAGTATCTTTAGTTTCTGATGGAGAAAGCACTTTATCAAAAGCATATGTTCCTTTTATAGAACATGCTGCAAAAAATGGAATTAATGTTGGCAATGCAACAAATGCTTGGAAATTTGAACCTGAGAAAAGTGAGCGGGTTCTTCCACATATGAGTTGGTTAAGGTTTACTGTGGCTGCAGGGACTCCAGAAAGATATGCTGAAATCATGTATAAAGGTCCTGAACATACAGAAGTATTTGACCAGGCTATGGAAAATATTAGGCATGCAGTTCAATTTAAGAGAAAACATAATCTTTCTGTAACTCTTGGTATTCAAATGGTACTCATGCCTGAATTTAGGGATGAGATTATACCATTTGCTCAATTAGGTATAGACTTAGGGGTAGATTATGCGATTATAAAACATTGTTCTGATGATGAAAATCAATCGTTAGGTATTGATTATGATCAGTATGAGTCAATGTACAGTTTGTTGGAAACTGCTGAAGGTATGAGTACTAGTAAAACAAAGGTAGTAGTTAAGTGGGATAAGATAAAGGATAAAGGAAAGCCTTCTTATAGAAGGTTTTACGGCCCTGCTTTTTTATTGCAAATTAGCGGTAGTGGATTAGTAGCCCCCTCTGGAATGTTTTTTAATGCTCGTTATTCGAAACTGCATATTGGAGATTTTACTACTGAGCGTTTTATTGATATTTTTAATTCTGATCGATACTGGAGAGCAATGAATTATATTGCCTCACCAGCGTTTGACGCTCAAACAATGATGGGCACTTTACCAATTCAACATTACGTAAGTACTGCATTAGATGATCATGTTAAAGGTATCAAAAAGATAGTCCCTGCAAAGGGTGAAAAACCATTACATGTAAACTTCTTATAGATGCATAGATATATTGACTGATATTTGAAATTTAGTTACTCAATTTTATTGCTTAGTTGACGAACCATGGTTTTAGGAAAAATAGTACGGTTTATTGGGACATATTCAATAGTGCCGTCATTATCTAGGCTCGGTAGATATAAAAAATTCCGGATTGCAATTATGAGAACAGATAGACTTGGACATCTATCTTCTAACAGTCACCTTTTTTTTATTAGAAGAAAAATTGGAGCACTAGAAAATTTAAATTATTTGTTAATATCACCATCAATAAAAAGCAAAAAGGTGGCGAATGTTCCGTTGCTGTTGATGTTTATTGCATATTCTAAGAAAGTAGAAAATGTTCGTATCATTTGTTCAAGTTTCTTACACTTTTTCTTTTCATTTTTTCAGGTTGAATTTAGGAATTCTCAGTTGCTTTTTGATATGACAATGGAAAGTAAAGAGAGTGAATTCTCTCAAGGGTTTAAGACTATTTCCTTTAGCGAAAAACAAAAAAAATATGGGGAAAGTATTTTGAATAGAATGCATATCCCACAAAATAAAAAAATAGTATCAATTTTTGCAAGGGATTCATCATTTTTGAGTGAAATAGACCAAAAAAAAGATTGGTCTTATCACTCATACAGAGACAGTGATATTGAAACGTATATTAGGGCAATAAAGTATTTAATTAGTAATAACTATGTTGTTATTAGACTGGGAAGTGAATATTCTAAAAAATTAAATTTTATAGATGAAAATTATTTTGAATATTCATTAAGTGATTTTAAATCAGGATTTATGGATCTTTATATTCCTTATATTTCTGATTTTATAATTGGTAGTAGGTCAGGAGCTACAGATGTATCACTCCTTTTTAATACCCCACTATTAGTTGTCAATTCTACAACTTTTATGGAGTCACCTTTGGGAAAAGATGACCTCTTTATACAAAAGAAGCTAATTGATTTAAAAGGTGAAATTGTTCCATATAAACATATAATATCTGATAGTAGATATTATTCTTTTGATGGTAATAAGATGGAACATCTCTATGGTATAAAATATCTTGATAACAGTGAAGAAGAAATACTAGATGCTACAATAGAAATGCATAATATTTTACATGGCAATTTTGTGCTGAATAAGGATCAAAGAAAATTATTAAAAAGATATCAAAATGAATATTGCCAAAAAAACAATTGGTCAAATCGATTTGCGCCAATTTCAATTAATTGGCTTGAAAAAAATTATTATTTATATTTAGAAGATGATATAGATTTAGTAGGAGACAGAAATGTTGAACAGCAATGATGAAAATTCCTTTCTAATCGATAAAGAGAAGGATATAACTAGTCAATATCTTACGCAGGGTTACTATATTGGTCCGGTTGCGGATAAAGGCGCACTTTCTTGGATACACAACTCTTTTTTGCATATTGTAAAAGAAGAATTAAATATTATTGACGAAGACAATGCAGAGCCAATATTAGATTTTGTGCACCAAAAAATCTCTATTCCAGAATTAAATAATTTTCGTCTTAACGTAATAAAAAAAATTAATCAATTGCCGGATTTTAGAAAGAAATATTTTCAAATTGCAAAACCTTATTTAGATATGCTTGTTGGCAATGAACTCGCAATGCAAGTGAAAGTTAATCTATCAATCCAATGTCCGGATGATGATAGTTCACTTCTTCCAACCCATGCTGACACTTGGTCTGGAGACTCTCCATTTGAAGTGGTCGTTTGGGTTCCACTTGTAAACTGTTATAAAACAAAGTCAATGTATATACTACCTCCAGATGAAAATGAAAAACTAAATAAAAATTTTACGAGCATGGCAGGTGCCCACAGTGAAGATTTATATCAGTCAATAAAAGATAAGGTAGATTGGATTAATATTGATTATGGCAATGTTATGTTGTTTAATAATTCACTTCCTCATGGCAATAGGGTTAATATGGAGAGTGAAACGAGATGGAGTATGAACTGTCGATTTAAGGGGATATTTTCACCATATTGGGATAAAAAGTTAGGATCATTTTTTGAGCCTATTACTCTACGAGCAGCTTCTAGTTCTGGAATGAATTACAAATTACCTGAATTGAGTTAAAGTGAAAACGTTAAGAGGTTACATATCTAGCCGTAAATTTATGGGAGAGAATTGTCACCAAAGTACACAAAATCTTGTTCTGCGTGATTATTGCCAGAGAAAGAATTACAAATACCTTTTAAGTGGAACAGAATATTCAATCAATAATTCATATTTGATGTTGCAACAATTGGTAGATGAAATTCCTGTAATTAATGGAATTGTTGCTTATAGTTTATTTCAAATGCCAGAAAATCAAGAAAAAAGGTTACAGATTATTAATAAAATTTTGGACAGGAACGGAGAGCTACATTTTGCATTAGAGAATCTCAAAATTTCTAATAACTCTGAAATAGATAGGGTGGAAAATATTTGGCTTGTTCGACAAACAATGCCGAACTGCATAAGTGCTATTTAAGAGTATTGAAATCTATAGATTTCAATCATTTGACATTTGCTTAGTTCGATTAAATTAGGAAATGATAATGGGAAGAGAAGTAAATTTAATGAAAAATTATCCAATTTCAAAACGTGACATATCAGGTCGATTGACTTCTAAAACTGATGAAGATAGGCAAATTGCAAGAGAGTTTGGTAAGGAATTTTTTGATGGCTCAAGAAGTCATGGCTATGGTGGGTTTAGTTATGATCCCCGTTTTTGGGAGAATGTTGTACCAATGTTCCAAAAACATTGGTCCTTAAGCACAAACAGTTCAGTTTTAGATATTGGTTGTGCCAAAGGATTTATGATTTATGACATGCGACGACTAATACCGGGAATCAAAGTTTATGGAATTGATATTTCTCAATATGCTATAGATAATGCTAAAGAAGAGATTAAGAGCTGCTGCAAAGTAGCTAATGCAAGACTTTTGCCTTTTGATGATAACAGCATTGATGTATCTATTTCAATAACCACACTTCATAATTTAGCTGAAAAACATCTAATTACAGCATTATTAGAAATTGAAAGAGTTTCTAGAATTGGTAGCTTTATTACAGTAGACGCATATAGGAATACGAAAGAAAAAGAAAGGATGGATGCATGGAATTTAACTGCAAAAACTGTAATGCATGTAGATCACTGGAAAGAGTTTTTTCAAGATGTTGGTTACACGGGTGATTATTATTGGTTTTTCCCATGATTAGATTCTTTATTAAAATATATTAAGTAATCACTTATTAAAATGACTAATCAAATAAGTCAAGATTTTATTGCCTTGCATCATATTGGCGCTAGGGGAGGTTCAAGGTCTTTTCCAAAAAATAAATACTTTGAATCAGAAATGATAAATGTTCTTTATGATGCTGATCCCGATTGTTTACAAATAGTCAAAGAAGCAAACCAAAATTTAAAATCTAAACTGATAATATATCCTTATTGTATTTCAAATAAAAAAGAAGATGTTGAATTCTATATAACTTATGATCGAAATCTTAGTTCATTTTATAAACCAAAAAAAATGAGTTTCGATTATTACTATTTCTCTCCTTCAGGCTATGACTATCATTTTAATAAACTAGCAGAAACAACAAAAATAATGAATATTGAGACCACTACCCTTGATATTTTACTAGATCAAAAAAAATCTGATTTTTTTATGCCTGATTTTTTATCATTAGATACTCAGGGAAGTGAGCTGGAAATACTTGATGGCTCACCAGTCTGTTTAGAAAATACTTTGGCAATCGTTCTTGAGACTGAATTTATAGAATTTTATGAAAATCAACCATGTTTTGAAGATATTTTGAAATATATGAAAACAAAAGGTTTTGAGTTTATGAGATTTACAAATACTTGTGAACATACTTGCTACAATTATCCAATCGAGTTACGCTCAAAAGGGCGTTTTACCGATGCAGATGCTTTGTTTATAAGATTTCCTGAATATCTTCAAAATACATTGAGACACAATTCGTCAAGCTATTATAAACTTGCCTTTATATATATTAGTTTTGATATGTTGGAGTCAGCTCTAGAATGTGTAAAAATAATAGATGAAAATTGGGGACTTTCCAAAAATTTAAAATATTATAGATTTCTTAATGAAGTATATGAATGCTCAAAAAAATACACAACATATCCTAAAAAGTTTTCAGATCTTCTTTGGCGCAAACAATTAAAAATATCTCAAAGTAAACCTGAATCATCTCTACGGATCTTTTTAAAAAAATTAGGTCCTTTGACAAAAATAATGAGGATTATACATATCTATATGCTAACTTTAAGAAAACACTTACCTTTTTTCTTTAAATACCTTAAGGCTCTTAACA
The DNA here is from genome assembly GCA_902606745.1 of uncultured Gammaproteobacteria bacterium. GTDB lineage: Bacteria > Pseudomonadota > Gammaproteobacteria > PS1 > Pseudothioglobaceae > Pseudothioglobus. The sequence continues at coordinate 77,001 of CACLHR010000001.1, forward strand.
AGTTACAAAAAAATGAAATGGAAGTCCTTCTCAAAAAAAATGGTTTTCAATCTTTATCAAGATTAGTTTATGAAAATAGAATCAAATTCTATAAAAGACAATTATGATTTATTTTGATTTTTTCCTATGATTAATTTCTTTATTAGAATAAACAACTCGTTAACTCATAGAATTAGGTTTACATATTTCAGGCTTACAACTAATTATTGGAAGTTTATTACAAGAATTCTAATCTCTAATAAAAGAGAAACAAAGCAAAAAGAATCTCTTTTTGTTTGGGTGCCTGTTTGGGGCAATAAACATATTGATTGGTTTTTTGAATATGCATTACCTTCTCTTTTATCATCTGATAACTTGCCTTTAGTAGCCAAAAAGAAAAATGTAAAAATTTGTTTTTATACAAAGGATAACGACTCTTCATTGATAGCCGAACGCATGGAAAGTCTATCCTGTAACTACAAATATAGTGTTCAAACTGAGTCAAACTTCAATGATGGAGCAAGAGATATGATGTCAAATTTTATGATTCATATTCTTGATGATTGTATTAAAAATAACGCACTTATGTTGATAGCTCAACCAGACCTAATTTTTTCTAATGGTTCTGTAAGTAACCTAGTCGAACTCTCAGATGGGAAAGGGGTTTCTATTTCAGTAGCTCATCCACGAGTTTCTATAGATTCTTTGAAAAAGAATAACGTTGATATTGCAAACCTAAGTAAGAATGGAACTACTATGGTTAAAGTGGCATTGGAATGTGCGCATGAAACTTTGCTGCACGCTGATGAAACTAAAGATCTAAATTCAACAACGTCTGGAATTGCTACTAGAAAAATTCCTAGTGGTTTGGCTGTGATTCATAACCTTCCAGCAGTGTATTTGTGCAGTCCAATTAAAGATGATCTTTCATTTTTTAAAAGAAGACCTGGTTTTAATATTATAGACAAAACTTGGCCTCATTTATTATTCCGCCAATCAAGATTAAAGGTTGTTGTATCTAGTGATATAGCATTTTTGATTGAATTAACAAGTGATGATATTAAACCTATTCTAGAACCTGGCATGAAATATAATGATCATTATCAAGGTTTTCCACCTTTTGTTAATTATTCAAATGTTATTGTAGGTTTATGGAGATCTAAATGATGTTTTACTCAATCACTCTATTTATTTGGCATCATTCATAATAAAATCAAATGCTAGGACTATAATAAAGTATTGATGCTTAAGCGATTAACAAGAAAAGTAATTGCATTCTCTCATTATTTGGGTAGTGATGCTTTATTGGATATAGAGGATATTGATGCCTTATCAGTGGAAAAGAAGGTAGCATTTTATACATTAGGATGGGGAAAATATCTAGATGTATTTTTTAACTCCACGCTTCCGTCAATTCTCCATAATTCAAATGCACCAAGACTACAAAAAGACGGCTTTGAATTGTCGTTTATTCTTTATACGATAGACAGTGTAGAAGAAATTAAAAGAAAATATAGCAGGCAAATAGATCAAATTTCTCCTCATAAGTTCAGTATTGTCCCATTTAATAGCGATAATAAAAAAAGATCCATTGTGGCACATAAATCGATTTTAAAAATATTGAAGCATTGTGTTGATAATAATTTGATAATGTTTATGGCTCCTCCAGATACGGTTTTTTCAAATGACTCTGTATATAATTCTATATCGTTTGCATATTTAAAAAGGAAATCATTTGCTGCAGCACATCCAAGGGTCAGTACTAATTTTGTTGATCATTATAGGGAATTTCCAAAAGATGGTTTTAAAAGCCCTGAAATGGTTGCTTATGCACTAAATAATTCCCACCCAAATTTTGAATATGCAGATGAGGAGTTGTCTTTCAGTACAGTACATGCAGGAATTTCATATAGAAAAATTTCTAAATCTTTGTATGCAGTTACTTCCAACATGCCTTCACCATACGTTGTGATCCCTACAAGTGAAGATATTGTTTTTTTTGAGGAGTCAGGCACTTTTAATGATTGGGATCGTGGTTGGTTGTCATTATTATTAAAGAAAAACAGAGTAAAGATTTCAGGCTCTAGTGATATGTTCTTTTGTATGGAGTTAACAGAGGATAGGGATAATGCAATTGTTCAACCTAAAAAGGTTAAATCACCATGGAATGATTTATATTTCAAAGCATTTGAAAAACGAATTAGTAATATTTTTGTAAGTATTTGGCGTGTATAAATAGAATGAAGATATATGAGCAAAAATATCTCTCAAGACCGTCAAACAGAATGTTGCTTGCATCGAATTTAAATCACCATATGCTTGTGCCTAAGAAGTTTGCTTCTGCACATCTGCGTACTTTTTATTTTGATGACTCTAAACTTTCAAGTTTTTATGAAAGCGCAAATGGAAACTATAATAAAATTAAGTGTAGATTCAGAGAGTACATTAATCCTGAAGAGTCCGGAGCTTATTACTCTTTGGAGGTAAAAATTAGAAATGGACTTTCAACAGACAAGATTAAGCATTTGATATATTCCAAGCTTCCAAAAGCCTATCGCATTGAGTCATTTAATTCTCTTGTTCGAGAGCTTTCAAATATAACTGGTAAGTCTTATAGCGATATTAAGAACGTATTGAATAATAAAACATACAAACCCACATGTATCGTTGAATATAAAAGGCAAAGATTTGATGATAAGTATAAATCTGTTCGTTATAACATTGATACGGATATTATTGCAAAAAGAACCAGTAGTTTTGCATTACTAGAAAGTTCTCATTTACTAGAAAAGAAATATATTAATGATATATTCGAGATGAAGAGTATGAGTGTTCCTATTTTCCCACGTTCATTAAGTAAGACTAGAGTTATAAGATCCTCATTTTCAAAATATTTATGGGCGATGATTGTATTAGATAATACAAATCGTGTCCCTTTATTGTGACACAAAATATAAAAGGAGAATTTTATGGATAACAATATTTACGATAACTTAATGGGAGTTCTACTTTCGGTAAAAGCTGGTGAGTTTGGGATTAATGAATTTATTGTTTCTTTGATTTTTAGTTTTATAGCTTCAATATATATTATGAAGTTGTATACATGGTACTACAAGAGTGATTATGATTCAAATACTAGTTTGGGGGTAAGCTTTATTATTATTGCTCCATCAATAACTTCAGTTTTTTATGCGATACAGTATTCTTTGCCTTTATCTTTAGGGTTGCTTGGAGCACTGAGTTTTGTAAGATTTAGAACACCCATAAAAAATCCAGAAGATATTGGTTTTATATTGTTTGTAATAGCTGTAGCACTTTTATCAGCGGTTTTTAGGTTTGTGGCGGCATCAATATTGATATCGATTGTGACATTGTTTGTCATTTCAAGAGCATCTTTATTTAAGTTTAGGCTGAATGAAAATCGTAACATCTCTATTTTTTGTAAGGCAACTGGGATTAATTCTGAGCATTTGTATGAAAAAATTAGCAGTTCTCTTATAGAGTTGGGCTTGAATTCTCATGAAATAAGATTAACAGATGTATCCAGTAATGACGGGGTGATAAGCATGCATATTGGAATCAAACTTAAGAAAAATAAAGATTCTGAGATGTTGATTTCAAAAATATACGATCGAATTCATTTGTTGGATAATATAGAAAGTTTTGATCTGTCTGACAGTGGACACATTATATAGATCTTATTACCTTGAAAATAAAGGCATTATTTGTATTTGTTAGCATAATTGTTATTGGAGGTATTTTTCAGTATGTTGCCGAGTTTGTCGTTAACGATTCGAGCTCACAAGACACTCTAGTTCGGCAATCTTTATTATCATTAAAAAACAATAAGTTTTTTGAATCTAGAATTACAGCAAGTAGAGACGATATTAAACCAAGTATCATATTTTCTGAACTAATATATGATTATTATTTGGATTCTAATGAAGATCGTATTTTTATAGAACATACAAATACCAATAAAAATATTAGAAATAATTTTGATACATCAAGGATCCTTATCAATAATAAAGGCAAGATATTATTCAAGCAAGCCAATTGCGCTAGATTTGAGGTTATAGATAAAAGCGGTGTTATGATTGATAATGGGTCATTTGACATTGACTCAATTCAAGATGTTGATGTTATTCCAGGTATATATATTTTAAAAATATATGACTGTGAACAGGCAGGGGTTCTTAGTGTTGAATTATTAGCAGCAAAAGAAGAAATTAACAGTAATCGTATTAAAGTTAATGAGATTGAGATTCAACTAAATGACGATAAAAGCAAATTTAAAAGATTAATTTCACTGTCACATCGAAAGCAAGGAAATATTATCAAGATTGCTGGAGCACCAATAAAAATCAATGTTTTGTTTAATGGAATTAACTCTAAGGCTAGCTTAAAGCTAGCTGGAAGAACAGCTCAGCATTTATCTTGGTTTCCATCAGTAAACATTAACCTTGAGGGAGGTGCTTCGTTTAATGGAATGTCGAATTTTAAACTGTATAGACTAGAGTCAAAATCGGGCCTGAATGATATTGTTTTAATGTCAATTTTGAAAGATATTGGACATATAACACCTCGTGTTGACTTGGTAAAAGTTACGGTTGATGGTCAAGTAGTTGGCTATTACTACATGATGGAAGGTGAAAGTGACTCATTCTTTATTAACAACAAAAAGGTTGCTGGGGACATAATAGGTGTTGACAATGACAAACTTTTTGTTAATTACCCTATCGGTGGAATTTTAGATAAAAAGCGGTACTTTAATGTAAAGAATAAATACCACGATAATGCAACTAAAGATGAATTCTTAAGTGGTTTAACAGGACTTGTGGATGATGATTTATTGTCAGATTATATTGCTTTTTTATCAGCTTATGCAGCCTCACATGGACTAGGCGTTGATGATTTAAGGTTCTACTACAATCCAATTACATTTAAATATGAGCCAATCCCACGAGATTTTAACCCTGGGATGATCTTATCTAGTGAACTGAATAACCCAATTTTGTCTAATTCTGGATGGATTAAAGGACCACCAATAAATACAATTTATCCTGGGTGGTCTATTCAAAAAAATGATTCTGAAACCGTTATTGCACTAACTGATTATCACTTTGTGGTTTCTAAATACCTTGCTAAGCAAAATGGTTATGTTCTCACCCTAAAATACCTTAAATATTATTTGGAAAATAAAGTTCTTTTGAAGAGAATGAAAAATCGCGCATTTAATTTATTTAAACAGATTCCGGAATTGAAGCCATTTTATGATGAATTTGATGTTTATGATAGACATCTAGAGCGTTACAGGAGTGAAATGCAAACTGTGTTAAGCAATATTGAAATAGTTTTGAATGAGATAGAAAGTATTGGCGAATCTGATATTTATTCAATTATGCCATTATTGACAAGTGAAAATATTTCACGAGCCGAAATTAACACTATACATTCCATTGATACCTTTATTAATGGAATGTTTTATGACAAGGGGTTAAATACTGAGCACGAGAACTTTAAGACACACAGTAATGATAGAGACAATAGTTGTGTAGAGAATATCTTATCATTTGGAGGATATAAACAAAATGATGATAATTCGTATTACGCTATCATGATAGTTAGAAATTCTACTTTATCAAAAACTGATTATTTGCCTATTTATAACAGAGATGATGGCTCTTATTTGAATCCAAATATAATTCGTTCATTCTCAGTTGGTAATAATGTCGAAGAAAGTGTATGTTCAAGCGTTGATGATGTCATTAGTGGTAGATTTCTTAATCCTGAAAGGGTTACTGTTATGGCATATCTTATAGATAATAATCATTATGGATTTTATCGTTTTTACAATCAAAATATTTCATTTAATATTCCTGCATATTTTTATTTTCTTAAACCAGATAGCTACAATTCTAAGTCTCTTTCAAAAATATCAAATAATAATGAAATCTTTTTAGCTAATAATAAATACGACTATATCTTAGAGGATAAAGGTGAATATAAAATCACTACAGGTATCAATCTCAATGATGGCGGCTTACTAATTAAAGGGGATGTGGATAACCCTATTGTTATAGGAGGTGGTGATGGCGATGTTTGGAATGGATTAAGAGTAGTTTGTGATAAGAGGAAAGATGTTGTGTTTGAGAATGTTGTTTTTAAGGAATACGGTGATTTTCCTTACACCAACAATAATGGAAAATTTTTAACTGGGGGTATTAGTCTATATGGTTGTGATATAAAAATGTCAAATGTTAAGTTTATTAATTCTTATGCTGAGGATGCAATCAATATTATTAACTCCAATTTAGTAGCAAACAATATTCAAATTTTAAATACAGAATCTGATGGAATGGATCTAGATTTTTCAAATGCAGAACTTTCTAATTTTTATGTTGAAAATATTAAAGGTGATGGTATAGATTTATCATTTTCAAATATATCGCTTAATTCATCTACAATTAGTAATGTCAAAGACAAAGGTATTTCTATAGGTGAAAATTCTTTAATGGATGTAAGTAATGTTGTGATAAGTGGAAGTGATATTGCGATTGCCTTGAAGGATCAATCTAAAATTAGAATGAATAATGTTGAGTTCAATGATAACAATATTGGTTTTGCCGAATATATAAAAAAACCTTATTTCGGAATTCCTTATGTAATAGAAAAAAATAAAGTAACTTACAATGGTAATAACTCAGATAATATGTGGCTTGGGTTTAATCCATAGGATAATGTGATGTTTTTTCCAAAAAATATATCCTCTATATATCATAAGCTAATAACTATTATTGGGGTTTCGAATAGAACTACTTTGGTGTCTATTTTTTTGCTAGGCTTGGTCCAAGCATTTTTAGAATCGCTTAGTGTTGGTCTAGTTGTGCCTGTAGTTGGGGCGTTAACAGATGCCAATAACACAAGAGTGGCATTATCTAAATATATCGATATTACAGAGGTTTCTGATAATTTTCTTCAATTATCAGTTGTTGGTGTTTTTGCATTTGTTTTTACAATTAGGACAATATCATCTGTTTTAATAAAATACCGAATGAGTCGTGATGTGGTCAAGTTAAGACATCAAGCGCATTCAAAACTATATAGTGCCTATTTACACATGGATTATATTACACATACTAGGAGAAATTCATCTGAATTAAGAAGGAATATAGATGAAATTGGCGGTGTATTTCAGGCGTATATTTCTCCTTTATTTAGATTAATGTCTGAGTTGTTTATAGTCTTGGGAATTATTTCTATTCTTATCTATAACAATGCCGCTATAACAATAGTCTCATTGATGGTTATAGGTGGTTTATTGTCAATTGTTTATTATTATTATAGAAATAGGCTTTCTGAGATAAGCAAAATTAAGTTAGATTATTATGAGAAATTAAATAGACACTTTTATCAAGGCTTATTAAGTATTAGGGATATTAAAGTAAAGTCAAAGGAGAGGGTATTTTCTAATTTATTTTCAAAAAATATGTTTAATTTTCTTAACATTACGCGAAGAGCTGAGATGTATTCTGTAGCATCTACATCTTTTATTGAATTGATGGTTTTTTTAGGAGTTGTAGGGCTAGCGTTATTTATATTTTTTACCTCCGATAACCCAGTGGAAGCTATAACAATGTTAATATTGTTTTCTTTTGCCTTATTGCGATTACTTGCATCATCAAAAGTTATTATCATTAGCGCTCAGTCGTTATCAGTTTCTGGCGAAAGTTTGAATCTTATTTCTCACGAATTTAAAGAGCATGTATTGAGTCATGAGTCCAATAATAATGTTAATACAATTGATTTTGTTATTAACAAAGGAATAACTTTGTCAGATATCTCTTTTGAGTATCCGGATTCCGGTATATATTCACTCAACAAAATAAACATGTCAATTGATGTAAATAAATCAACCGCAATTGTTGGAGCCTCTGGCGCTGGGAAAAGTACTCTCTTGGATATTATGTTAACTTTATTAAAGCCTACCTCTGGAAGATACTTAATCGATGATTATGAACTCAAAAGTACTGATAGTATTTCATCATTAATGAGCTACGTCCCGCAAAATATATACCTCCTAGACGATTCTATTGCTCGGAATATAGCATTTGGGGTTCCTGATAATGATATTGATTTTGTTAGATTGGATAATGTCATAAGATTAAGCTCTATGCATGAATTTGTAGAAGGCTTGCCAAATGGTTTAGACACCTTTATTGGTGAAAATGGTGTTAAGCTTTCTGGTGGACAGAGACAGCGTCTTGGTATTGCTAGAGCTTTATATGAAGATACTCAGATTCTTGTGCTTGACGAAGCAACTTCATCTCTCGATACTGTAACTGAAAGAAAAATAAATGAATCAATACTGAGCATATCTACTATAAAAACACTTATCATTGTAACTCATAGGATTGAATCAGTAAAATTATGCGATAAAATTGTTTTTATGAAGAATGGTAAAGTAGAAAATATTGGCTCCTATGATTCTTTGCTTATTGATAGCCCTGATTTTAAAAATATGTCAGCATATTAAGATTGATCGTAATTCTAATAAAATTGTATGTATCTTTGTAAATGAATATTATAGTTACCGGTGCCGATGGTTTTATTGGCTCACATCTTACAGAAATGCTTGTAGCTCAAGGTTATCAGGTTAAAGCACTTTCGCAATATAATTCATTCAATAATTGGGGTTGGCTTGAAGAGATTGATTGTAAAGATAAGATCGAGGTATTGACTGGCGATATTAGAGACCCACATTATTGTAAATTTATAACCAGAGATGTAGATATTGTTTTTCATCTTGCAGCTTTAATAGCTATTCCTTATTCTTATGTTGCGCCTGATAGCTATGTAGATACAAACATCAAAGGTACATTAAATATTTGTCAGGCAGCAAAAGAAAATGGCAATATCAGAGTCATTCATACTTCAACAAGTGAGGTATATGGAACAGCACAATATGTGCCAATTGATGAAAATCACCCTTTCCAACCACAATCGCCATATAGTGCCACTAAAATTGCTGCTGATGCAATGGCAATGAGTTATTACAATGCATTTGACCTTCCTGTAACCGTTGTAAGACCGTTTAACACTTACGGACCTCGTCAATCTGCAAGAGCAATAATTCCGACAATAATTACTCAAATAGCCAATGGAGTCAAAGAAATTAAACTAGGTGAAGTCACTCCAACAAGGGATTTTAGTTTTGTAGAGGATACATGTCGTGGATTTGTTGCACTTGCAGAGTGTAATGAGGCTATAGGGCAAACAGTTAATATTGGCTCAAATTTTGAAATAAGCATAGAAGATACTATTAATATAATTAAAGAATTAATGAATAGTGATGTCCAATTTATTCTTGATGAGAATCGCATAAGACCAGCTAAATCTGAAGTATTTCGTCTTTTGTGTGACAATTCCAAAATTAAAAAACTTACTGGATTTAAACCACAAGTTGATATCAGGGAAGGTCTTCAAAGAACCATTGATTGGTTTGTGCGTTCAGATAATCTTAAGAAGTACAAGTCCGAAATATACAATGTTTGATGATGTAGTTCAATTTATTCAGAATATATACAAAACTAAAGGATTTATACCTTTGCATGAGCCATTATTTATTGGCAATGAAAAGAAGTATTTAAATGAATGTATAGATTCAACGTTTGTTTCATCTGTTGGTAAATTTGTGGCTCAATTCGAAGAAAAAATTGCTGATTACGTAGGTTCAAAATTTGCAGTAGCTACTTGTAATGGGACTTCAGCTTTACATATTGCTCTACTGCTCGCAAATGTTTCTAAAGATGATGAGGTTATTACTCAGTCACTTACCTTTGTAGCTAGCACCAATGCAATAAGTTATTGTGGTGCCCAGCCAATATTTATAGATGTTGATAAGGATACAATGGGCTTATCACCAAAGGCTTTACAAGACTTTCTGGAAGCTAACACTACCATTCAGAATCAACAATGCATTAACAGCACCACAGGAAGAATTATCAAAGCATGTGTTCCTATGCATACCTTTGGACACCCTTGCAGAATAGATCAAATTAAAGATATTTGTGATAAATACCATATCTGTTTAGTTGAAGACGCGGCTGAAAGTTTGGGAAGCTTGCATAATCGTTTGCATACCGGAACTTTTGGAAAAATGGGAGTGATGAGTTTTAATGGAAACAAAATTATAACTGCAGGTGGTGGTGGATGTATTATTACTAATGATGAGGGATTAGCAAAGAGAGCTAAGCATTTAACTACAACTGCTAAAGTACCACATATGTGGAAACTCGTTCATGACATGGTTGGATATAATTACCGTATGCCTAATCTAAATGCAGCTTTATTGGTTGCACAGCTGGAAAATTTAGATAGTTTTGTAATTAAAAAAAGAGAGTTGGCTTCAATTTATTCAGACTTTTTTAACAAAACCGCCTGCAATTTTATTAAAGAGTCGAAAAACAACCGCTCGAATTATTGGTTAAATGGAATCATACTTCAAGATAAGAAACAAAGAGATGTATTTTTGGATGAGACTAATTCAAAAGATATTATGACTCGCCCTATTTGGGCCATGATGAATAAATTACCCATGTTTGAGAGAGCCCAGTGTGATGATTTAGGTAATTCTGAGTGGCTAGAACAACGAGTGGTGAATATTCCTAGTAGCATAATTGAGTTATGAAAGAAATTATTCTAATTGGTGGCGGTGGTCATTGTAAAGCTGTAATAGATGTTATTGAACAAGAAGGTAAATTCCAAATTGCTGGTATTGTCGACAAGTCAGAATTAATCGAAACTGATGTTTTTGGATACCCAGTTATCGGTACTGATTCTGACCTAAATAGTTTAGTCAAGATTCATACACATGCCATAGTGACAGTTGGACAAATAAAATTACCCGACACGAGAATAAAATTATTTAATTTGGCCATGAAAGCAGGCTTCATATTGCCAACCATTATTTCTCCTAGAGCTTATGTCTCTGAATATGCAAATATTGGAGATGGCAGTGTAATAATGCATAATGCACTTGTTAATGCGAATGCAAAAGTTGGTCGTAACTGCATTATCAACACAAATTCTTTGATTGAGCACGATAGTAATGTAGCTGACCATTGCCATATAGCAACCAATACGGTTATTAACGGCTGTGTATCAGTAGGTCAGGGAAGCTTTATTGGTAGCGGATCTATCACTAAAGAAGGCATTTCTATTGTTGAAAATAGTTTTATCAAAGCTAGGAGTATTGTCAAGTGAGTGTTTTTATAATCGCTGAAGCTGGTATTAATCACAATGGTTTAATTGAAAATGCCTACAAATTGATTGATGTAGCAGTTGAAGCAGGTGCTGATGCCGTTAAGTTTCAAACCTTTAAAGCGAAAAATTTAGTCACAAAAAATGCCAATAAAGCTGATTATCAAAAACAAACAACTAACGAATCAGAAACTCAATTTGAGATGATTAATAAGTTAGAGTTAGATATTGATGCACATAAAAAAATAATTAAGTATTGTAAAACAAAAGACATTATGTTTTTATCTTCGCCGTTTGATCACGACAGTATTGATTTGCTAAATGAGCTAGGCCTTGAAATTATTAAAATTCCTAGTGGTGAAATTACAAACTTGCCTTATCTTAGGCATATTGGTTCTTTATCAAAACAATTAATCCTGTCTACAGGTATGTCGACACTACAAGAAGTTGGTGATGCACTAACTATTTTGATTGATGCTGGAATGAAAAAAGAAAATTTAACTATTTTGCATGCTAATACAATGTACCCAACTCCAATGGAGGATGTTAATTTAAAAGCTATGCAAACAATACGGAAAGAATTTGATGTTGAAGTCGGATATAGTGACCACAGTTTAGGGATTGAAGTTAGTATTTCCGCTGTAACAATGGGTGCCAGCGTTATTGAGAAGCACTTTACTTTGGATAAAAACATGGAAGGACCTGATCATAATTCATCCCTAGAAATTGATGAATTAAAAGCTATGGTGAATGCCATTAGAAACATTGAAAAGGCATTAGGTAGTTATGAAAAAAAACCATCACCAAGTGAAAGTACTAACATTAATATAGTTAGAAAATCAATAGTTGCTAAATCACCTATTAAAAAAGGTGATACTTTTTCTGAAAAAAATATTACTATCAAAAGACCAGGCAATGGTATTAACCCAATGAAATGGGATGATATTATTGGTACGATTGCTAAGAAAGATTATCAAATGGATGATTTTATATGAGTAAGAGAAAAATCTGTGTTGTAACGGGTACTCGCGCAGAATATGGTCTTTTATATTGGCTTATGAAAGAGATTGAAGCTGATAAAGACCTACAACTTCAGTTAATTGTTACGGGTACACACTTGAGTCCAGAATTTGGTCTTACATACAAAGAGATAGAGAAAGATTTTAAAATTGATAAAAAGATAGAAATGCTTCTATCTTCTGACACCTCTATTGGAATTTCAAAATCAATGGGGTTAATTCAGATTTCATTTGCTGAAAGTTATGAAGACCTTAATCCTGATTTATTAGTGGTGCTTGGTGATAGATATGAGATATTCAGTGCTGTAAGTGCTGCAATGATTGCTCGCATTCCTATCGCACATATTCATGGTGGAGAAGCTACAGAAGGTTTGATTGATGAATCAATTAGACATTCCATAACCAAAATGAGTCAATTTCATTTTACAGCAACCGAGAAGTATCAAAATAGAGTGATACAACTAGGAGAAAATCCTAATAGAGTATTTAATGTTGGAGGCTTAGGTCTTGATAATATTACAAAATTAAAATTGTTATCTAGAGAAAACTTTGAGAAGTCTATTAATTTTAATCTTAATAAGAAAAATATCTTAGTTACATTTCACTCAGTAACACTTGAACGCTCAACTGCAAAAAAGCAATTCCAAGAATTATTAAATTCAATTGATCAACTTATAGATACAAATATCATATTTACAAAAACCAATAGTGACATTGACGGAAGAGTTATCAATAATATGATAGACAACTATGTCTCTGCAAATGTTAATACAATTTCATTTAAATCTATGGGCCAAGTTAAATATCTTAGTGCTTTGAAGTTTGTGGATGCGATTGTAGGTAATAGTTCGAGTGGTTTGCTTGAGGCACCAAGTTTTAAAATTGCAACAGTAGATATAGGTGATAGACAAAAAGGAAGAATTAAAGCTGAAAGCATAATTAGCTGTTTACCGAATAAGAAATCTATAGACGGCGCCCTAAAAAAACTCTATTCCAAAGATTTTAAGCATATTTTGAATCATGTAAGAAATCCTTATGGTGACGGCGGTGCAAGTAATAAAATTAAAATAATAATTAAGAAGGTTAGTTTAGATGGTATTTTAAAAAAATCTTTTTATGATCTTGAAGATATATCATAATGAAAATTCTATTTATAGGATCAGTTGAGTTTTCATTTTGTATGCTTGAAAAATTGGTCGATATAAATGCTAATATTGTTGGCGTCTGTACAAAAGATTCTTCATCATTTAACAGCGATTTTTCTGATTTAAAACCAGTATGTATAGCTCATTCAATTCCTTATTTGTGTGTTGATGATATAAATTCTAGAGAAAGTCTAAATTGGATAAAGAATATTAATCCAGACATAATTTTTTGTTTTGGTTGGTCTTCATTAATTAGAAAAGAAATTTTAAGTATTCCTTCTATGGGTGTAGTTGGTTATCACCCTGCAAAATTGCCAGAAAATAGAGGTAGACACCCTTTAATTTGGACACTTGTTTTAGGTTTGAAAAAAAGCGCGTCCACTTTTTTCTTTATGGGTGAGGGTGTGGATGATGGGGATATTTTGTCTCAGATTGATTTTTCTATTTCTTATGAAGATGACTCGCGGAGCATCTATGACAAAGTGATTAGCATTGCACAGGAACAAATAGAGGAGTTTATTCCCAGTTTGCAGAGTAATAATTATAAAAAAATTAAACAAAATAATAAGTTTTCAAACACTTGGAGAAAGCGCCATAAATCTGATGGATTAATCGATTTTCGTATGGATAGTAGAGCTATATATAACTTAGTAAGAGGATTAACAAAACCCTATATTGGAGCTTATATATCATATAAAGGGCAGGAAATTTCAGTTTGGAAAGTTAAAGAAATTAATAATAGTCAGGAAAATATTGAGCCAGGTAAGGTGTTAGAGATTAAGGGTACATCATTTGTTGTAAAATCACTCGTGAATGCTGTAGAAATCATTGAGCATGATTTTAAAGTCTTGCCAAAAATTGAGGAATATTTATGAACAAAATATTAGTCATTGCTACACATCCAGATGATGAAACTCTTGGTTGCGGGGGTACATTATTAAAACATAAAGATTTTGGTGATGAAATTCATTGGCTTATTGCTACAGATATAAAAGAATCTGAAGGTTTTGATAAGACCTTAGTTGAAAAAAGAAATATTGAGATTAATATAGTTGAAAAACATTTTAATTTTAATTCGGTTAGTAAATTAGGTATATCAACTACTAAGGTTGATCAATCTAGTATGGAAGAATTAACTAAAAAGATCTCAAATGTTATCAATAAAGTAAAGCCAAATATTGTTTACCTACCCTTTAAGGGCGATATTCATAGTGATCATAAGTATTTATTTGATGCGGCATATAGTTGTACAAAATCCTATCGTTATCCTTTTATTAAAAAGGTATACATGATGGAAACTTTAAGTGAAACTGAGTTTTCTTTAACTATACGATCAGAATATTTTGTACCAAATGTTTTCGTTGATATTTCAGATTTTATTAATAAGAAAATTGAAATAATGAAAATTTATGAAAGTGAAATAGGGGAGCATCCATTTCCTAGAAGCGAAGAAAGTATAGGTGCATTAGCAATGTATAGAGGTTCTGTTGCAGGATGTAAATATGCGGAAAGTTTTATGTTATTGAGAGAGATTAATTGATAAATCGAAATGATTATTTCAGAAAATTTTTAAATTTTTTTTTGGTTAAGACCTGAAAAATATAGATAAGCCAGAAGATTTATGGGTTCTTATAAAATGTGTATCATGTGGCGATTGTGTTTTATTTACTTACGCTAATACGGGTAGTGGTGGCAGAATTATCAATAAATGTATATCTAAATAAATGCAGGTAAAGATTTGAAAGAAATTTTTTGGTGCAGTAACTGCCTAAATATGTCAACAAGGCCAAGAATAACCTTTAATAAAAAAGGTTGGTGTAATGCGTGTCAGTGGATGGCAGAAAAAAAAATAATGGATTGGAGCACTAGAAAAGAAGAGTTAGATTCTTTGCTTAAAAAACATAAATCAAGTTCTGGTGGTTTTGACTGCATAGTCCCTGTAAGTGGTGGAAAAGATGGATCGTATATTGCTTACAATCTAAAGCATAAGTATGCAATGAACCCTTTAACTATAACAGTTAAACCAGCGTTGTCTACTGATATTGGAGATAAAAATCTATCAACTTTTATCCAATCCGGCTATAGTCATATTCATATATCGTGTAACCCAGTGGTTTTAGACCGTCTAAACAAATACGGTTTTGTAGAAAAAGGATTTCCATATTACGGTTGGTTAATTGCTATTATGACCGCAGTAATTAGAACTGCAGCTAATTTTAGAATTCCATTAATTTTCTATGGTGAAGATGGCGAGATAGAGTATGGTGGGTCAACTGAGAGTAAAAACAAGTCATTCTATGGTATAGAGTACATGAAAAGAGTTTATCTTGAAGGCGGTCATGAGAAAATTTTGAATAGGATTGCTAAAGATAGTGATATTAGTGAATCAGATTTATTTTTCTTTAAATTTCCAAAAGACAGCGAAGTTTCAGAAGTTGGGTTATATTTTGCTCATTGGTCATATTTTGAACCTTGGGATTCTTATCGAAATTATATTGTTGCGAAGGAGCATTGTGGTTTAATTGAAAAAGACGATGGTAACTTAGATACTTTTACTAATTTTGCACAAAATGATCAAGCATTGTATGCATTGCACGCATATATGATGTATTTAAAATTTGGATTTGGCAGAGCAACACAAGATGCAGGGATCGAGATAAGAAGAGGCTCTATGACAAGAGATCAAGCTATTAATTTGGTACAAATGTACGATAACGCCTATCCATATGAATTAATAGATACTTATTTGGATCATTTTAAGATGAAAAAAAATGAGTTTGATTTAGTTCTAGATAATTTTGTAAATAAGGATTTATTTGAAAAAGTTGATGGTTTGTGGCAGCCAAAGTTTGAAGTTGGTAAAAGTTTTTCAATATGAAAATAACAATTATCGATTATGGCATGGGTAATATTAAGTCTATTATTGGTGCCTTAAAATATCTAGAGGTAAAAGATATTACAGTATCAAGCAACCTATCTGAGATAGCGTCAGCGGATAAGTTAATACTTCCAGGAGTTGGTTCTTTTCCAATGGCAATGACCAATATTATTAAACTTAATATTGATAAGTATCTTGAAGAGGCGGTAATTATAAATAAGAAGCCAATTCTTGGAATTTGTTTGGGGATGCAACTAATGGGAGTTAGTAGTTCGGAGAATGTTTTTTGCAATGGGTTGGGCTTTATTCAAGGTATAAATCGAGAATTTAATAATTCTAATCTTAAAGTTCCTCATATAGGATTTAATCAGATTGATATTGTAAAAAATTCTATATTATTTCAAGACCTAGATAATTTTAGTGATTTTTATTTTGTTCATAGTTACCAAATGACTAGTGATGATAATATTAATCAATCCATATGCCACTACGGCCATGATTTTATTGCCAGTTATGAAAAGGGCAATATAGCTGGAGTACAATTTCATCCAGAACTTAGTCAAACCAATGGTTTAAAATTGTTGAACAACTTCATTAAATATTTCTAATGTTAAGAAAAAGATTAATCTTTACACTCATTTATAATAATGGTTTTTTTACTCAGAGTAGAAACTTTCGACTACAAAAGGTAGGCGATATTGGTTGGCTTGAAAAAAATTATGGATTTAAAGATTTAGCATTTTCACTAGACGAACTTATAGTATTGAATGCCTCAAGAGAAGATAAAGATATAATGGGGTTTGCTGAAATCTTGTCAAGACTAGTGGAAGATGTTTTTATACCCATTTGTGCTGGAGGCGGTTTGCGATGCATGAAAGATGCAGAAATATTGTTTGCAAATGGTGCTGATAAGATTATATTAAATACCGCTATTTATGAAAATAAAAATTTAGTGGTTGATTTTATTAAGAGATATGGATCTCAAAGCATAGTTGCCTCTGTTGATTATAAAAAAAATGATGTATTCCTAAGGAATGGCACTAAGAAAATAGATATTAAATTACCTGATTATATGGACTATATTGATAGTTTAGGTGTTGGCGAGGTGTATTTAAATTCTATGGATAATGATGGCACGGGTTTTGGATATGACATTGAAACATCTAAAAAAGTTGCTAATAATATTTCGATGCCACTGATTATTGCTGGAGGAGCTGGAAATGAAAACCATTTACTTAAAGGATTGATGACTGAGCAAATTGATGCGGTGGCAACTGCAAATTTGTTTAATTTTATTGGCAATGGTTTGCCTCGTGCTAGGCAGTCGATTATTTCAAATAATGGAAATATAGCGTTATGGCAATAATACAAAACTGGACTGAAGTTCTAATAAAACCGACACATAATTTAGGTAAAGGCATTAAAGTTATACAGAAAAGCGGTTTAAGAATAGCACTTGTAGTAGATAAAAACAATAAATTACACGGCACTTTGACAGATGGAGATATTCGTCGTGCATTAATTAGTGGTATGGCAATGAGTGTTAATATCGCTGATGTAATGAATAAGCGGCCTATTACAGCTAAAAGAACAGATTCAAAAGAACATATATTATCATTAATGAATGATATGTCTATATTACATGTGCCAATCCTAGACGATGACAACAATATTTGTGGCCTTGAAACTTTACAGCGCTTAACTGAAAAACCGTCACACGATAACCCAGTATTTCTTTTAGCAGGTGGACTTGGCAAAAGACTTCGTCCTTTAACAGAGAATACACCCAAGCCTTTGTTAAAAGTTGGTAATAAGCCAATTTTAGAAACTATTGTTAATCAGTTTATTGATAATGGATTCAAAAATTTTTATATATCAACTTATTTTAAATCAGAATCAATCAAGGATTATTTTAAAGATGGTGCGCTACATGGAATCAATATTGAATATATACATGAGGATACACCGCTAGGCACTGCAGGATCTTTGGGCTTAATTCCAAAAACTCTTCCTGATTTGCCAATCATAATCATGAATGCTGATCTCCTAACTGAAATAGATTTTAATCATTTGTTAGATTATCACAATAGTCATAAAGCTAGTGCAACAATGTGTGTGAAAGAGTATTCCTTTCAAGTGCCCTATGGTGTAGTTGAGACTGATAGATTTAAGGTGAAAGGTATTACAGAAAAACCAGTACACAAGTTTTTTGTAAATGCTGGTATTTATATTTTAAATAAAAATTTGGTTGATAAAATTGATGGAAAGTCATATTTAGATATGCCGGTTTTTTTAGAAAAAGAGCTAGGAGATAGTGGTGTTAACGCATTTCCCATTCACGAGTACTGGTTAGACATAGGTCATATGAAGGAATATAAAAAAGCAAATCAGGATATAGATACTTTATTCAACAAATAGAATTAGAAGTGAGACAAACTATTAAAACAGTCTTAGTTGTTGGACTTGGCAGTATTGGAAGGCAACATATTGAAGTTATAAAAAAGAATTTTCCTGAGATAAATATTGTTGTATTACGACATAAAAAATGTAATAAGACGAATATTGATAAATTAGGATTATATAAATGTGTCACATCAATTGATGAGGCAATCTCAACAAACCCACAGGCGGCTATTATTACTAATCCTGCAACGATGCATGTAGAAATTGCACAAAAATTAGCTAATTATGGTATTAACTTATTAATTGAGAAACCAATCTCAAATTCATCTAAAGGCATACAAGCATTAATAGATACTTGTCATAAAAACAAATGTATCCTTATGACGGCATACAACCTTAGATTTTCACCATCATTGTTGGAGTTTAAGAAACAACTGAAAGAGAAAATAATTGGCAATATATATTCAGTTCAATCAGAAGTTGGTCAATATTTACCTAGTTGGAGGCCTGATTCTGATTATAAGGATAGCGTGTCTGCAAATAAGAGTTTAGGTGGAGGAGTATTATTAGAGTTAAGTCATGAAATTGACTATCTTAGATGGATTTTCGGACCTGTTAATTGGGTAATATCACATATTTCAAAGCAAAGTGATTTAGATATTGATGTGGAAGATACTGCCAATATAATCATCGGGTTTCAAGGTACTGACAACAGTGATGTTAAGGTTATAGCATCACTAAATATGGACTTTATAAGACATGACACTTCGCGAAAGTGTACTGTGATAGGTGAAAAAGGTACATTGTTATGGGATGGAGTTTCAGGAAAAGTTGAACATTTTGCAAAAGATGGCTTAGGCTGGAACACTATATTTTCATCAAAACCAGATATGGGCTATACCTATAAGCAAGAAATAAAGTCTTTCTTTAATGCTATAGAAAGTTGTGAATCTCCTTATGTTTCGGGATACGATGGAATGATAGCAGTATCCATTGTTGAAGCGATTAAAAAATCTAGCAGTATTAATTCAATAGTCTACTTATAGTAAATGAAATATATAGCACTTATTTGCGCAAGAGGAGGATCTAAAACGCTTCCTAGAAAGAATGTTAAACTGTTAGGAGGTATTCCATTAATTGGATGGTCAATAAATATTGCAAAGAAAATAGAAAGAGTGTCAAGAGTTATTGTTTCTACTGATTCAGAAGAAATTGCAAAGATAGCAATAGAATATGGCGCTGAAGTACCTTTTATAAGACCACAAGACCTAGCATTAGATGATAGTCCAGAATGGTTAGTTTGGAGGCATGCAATTAATTATCTAGAAAGTAAACAAGATGAAAAAATAGATGGTCTGGTAGTACTTCCTGCAACTGCACCACTTAGAAAATTAGATGATGTCAATAGTTGTATTGATAAATTTGAAGATGGAAATGTTGATACTGTAATTACAATATGTGAGGCAAGTAGAAATCCTTATTTTAATATGGTAGTTAATGATAGTAAAGGCTACTCATCCCTTGTAATTCATTCAGACAAAAAATGTCAAGAAGACAAGAAGCTCCAAAGGTTTTTGATATGACAACAGTTGCCTATGTGGTTGATGGAAATTTTGTTAAAGAATTTGATGGAATTTTTGATGGAAAAGTAAAAAGTGTAACTATTTCCCCTGAAAGAGCTATTGATATAGATACTATATTGGATTTTAAAATTGCAGAATATTTAATATTAAATAGATAATAAACCGTTATGAAAAAAATTTCAGATTTAATAAGCCTTAAGGGTAGGCGTGCTTTGATTACTGGAGCTGCAGGTGGTATAGGCCAAGAAATAGCTCTTACAATTGCTGAGCTTGGGGGTGATTTAGTATTAGTTGATCATCCTGATTCAGACTATACCTTAATTAAGCAAAAAATAAGTGATAACTGGAATGTAGATATTGATTGCATAGATAGTAATCTAGAGCATAAAGACTCAAGAACTTCTCTTATAAATACAGTTATTAAACAAAATAAGAATCTAGATATACTTATTAATAATGCAGCCTTTGTCGGAGAGACCACCCTCGATGGTTGGATCAATGATTTTAGCAAGCAAAGCATAGAAACCTGGAATAGAGCTATTGAAGTAAATCTTACCTCGCCTTTTCATTTATCCCAGGGATTAGCTGATTTATTAAAGAAAAATAATAATGGATCCATTATAAATATTGCATCAATTTATGGTTTTAAAGCACCAGATTACTCACTGTATCTTGGCACAAAAATGGGTAATCCTGCAGCATACGCATCGTCAAAAGGCGGTCTTATACAACTTACAAAATGGTTGGCATCAACACTTGCTCCTGACGTTCGGGTTAATGCATTGAGTCCTGGAGGGATATGGCGTAATCAACCTGCTAAGTTTGTAGAGCGTTACGAGTCTAAAACTCCTTTAGGAAGGATGGGCACTGAAGAGGACTTAAAAGGGATAATTGCATATTTAGCCAGTGATTTATCTTTGTATGCTACAGGCCAGAATATAGTTGTTGATGGAGGTTGGACAGTTTAATAACAGCTATATTTTCTAGAAAAGCACACCTTTCAAAAAAAAGAAAGCAATAATCTTGTATCAAGGATTATTATAAGTTTTATAAGCATATTTTTTTACTCTGAAGACTTTGAAAGTATCTGCGATAATAAATCTCATTTAATGATGATTAATTATTACTAGTTAAGCTTAGAGAGATTGATTTTGATTAATTTAAATGATTATAGAAAAAATATTTATCATAATTATGGGATAAAAGAATGTCCTCATTATTCCGAGGATGGAGTAATTGAAAAAATCTTCACTGAGATTGGTCTAGAGGAAAAGCCGTTTATTGTTGAATTTGGCGAAACCAGGTCACTTGGCACTACAACAAGGGCATTTAGAATTATTTATTTATCTCGAGCTATGTACTTTGTTGGTTCTATTGACTTTTATTCTAAAATATTGAATATATTAGATGTCCTTAAAACGACTTTTTTGACTAGAAATATTAAATATCTTAAATTCTTAATGAATATGCCATTTGTATTCTTTGTGAAACCAGAGAATATTGTAAATTTGTTTGACAAAATATTGGCTAAGGAATTTATTAAACGTAATAATATTGATATATTGACGATTGACATTGACTCGTATGATTATTACTGTGTAAAGGAGTTGCTTGAGCATGAATATAAACCAAGGTTATTTATTGTTGAATATAACCCCAACTTGCCTATAGGCCTAGCTCTTTCTTATCCAAATGTAGGGGCATTGTCTCTATCAAGTAACAGAAAAGTTTATGGGGCAAGTTATCTTGCAATGAATAATTTGATGCAGAAATTTGGCTATGAGCTTGTATATATTTCTGGGTTTTGTAATTTATTCTATATAAGAAACGAATATTCAGGAGTATTTACTAAGCCTGATATTAATAAAGAGCTACCAGTATCAAAAAAGGAAGTTATTGAATTTGTTGATTTATATTGCCAAAAAGGATTTAGGCCTTCATGGCTTGAAGAACCTGACTTAAATGAGGAAGAATTGAGATTTTTTGACAGGGTTTGACTTCGAATATCAAGATATTATTGTGTTTTTTTATCTTTAGTAAATATTATATAATTTCAATTATTTTTTATAAGAACTAACAAGGAAATTTAATGACATTATCTGTCTCAAGAAAGCCACATTTAGCGAAAAAAATAGTAATGGTTGGGGGTCTTGATGGTTGTGGAAAAACGTTATTTTCACCGATAATTTCTGCCCTAGAACGTGTTGAATTGCCGACTTATTCATATGAAATTGAACACTATTGTTCGCTTAATTTTTTGCAAAAGCTCTCACTGAATACTGCAAGTACTTTGATTAGAATGCAAACCGATCTTAAGTTATACAATACGATGATGGGCAGAGAAGTTAATTTTCGTCCAACCGATTTATCTAGTGTTCAACTCTATCACAATCCGACACAATATTTTGAAAGACTATTTAAACCAGGCGATGAAGTAATACCTGATGTAGTAAGAAAAAAAGATCCAATACTAAACCTAATAATTCATAATATTTTGTTTATTAGTGATCCGATTTGGAATGCATTAGGGGATCGTTGTATATATATTGAAGTTATTAGACATCCACTTTATATGGTTCGTCAACAGCATTTAAATATGCAGAAGCTTATAGACGACGTTCGTGATTTTATTATCTACTATGAACGGGGAAATAAAAATTATCCTTACTGGGTAGAAGGTTGGGAAGATTTATTTGACCAATCTTCTGATATTGAACGTTCAATTCATTACATTAATCAGATGACTCAACGTGTCGAAAAAGCTAAAAACGCTTTAACAGAAAAATATCAAGCTAATATATTAACAATACCATTTGAACAATTTGTTTTAGATCCGCAACCATGGGTTGAAAAAATTGCCTTAGCAATAGGTACAAAAATTACGGATAATACCAAAAATGTAATGTTTCAACAAAAAGTTCCACGTGAGAAAATAGCTCAAGGTCTTGACCTTGAGATTTATAAGCGTTGTGGCTGGGTTCCCCCTAAAGATGGGTCAACTGAACGAGATGAATTGCTTTTACGTAGAGATGATGTTTCTAGAGAAGCAACCGAAGAGGTTATGTTGATTTTAGATAAACTTTGTGAAAACTATGAAAAGTTATACTGGAATCCAGATAATTTCACTCAAACTTAATTTGGCTTTTCGGCTAATAATATAATGTATTTATAAGCCAAAATGTCTTGGTGTAATAATTTTATGAAATAAATAGATATATTTTTTTGTAATGATTATTTTTTTTGAGATTTTAATATGAAGATTTTTATCGTTGGTGGTGCAGGATATATTGGCTCACATATGGTTAAAATAGCTCATAGAGCGAATTATCAAGTGATTACTCTTGATAATTTATCAACAGGTCACAAGGATTCCGTTCTCTTCGGTAAATTTGAGTTTTGTGATATATTGGATAGAGAAAGACTGGATAAACTATTTAAGTTATATAATCCCGATATAGTAATGCATTTTAGTGCTTATTCTATAGTAGAAGAATCGGTTATTGATCCATATAAATACTATCGTAATAATGTAGTTGGTACACTCAATCTACTTAAGACAATGATTGATAACGACTGCAAAAAGTTTATATTCAGTTCAAGCGCAGCAATTTTTGGAAATCCAAATTACATTCCAATTGATGAGGAGCACCCTAAGCGACCTATTAATCCATATGGTAAATCAAAGCTTATGGTTGAGGAAATCTTAAAGGATTTTGAATCTGCTTATGATTTAAAGTACGTTTCTTTTAGATATTTCAATGCTGCAGGTCATGATCCGGAAGGTGTACTTCGTGAGAAGCATGATCCAGAGACACACTTGTTACCACTTATCTTGCAGGCGGCGAATGGCCAAAGAGATTCAATTAATATATATGGTAATGACTATGATACTAAAGATGGAACTTGTGTAAGAGATTATATTTATGTTAATGATCTTGCTAATATACATTTAAAGGGTCTTGAATATTTGAATAATAGAAACAAATCAAGTGCAGAGTTTAATTTAGGAAATGGTAATGGATTTAGCGTAAAAGAAATTATTCAAAAAGTAAAAGATCTAACTCATAAAGATTTTAAAGTGTTAGAAAAGGGTAGGAGGGATGGAGATCCAGCTGTATTGATTGCAAGTAACGAGAAAGCAAGGATAGAATTAGAAATAGGATACGACTTTACTGATATTGAGAATATTATTAAAACATTAATGTGAATATAAATGAGGTTAAATCCGAATTGGGTGAAGGGTTGTATTGGAGTGCCCAACAAGGGATTTTATATTGGCTTGATATTAATAACTCAATACTATTTTCATTCAAAGAAGAAATTGTTCATACATATAATTTGATTGAAAAAGCAAGTGCCATACTTGACGTAGAAAATCAAAATATTTATTTAGCAAGCGAAAATGGAATCTTTTGTTTTGTGACTACATCAAATAAAACCTTTCAGATTTCTCAAATACCTCTTAAATATAGTTCAAATCAGTATAGAGCAAATGACGGTACTATATTGTCGAAAAATCTTTATATGTATGGAATGATGAATAATAACCCTTCGAAGGGAGATGGAGCGTTAATTGTTTCTAAAAATGGAACAGACAGAGTTGTTTTTGAAGGAATTGCCATACCTAATACATTCATTAGAATTCCGCATACAAACAGCTTGTTAATATCTGATTCATTTGAACAAAAAACTTTCAGATTCAATTTTAATAATGCATGGGATAAGGTTTTAGATAAAAGCATATGGTTAGACCTAAGTTCTACAAAAAAAACCCCCGATGGAGGTTGTATTTCCTCTTCTGGAAGGATTTTTATATCTATTTGGGATGGATTCGAGGTGTTAGAATTGGACCTGCATGGCAGTATTGTTGACATATTCAAACTGCCTGTTCCAAGACCTACTAATTGTGTTTTAAATTCAAGCGAAGATATTTTGTTTGTCACTAGTGCATTTGATGGATTATCTGAATCTATAAGGAAGAAGTACCCGTTATCTGGCTCAATATTAACTGTTAATTTAAATGACTAATATGTTAATTAGTATTATCATCCGTACGTTTAACGAAGAAGAGTACTTAAATGAACTTCTTAGTTCAATCAATACTCAAGATTGTGACAACTACAAGACCGAAGTTATTATTGTAGATTCTGGCTCAACAGATAAAACAATAGAAATTGCTACTCAACATAGTGCAAGAATTACCCATATAGATAAAAACCAATTTACTTTTGGAAAATCATTAAATATTGGTTGTGATTTTGCTGATGGCGACATTTTAGTTTTTATAAGTGGCCATTGCATTCCAGCTAGTAATAACTGGTTAAAGAGTTTAGTTAAACCAATATTAAAAGGCGATTGTGATTATGTGTACGGTCGTCAGATTGGTAGAGACAAAACTAAGTTTAGTGAGCATAGAGTTTTTGAGAAATATTTCCCCAATAATTCGAGTATTCCTCAAGATGGTTTTTTTTGTAATAATGCAAATGCAGCAATTGCGAGAAATACATGGACGCAGTATCGTTTTAATGAGGTTTTGACCGGTTTGGAAGATATGTATCTTGCTAAGGAAATACATAATAATAATGGTAAAGTTGGGTATATAGCAGACAGCACTGTTTACCATATTCATAATGAAACATGGTCTCAGGTAAAAACTAGGTATGAAAGAGAGTCTATTGCATTACAAAAAATTATGCCTGAAATCAAAATAAGTTTATTTGATATGTTGCTCTTTATAGCTGTAGGTATTTTTCAAGACATGCAAGCAGCGTATAGAAGAAACGTAATCTTAAAAGAGTCTAAATCTATAGTTATATTTAGAATAATGCAGTACTACGGTTCATATAGAGGAAATCATTTGTATAGAGAGTTATCATATAAGACTAAAATGAGATATTTTTACCCAAGAATTAAAAAAAACTATTAATAAAAAATTATTATGAATAAACAAAAAATAGTGGCTTTGTTACCAATGAAGGCTAATAGCAAAAGGGTAAAAGGAAAAAACTTTAGGGAATTTAATGGAAAGCCACTCTTTAGATGGATTTTGGATACTCTATTAAGTGTTGATGATATTGAATGTGTTATTATCAATACCGATGCAAGGGATATTCTAGCCAAGAATGGCTTAGTAGAAACAGATAGAATTATAATCAGAGATCGTAAGCCAGAAATATGTGGTGACATGGTTTCTATGAATTTGGTAATCGAAGACGATGTACAAAATGTAGATGCGGATATTTTTTTAATGACTCATACAACTAATCCACTAATGACCAAAAGTACAGTGCAAAGAGCTTTGAAAGATTTTCAACATAAAAGCAGCCATAATGAAGTTGATTCCTTATTTACAGTTAATAAAATTCAAACTCGTTTTTATAAAGAAGATTTTAGTGCAGTCAATCATAATCCAGATAATCTTCTTCGTACCCAAGATCTAGAGCCTTGGTTTGAGGAGAACTCAAACCTTTATATATTTACTAAAAAGGCTTTTACTAAAACTAAGGCAAGAATTGGTACAAAGCCGATGATGTTTGAGTCACCTAAGTTTGAATCAATTGATATTGATACTCTTGAAGATTGGAATTTTGCTGTTATTGCAGCTGGTTATTTATTAAATAAAGGAAAATGAAAGTATTAGTAACATGCCCTCCAATGCTTGCAATGATTGATAGCTTTCGTCATTTATTTGAAGAATACAACATTGAGCTCACAACACCAAATATAGTACAAACTATTTCTGTAGATGAGCTCAAAGAAATCGTACCACAGCATGATGGTTGGATTATTGGTGACGATCCTGCTACTCGTGAAGTTTTTGAAGCTGGTATAAAAGGAAATCTTAAGGCGGCAGTTAAATGGGGAATAGGTGTTGATAATGTTGATTTTGATGCGTGCAAAGATTTCAAAATACCAATCACTAATACTCCGGAAATGTTTGGTAAAGAGGTTGCGGATATTGCTATGGGTTACGTCATTGCATTGTCTAGAGAAACCTTTGAAATAGATCGATCAGTTCGTGATGGAAGGTGGATAAAACCAAGAGGTATTTCATTATCAGGTAAGTCAGTGGCATTAATTGGATTTGGAAATATAGGTCAAAGTACTGCTAAAAGATTGCAAGCATCTGATATGAAAGTAGTTGCTTATGATCCATTTATAAAGTTAAATTTGAACCCATCTAAAGTAGAAATAGAAACATGGCCTAACCGAATAGATGAGGCAGATTTTATTGTAGTGACGTGCTCTCTGACTGAATCTAGTTATCACATGGTTAATGCAGAAATTTTTTCGCAGGCAAAACCTGGGGTTAGAATTATTAATGTTGGTAGAGGGCCTGTTATTGATGAATTGTCACTTGAAGATGCACTTAAATCAGGCAAGGTATATTCGGCAGCTCTTGATGTTTTTGAAGTGGAGCCTTTACCAGGAAGCTCCTATTTACGCACTCATCCTCACTGTATATTTGGCTCTCACAACGCATCGAATACAAAGGATGCTGTAGAGCGTGCGAGCAATATCGCCATACAAAAGCTTTTTGTTTTTCTGGGTATTAATAATGGACAATAGAAAATCGGTATTAATTACTGGAGCATCTGGAGATATAGGTCAATCACTGTGTCTAGGGTTTAAGGAGTTGGGCTGTAAAGTGATTGCCACTGATAAAAATAGAATACAGTCTTTAAAAGCCGATCATTTTATTGAAATGGACCTAGATCTTATTTGTAATAACGATATATATTTTAGTAGTAAGGTTGCAAGCATTAAGAAGTTAATATCAGGTGGGTTAAACACTCTCATTAATAATGCAGCATTACAAATTGTCAAACCAGTACATGAAATTTCGTTACAAGATTGGCAAAAATCGTTAAACATAAATCTCACCGCGCCCTTTATGCTGAGTATGACACTCTTGGATGAATTAAAAGCTTCTAAGGGAAGTATTATTAATATTTCAAGTATTCATGCAAAACTTACCAAGCCAAATTTTTCAGTTTATTCGGCTAGCAAGGCTGGATTATCAGGATTAACAAAATCGCTTGCCGTTGAAATAGGTGATAGAGTGAGAGTTAATTCTATAAGTCCAGCAGCAATAAATACTCAGATGTTAAAAAAAAGTTTTTATGATAATTCAAGTGGATTAAATAAATTAGCAGATTACCATCCTTCAAAAATCATTGGGACGACAACAGATGTTCTTGATGCTGCTATATATTTGGCAAATGGAGATAGGTTTGTTAATGGTATAGAGATTACTTTAGATGGTGGAATCTCTAGTAGATTACATGACCCTAATTAAAATAACTAAATATCTAATTAAGCTCCTATTTAAAGCTTTATTATTGTTTAGGATAGAAGTACAAAAATCATCTTTCTATGTAAAAGTTATTTTGTTATGAGTAATTCTGAAGTCTATTTTGAATATTTGTCTTTTCCCAGTTATTTACATAGTTTCGTTAAAAACCATCTTTCTGGTAATAAAATTTTCTACATTGATATTAGTAATAACTCTAAGAAGTTTTTAATTCCTTTGCTTAAAGCTTTTGGTTTTGAAATTGAACAATTAAAATTTCAAATGAGTAATTTGCGTGACGAAAATGAAGAGTCAATACGCATGCGAATTCCCAGAAAAGATCTATTTCAAATCCAATCAGAGATTTGTCGAAGTTTACCTTATAAGAAATTGCATCATGAGACTTGGTTTCAAGATAGAGTCATTTCATTTATAAATAAAGGTTTAGTGGATGGAGAAGTCACGGCTCCTTCTTCAGCAAGCCGTTTTCTATTTCTCGTTCAGGTAATTTACTTGAATATGCAACAAAAAAATTCTTATTCATCTATATTAATTGTAAATAGAAGGCCTTGGCTTGATGTTTATAAAAATTATGCAGAAAATTATGGGATAAAGTTAGTTGAAACGTACAAACCTTTTAGGCAAGTTTTTAATAAATTAGAGCTAAATTTTTTCATAAGAAAATTTACGACAATATACATTTTATTGAAGAATATTAAGTATAAAAAACTAGGGCCAAATAAACTAAATGATTCTCCAAAATTGTTTTTAGATGGAAGAGGTAATATAAATTTTGAGAATAATGGATATCATTCTGATTTTTTTTGGTTACTGAACTCAGACTTTCCAGTGAAAAATGTACTTTGTCAATACCATTCAATAAGTGAAAAAAAATCTTTAGAGGGATATGGTATTAATACTACTAGTGGTAATGTAAAGAATAATAGTGAAAATGAAGTCAAAATAAAAGAAATATACGTCTCAAATATTAGCAATAATCCACAAGAATCGAAACAGATTAAAGCTATCTTGGCCTCATATAAATCAATAAGAAGATTCTGGAGTAAATTTTTTAAAACATACAATGTTAAAGTCAGTATGATATGGCATAGATTTGACAATCAGCATATAGGAGTTGCTGATGCAATAAAAGATGTTGGAGGTATATCGGTTTATTGGCCACTATCTTTTGATGGTCATAGACTAACTAATTGCATTTCAGATGTAGATGTTACTTTTTGTTTTTCTCAATATAGTGCTGATCTAGAAAGACAAACAAATTCCAGATCTAATTACAATATTATTACTGGTTACCCAGGAGATTATGCAGGACCATTACTAAAAAATGAAGCGAAAAAATTAAGAGAGAAGTTAATAGCTAATGGTGCTAAAAAAATTATTTTTTCAATAGATGAGAATTCGCTAGATGACTCTAGGTGGCATACTGGTCATGAATTGCAACGTGAGAATTATAGTTATATATTGCAGAAAGTATTAGAAATTTCATGGTTGGGTGTAGTATTTAAGCCAAAAATTTCTAAAACATTACGCAAAAGACTTGGACCTGTAACAAGTTTGTTGGAAAAAGCCGAAGAAACTGGTCGTTGTTTTGTTTATGAATCTTCTGGAAGGCACACAACGAATGCCCCACCTATTTTAGCTGGTTTGAGTGCAGATATTTGTATTCATGGTCATCTTTGTGCTGGTACAGCAGCTCTAGAATGTGCTTTAGAGGGATTGCCTACTTTATTGATTGATCGAGAAGGCACCCCTTATTCAAAATTATATGATTTACCAGAGGGTAAAGTCATTTTTAAAGATTGGCCTTCGGCCATAAATGCGATTATGGAACATTTTGATTCACCTGAGGGCATTCCTGGTTTCGGAGACTGGTCATCGATTATTGATGATTTAGATCCATTTAGAGATCATATGGCAGCTTATAGAATAGGTAGTTATCTTCAATGGCTAATTGAGGGTTTTGAAAGTAATCTAGATAGGGAAGTAATTATGGCTAATGCTGCAGAGAGGTATAAAAAACAATGGGGTGAAGATAAAGTTATTACATCTTGATTAGATTCTTGGTTACAAGGAATTTTTTTTGAAGAATATTATTTCGATATAATATTTGGAGTTAATTGATATCTGAAAAATTGGATCAACAACAATTAGGCATCGCAATGGTTAGAGAAGGTTATTTTGAACCGTTTAGTCAAGATAGGACTTAAAGATTTCTGGACATAGATAAAAAATAAATGGACAGAATATGAAAAAAATATATATGGCTGGCGTTGGCGGAATGTTGGGAGAAGCTTTTTATAAGCAATTCAAAGGAGATTATGAGCTCAGGTGTTCAGATATAGATGTAAATGAGGAATGGTTATCTTATCTTGATTTTCGTGAAGAACAAAGCTATAGAAAAGAGATATTAGCATTTAATCCTGATTTTCTTTTTCATGTTGGAGCACACACTGATTTAGAGTACTGTGAGTTGCATGAGAAAGATGCTTATGAAACAAATACAAGGTCTGTTGAGTATGCTGTAAGTATATCGAATGATTTAAATATTCCATTGCTTTACGTTAGTACAGCAGGAATATTTGATGGAAAAAAAGATGTATATGATGAGACTGATCAGCCAAACCCTTTAGGTCATTATGCGCGTTCTAAATATCTTGGCGAAATATACGTTCAGGAGCATGCGAAGGATTTCATTATTTGTCGTGCTGGATGGATGATGGGCGCTGGGATGAAAAAAGATAAAAAATTTATAAAAAAAATAATTAAGCAAATCGTTGATGGAGAAAAGGTCTTGCATATCGTTAATGATAAGTTAGGTACACCAACTTATACTCAAGATTTTGCCAGTAATGTTAAATTACTTATTGAGAAAAAACAGCGTGGATTATTTAATATGGTTTGTGGAGGTTTTACGGGTCGACTAGAAGTAGCGCATGAGTTGATTCAATTATTGGGCTTAAGAGATTCAGTTAAAGTAAAGGAAGTTACTTCTGAATTCTTTGCTGAGGAGTACTTTGCAGAACGACCTGAATGTGAACGTTTACTGAATAATCGTTTAGATGATCTTGGTTTAAATATTATGCGTGATTGGCGCATTGCTTTGAAAGAATATCTTGCGGATTATTACCCTTCTATAGTCAAGTAAACTTTATGATTATTTGATTAGATGTGTTAATAAAAAAGGTAATACATATTTTATTAAAGTTGGGTACAAGTCTAGACAATGATTTGTTTAAATCTTTGGAATTCTATTATGATGTTCGCACTCGTTTTGTGAAAAATAATTAAAACAATATTCTCTATAAATCATGAAACCAATTGTTACAGTCTTAATGACAGTTTACAATGGCAAAAACTACTTAAATGAAGCAATAGAAAGTGTACTTTGTCAGACGCTTAATAACTATGAGTTCTTAATTGTTGATGATGCAAGCACAGATAATTCTATTGAGATAATAGATTCATACCACGATTCTAGAATAAAGCTTTTAAAAAATAAAAAAAATATTGGTCAAACTGCCTCCCTCAATAAGGGATTAGCTATAGCTCAAGGTAAATATATAGCTCGTTTTGATCAAGATGATGTTTGTTTGCCTAAGCGTCTTGAAGAGCAGGTTGCATTTTTTAAAAAAAACCCCTCTATTTCAATTTTGTGTTCAAGAGAATACTCAATTAATGAGCAAGGTAAAAGGATAGGGGTTTGGAAAAGAGATTTAAATAATTATGGGGCTTTTTTAGGATATATTATTCTTGGTCTTAATCCTGTATGGACACCATCAGTCATGTTTGTAAGGGATGTTTTTTTGCAATTAGGTGGCTTTAATGTCGACTATGGACCATCTTCAGATTTTGAATTTTGGAGTAGGATGGCCTTAAAACGCCTCAATGCTAAGGTTGTTCCAAAATTTCATCAACTTCGCAGAATTCATAATCAAAGTCAATCTAATCTTATGGCTGATGAACAATTACAAGCGACAAAAAGAGCACTCTCTAATGTCATCACATATTTTTTAGATAAAGAAGATAACAGAGATCTATTAGGAGTTCTTCTTCTTGAAAACTATAAAATAAATAAATTTAATAAAAAGGATCTTCTTATTGTTTCTAATAAAATTAATGCTTTAATAGTAAACATTTCTTTAAAACAAAATCTTAATAAAGACGAAGTTATTTCATTAAAGATCTTGATGTTTAAACGCATCGGATATGGATTTAAAATTGTACCTCTATTCAATTTTCTTCCATTGCCATTATTTAAAATAATTTTTTATTTGGCCTCGCCTATGTATTTGATTGCATTAAGAAAATTATTCTCAGTTATGCGGCATAAGATACGTGGTTTAATGTCAACTTTGAAGAATATCTAAAATTAGGGGTTATGCAAGAGTCAAACATCAATATCGACAGCAAAACATCTTCACTTAAATTAATAAGTAAAGTTTATATCTGGTCTGTTGTAATGGAGCCTTTATATTTTTTTATTTTGGCTCCTCAACATATTACTGGTATTGGAGCAAATTTCGCTAGGATTTTTCAATTTATTGTCGTTGCCAGTTTATGCTTGAAGTTGTTTTCATCTAAACGAGCTAGAATCCCTAATTCTTTCAGTCCACTCAATAAAAATTTTACATATTATTTCATTTTTGCTATTTTAGCTGGCTTTCTAGGCTTATATACTGGGTCATACAGTTTCAATATTGATTTTTCTGCTCAAATTGCAGGTAATTCTATTGTTGCAGATTTTATACGAGGTCATTCTTTTCGACCATTCTTTGAATATTTCATAGCTCTCTATTACTTTGCGTATTTTGTTATTTTAGCTCGCTATATGTTAACTACCAAAGAAGCAATTGATTATTTTTTTAAATTATTTGTCATTGCTTTATTGATATGCCTCTTTGTAGGTTTTTTGGACTTGTTGCTTCAGTTATTATTCAAACGTGAAAGTTTTCCTAGACATTTTAGTGATGGACGATCTGTAGGTTTTAGGTTTCACGGGATAGCGGGAGAGCCAAGAGATGCTTTTAGTTATTTGATGCTAAGTTTGGGTATATTAACATTGCGAGATATTTGGGAGGATAAGAAAAAACTAACATTATTTTGGATTATATTAATAATTACTGCAGCTTTGTTAACTCAGTCATTTTCAGGAATTCTTGGAATAGCTTTTTTTGGTATTTTAGTTTTGATTTACTATCTACCTTCCACTTCTTCAAGAATAAAACTATTGTTTTTCTCTATAGCTTCTTTAGTTGCCCTCACTATATTCATAAACACATTATTATCTGATAGATTAATGCGTTACTACAATGAGTTTTTTTGGCTTTATTCACTTTTGGAAGCGGGGCCACTAACGGAAATTAACTGGTCCTCTAGATGTGAGTTTCTCAATATTACTGATTGTGATAGATATGGTCCAGTATATCAAGGTCAAATGAGTAATATCTATCCTATATGGCATTTATGGGAGGAAATTAAGGAGTTTAATTTTTTACATTTATTTTTTGGAAATGGTTTAGGTAGTACTTCTATTATTAATAATTATTATATGCATACGAACGGGCTTGAAAATCCACACGCCGGCATTATAAGATCACTATATGAAACTGGAGTTATTGGTACTTTGTTGTTTATAGCTGCGTTTTTAACTCCAATCAAGAAAATGTATAAGAATAATAATATTAATTTCAAATTAATAATATTTATGTTATTAATGTTAGGCATGTATTTTGGACATAGGTCGGCTATACCTTATATCTTTCTTGGTATGACATTATTGGTATTAAAGAATAAATCGATCACTTCTAGTAGTTTTTCTTGACAATGAAGATTTTGGTTAACGCTTTTGGAATATCAAGTGCAGGTGGAATCACTGTTCTTAAAAAGACTATTTACGAGTTTTTAGAAAACCAAGAAAACCAATACTATATATTTATTTTTAGTAATCAAAATATTCTCAATCTAGTAAAGGAATTTAATGATATAGAAAATATTCATTTTAAAATTTACAATGATTATGGAATATTATTTAGATTGTTACGTGAGAACTTATCTTTTTTAAGTTTTGTTATAAGAAACCATATCTCGTTAATCTATAACTTTACTGGGACTAGACAGTTACTTATTGGAGTTCCTACAATTGTGAAGATTCAGAATCTGCTTTTTTTCACAAAAAAGCTGGATTCAATTTACTTTGATAATAATAAAAGAATTTTATGGTTTAAGCAGATTTGGCTGAAAAGATTTATCTTTGGTTTCATGTTGAGATGGAGTAAAAATTTAGAGATACAGTCAATTCATGTGAAAGAAGAATTATCCAATTTTATTAATGTAGATAATAAAAATTTTTTCATAAAAAATGATTTTTTCATTGTCCAAAGTCATGTTTCTGAGCCCAAGCAATATGATTTTAATAAGAAAATTACATTTTTATATGTAGTCGGTCCACATTTTTCTTTTCCGCATAAAAATATTGGTGATTTTGTCAAGACTATGGTTATGCTATTTAATTCCGGTTTAAATTTTAATATTAACATTACACTTACCTATGAAGAACTAAAGAGAAGTGGTCTGTGGGATGATAAATTGAACAAAATGACCTCTTTTCTGGGTTATATTGATAGTAACAAAAGAATGAAGACTTTGTTTCGTAACAATGTAATACTTATTTCAACATCGGTCACAGAAACTTTAGGTCTGCATGTTATGGAGGCAACAATAAATGGAGTTTTATGTATTGTTCCTAATGAATCTTATTCAGAGAAAGTGTACGGGAATAGTGTTTTAACTTATAATCTTTTTGATTGTGAGAACCTTATGGAAACTATTATCCAGCTGAAGTCTTATAATAACTCTGTTTGTCATGGTTTAATATTAGATAATCAACGCTATATTTGCCATAATGAAAACGGCAAATATAGCAATAGTTTGTCTATATTTAATGATGTTTTAAAAAAAGGAAAAATAGATGTATAAAAATAAAATTCTACTAATTACCGGTGGTACGGGTTCTTTTGGAAATGCAGTTTTATCTAGATTTCTAAAAACGGATTTAAGTGAGATTAGAATTTTCAGTCGTGATGAACAAAAACAAGAAGACATGAGAATTCGCTTGAATAATGAAAAACTTAAATTTTATATAGGTGATGTGAGGGACTATGAAAGCATATCATCCGCCATGATTGGAGTTGACTATGTTTTTCATGCTGCTGCACTCAAACAAGTACCATCGTGTGAATTTTATCCAATGCAGGCTGTTAAAACAAATATTCTCGGTGCTGAGAATGTTCTGGAAGCTGCCTATCAAAATCAAGTTAAAAGAGCTATTATTCTAAGTACTGATAAAGCTGTATACCCCATAAATGCAATGGGTTTGTCCAAAGCAATGATGGAAAAATTAATGGTTGCTAAATCGAGAGTTCTTGATGAACATCATGTTTTTTCAGCAACTAGGTACGGCAACGTAATGGGAAGTCGAGGTTCTGTAATACCACTTTTTGTATCTCAAATTAAAACTGGGAGGCCTCTAACTATTACCGATCCAGATATGACCCGATTTATTATGAATCTTAGTGAATCTGTCAAATTAGTTGAATTTGCTTTTAATCACGCTAAACCTGGTGATATTTTTGTTCAAAAAGCACCAGCGACAACCATACTCACTTTAGCTGAAGCTCTATTGAAGTTATTTAATGCAGATAATAAAATCATAACTATTGGAACGAGACACGGTGAAAAACTATTTGAAACTCTTTTGACTCGAGAAGAAATGCAAAATGCAGAGGATATGGGGCAGTATTACAGAATTCCAGCCGATAATCGTAATTTGAATTATGCGCAATATTTTAGTGAAGGTGAAGTTAGCATCTCCGACAAGCAAGATTATAACTCTCATAATACTGAAAGGCTAGATATTGATGGCATGACTAAAGAATTATTAAAATTAGATTTCATCCAACAGGAACTAAATAATTATGAATAAAATTAAGGTTATGACTGTTGTAGGTACTCGGCCTGAAATCATAAAATTGAGTCAAGTAATTAAGGAGCTGGATGTTAATGTAGATCATACTATTGTTCATACAGGACAGAATTATGATTATGAATTGAATGAGTTGTTCTTTGAGCAACTAGGCATTAGAAAGCCTGATATTTTTCTAGATGCAGTGAAGGGGACACCATCAGAAACTATTGGTGACATTATTGCAAAATCTGATAGGGTTTATAAGGAAATTAATCCTGATGCGATACTAATATATGGAGACACCAATAGTTGTTTGACTGTTATTTCTGCCAAAAAGCGAAAAATACCAATTTTCCACATGGAGGCGGGCAATAGGTGTTTTGATTTAAGAGTTCCAGAGGAAGTGAATAGAAAAATAGTAGATCATTTAAGTGACATTAATTTGACCTTGTCTGAGCACGCTAGGAACTATCTACTAGCAGAGGGAATAAAACCTGAAACCGTTATAAAAATTGGTTCTCCTATGAAGGAAGTTTTAAACGCCAATATGGAAAAAATTAAATCAAGCAACATTTTAGACACAGAAGGCTTGAAGACCAACGAATATATACTAATAAGTATTCATAGGGAAGAAAATGTAGATTCTGAGAAAAATTTTAGTGATTTTTTGGATTCTATTGATGAAATATCAAAAGTATTTAATTTACCTATTATTATTTCAACACATCCGAGAACAAGAAAAAAACTTGAAGAAATTGGATATGAAAAAAACAATAAATTAATAAGATTTTCCAAACCCTATGGTTTTTATGAATATAACAAACTTCAAATGCATGCATTTTGTGTTATTTCTGATAGCGGAACAATTACTGAAGAAAGTTCGATTCTTAATTTACCTGCAATTACAATTAGACAGGCACATGAGAGGCCGGAGGGTATGGACGAAGGAACTCTGATAATGTCAGGACTCAATAAAGATAGAATAATTGAGTCAATTGAAGTTGTTAAAAGTCAGCACAGAGAAGATAGGGTCACGAAGATAGTGCCAGATTATGACGTAGATAATGTTTCTATTAAAGTATTAAGAATTATTTTGTCTTATGTTGACTATATCAATAGAACTGTTTGGCATAAAGAGATATAAGTTTGAACAAAAAAGTCCTGATACTTGGATCGTCTGGTTTGATAGGTCATCAAGTCTACAATTACTTGAAAGATAATAGCGATTTCAGTTTATCAAATATTTCATATAGAAGAAAACTGAATAGCGAAACTATTCTGTTGGATGCAAGAAGTGAGCAGATTTTTTTCGATCATATTAGAAGCATACAACCAAACTATATTGTTAATTGTATAGGTATCTTGATTAGTGACGCAAAGCAAGATTCTGAAAGTGCAATTTTTCTCAATGCTAATTTGCCTCATATGTTGGAAGAATTGGCAAATAAAATTAATGCAAAATTAATTCATATGTCGACAGACTGTGTATTTTCTGGCAAAAAAAAATCACCTTATCTTGAGACTGACGAAAGAGACGGTAATGATACTTATGCAAAAACCAAAGCTCTTGGAGAAGTTAACAGTGAAAATCACCTGACCATAAGAACCTCGGTAGTAGGACCCGAGATAATAAATGGTAGTGAGGAGCTGTTTCATTGGTTTATGAATCAGTCTGGCGTTATTGAGGGGTTTACTGAAGCTATTTGGTCTGGAGTTACAACAATAGAACTTGCTAAAGCTATTAAATGGTTTATAGATAATGACACAACAGGTTTGTATCATCTTACAAATGGAATCCCTGTTAATAAGTATGATTTACTTCATTTGTTCAAGAACTATACCAATAAAAATATCGAAATTCGTAAAGTAGAGGGTATTGCCACAAATAAAAGCTTTATTGACACAAGAAAGGAAATAAATTATCTATTGCCAACTTATAATCAAATGATTAGTGATATGGTGACCCTTATAAAAAACAACAGGACTCTTTATGGGCATTACAATCTATAAAGATAATTTCTTATTTACTTTAACTTATACATCATAAATCCATGAATTTCATTTTATTGACTGATTACTATCACCCCATTGTTAAGTCCGGGTCGGTTATAGTAGGTGATCTTGTAAATGAACTATCACAACAAGGCCATAATCTAACTATTGTAACTTTTAGTGAAAATCAAAGAAAGAAATGTGAAATTAGTGTTGAAGGCAAGTTACAGATAATAAGGATTAGATCTTTAACTAGAGATAGAAAATACGGCAGAGTTGGCAGGTTGTGGGCTGAACGAAGTTACTCTAATAAAGTTATAAGAAATTTAAAGAATCTTCAGAATCTTCAATGTGAAGCAATCATTTGTTACTCTCCGTCTATTTTTTACGGGAAGGCTATTAAATGGTTGAAGAAAAAATACAACTCAAAGACGTATCTTGTTGTTAGAGATATATTTCCAAGATGGACAGTAGATGTTGGCATACTCAAAAAACGCCATCTACTTCTCTACAAATATTTCAAACTTGTTGAACGAAACTTATATAGTTCTTGTGATGTAATAGGTATTGAGGCTAAGTCTGACCTTGAATATTTTGAGAATTATGGGCTTAATAAATCAATCAAAATAGAAGTATTAAATAATTGGGGTTCACCATTGGGTCAAATAGACGATTACTTATCATCTGATAATCCTTTAGATCGTCGAAAAGTTAATATAGTATATGGCGGGAATATGGGTGATGCCCAAGATATACTATCTTTAATCGACTCGATTGATTATTCAATACTTGGACAAAGAGCTTCAATGTTGTTTATCGGCTACGGAGATCAATTTGAGAAAATAAAAAATATGATAAGCAAAAAAAATCTTACAAATATAATTTTAATGCCTACAGTTGATAGGAAAACATATTTATCATTTATGTCTCGAGCTGATATCGGACTGGTTTCATTAAGTCAAAAAATGTCTTCCAATAATTATCCACTAAAAATGATTGGCTATATGCAACTCTCAAAACCAATATTGGCTTCTGTTAATAAAAATAATGAAATCATTCAAATGATTGAAAATAATAACGTTGGTTTGGTTTCTTTGGCTTCCGATAAAAAGAGTTTTAATAAGAATTTAGATATTATGATAAACAATGAAGCTATGAGAAAAGAACAAGGCGAAAATGCATTCAAATTGTTTAATGATAAATTCACCGTAAGAGTCGCCGCATTACAAATTTATAATCACTTTCTATGAATGATAATCATTTAATTGCTACATTATTGTGATGGATGCATATAATAAGATACTAGTTATTTTTTTTGAAAAATAAATAGTTACTTATGCTTTCAAATACAATTTTTTTTAAGGCAATGAATTGATTAATTATATTATTTCGCTTTCCAGAATTACAAAAAAACTAACAATGATGTTAGTGGATTCTGCAGTATTAATCATAATATTGTTGAGCTCATTTTCTCTTAGGCTTGGACAGTGGTATTGGCCAGGAGATGAATTAAGATACGCCTTTGATACGCTTAATATGTGGCTAATTTTCGGCGTCCCATTTATTGCCATTCCTATTTTTATTAGATTTGGATTATATCGAACGACTATTCGTTTTATTGGATTCAATGCTTTATGGGAAATAAGTAAGGCTGTATCTTTGTATGCTTTATTATGGGGAATTATCGCTTTTATGGCTTCAGCTCAAACCTTGCCAAGATCAGTTATTATAATAAATTGGTTATTTGCTGTGATTGCTATAAGCGGATTGCGTATGTTTGCCCGTTGGTTATTTTCAGAAGTTTTGAGCGAAATGAATCCACATAGCAAGAACGTAGTAATTTACGGTGCTGGCTCAGCAGGTAGGCAATTGTCAATTGCCTTAAGTCAATCAAATGAATACAACCCAGTCGCATTGATAGATGATGCAAATGAAATGCATAGGCAAACCATTAATGGTTTAGAGGTATTTTCGCCAGATAATTTAGAAGGTCTGATTAATAAAAAAAATATATCAGAAGTATTATTAGCTATCCCATCATTGTCTCGTATTCGTCGAAACGAAATTATAAATTTATTGGAACCTTATCCAGTGACTGTGCGTTCACTGCCTAGTGTTTCAGATTTAGCTCAAGGTAAGGTGAAAATTGAAGATTTACGAAAGGTTGATATCAAAGATTTATTAGGCAGAGAATTAGTAAAACCAAATAAAAAACTTCTTAAGATAAAAATTACTGATAAAGTGGTTTTAGTTACTGGTGCGGGAGGTTCTATTGGTTCTGAGCTTTGCAGACAAATACTCTCATTAATGCCTAAACGACTTATTCTTTTTGAGATAAGTGAATCATCTCTATATCAGATTGAACAAGAGCTTATTAAGATCAAACCAGCTAATATTGAAATCTTTCCAATATTAGGCTCAGTTAGAGATAAAGAGATAATTGAATATATTTGTAATTATTATTCCGTGCAAACTATTTATCATGCTGCTGCATATAAACACGTACCTTTAGTTGAAATAAATCAAGCCGAAGGAGTGCTAAATAATGCTTTGGGGACTTTGGCAGTGGCAGAAGCTGCAATTACTACAAAAGTAGAGACTTTTGTTTTAATTTCAACTGATAAAGCCGTTAGACCTACCAATACTATGGGGGCAACCAAGCGTGTAGCTGAGCTAGTTTTGCAGGCACTTTCAAAACTAAAGCATAATACTTGTTTTACAATGGTTCGTTTTGGTAATGTGCTTGATTCAAGTGGTTCAGTTATTCCTTTATTTAAAAAACAAATTGAGGAAGGTGGTCCTGTAACGGTTACAGACGTAAATATAATGCGTTATTTTATGACTATACCAGAGTCAGTTGAGTTAGTAATTCAAGCTAGTGCGATGGGACAGGGTGGAGATGTGTTTGTCCTAGATATGGGGAAACCTGTCAGAATTAATGATTTGGCAATAAAAATGATACAATTAAGTGGCTTGCAGGTGCGTGATAAAGATAACCCTGACGGAGATATAGAAATAAAATTTATAGGTTTAAGGCCCGGAGAGAAGCTTTTTGAAGAATTACTAGTTGGTGATAATACACATAAAACAGAGAATCCATTAATTATGCGCGCGGAAGAAACAATGATAGATTGGGAGTTGTTAAAGCCAATTTTGGATAAACTTCGAGATTCTTCTATAAGTTCAAATCAAGAAAAAATTCATACACTTCTAACTAAAATAGTCCCAGAATTTAAACCCCAAGATTCGGTTATCAGTAATTAATTACGCTGGTAGTCATCTTCAAGGCGAATAATATCATCTTCACCTAAATACTTTCCAGTTTGAATTTCGATAATTTCTAATGGTGTTTCTTCGTAATTTTCAAGTCTATGAATTTCACCTTTAGGAATATAGGTTGATTGATTTTCTTTTAATTCAAAAACTTTTTTGCCGCAAGTTATCAGGGCAACTCCCTTGACAACAACCCAGTGTTCAGAGCGATGTTGATGTTTTTGTAAAGATATTTTTGCTCCAGGCTTAACAAAAATACGCTTAACCTGAAATCCATTACCATAATCTATTGAATCAAAGTAACCCCAAGGTCTATATACTATTCGATGATTATTTGATTCACTTCTATCATTTTTATTTAGCTTTTCGACAATATTTTTTAAACTTTGACTATCTTGTTTATCCGCAACTAATAATGCATCTTGAGTATCAATAATGACTAAATTTGAAACGCCGATAGCTACAACTAGACGATTAGAACCGTGAATATATGAGTTTTTCACTTCATAGAGTATTACATCCCCTTTACTAGCATTATTCTTGTTATCTTTCTTTTTTACTTCCCATAACTGTTCCCATGACCCAATATCACTCCAATTACTTTCTAAAGGAACTACTATTGATTCTTTAGTTTTTTCCATTACAGCGTAGTCAATTGATTTTTCAGGACATTTAATGAATTCTTCATTGTCTAAACGTACAAAATCTAAATCTTGATAAGAATTTTTGTAAGATTTTTTGCAAGCAGAAAGTATCTCTGGTTCAAATTTTTCCAACTCATTAAGATATACTGAAGCTTTAAACATGAAAATACCACTATTCCAATAATAATTACCGGAGTCCAAGTAGTTTTTTGCAATTGCCAGACTAGGTTTTTCTCTAAATGATTTTATATCGTAATACTCTGCTTCATGAGAATTATCAAATTCGATATAGCCATAACCTGTTTCTGGTTTAGTAGGTCTAACACCTAAAGCAACCATTTTTCCCTGTTCTGCTATAGTTTTGGCAGTCTTAATTGATTTGTGAAATGATTTAATATTACTAATCTCAAGGTCTGTAGATAAAACAAGAAGCATTGGATCTTGATTGTTATTAAATAAGTTTAGTGCCGCTAAGGTTATTGCGGGAGCAGTATTTTTCCCAATAGGTTCTAGAATAATCCCACTATTATTGGCTTCAATTTGACGAAGTTGTTCAGCGACTAAAAACCGGTGCTCTTCATTACAAATAACAAGAGGATCTGAAATATCTTCTGGCAAACGTAAAATTGTTTCCTGAAAAGGAGTAGTATCACTAGTTAAATTTATAAATTGCTTTGGAAAAATAGTTCGGGAAAGTGGCCATAATCTTTTACCACTTCCTCCTGATAAAATTACTGGTACTATCATTTTTGAGCTTTGTGAATTGGTTCAATATTAGGGGCTTTCCAGTTTTCTTGCGCTTCCATCAACTTAACATATCGGTAGAATGTTCCTTCAAAATTACCAAATGCAATTACGAATCCTGGTCCACCATCTAAGAAGCCTAGTTTGAATATATAGTGCTTGATAAATGACCAAGAACCATGTAGAAATGCCTTAAAAACAGCACTATTTTTTTCCTTTTCTTGTAATTTTTGAACGCCAAGAGTTGAATAACGATTGGCTTTTCGAAGTATTTCTTCAGTATTTTTAAATGGAAATTGCCAAATATGATTTTTTATAAAGCCAATTTTTTTATCACTATGGCTAATATATCCTTCATGAACAGACTCCATTGTGTAAGTCATTTTTCCATTTCTAAAAAGTTGTGGCTGTCTATAATTTGGGTACCAGCCTGAATGTTTGATCCATCTTCCCATAAAAAAATTCTTTCTTGGAACTTGATAAATGTCGAAAGGCGCATTATCAATGAGTGCAATTATTTCATCACGTACCTCTATTGTGCACCTCTCATCAGAATCTAAACTAAAAATCCAATCTCCAGTGCAATTGGAGATAGCGTTGTTTCTTAAGTCTCCATATCCTTTAAAAGGAATATGAATCACTTTAGCTCCTAATTTGCTGGCTATTTCAGTTGTTCCATCTGAACTATGTGAGTCGACGACAATAATTTCGTCAGCCCACAAGATAGTATTAATACAGTCACGAATTTTTTCAGCTTCATTATAAGCAATAATATAAACAGATATTTTCATATATCTTGATTTATGATTAAAAATATATTTTTATTAAGATGCTTTTCATTATTCATATTTATTTTTTGCAATATTAATGGCATATAATTTTGTTATATTTTATCTAATAAATTATTAAGTAATGCGTGTTAGCTTAATTATCACTACCTATAATTGGCCAGAATCATTAATTTTGGTTTTAATGAGTATCGAGAATCAAACAATAATTCCTGATCAAGTCATAATTGCTGATGATGGTAGTGCTGTTGAAACGAAAGAGTGTATTACTAAATTTCAGAAAGATTCTGAACTAAATATTATTCATTCATGGCAAGAAGATAATGGTTTTAGAGCGGCAAAGTCAAGAAATAAAGCCATAGCAAAATCATCTGGTGATTATATTATTCTCATTGATGGTGATATAATTCTGCACCCTAAATTTATCCAAGATCATGTTAATAACGCAAAAGTTGGGCATTTCATCCAAGGATCTAGGGTGTTGCTCACTAAAGATATAACAGAACAAATAATTACTAGTAAAAGAATCAGCTTTTCATTTTTTTCTAAAGGGCTGAATAGTAGAAAAAATACAATTCATTCTAATTTGCTCTCAAAGATATTTTCTAAGATAAGAAATTCTCCTCGTG
Source organism: uncultured Gammaproteobacteria bacterium (assembly GCA_902606745.1). GTDB lineage: Bacteria > Pseudomonadota > Gammaproteobacteria > PS1 > Pseudothioglobaceae > Pseudothioglobus. Next base: position 121,617 of record CACLHR010000001.1, read on the forward strand.
GTACAAGATGTTGCAATATTGCTTTCTTTAAGCAAGATTGTATCAATGTAAACGGCTTCAACAACGAATTTGAAGGCTGGGGTAGGGAAGATAGTGAATTCGTTGTGCGGCTCCTTAATAATGGCTTAAATCGAAAGATTGTGCGTTTTAATGCAATCCAATATCATTTGTGGCATAGCGAAATTGATAGAACGTTTCTTGATTACAATAATCAACTTTTGAATAAATCAATTGAAAACAAAATTACAGTATGCACAAAAGGTGTTAACGAATATATATAGATGAAATCAAACAAAAAATTGAAGGCTTATTTATTAAGGTTATTAACAAAAAAGAAAAATTTACCATTTGATCTTAAAAAGTCAAAAAAAGTTTTGATCTTAAAATATGACAGAATAGGTGATATGGTTGTAACAACGCCGATATTTAGAGAGCTAAAGAATGCATATCCTAAAATAAGCATCTCTGTTCTAGCAAGCAAAGAGAATAAAGATGTAATTAGATACAATCCGTATATTGACAAAATATATACAAATTATAAGAATAGTGTCCTAAAAGATTTGCCAACTCTGTTAAAGTTGAGAAAAAAAAGTTTTGACGTGTGCATTGAATTGGAACACTCAGTTATACCTCATGCTATTTTTAGGCTAAAAATCATCAAGCCCAAAAAAATTATTTCTATTCATAAAGATGGAAGATATGGGGTGAAAGGTAGTGAGTTGCGGTTATACGATTACTTTACAAAAAAAGACAAAAAAAGTCATTTTGGTAAAATTTGGCTAGATACTTTAATCTTTTTTGGAATCAAACCTAACTCCAATAAGTATGATTTTTTTCTTAGTAATATCGAAAGGGATAGAGCTAAAAGTTTCTTATCTTCTATGGGTAATAAAATAAAAATAGGGATCAATATAGAAGGCTCTTTCCCAGAAAAGAGTATACAAAAAAAGGAATTGGAACAAATATGTAGAGGGTTGTACAGTCATTGCAGTAATATAAAAATAGTTATATTAGCTAGCCCTAATCAAATATCAAAGAAGAAAAAAATGATATCAGACTTGGGCCTTGATTATGTTATTCCTTCATACGCTACAGAAACTATTATTGATGCTGCAGCTATAGTAGAAAAGCTAGATTTAATCATTACTCCTGATACGTCAATAGTGCACATTGCATCCTCTTTTGACAAACCTGTGGTATCAATACATGAAAACAACAGGGACAGTTTTCGATTGTGGTCACCGTCTTCAACTCTCAGCAAAACAATTTTTGCTGAGAGTCGTTATGGTTTGGTTGATTATAGTGTTAATGATATCCTTAAATCAGCTGTAGACATACTTAAAACTATAGAGTCAGATATATGAGAATAATGGGTACAAAGTATTGTGGTCATGATAGCGCACTATGTCTTTTAGACACCGAACAAAAAACGATATTTGCCTTGAGCACTGAAAGGGTAACCAGAATTAAACATGACTCCCTTGATATAAGTCCAATTGTTGAGTCGTATGACTTTGGAAGTGTTGATTATGTTGCTCACTCTTATAGTGACTTTGAAGATAAAGGTCATGATGGAGAATTAAGAGAAAAAATGACTTACAATAAGGATATTGAAAAAGCACTACGAAACATTATTAAGCCCACTTATGCTGCAGACTTGGCTTTATCAAGACTTGAGAAAAACATATGTATCTTTAAATCTCTTTTCATAAATTTTTCGGCAGTTAAATCTTATTACAGCGCTAAATTTAAAAGGGCATTAGTAAAAGAAACTCCTGAAGGAAACAGGAGAGCATTTACTAACTATATTAAGAAGAATTTAAATAAATTTAACTTAAGACCAAAAAAAATATTTTTTTATGACCATCATTTGTGTCACGCAATACCCTCATATTATTTGTCTCCCTTTAATGGAAAGAAAGCACTTGCACTAACTATAGATGGGCAAGGAGACGGTTTTTTTAGTAAATTGTATGTTTTTGATGGTTTCACGGATTACAAGCTCATTGGACAATCATCAGCAGACTTTTTGGGCAATGGTGATAGATTCCTGTCTATTGGTCGCCTTTATAATTATTTCACACAAGCAATGGATCTTCGTCCCAACAGTGATGAAGGTAAGGTCGAAGCTTTGGCGGCATTTGGCAAGGCTGACAAAGATTTGTTTGAACATTTGATGAAGGCAACTCATATAGACAGAAACAATTTAAGCATTAATTTCGATATTAAAATGATTGAGCCTTTTTACGATATAGGTTGGTTAAAAAAACAAAGGCGAAGAACGGGTGATGAAAACTTTTGTGCATCAGTGCAAAATTACCTTGAGGATACCATTGTTGATTACCTCAATATTGCCTACGACAAATATCCAATGGATAATTTATGCCTCTCAGGTGGTGTTGCAGCAAATATTATTATGAGCCTTAATATATATGAGAGAACTAACTTTAAGAATATTTATGTCTTACCACCTATGGCAGATGATGGTTTGGCTATCGGCAGTGCAATATTAACAGCCATTGTTTTAGGTCAAGATATTAGTTGGTTAAAGGATTTTGAAATGCCTTATTTTGGTGATTCGTATACTCGTGAACAGGTAAAAAAGGTACTTGATAGTTATAATATTATCACTTATGAAGATTTAAAGGATAACTGGCCACATGAAGCCGCAATATCAGTATCAGAAGGTAAAATATGCTCATTATTTCAAGGCAAAATGGAATTCGGCCCAAGAGCTTTAGGTAATCGTTCTATTGTCGCCAACCCAATGCTTGAAGACACAAGGCAAAAAATTAATTCAACTGTTAAGAGGCGTCCACATTATCAACCTTTTTGTCCATCAATATTAGAAGAGGAAAGGGAGAGGCTTTTTAATAATAGCTTTTCACACAAACACATGGCTATTGCTTTCAGAATGAAAGATGAATTTATTAAAGATCTGCCTTGTGCAGTCCATGTTGATGGCACAGCCAGACCTCAATTTGTAGAAGAAAAAGATAATCCTAATTATTATCGTTTTTTGAAAGCTCTTAAAGATATTACGGGTTATGGAGTAAGCCTAAACACTTCTTTTAATATGCATGGCAGAACCATTGTAAGAACACCAGAAGATGCTGTAGTTGACTTTATTGACTGTAATATAGATGAACTGTTTATTGAGGGTTATAGAGTAAAAAGGAAGTAATATGAAAGTTAGTGCATTTACATTTATTAAGAATGGTCAAATTTTGGGCTATCCCTTTGTACAATCTATCCAGTCAGTATTGCCAATTGTGGAGGAATTTGTTGTTAATGTTGGTGAAAGTGAAGATAATACACTTGAGCTTATTAAGTCAATTCCCAGTTCAAAAATTAGAATTATTCAGTCAAAATGGAATGATTCAATGAAAGATCGTGGGTATGTTTATGGCCAACAAAAAATGATTGCACAATATAACTGTACTGGAGATTGGGCTTTTTATATCGAGGGTGACGAGGTTTATCACGAAAATGAATTAGAGCAAATCAGAGAATCGATGAAAGTTCATTTGAATGACCTAAATGTAGAAGCACTTGTTTTCGATTTTTATCATTTTTATGGTAATTCAAATAGCTATATTAATTCACCTGGTTGGTATCGTTCAGAAGCTAGGATTATAAGAAATTCGGTCAGATCATATGCACCTGATGGGCTATTTTGGTTAGTATTAGATAGCAATAAAGAGGGTAGATATCCAAGGGCAAAGCATACAGGCGCTCATTGTTATCATTATGGCTGGATACGCAGTGAAGAACAAATGAATTTAAAAAGTAAAAAAGTAAAAAAGTACTGGGGTGAGAATCATGAAAATATTGATTACACTCAAATGGACCAATCAATTATTAAAGAATTTCAAGGAACACATCCAGAGATTATCAAAAATTGGCTTCCAAAGGATTCTGGAATATACCAAGCAGACAAAAACTATCAACCAGATAAAAAGCAAAAAAAACATCGACTAATGATTAAACTTGAAAAGCTTTTTGGAATTGAGTTGAGTAAAAAACACTTTAAGTTGATTTAATGAGAATCCTAATCGAACTCCCCACTTGGCTTGGTGATGCTGTAATGGCGACACCCGCCATTGAAAACTTAGTTAATTATTACGACGAATCTGAAGTCATTCTTATTGGCTCATTTATCTCAATTGAGGTGTTAAAGAATCACCCAAGAATTTCCAATACTTACGTTATACGGAAAAAATACACTTCTTTATATAAAATATCGAAAAAATTAGGGAAATTTGACATTTTTTTTTCTTTTAGAAGTTCTTTTCGTACTAAATTTTTTAAATTATTAATTTCAAGTAAAAAAAAGTTTCAATTCGATGGAAATAGTTATCAAAATCGTCATCAAGTCGAAAAATACAACGATTTTGTTAACGATAATCTGAATACTAATTTTCACCCAGGAAGATTAATCGTTCATCCAAGTTTAAAGCCAAAAGATTATAATTCCAAGCCGATTGTTGGAATTAACCCTGGTGCATCTTATGGTGACTCTAAGCGTTGGCATCCTGAAAAGTTTGCAAAAGTTGCTACTGAGCTTTCCAATAATTTTGACATTCTTATTTTTGGTGACATTAATGAAAAGGAGATTGCTGCAGATATTGAAAAGGCTTTAATCGATAAAGGAGTCATTAATTATCAAAACCTTGCAGCTAGTACCTCAGTTGAAGAGTTAATTTATCATATTTCAACTTTAGATATGTTTGTTACTGGCGACAGTGGACCAATGCATATAGCGGCAGCTTTTCAAGTTCCAACAGTTGCAATTTTTGGACCTACAAAAGATAAAGAAACATCGCAATGGATGAATGATAAAAATACTATTGTAAAGAAGGGTCTTGATTGTCAGCCATGTATGAAACGAAACTGTCCATTAAAGCACAATAATTGCATGAAACTCATTAAAGCAGAAGAAGTATTGAATGCTGTTAAATCTCTCAATTAAGCTCCATTAAAAGCTTGGTCAATCAAATGACAGATAGTATGACCAATAACAATATGCATTTCTTGAATCCGTGGAGTATCTTCAGCAGGCACTGCTATATTGATATCACACAAATTATTAAACTTTCCGCCATCTTTACCACTAAAGCCTATAGATTTACAGCCAAGATCTTTAGCAATTTTTAGCGCATTAACTACATTAGCACTATTTCCACCAGTGCTAATACCTATCAATACATCGCCCTTATTTGCTAGCGCCTCTACTTGGCGATCAAATACGTGTAAATAGCCATAATCATTACTAATTGCAGTTAGTGCTGAACTATCAGTAGTTATTGCAATGGCTGATAAACCTTTACGTTCAGTTTTATATCTGCCAACTATTTCAGCGGCAATATGTTGAGCATCTGCTGCACTTCCTCCATTGCCAAATAGTAAGATTTTATTACCTTTTTTAAGGCTATCAATACAAAGTAAGGCAGCAATTTCAATTGAATCGCTAACAGATTCCATTGTTTTCTTGCTAGCTTTTAAATGTTCATTAAACTCGTATTTGATGATTGATTGCATAATCAATTTCATTGTTGAATTTTCTGAATTATTTGTGAGGTGCTTTTATCATCGACAAATTGTACTAATTTCAATTCATCCACAATATCTTGCCCAGCTACCTTTTTATCTTTGTAGTCTCCACCTTTAACTAAAGTTTTTGGTTTGATAGCTTTAATCAAATTATAAGGCGTATCTTCATCAAAAATTACTACATAGTCAACTACTTCAAGCGCCGCCAGTATATAAGCTCTATCCAGTTCCGTATTGATGGGACGATTATTACCTTTTAAAGTACTTACTGATTGATCAGAATTAAGCCCAACTATCAAAACATCGCCAAAACTTTTGGCAGTCTCTAAGTATCTAACATGTCCAGCATGAAGTAAATCAAAACATCCATTAGTAAATACAATTTTTTTACCTCTCGCCTTTAATTCTTTACTTAAGACAGTAATCTCATTTAGTGTCTTAATGTGTTCATCACTTGAAGATTTATTAAGGCTTGATTCGTATTCAATAATCTCATTAAGTGTTGCTGTAGAACTACCAATTTTGCCAACTACCACACCTGCTGCTAGGTTGGAAAATTCTACTGCATCATCTATCTCATATTCACATGCTAGAGCAAATCCTAATGCAGCTAATATTGTATCACCAGCACCTGTGACATCAAAAACCTCTCTAGTAACAGTAGGGTGAGTGCGGAGATTATTATCATAAATCGCTATACCTTGCTCACTGAGGGTAATTATTGACACATCTAGCTCACATTCAGTTTTTATTTGAATAATAGCTTTAGTAAGACTTTCATTGTCTTTAATATTGATTTTTGTTGCTTCACTAGCCTCTTTTATATTTGGTGTTAGTAAGTATGCACCTTTATATTTCGTATAATCTAAGCCTTTTGGATCAACAAGTACTTTTTTGTTATATTTACTAGAGGTATTAATTAATGATTTGATTAATTTATTGGTCAGTACACCTTTACCATAGTCAGAAAGCAGAATTCCATCATAGTTTTTAACAATTTTCTTAAAAATATCAAGAATATGATTTTGTGATTTAGTGTCAATCTCTTCAGTGCTTTCAAGGTCATAGCGAACCACTTGCTGTTGTGAGGCAATAATTCTACTTTTTTTGGAAGTAATTCGATTTTTTTGTGTAACTAAATATTGTGTGTCAACCCCAATATCATCTAATAGACCTTTAAGAGCTTCAGAATTCTTACAATCACCCACAACGCTAATTACATCTACCTTTGCACCAAGAGCCTTAAGATTATTAACAACATTTCCTGCACCACCAAGTAGTGTATTTTCATTATCAACATTAACTATTTGTACTGGCGCTTCAGGGGAGATTCGCTCACAGCTACCCCAAAGGTATTGGTCAATTATAAAATCACCAATAACTAATAGTTTAGGTGCTTTATTTTGCAGATCAATCATGAAATATCTTTACCATAGAGACGTTTAATTTCAGGAATATAAGTTTTAATACCTTCCTCCAATGAAAACCTTGGTTCAAACCCTAAGTTTGTTCGTGTAGAACTAATATTAGCTTGAGTATGGGCCTGATAACCATCATAAGGGTTAGGAAAATAGTCAGTACCCAAATTAGACTCCAGTTCTTTTTGCAAAATATCAGCAACTTCTTGGAAACTTCTAGGATTGCCAGTACCAACATTATATATACCACTTTTTTTAGGTTTACAAGCCTTAATATTGGCTTGAACTACATCTTCAATGTAAATAAAGTCACGTACTATCAGTTCGGAACCTTCAAACAAACGAGGTGTTTTACCATCTAGAATTTGATGACCTAGTTGGATGACCATCGAAGCAGTTTTACCTTTATAAAATTCTCTAGGCCCATATACATTAAAAAATCTTAATCCGATTATTGTAATATCTGGGTTTTCATCAACATATCGATAGGCAATCTGATCCATCAAAAATTTACTAAAGCCATAAGGGTTTTCAGGGTTTTCTTTACCTACAGTTTGTGGTGAAGGTAGACTCCCATATGTGGCTCCTGAACTTGCATAAACTATCGCAGCTCCATCTTTTTTAGCTATTTCTAGTAAGTCATAAAATGAATTTACATTTGTTTTCATGACAATTTCTTGGTCATATACTCGAGTGTCCGAAATTGCCGCTTGGTGAAATATATAGTTAAATTTGTAATCACTCAGCAATGCTAAATTAGATTTATTATTGATATTTCCACAAATAACATCTCCAGTAAAACCGATTAGGTTTTTATAATGACCATAGCTTTTAAGATTGCCATTTGAGAGTACTCCTTCACTACGAAAACAATCAAATACAACGATACGAGATTGAGGATAGTTTTCTTGAAAATAAAAAGCTAAATTGCTGCCAATAAAACCTGCACCACCAGTAATTAGAATAGTCTTATTGTTAAAGTCTATATTGTTATACATCTTATTATCTTTGAGAATAATGTCTAATTATAAAGTATCATTAATTATCATAATGATGAAACACTTTCATGGAAAAATTCCGTGAATATAACGCAAAAGAAAAGAAACTTAATGATTAAGGCTTATAAGCGTTTGTTTTAGTCTGCAAAGGAAAAAATTCTAAAGAGGCTTGTTTAATGGTAATTATGCGAAATATATGAAAGTATTAGTAACGGGTGCTGCTGGATTTATTGGTTCTGCCCTTTCCATTAGGCTTTTAGATAGAGGGGACATGGTTTTTGGTATTGATAATCATAATGATTATTATGACCCCAAACTTAAAGAAGCTCGCTTAGCTCGTCATGCAAACCATCCTAACTATCACCATTTCCGTATGGATATTGAGGATGGAGAAGCTGTCGAAGTGCTATTTAAGGAGCATCAGTTTGAAATAGTAGTGAATTTAGCAGCACAGGCTGGTGTTCGTTATTCTATTGAAAATCCACTCGCTTACATTAATACTAATATAGTCGGTTTTGGACACATTCTTGAGGGCTGTCGACATAATAATGTTGGACATCTTATTTATGCATCATCCAGTTCAGTCTATGGCTCTAATACAAAAATGCCTTTTTCAGTCCATGATAATGTTGATCATCCTATGAGTGTTTATGCAGCGAGTAAGAAGGCCAATGAGCTCATGGCTCATACCTACAGCCATTTATACGATTTACCGACAACAGGCTTAAGGTTTTTTACTGTTTATGGCCCTTGGGGCCGACCAGATATGGCATTATTCAAATTCACAAGAGCAATCTTGGCAGGTGAAAAAATCCAAGTTTTTAATCATGGCAAACATAGCAGAGACTTTACTTACGTTGATGATATTGTTGAAGGTGTTGTTCGCGTGTTGGATAGAGCTGCAAAATCAAACCTACATTGGAATGGCGATAATCCTGATCCCAGTACTTCTTTAGCGCCTTGGCGTGTGTATAATATCGGCAACAATAATCCAGTAGAATTAATGGACTACATAAGAGCACTGGAAAACTCTCTCGGAATTAAAGCAGAAAAAGAGTTACTTCCATTGCAGCCTGGTGACGTACCAGATACTTATGCAGACGTCGATGATTTGGTTGAAGAATTTGGCTATAAGCCTTTAATGAATGTCAATCAAGGCGTTGAAAACTTTGTTAAGTGGTATAAGGAATATAACTGTGTGTAAAGAGAAGATAACTTAAGAATTTGGCCTATATATTAAGTATTGAAAAAGTTCTATTATATATCTTGTGAATAATTTAATAAGTAATCAAATATGAAAAAGATAGCAATAATAGGGCTTGGATATGTCGGTTTGCCACTAGCTACTGTGTTTGGTAAAAAACGCATAGTGGTTGGATTTGACATTGATCATAATCGAATTACTGAATTAAAGAGTGGTAATGATTGCACACTTGAAACAACAGCGCAAGATCTTAAAGATGCAATTTATCTTAACTATACCGACAGTGTAGAAGATATAAAAGATTGTGAAATTTATATTGTCACCGTACCAACGCCAATTGATAAAAACAAAAGACCGGATTTAACGTCACTTGAAAAATCTAGCGAGATGGTGGGGAAGATTCTTAATAAAGGAGACATTGTTATTTATGAGTCAACAGTATATCCTGGAGCTACTGAGGAGGTTTGTGTACCAATATTGGAGCATCAATCTGGACTCAAGTTTAACAAAGATTTCTATTGTGGATACTCGCCTGAGCGAACTAATCCAGGAGATAAGGAGCATCGAGTAACCAAAATTAAGAAAGTAACTGCAGGTTCCACGCCTGAAATTGCAACAGTAGTTGATAAGTTGTACCGAGAGATTATAACTGCAGGTACATATAAGGTGAGCAGTATTAAAGTTGCCGAAGCAGCCAAGGTTATTGAAAATACTCAGCGCGATGTAAATATCGCTCTAATTAACGAGCTTGCTCTCATATTTAATAAGCTAGATATCGATACTGAATCTGTACTTGAGGCTGCAGCTACAAAATGGAACTTTTTACCATTTCGTCCTGGATTGGTGGGTGGTCATTGTATTGGCGTTGATCCTCATTATTTAGCTCATAAGGCTATTGAGGTTGAATATTATCCTGAGATGATTCTTGCTGGTCGTCAACTTAACGATAATATGGGCCTATATGTTGCTGGCCAAGTCTCAAAATTAATGACACAAAAACACATTCATGTGGCAGGTGCCAATATATTAATTATGGGTCTAACTTTTAAAGAAAATTGTCCAGATTTACGCAATACTCTTGTAGTTGATTTAGTTGAAGAGTTTAAAAGATTTAACTGTAATTTAGATGTATTTGATCCATGGGCGAATCATAAAGAAGCATTGCGTGAGTACGGCATTAAAACAATTAAAAAGCCCATTAACGGTAAATATGATGCAATTATATTAGCAGTGGCACATGATGAGTTCAAGAAGTTAAAATTGGAACAGATAAAAACTTATGGCAAAGACAATCATGTGCTTTATGATATTAAATATTTGCTTAAAGCTGATGAAGTGGACGGAAGGTTATAAATGACAAAATATCAAGGTAGATATCAAGCACATCCAGTTGGATACTGGAAAGATGAATTTATTGTAGCAAGAGAGGTTTTACTTGATTGCATTGAGTTTATTTTTGACTACAATAACGCTGAATATAATCCACTAATAATTAAAAGATGAACATAGCATTTGTCCCGGTAAGATGTGGAAGTAAATCAATACCATTTAAAAATATAAAGGAATTTTGCGGTAGACCTTTAGTTTATTGGTCTTTGGAGGCTTTACAAAATTCTAATAATATCGATAAAATTTTTGTGGCAACTGATTGTCAGGAAATTAAAATTGTGGTTAATGATTTTCACTTTCCTAAAGTCAGTGTTTATGATAGGGATAAAGAAAATGCTACTGATACAGCGAGTACAGAATCTGTGATGATTGAGTTTATTAATAAAAATAGTTTTGATGACAACGATTTATTTTTGTTAGTTCAGGCCACATCTCCATTTACCCAGACTAAGGATTTCGATGAAGGATTAAATAGATTAAAAGTTGAAAAATCAGATTCGCTCCTTACATGTACCAGAACAAAGAGATTTTTTTGGAACAACAACAATACTCCATTGAATTATGACTATTTTAATCGCCCAAGAAGGCAGGATTTTGATGGAATTTTCATGGAGAATGGGGCGTTTTACATAAATTCTATTAAAAATATAAAGAAAAATAAAAATAGACTGAGCGGCAAAGTTTCAATATTTGAAATGGGAGAACATACGGCTACTGATATAGATGAAGAGATTGATTGGATTGTAGCTGAAA
>CACLHR010000002.1 GCA_902606745.1 uncultured Gammaproteobacteria bacterium
AAAACATCAAATAATTGGTGAAGTTCGTGGAAAGGGTTTATTTTGTGGCGTAGAGCTTGTCAAAGATAGGCAAAATAGAGAGCCTGTAGATGAAACAGTTGCAATGTCAATCGTTGGTCATTGCTTGAAAAATAAAGTAATGATTGGAAGAACCAATAGGTGTTTTGAGCATAACAATAATGTATTACTTTTTAGCCCCGCATTCATATGCACTAGGAATGAAGTCGATCTTATAGTTGAAGCTGTTGACAGCGCCCTTGAGGTTAATTAATAGTTAAATTGAACGCTAGTTCAGTATAATCTCACGTTTTTTATAAACAAGATATTTGATATGATTATTGGAGTACCAAAAGAAATTAAAAACCACGAATACAGAGTTGGCTTAACACCAAGAAGTGTTAAGGAACTTGTCAGAAACGGTCACAAAGTGATAGTCCAAACTAATGCTGGTAACGGAATTGGCGCAAGTGATAATGATTACAGTGAAAATGGTGCAGAAATTTTAGCGACTGCTGAAGAGATTTTTGCAACTTCAGAAATGATTGTCAAGGTTAAAGAACCTCAAGCAAATGAACGAGCTATGCTCAGAGAAGGTCAAATACTTTATACCTATCTTCATCTTGCTCCAGACCCTGAACAGACAAAAGATTTAATTAAAAGTGGTGCTACATGCATTGCTTACGAGACGGTAACGTCTCCTCGAGGTGGTTTACCGCTATTAGCACCAATGTCAAAAGTTGCTGGAAGAATGGCTGTTCAGGCAGGTGCACACTTTTTGGAACACCCTAATGGTGGCATGGGAGCTTTACTTGGAGGTGTGCCTGGTGTTAACCCATTAAAAGTTGTAATTTTGGGTGGAGGTGTTGTAGGTGCACATGCCGCTCATATGGCAGTAGGAATGGGAGCTGATGTTTGGGTGCTTGACAATAATCCTGACACATTAGAAAAACATTGGCAACAATTTGGTCGTAGTACGAATACCGTTTTTTCAACTCAAAGTACAGTTGAAAAATACGTACTAAATGCTGATTTAGTCATTGGGGGAGTTTTAATACCTGGTGCTGAAGCGCCAAAACTGGTTACAAAAGAGATGATTAAGGCAATGAAGCCTGGTTCAGTTGTTGTTGATGTGGCGATTGACCAAGGCGGTTGCTTTGAAACCTCAAAAGCAACAACGCATGCAGAGCCGACATATGTTGTGGATGATGTTGTTCATTATTGTGTAGCAAATATGCCAGGTGGTGTCCCTAAAACATCAACATTTGCGCTTAATAATGTAACTTTACCATTCGCAATTGCTATTGCTAACAAAGGGGTTAAACAGGCATTACTTGACGATGAACACCTTAGAGCTGGTTTAAATGTCCATAAAGGCAAGGTAACATGTCTTGAAGTAGCCGAAGATTTAGGTTATGAATATGTTTCAGCGCTTGACGCGCTAAAAAATTAATTTTAACAGGAGAAGTAAGAATGTCGAAAATGACTGCAAGTGAAGCCTTTGTTGAAACAATGGTTTCAAATGGTGTTAAGGATATCTTTGGTATTATGGGTTCAGCATTCATGGATGCTATGGATATTTTTGAACCTGCAGGCATAAGATTTATTCCAGTGGTTCATGAACAGGGTGCTGCCCATATGGCTGATGGCTATTCCAGAGTGAGTGGAAGGCATGGCGTTTGTATTGGTCAAAATGGTCCAGGTATATCGAACTGTGTGACTGCAATTGCTGCAGCTTATTGGGCCCATAGTCCGGTGGTAATTGTTACTCCTGAGGCTGGAACTGGCGGTATTGGTTTAGGAGGATTCCAAGAAACCAATCAGTTGCCAATGTTTCAAGAATTTACTAAATACCAAGGTCATGTCGTAAATCCAATGAGGATGGCTGAATTTACTGGTCGTTGTTTTGACAGAGCAATGAGTGAAATGGCGCCTACTCAACTCAACATACCAAGGGATTATTTTTATGCCGAAGGTGAATTTACAATCCCTCAACCTCGCAGAATTGATCGAGGTACGGGTGGCGAAGAGACTTTAAATGAAGCTGTAGCTTTAATCGCTAAAGCCAAATTTCCTGTAATTGTTTCTGGTGGTGGTGTAGTGATGGCCGATGGTGTCCAAGAATGTATAGCATTAGCCGAGAGATTAGGCGCTCCAGTTGTGAATAGTTATCTCCATAATGACTCTTTTCCTGCAAGTCATGACCTCTGGTGTGGACCATTAGGATATCAAGGTTCGAAAGCAGGCATGAAATTGATATCACAGGCAGATGTTGTCATTGCCCTAGGAACTCGCTTAGGACCGTTTGGAACATTACCTCAGTATGAAATGGATTATTGGCCAAAAGACGCCAAAATCATCCAAATAGATGCAGACCATAAAATGCTTGGACTAGTTAAATCAATTACTGTAGGTATTTGTGGTGATGCTAAAGCTGTAGCTGAATCGCTTTGCGAAAAATTAGTTTCTGCAAAACTTTCTTGTGATTCTACAAAAGAAGAAAGAGCTGGAAAGATTGCCGATGAAAAAGCAGTTTGGGAGCTCGAGTTGGATGAGTGGATTCATGAAACTGACTCATATAGTATGGACATGATTGCTAATAAGGAAGAAGGTTGGCTTCACCCTAGGCAAGTTTTGCGTGAACTAGAAAAAGCAATGCCTGATGACGTTATGGTGTCAACAGATATTGGTAATATTAATTCTGTTGCAAATAGCTATCTTCGTTTTGAAAAACCTCGCAGCTTCTTTGCAGCGATGAGCTGGGGTAATTGTGGTTATGCCTTTCCAACAATAATCGGAGCAAAAGCTGCCGCACAAAATAGACCTGCTGTCTCTTATGCGGGTGACGGCGCTTGGGCAATGAGTATGGTTGAGACGATGACATGTGTTCGCCATGACATCCCTGTAACAGCAGTTGTGTTCCATAACCGTCATTGGGGTGCAGAAAAGAAGAACCAAGTAGACTTCTATGACAGACGCTTCGTTGCTGCGGAACTTACAGATCAAGATTTTGTTAGTATTGCAAAGTCAATGGGTGCTGAAGGTATTCGTGTTAATAAACTTGAGGATGTAGGTCCAACACTAAAAAAAGCCATAGACATGCAAATGAATGAAAGAAAGACAACAATTATTGAAATTATGTGTACTCGTGAACTCGGTGACCCATTCAGAAAGGATGCATTGAGTAAGCCAGTCCGCCATTTGCCTAAATATAAAGACTACGGTAGCGATACGAAACATCGTTAAACTTTAATTATTTATTTGTTTAGACAGGTTTTCCTTTCTAAACAAATGTCATCGATAACTATGAATCATTCTGATGTCATTAAATATTGGTTTTCTAAAAAAAGTAGAGAACATTGGTTTTTTTCAACCCCTGAAATAGATAATGAAATAAAGCAGCGTTACGAACAGCTCTGGACAAGAGCTGCGTCTGGTGAACTTAAGGGTTGGCAAGATTCACCACAAGGTTGTTTGGCATTGATTATTGTCTTAGATCAGTTTCCTTTGAATATGTTTAGAGGTAAAGCTAAAAGCTTTCAAACTGAAGAGATGGCTGTTAAAGTGGCTTTAAAAGCTATTAAAAAGGGTTACAATGAAATTTTGAATAATGATGAATTGCTTTTTCTCTTTATGCCTTTAATGCATAGTGAAAATCTTGAACATCAAAACATGCAGGTCAAACTTTTTGAGAAATATGATTTCAACGATGAATATTCGAAGCATCATAGGGATATCGTGAAGAGGTTTGGTCGTTTCCCACATAGAAATGAAATTTTAGGGCGCATGAGCACTATGGAAGAATTAGATTATCTTCTTTCTGATAACGCATTTAAAGGATAGGACTAGTTTTTTTTATTTAACAGAAAGTAATGCGTCAATCCCTGCTTGAGCAACTACTATATCTTGGTCAGAACTGCCAGAACTACAACCAATCCCACCAACAATCTGACCGTCAACAAAAAGCGGTAAGCCACCACCAACTACACAAAAACGACCTTGATGTGAAGTTTGGATGCCAAATGATGGGCCGTGATTAATAACAGATTTACCATAATCTAAGGTCGCTTTTCTAGCTGCCGCCGCAGTAAATGCCTTATCGATAGAGACATTAATACTTGTAATTTTTGCATTATCCATTCTTGTAAATAACATGAGGTGACCACCATCATCCACAATAGCGATATCCATATCTATACCTATATCAATTGCTTTATTAATGGCAGCATCCATCATTTTCTTTGTGTCTTCAAGTGTAAGTTTTAGTACTTTCTTCATAATTTCTCCTTCAATGCATTAATGTCAACTTCATCGGCATATAAATACTTATCCGAAATAGACTTGACATCTATAATTTATCTAGACCTAAAAATTTCCGTCTGAAATGTGTCAATATCTCTTCAGTGTAACCATTTGGTTGATTCTTACCTTCAAAGGCAAGAGCCAATGACGCTTGGTAAGCAAAGCTGTCATAGCTGGGTGCAAGGTTTATGTAGTTTGGGTCATGTTTGTTTTGTTCATCAACAACCAGTGCCATATCCTGAAAAGCCTTGTGAACCTGTTCTTGTGAGCATATATTGTGATTAAGCCAATTCGCCATGTGCTGAGATGAAATTCGAAGAGTTGCTCGATCTTCCATAAGTCCAACATGATTAATATCCTGAACTTTAGAACAACCAATACCTTGGTTGATCCATTTAACTACGTATCCTAAAATGCTCTGCGCATTATTATTAATTTCATTGACGACCTTTTCTTCGGATAAATTCTCTGGAGACTTAAGGAAAGGAATCATTAGAAGTTGGTCTTGGTTTGTTTCTAGTTTTTCTGAAAGTAGCTTTTTTTGTTGCTTAAAAACATCAAAACGGTGGTAGTGCGTTGCATGTAATGTTGCTGCTGTTGGAGAGGGCACCCAGGAACAGCTCGCTCCTGCCTCAAGATGTATCATCTTATTATCAAGCATTTCACGCATTTGGTCTGGTTGTGCCCACATACCTTTGCCTATTTGAGCTTCATTGAAAAAACCGCACTCAAGGCCAGCATTCACATTATTAGCTTCGTAGGCAAAATACCAGTCTTCTTCTTTAATCAGGTTTTTACATCTCATTGCTCCAGCCATCATAGAGGTATGAATTTCATCTCCAGTACGATCTAAAAAACCTGTATTAATAAAAATAATTCGATTTCTTGCTTCATAAATGCATGCTTTTAAATTAAGTGTTGTCCGTCTTTCTTCATCCATGACACCTATTTTTAAAGTATTCTCATCCAAATTAAGCGCCTTTTCAACTAAAGAAAATAGTTTCACTGTAAATGCAACTTCTTCTGGTCCATGAAGTTTGGGTTTGACAATGTAAAAGCTCCCCATCTTTGAGTTTGATTTACTTTTTAAGTCATGAAGAGCAATCAACGAGGTAACCATTGCATCCAAAATACCTTCAGGAGTTTTAGAGCCATCTGAATTTTTCACGAGGTCTGTCATCATGTGAAGACCAACATTACGAACTAAGGTCATGCTTGTCGCAGACAAGGTAAAGTTTTGACCCTCAGTGTTAGTGTATTGCTTATCTATATTCAATGAACGAGTCATTACCTCCCCACCTTTAGTGAATGAGGCATTTAGATTTCTCTTTATTAAGTCTAAATAGTTTTTATATGCATGAATCTTTTCAGAAAAAGCCACCGTTGAAACAGAGTCCTCGAAGTCAACAATGGTGGTAACAGCTGACTCTATAATGACGTCAAAAATACCACTTTTGTGAAAGCTTTTTTTCTGGTCTCCAATAATTTCAATATGAAGGTTGTTATTTTTAAGCAGTACATTTCCAGTATCAGTAAAACCTATAAATTGCTCAGGGTTGACTAAGGTAGCTACTTCTCCATCATTTAAATTAAAAATTAATTCTTTTGTATACCTTACACGTGAATTTATTTGTCTGTAAGAGGCACCTTTAAGGGGTACGACCTCATCCAAGAAATCACAAGCTAATTCAGCTGTTCTGTTAACCCGTTGAAGGTTGTGAGCAAAAGATTTTGTCATACTACCTTTATTAGGTATGACATTGGTGCCATATAAAGAGTCAAATAGACTGCCCCAACGAGAGTTAACAGCATTCAGTACAAATCTTTGATTGGTTATTGGAACGACTAATTGAGGTCCTGCAATCTTGGCAATATCATCGTCCACTTTATCAACATTAATCGAAAATTTGGGAGGTTTAGGCACAATGTAGCCAATTTCCTTTAGAAAGTTTTTATAGGCAGTCGGATCAATATCATTATTTTTTATATGCCATTGATCAATTTGAGCTTGAAGAGAGTCACGTTTTTTTAGAAGTTGAATATTTTCATCCTGCAAATCATTCAAAATATCAGAAAGAGATTGAAAGAAATTTTCAGCAGAAATATCTAAACCTTTACATACCTCATTTTCGATGAAATCAAATAGGTTTCGTTCAACAATCAGATTGCCAACGGTAAACTTTGTTTCACTCATAAACTTGCCTTTTCTTTGATAACAATTACACCATCTTCGTCAGCATATAAATACTCACCTGGAGTGAAAGTAATTCCTGAAAAATTGACAATTAAGTTGCTGTCACCAACTCCATTTTTAATACTTTTAAGAGGACAAACTCCAAGTGCAAGAATACCAATCTTCATCCCTTTGATTGTTGCAGAGTCTCTAATCAATCCATGAACTAAAATACCTTCCCATTCATTTTTGATTGCATCAGTTGCTCTTTTATCCCCCAACATTGCACAATTCATTGAGCCACCTGCATCAACTACCAATATCGAGTTTTTACCATTAGATTTTAAAGCTTCCTCTACAAGTGAGTTATCTTCATGACATTTGACAGTAACAATACGGCCTGAAAATGAAGTTTTACCACCATAACTTTTATATACTGGCTCCAAATACTGCACATCAGGATGTAGCTGATCTGAGATATCACAGGTTGTTTCATTCATTGTTTGCTCCATAAATTTCACACATCCTTTTATCGGAACCATATGGATAATAATCCATCACACCCTTCTTTTTAATATTTTCTTGAATTGATCCCCAATATTCTGCATCTAGTAATTTTTGATAGCGAGCATTAAATGTATCTTTCATATACTTAGTTGGAAACATAAAATATTTAAATTCCTCAGGAAAAACATCATTTGGTCCAACGTAATACCATGGCTCTGATGACATCTCTTCTTCATAAGTTCTTGATTTTGGTATCTTTTTAAAGACCGGCGTGCTCATTAAAGTGATTTCATCATAGTCATAGAAAACGACACGATCATGACGGGTAACTCCGAAATTTTTTGTCAACATATCACCAGGAAAGATGTTTGAGTTAATCAACTGATCAATCGCTTTACCGTAGTCATTAATGATATGGGTTTGTTCCTTTTTATTGGCTGTTTCAAGATAGATGTTAAGTGGCGTCATCTTGTTTTCTATATACATATGCTTGACGATCAACAAATCATCCTCAAACTCTAAATTTGAAGCAGCTTTTTTCTTTAACTCATCAAGCAAAGAGTCATCAATATACTTCATTGGAAAGGCCACATTAGAAAACTCCCATGTATCTGCAAGTCTTCCAACTCGAATGTGATTTTTAACAAAATAATATTTCTCTTTAACCATTTCTTTTGTACCCATCTTTGGTGGCGCAAAATGGTCATTAATTACTTTAAAAACATAAGGGTACATCGGGAAGGTGAAGACTGTCATCACCATACCTTTGATTCCGGGAGCTATTATTAGCTTCTCACTGGTAATTCTTGAATATTTTAAAAAGTGTCTATAGAGTAGAGTTTTGCCCTGTTTGTGAAGACCAATAGCGCTATAAAGAACCGCTCTTGTTTTTGCCGGCATGAGTACTTTTAAATAATCAACTACGGCTGCGGGGTAATCAGTAGTAATGAAGAAGTATGACCTAGAGAAGCTAAATACAACTGAAATGCTTCCAGTATCAGTGAGCAAACTGTCAACATAAAGTCCACTCTTTTTATCGTTTAGTAGGGCGATTAAAAGTGGTTGGTCGGAGTATAGTTGGGAAATGATTTTGCCAACAATATATGCACCTTTACCTCTAATAAAAGGGGTTTTTATTACTTGAATTTCGAAGGTTTGAGATTTTAATGGAGGTATTTGTTTGTAGAGCTGTTCTTGTAAGCGCTGGATATCTTGTTCGAGGTTGCCAAACTTGCAATTAAATGAAAAGCTTTTAAGGATTTGTGTAAGGGCATCTTTAATTTGCCCTTTTTCAATGAAGAAGCTTTCAACTACAGGTTCATCCATGTCAATGTAACTAAGAGACACGCAGGGCTTGGTAAAAATATATTGATTGTTGTAAAAACTTCTAGCAAACATTCGACAAAACACTGAGTTGTAAAAGGTTTCAGCTAATTCTGGCTGTTTATGTTGTGTTATCAGTTCTATGTAGGCAAGTTTAGTGCTTTTCCAAAAATCAGAATTAAATTTATCTAAATGCGTTTGCTGATGCATTTCAGCTCTAGCGCCGTAAACGGTTTGTTTTTTTAGATTTAGATCTTTAGATAGTTTCTTGCAGAAGTTATTAACTTGCTTGTCATAGAAATTAAGTCTACGCTTTGAATCTTTTTCAATTTTTTCCCATTCCCTTTCTTCAAAGCACCTTTTTGCCTCTACCGAAGCTTTTTTAATGTTGCGATAATGTTGCTCAAAGCCACCCAAAATCTGCTTAGCAATCGTAAGTGATAATGTATCTGAAAAATCATTAAACATAAAGAATCAACCAACAAAATAAATTAAGCTTCATTTGGTGAAGCAAAGCATAATTGCTAGACAACCATTTCTTAGTTAAACTGTTCTTCTTCTGTGGAACCTGTCAATGCGGTCACCGATGACAGGCCGCCTTGAATTACCGTGGTAACATCATCGAAATAGCCAGCTCCAACTTCTTGCTGATGCGATGCAAAAGTGTAACCTTTTTTGGCCGCTTTAAACTCAGGTTCTTGCACTTTGTTTACGTAGTGCTTCATACCTTCACCTTTTGCATAGTCATAAGCCAAGTCAAACATGTTATACCACATATTATGAATACCCGCTAAAGTGATAAACTGATACTTGTAACCCATTTCTGCGATCTTCTCTTGAAAAGAGGCAATCTCAGTATCGTTTAAATTTTTCTTCCAATTGAATGAAGGTGAGCAGTTGTAGGCCAATAATTGATTAGGATTTTCAGCTAGAACTGCTTCAGCGAACTCACGAGCAAAACCAAGGTCAGGTTTACCAGTTTCGCACCAAACCAAATCTGCATATGGTGCATAGGCTTCGCCACGAGAAATAGACTGTTCTAAACCATTTTTTACAACATAAAAACCTTCCGCAGTACGCTTGCCTGTTATAAATGAAGCGTCGTACGGATCTACATCCGATGTAAGTAGGTTTGCAGCTTCTGCATCAGTCCGAGCTAATAAGACGGTGGGCACTCCCATAACATCTGCTGCCAGTCGAGCAGAAATAAGCTTTTGAATTGCTTCTTGAGTAGGCACTAAAACTTTACCGCCCATGTGGCCACATTTTTTAACGGCGGCTAATTGATCTTCAAAATGGGCGCCTGCGGCTCCGTTAGAGATCATATTTTTCATCAATTCAAAAGAATTTAATACTCCACCAAAGCCTGCTTCAGCGTCAGCAACAATCGGCAAAAAGTAATCAACATGATCCTCGTCACCAGACTCAATGCCTTTTGCCCATTGAATTTCATCTGCTCTCTTAAAAGTATTATTGATTCGCCTTACCATGGTTGGAACTGAGTCATATGCATACAATGATTGGTCTGGATACATTGTCTCGGAGGTATTTCCATCAGCTGCAACTTGCCAACCTGATAGGTAGATTGCCTCAATACCTGCTTTTGCTTGTTGCATCGCCTGGCCAGCTGTAATAGCTCCCATACAATTCACATATCCCTTTTTAGCGTTGCCATTTACTAAGTTCCAAAGCTTTTCTGCACCACGATGAGCATATGTACATTCGGGTTGAACTGAACCACGCAAGCGTACAACGTCTTCAGCATCATAAGTACGCTTAACATTAGCCCATCTAGGGTTATCTTGCCAATTTTTTTGTAGTGCCTCTATTTGTTCTTGTCTATTCATTTCTTCTCCCTATGTATTTGTTATTTGTATTTAAGCCTGACAGTTTTTAGACAGGTTATTAGTCTATCATCAATGTTGTCCATTTGCATTGATTAGATTTTGTTAGTTGTTTTTATGATACCAATCATAAATTCTGAATATTCAATAATTTCACTATATAATATTTATTTTTCATAATATGAAATTTCTATGATTCTAAGATCTCTAGATAAAAAATACAATGCCATTGAAAAATGCCTTCAAATTCTGTCTATATTTTCACTTGATAAGACACAATTCAGCATTAATGAAATTTGTGAAAAATTAGATTTTAATATATCTACCGCTTATCGCATCTTGTGCACACTTGAGAAATATGGATACGTCTCAAGATTAAAAAATAAAGATTATGTAGTTGGAACTCAGGCACTTTATTTGAGTGCTATTTACACTCAGAGTAATCACTTAGAACAAATTCGTCCTATAGTTGATGAAATAAGAGATATATCCGGAGAAACAGCTTCATTCTTTGTAGAAGAGGATAGTATGCGAATTTGCCTATATAGAGCTCATTCACGTGATGAAATCCGTCACAATATTGAACAAGGCAGTCGTTTGGAATTAAATCGTGGTGCTTCTGGAAGAATCATTCTCGCTTATGGTAAAAGAAAAAATGACAAAACTGGATTCTATAAGGAAATTAGAGAAGCTGGGTATTATCTTTCAATTCGTGAGCATAATAATTCTTTGTTTGCACTTGCAGTTCCAGTAATATCTAGCAGTTCTAAATTTGTTGGTGCAATTGTAGTTTCTGGACCAATCAGTCGCTTTAACGAAAAACAAAAGATATTTTTATTAAAGCTTTTTAGATCTCAGTTGGCCAATATTGTTGTGCCATAAATTAATAATCATTATTACCAATTGTAGTTCTATAACTGAACATGTCGGCTCTGCCGGTGGTTATACGAAACTCAACCAAGCCTTTATCCTTTGCATAAGAGTGTCGATTTAATATAACCACAGGATCTCCTTTATTTATGTGTAGAATTTTCGCCGTTTTGCTGTCAGCAATACCTGCAGTCAGTACTTCTTTTGATGTTGTGATTTGTGTTGCAAACTTTTTATAGATAAGGGCATAGAGTAGATCAGGTATATGTATATTAGGTTTTTGAAGGCCTTCTACAACCTCTGCAATCCACCAAGATTTTTCAATGATAATCGGATTTTTTTTATCTATATAACCTCTTCTTTCGAGAAAAATAACGTCCGCACCACGATCTATTTCCAACTGAGAAGCTACCTCTGTAGTGGCAGTTGTTTTTTTTCGTATTGGAGTGGTTTTGTAGATTCTAATTGATGAACCTGTTTCACTGCCATAACTAAAGAAGTTAAACATACTATTGTCAAATCCATAATCAGAGACGTAGGTCCCTTTACCGTGGTGACGATACAAAAGATTGCTGTTTTCTAATTGGTCTATTGCTTTTCTTACAGTTCCAACACTAACATTTAACAATTTGGATAGCTGTGTTTCAGAAGGAATCAAATCACCAATGGTGAGGTTACCACTAGTTATTTCTTCGTTTATATAGTCTATGACTTTATGGTAAAGCTTTTTATTCATTTGCGTTTATTAGAAATGAAGTAAATAATTCGACATAATTTTTAATCTAAGAATTTCACAGTATACTCATATATATGACTATTGCTAGTTCTTATGCTAAATTAACGCTATTTTTGTCTGTTTAGTTCTTTTAAACTTATTATAAAAGCATCTATCTTTTTTCACAATATCATTTGACAACTTCCTAACCTAGGTGTAGTATCAACAGGTCATATATATGAGTTAATATTAGTTTTAATACTCATAATTTACGTTTCTATTATTTATTTAATATGCTGAATGATTAAAGAATGGAATTTCTAGACTATTTTTCTAATGTTTTTACCTTTTATCATCTCGCGTTACTTATAGGTGGAACATTTGCTGGAATCGTTCTAGGCGCTTTGCCTGGTTTGAGCCCCACTATGTCAGTTGCATTGTTAATACCTTTTACATTTCACATGAAGCCAGAGAGTGGTCTGATCTTACTTGGAGCCATGTATACAGCAACGGTTGCTGGCGGAGCTATAAGTGCAATATTGGTTAATGTGCCAGGGGCTCCGGCGAATATTGCAACAGCGATGGATGGTCATCAAATGGCTAAAAAAGGATTGTCTAGGGAGGCCCTACATTATTGCTTTATGAGTTCCTTTGTTGGAGGTATATTTGGAGTATTAATATTAATATTTTTTACCCCACCACTGGCGCGTTTGTCGTTGGAGTTTGGCACTACGGAGTTGTTTTGGATTGCCATTTTGGGAATTACCATTATTGCGACGATAGATTCCAAGTCAGTTGTCAAAGGATTGTTGTCAGGTTTATTTGGTTTAATGCTAGCTACTATTGGAGACAACCCAGTTTTGGGTGTGGAGAGATTTGTATTTACTGACCATTTAGAAGGAGGTGTTAACATAGTTGTTGGCTTGATAGGCTTGTTTGCAATGCCTCAAGTGTTGAACTTAATGGAGAAGTACTATAGCGAAAAACACCCAGTTCTTTCAACAGAGGGTCGTTCCAGTTTGATGCAATCGTTTAGATATGTATTCGGTAAAGTTAAAGCTCTTTCAATAGGATCATTTATAGGATCTCTTGTTGGAATCATTCCTGGAGCAGGGGGTCAAATAGCTGGATTAGTGGCTTACGATCAAACCAAAAAAGTAAGCAAAAACCAGTCAAATTATGGAAAGGGTGAGCCTGAAGGAATTATTGCCGCAGAGAGTGCAAACAATTCAATGGTGGGGCCTTCTTTGATTCCATTGCTTACTCTAAGTATTCCAGGTAGTCCGACTGCTGCAGTACTGTTGGGAGGTTTATTGATTCATGGAATTTTTCCTGGCCATGAAATTTTTGTCTCAGAGAACACTGCACCGGTTGTTTGGACATTTATTGACTCTTTAATTCTTGCACAAATTTTCATGTTGATTATTGGCCTATTTTTGAGTCGACATAGTGGTTGGATTATGAAAGTGCCAGATAACTATATGGCGGTCGCTATTTTAGTTTTGGCAGTGTTTGGCACATACAGTATTGGCAACTCATACTCTGACGTCCTTATTATGGTGGTCTTGGGAACTATTATGTTTTTTGCCAGTAAGGCAGGTTTTAGCGCCGTGCCGGTTGTGTTAGGAATTATATTAGGCCCAATAGCTGAAAACAATTTCCTTCTCGGTAAGTTAATTGGAGGCGCTCGATATGGTGATGATTGGATGATATATTTTACAACGGGAACAATCAATGTAACCCTTATTGTTATTTGCATAGCATCCATTACTTATGGCCTCTATTCAAATCGCAAATCAAAGAGAAGTACGTAATATGAACCAGTATTTAAAAATTTCGACATTAATTGTAACTGCACTAGCTGCAGGATTGCTATTTACCTCGTTTCAAGAGGTCTTCAATCCCAGTCCCTGGGGTGAAAATGAGGACTATCTATTCCCAAGATTTATAGCTGGTGGCATAGCATTCCTATCATTGCTTTTGTGGTTCGAGCGTGACGATAAAGGAAAATCAACTAATTTTATGGATTTGTTGCCAGGACTAGGCCTTATTCTTGCTTATATTATAAGTATGAATACTATCGGCTTTTACATGGCTTCAATGATTATGTTCTTCGCGGTAATAATGATCTATAAAAAACCCGAAGAAACCAAGGACTTTTGGCGAGTGTTACTTACAAAATTGAGTATCTCAGCAGTGTTTATTTTAATACTGTACAGTTTATTCACATTAATGTTAAAAGTACGTTTGCCAGGAGGGTTGTTTTTTTAATAAACTAAACCAAAAGGAGAAAAAATAAATGAAACTTATGAAAATAACTAAAATTGCCTTGCTTGCAGCAACGTCACTGATGTTTATGCATGCTCAAGCCGATTACCCAGATAAACCAATCGGGGTTATGGTGGCTTACGGACCTGGTGGTGCAACAGATTTTCAGGCAAGAATTGCAACGTTAGCCTCTGGTAAAGAGGCCTTAATTGGTCAACCAATTTATATTCTTAACAAACCTGGTGCAGGTGGAAGAACTGGCTGGAACTGGTTTGCCAGCGAAGCCTCAAAAGACGGCTATATGCTTGCAGCATACAATGTGCCTCACTTTATAGCACAGTCAATTGTGTTTGATACTGCTTACAATATCAATACCCTTGAGCCGTTAGGTAACTGGGGTGCTGATCCAGCAGTGTTGATTGTTGGTAAAGACAGTCCTTTTAACACTGTAGCTGACTTGCTTTCGCATGCTGATGCTAATCCAGGCTCTGTAACTATTAGTGGTGCTGGTAAATTTGTGGGTCACCATATTGCATTCTTGCAGTTTGCCAAAGCTTCAGGTAAAGACTTGACTTATATCCCTGCAAAAGGTGGTGTTGATGCATTGAGATTGGTTAAAGCTGGTGAAGTCAGTGCAGGTTTTAATAACTTGTCGGATTCAGCCAGAAGTGCTGCTGATCTTAAAATCTTAGCCGTTGCAGACCTTACAAGACATGCTTATCTTCCAGATGTTCCTACACTGATGGAAAGCGGAGTCGATGTCGATGATTCAAGTGTCAATTTCCGTGGCTTGATGGTTCCAGCTGGAACTCCTCAAGACGTTATTGATTTCTTAGCAAGTAAGACTCCTGATATGTTTAACGATGGAAAGACTCAAGGCAAGATGAAGTCTACTAACTCACCTGCAAGAGTGATGACAAGAGATGAAGTCATCGCAATGTGGAATGAAAGACAGGCTTACTTGACTGATCTACTAGCAGGTCTCCAATAAGATAACCTTTTATTGGGATCTTTTCTTACTGAAGCGCTTTATTAAAGGGCTTCAGTAGGTAACTTTTGTGTAAATACAAACAAATAAGTATGTCCAGTATCAAACAATTAATAAAAAAAGCAAGGGACGCCCAGACAATAATAAATGGGTATTCACAGGAACAAGTCGACGAATTGATTCTTGCTGTCGCTTGGGAAGTAATCAAACCCGAAAACAATCAATCCTTATCCGAGCTTGCTGTTAAAACAACTGGTCTTGGCAATGTGGAGGATAAAAAGAGAAAAAATAAACGTAAAACTATTGGTTTATTAAGAGATTTAAATAATATAAAAACAGTCGGAATAATTAATCAAGATGTTGAAAAAGGACTTATTGAAATTGCAAGACCAGTCGGCGTTGTTGGTGCAATTGTTCCATCAACTAATCCGATTGCCACACCACTAAACAAAGTCATTAATGCCTTAAAATGTAGGAACGCGATTATATTGGCCCCTTCACCGAAAGGCGCTTTGGTTTGTACAAAGGTTGTAGGCTTGATACAGAAGGCTATTGAGCGTGTCGGTGCCCCAATCGACATTGTGCAGTCTCTATCTGAGCCTATAGATAAAAACGATACCAATGAATTAACTAAGTTAGTAGATTTGGTTGTTGCTACAGGCTCTCAGAATAACATTAAAAGAGCCATTCAAAGTGGTACCCCGACCCTAGGTGTTGGTGTAGGAAATGTGCCCGCAATTATTGATTCTAGTGCTAATTTAAAGGATGCTGCTCATAAAATAAAAACCTCAAAAACATTTGACTATGCAACAAGCTGTTCATCTGAAAATAGTATCATCATTGTTGATAGCGTTTACGAAAAATTAATTAGGGCATTAGAGAAAGAGGGTGGCGCATTATTAAATGCAAAAGAAAAGAAAATCCTCGGCAAAAAGATGTGGAATGAAGATCTTATTATTAACCGCGATATCATAGCTAAAAGGGCTTCTAAAATTGCGAACCTCGTAGGCCTCGATACAAAAAAATATTCTAAAACTGAGTTTTTAATGGTGGAAGAGGATGGTATAGGAAAAAATTATCCATTCTCAAGAGAAAAACTCTCTCCTGTGTTGGCTGTTTACCGAGCTAGAGACTTTGATCATGCTGTTGATTTAGTAAACAAAATTTTACAAAATCAGGGGCAAGGACACTCTTGCAGTATTCATAGTAAAAACGAAGACAATATTATAAGACTCGGTAATGAGTTAACGGTTTGTAGAGTCATTGTTAACCAAGCTCATTGTTTTGCTACTGGTGGAAATTTTGACAATGGTTTACCTTTTTCGCTCTCTATGGGCTGTGGAACTTGGGGTAACAATATCATTGATGAGAATCTCAACTACAAACACTACTTAAATATTACAAAAATTGTCAAAACAATCAAAACTAATGAACCATCAGAGGATGAAATCTTTTCGAGTTATTGGAAGAAATATCCCGCAACAAGCTCAACAATAAAAGTTCTTGTTGACAAGTATGCTGAAATTACTCCAGATAAAACATTCCTTATCGATGCTGACCTTAATTTGCACATATCTTATTCTCAGCTTAAAAAGGACATTGTTCTCTTGGGTCATTTCTTGAATCAAAACGGCATTCAATTTAAAGATAAAGTTGGTTTTTTGCTTGACAATAGCTACGCAACAGTTATGTTATTTTTAGGAGCAATGTATCATGGTGTAACTATTGTCCCAATAAATATTCTTGCTGGCAATAATCAAATAGACTACACAATTAATCACTCTGAATGTAAATTACTTTTTACATCGAAAGTTTATTTAGATCAGTTTAAAAGTATTCTAAAGAGTTCAAAATCTAATGTTTTTGTATATGAAAAAGTTAAAGATTTGAATTGTTCTCGTGAAAATAATTTGAATTCACTAAATGAGGATTTAAGCTCTGATACTCCGGCTGTTTTGATTTATACATCTGGTACAACTGGCTTACCAAAGGGGGTTATGCTTTCCCATCAAAATGTAATTGCAGGAGGCAGAAACACTGTTTTAGCACACGAAATTGCATCCAATGATGTGTCTTTATGTGTGCTACCACTTTATCATATTAATGCAGAAATGGTTTCTATCTCTAGTGCCCTAGTGAGTAACACTTGTGTAGTAATTGTTAGTAAATTTAGCGTTTCTAATTTTTGGCAAACGCTTGCAAAATATCAATGCACTTGGTTCAGTGTTGTGCCAACAATTATTAGTTATCTTTTGAATGATAATTTTGATGTCACTCAGCTCAACCTGAGTAGTATTCGTTTTGGTCGCTCTGCTTCGGCACCTCTTTCACCAGAAGTGCATAAAAAATTCGAGCAAGTATTTAAAGTAAATATTGTGGAAACGATGGGTCTCACTGAAACTGCTGCACAAATTCTTTCAAATCCCTTAGACAACTATAAGCATGGTTCTGCAGGTATAGCTTATGGAAATGAAGTTAGAGTTGTTAATGATCAGGGTAATTTTGTTGAACCAGGTGAATCTGGTGAGTTGGTTATTAAAGGTGATAATGTTATGAAGCAATACTATAAAAATGAAGAGGCTACAAAGTCATCTTTTACTAAAGACGGATATTTTTTGACGGGAGACCTGGGAGTTGAAGATGAAGATGGCTTCTTTTTCATTACTGGAAGAAAAAAAGAGCTTATTATAAAAGGCGGCGAGAATATTTCTCCAAGAGAGATTGATGACACAATTTATAAACACAACTCTGTTTTAGAGGTGTGTACTTTTGGAATATTTGATGAAGACTATGGAGAAGAGATTTCAGCTTGTGTTTTTCTCAAAGATAATTTCAAAGCAAACGAGAAAGAATTAAAAGATTTATGTATAGCAGATTTGGGTGAATACAAAACTCCAAGCCAGATTATATTTGTTGATGAACCATTACCTAAAGGTCCTTCAGGAAAAATACAGAGGCTTAAAATAGCCGAACAGTTCAAACAGGCGTAATTAATAAATTTTCTGTTCACATCATTAAGGTAGGGTGATTTAAAGCCTTTTTCGGGTAAACTAATCTCTTGTTAATGGGAACTTTATAATGGCATTACTAGAAAAGTTAACCAATAGAGCGCAGAAGATTTGTCCGCGAATCTTACTACCAGAATCGACTGATCTGCGCGTTATACAGGCAGCATTATCATTATCTACTGAAAAAATTGCAAAAATTGTTCTTCTTGGCAATGAGGATGAAATTTGTTCTCAATTAGAACAGTCAGGCGAAAGAAAAGGACATAACATAGAATTCATTGATCCAAAGGACAAAAAATTAAGAAACGTTTATGCCAAAACTTTGTTTGAGAGACGCAAACATAAAGGTTTGGGGCTCAATGAGTCACTAGATTTAGTAAATGACCCTACTGTTTTTGCAATGTTGGCCTTACACAGAGATGAGGTAGATGGAGTTGTAACTGGTGCAATCACTCCTAGTCAAAAGGTCCTTGGTAATGCATTGAGAATTATTGGTGTTTCAAATAACAACAAACTTGTATCGAGTTTTTTTTTGATGATGTTCGATCAAAATCATCAAAAATATGGGGAGAACATAATTTTTTCCGACTGTGCAATGAATATTGAACCCACTGTAGAAGAGTTAGCTGAAATAGCTCAAAGTGCCTTTAAATCTGCAAAAGATTTAGGCATTAAGCCGAAAATTGCAATGCTTTCTTTTTCCACTAATAGAAACACTAAGCATTCTCAAGTTGAAAAAGTGAGACTAGCGACTAGTATCTGTAAGACTAAATTGCCAGATGTTGATATTGTTGGCAACATTCAATTGGATGCAGCATTAGAAAGCAAGGTGTTACAAATAAAATATCCTGAAGTAACTTTTGTACCACCTGCCAATGTTCTTATCTTTCCAAACTTAGATGCTGCAAATATTGGTTATAAGCTTGTTCAACGATTTTCAGGTGCTAAAGCCTTTGGGCCAATACTTCAAGGGATGGCCAAGCCTGTAAATGATCTATCAAGAGGTTGTAGTGTTGAAGAGATATTTAACACTGTAGTTATTACTGCAAACCAGTGCAAGTAAACTACATGCTTATGTAATTTGGACCTCCACCTCCTTCAGGAGGCGTCCAGTTAATATTTTGCGCCGGGTCTTTAATATCACAAGTCTTACAATGTAGGCAATTTGGGGCATTTATTTGGAAATAATCTGACCCTTCTTTTTCAATGATTTCATAAACTCCGGCAGGACAGTATCTCTGTGCCGGTTCATCATATTTTTCAAGATTGTAATCCAATGGAATTTTAGCGTCAGCTAATTTTAAATGAACTGGCTGGTCTTCCTCGTGGTTCGTGCCAGAAAGGAACAAGGAAGAAGTAATGTCAAAACTTAAAACATTATCTGGTGAAGGGTAGGATTTTATTTTTGAATCTTTGGAAGGCTTTAAAGAATCACAATCTTGCTCATTATCCTTGATATCAATTGGTAATTTATTGTAAAAAATATTGGATTCAATAAAGTTATAAATTGAACCCCCATAAAAACCAAACTTATGAAGCGCACTACTAAAGTTTCTTGCTTTATAAAGTTCATTGTAAAGGGTGCTGCAACTAAACATATCATCAAAGTCACAGACTTCTTCTGAGAGTACTTTATTGACATATTCTGCCGCAAGTATTCCAGATTGTAATGCGCAATGACTACCTTTGATTTTTCCGGGATTCAATGTACCCGCGTCACAACCAATAATCATTCCACCATCAAAGTCCATTTTAACGAGTGAATGAAGACCTCCTTTGGTGATAGCTCTTGCACCATAAGAAACTCGTTTACCGAGCTCCAGATATTGTTTGATCTTAGGGTGTTGTTTATATTGTTGAAACTCTTGAAAGGGACTATGGTGAGGATTGTTATAGTTCAAGTCCACAATCAATCCAACCGCTATTTGGTTATCACTAAAATGATATAAAAACCCTCCACCTGATGTACCCTTGTTGAGTGGCCAACCAATTGTATGTAGGACATCGCCTGGACTATGATTATCTTTATCAACCTCCCAAATTTCTTTAAAGCCAATTGCATAGTGTTGTGGTGTTTTGTTTACATCTAAATTGAATGCCTTGATCAGCTGTTTACCTAAGTGGCC
Source organism: uncultured Gammaproteobacteria bacterium (assembly GCA_902606745.1). Classification (GTDB taxonomy): domain Bacteria; phylum Pseudomonadota; class Gammaproteobacteria; order PS1; family Pseudothioglobaceae; genus Pseudothioglobus. Next base: position 20,122 of record CACLHR010000002.1, read on the forward strand.
CCTTGAGCCTTCTGCGAATATAGTTTGTTTCGCATATATATTCATACCCGGTGTCCAAGTGCCTTTTTGATTTCCTTGTTTATCAAGGCCCATATCGCCTGTTGTGATACCACAAACTCTACCACTTTTATCAAGTAAATAGTTCTGAGCAGGAAACCCTGGGAAAATATCGACACCAAGTTCGACGGCTCTTTCTCCAATCCATTGACAGAGTTCACCGAGAGAAATTATATAATTACCGTGATTTTGCAGTCCTTTTGGTGTTAGCCAAGAGGGCACTTTAATGCTTTTTTTGTTACCGGTTAGGAAATAAACATCATCTCTTTTAACAGGAGTATTAAGAGTAGGGCAACTACTTGCGTTTTCAGGAAAAAGGTCAAATAATGTTTCAGGTTCAAAAACGGCTCCTGAAATAATATGAGAACCTATTTCAGAGCCTTTTTCTAATAAACAAACAGAAAGATTTTGATTGAGTTGTTTTAATTTGCATGCTGACGCCAGACCTGATGGCCCTCCACCAATAACTACAACGTCATATTCAATTGACTCTCTTTCCATTAAACCAACCCCAATAGAAGTTATAAGGAATGATCATTCAACTCTTTTAATGCACCAAACAGATCAGCCTCCCATACCAAATCAGCCATTCTAGCCATTGGTGCATCTGGGTCATTGTTAATGACCACAATCACCTGAGAATCTTTCATGCCTGCAAGATGTTGAATAGCTCCCGATATTCCAACAGCTAAGTATAGTTTAGGCGCAACAACTTTACCAGTCTGTCCGACTTGATAATCGTTTGAAATAAAGCCTGCATCTACTGCAGCTCTGGAAGCGCCAATAGCTGCATCAAGTTTATCAGCTAATTGCTCAATTAAAGCAAAATTTTCCTTTGACCCAAGTCCACGACCACCTGAAACAATTCTATCAGCTGTTGTTAGTTCAGGCCTCTCTGATTGAGATTCTTGAAGTGAAATAAAGTTTGATTTTGGTTCAGGTATGGGTAATGATAATTCCTCGATAGTTGCTGAACCTCCATCACCAGAATGTTCAAATGCAGTGGCTCTAACTGTCATTAAGATAGTGTCATCGCTTGATTCAACAGTCGCCATAATATTGCCCGCATAAAGTGGTCTCACAAAGGTGTTATGTGACTTGATTTCACATACATCAGATATTGGTTGAACGTCTAGTAGGGCGCCTACCCTTGGTAAAATATTTTTACTATAAGTGGATGATCCAGAAAGCAGATATTTATAATCAGACATCGCTTCTGCCACTAATTTACTGGCAACTCCAACACTTACATGTTCTAACTTTGAGTCAGCAATAACTTTTACGGTGTTAATAATATCTAGAGAAGCAACCGAGGCAGCATTAGCCGAATCATCTGTCAGCACTAATGCATCAATTTTATCTGAAAGTTGAGTTGCAGCTGTTATTGCAGCGCGACTATTAGAGCTTACTTCAGACCCGTTTAGTTCGATTAAAATTAGTGCAGACATTAGAGAACTCCCAACTGGCTTAGTTCGGACAATAGCTCTTCAGCAGATTGGACTTGTTTTGATGCTCTATCCTTGGTTCCAGATTCATCAACACTGATGACTTTGACTCTAGGGCTGACATCAATATCAAAGCTTGATATTTCAATTGATTCTAAAGGTTTTGATCTAGCTTTCATTATATTAGGTAAAGAGGCGTATCTTGGTTCATTAAGCCTCAAATCAACAGTAACAATAGCTGGTAAATTTAGCTTTCTAGTTTCAATTCCCGAGTCAATTTCACGACAAACTTCAGCACTTTTCCCGTCATCACTTAGCTGAAATTTAGAAATAAAGGTTCCTAAGGAATAATCCAAAAGGCCAGAGAGAATTTGACCGGTTTGGTTGTTATCATTGTCGACAGCTTGTTTTCCCATAATGATAAGTTGAGCTTCTTCGCGTTTAACAATATTTGCCAAAATTTTTCCAAGATGAAGGGGTTGCAAGTCTAAGTCTGACTCTGTATTGACAAAAATAGCTCGGTCTACGCCCATTGCTAAAGCAGTCCTCAAGGTATCTATTGTTTTTTCGGTGCCAATACTAACAGCTATGGTTTCGATGGCAGCGCCGCTCTCTTTAATCTTTAAAGCTTCTTCAACAGCGATTTCACAAAAAGGGTTCATTGCCATTTTTGCATTAGTCAGATCAACTAACTGGGTTTGTTTGTTAACTCGTGCCTGAGTGTAGGGGTCAAGAACACGTTTAATTGGGATAACTATTTTCATACTTGGTAAAGTTTATCGTTAAAAATGTCGCGATAATACCATATTAATTAGTTTTGTCTAGAGACAGAAAAAACAAAATTAGAATACCATATTGAGATTGATTTTGTTTTTTTTGTAAACTTTTAATATTAACTTAGTGGGAACCGTAACTTAGCCTCAGCACCATTCTGCAATAACCGGTTTTTTAAAGTAACCTCTCCTCCATGAAGTTGCATAATCTTTCTAACGAACCTTAGACCAAGACCATTACCTCTGGCACCTGTATCTGGCCTTGAGACTGAATAGAAGCGAGTAAATAGTTTGCTTGAAACGTGTGGCGGTATACCCGGCCCTTCATCGAGCACAACAATTGTAACAGCCGTATTAGACTCTGAGGCTTTTATTGTAATCGTACCACCTTTGGGACTAAAGTCTATTGCATTCTTTATGATATTCCCTAAGGCTTGCTCTAGGAGTATTTTTTCAGCAAAAACTGTGCCTTTCTTATCTATATCGTCAAGATTTATAGTGATATTTTTACTGACAATTAAACGATTATGGGTGCCATAAACTTTTAAGACTTTTTCTATTATGGGTAAGATTTTGAGTTTTTCTATTTTGGTTAGTTTATCACGTCTTTCAATTCTTGAAAGATCTAGTAGCCTAGATACAAGTGAATCCATTTGCTTGTTTGAATCAAGAATGCTTCGAATAAATTCTCGTCTCTTCTTCATTTCTTTAGTTAGAACTTTACTTTTTTTATCATCTTTCTCTTCTAGGAGGTAACTCTCAATGCCCATCGGTGTTAACAGATTTTCTGCAGTTAGCCGAATCCCAGTAATAGGAGTTCTTAATTCATGAGCAAGAGTATCAATGTATTCTTCAACATCATCCTTAAGTTCTACTTCGCTTCGAGCTTGCTCTATGGCCACAGCAAGTTTATTAAACTGAACGTTTACATTAGGGATCGATACATCTTCACCCTTAAAAAGTTCCCTAGTATATTTCTCCACGCGACGAATGTTTCTTGAAATTCTGTAGCTACCTAAGGCACCAAAAAACAAAGCGAGGAGAAATATATAGAATATGAATCTATATAATCGGGATTTATCCATTAGGTCTAACATTGGAGCTACAAGGACAAGAGCCCCTTGAACTTCTTGCCTGTTGTCGTAAATAGTGCTTGAAACATGCAAGAATTCAGGTTTAAAAAAATATTCTATGTTTACCCCTCTTGCCTTCCAAGGGCCGCGAACAGTCTCGGCAGAAATTCTACTTATTCCTTGCTGCCCTGACAATGCTGAACCAACCACTGAATGAGATTTCATGTCTGTTCCTAGGTTTAAACCACGAGAGTCCAAGACAAGAATACCATCCCTATTAGTAATGTAAATCGCCAGATTCTGTAATCTTGCATCACCATGCGGTGATTGGAAGTAGTCAAAAATAATACCTCCAAAACTATTGAGATTAATTTCACCGTCTATGATATTTTGAGAGGCAATTTTGCTAAACATGGTTGCTACCTCGACCATAACCTCTTTTGCAGACTCTATACTTGTACGATGGGCAAAAGCCCAGACCAAGGTGCTACTGACTAAAAAGTAAAGAATAAACAGTTTGGTGCCTATATTTAATTTGAAGTATTTCATTCAATAAGACTGTAGCCGATACCTCTGTTGGTTAATATTAATTTCTGGGGGTCGCACGATTCATCAATTTCTTTTAAACGTTTACGGATAGACTTAATGTGCGTATTGATTGTTTTTTTATCTGCGCCGTATGGTTTATCACCCCATATATTTTTCATCAAATATTCCCTTGTATGGACTCGATTAGGGTGTTGTATAAGGTGAGACAAAATTTTGAATTCAGTCTGAGTTAAGGTTAGTTCTTGGTTATGAAATAATATTTTCTGCATGTCTTGATTAATGCTGAATTTTGATTCAGGATTTGTATCCGTACGATCACGTCTTAGTTGTGAGCGCACATGAGCAACAACTAATCTGGGACTAAAGGGTTTGGTTATATATCCATTGGCACCTAGCCCCTCTAAACCAAGAACTTGGTCAGACTCATCATCTCTGGCAGTAATAATAACAACAGGCAGGTCTGAATTAGTGCGAACTTTTCGCAGTACATCAAAGCCGCTCATGTCGGGTAAGCCTACATCAAGAAGCATAAGGTCTACTGCATTATTTTCTACGTAGTCAAGGGCATCAGTACCGTTATCGAACCACTGGCAGCTGAAAGAGTCCTGTTCAAGGATGAAAGCTATACTTTCAGCAATCGTTCTATCATCTTCAACTATTAGAATATGTTGCATGCAGATAAACCCCTATAAGAAAAGATATTATTGTAGTTCAAAATTCAATAAAAAAAACAATCTTCACACAATCTTCACCAAAACTTCACTTATAAAACATTTGACATATATTTACATCGCCTATTATGAGGTCATTGTTTTTAGTTTATTAGAGAAAAAATGCGACATCAACCCCTTAAAGTTGCAAATGCCATTGCTGGAATAGTAAAGCTCAATGTTGTTATGAGTGATGATATTACAGCTCGTGTGCCTAAAAATTCTCTAATGACTAAAAACAATACTATTGAAACTCAGCATGTTGACATTAATAATTAAATTCAGGACATGATTTTGCTTATATTTAAGAACCTCGAACACCCTTGCCATTCACTCTCCGTTTGGTAACTGAGGTAGCGGCTATAGCTGGTGGGTTGCTCCTACCCTCCAGCTAAAGCTTTTTACTGGAATAATAAATGAATCAAATACAAAATCAATTAATTTCCAAGGATCTAAGCGATATTAAAACTAGTGCTTATTGCAAAAGAAATAACATTAATGAATATCAATTCAAGAAGGCCTTAGCCTGGTATCACAGTGCTATACAAAGTTCGAAACAAGGCAAAAGAAAGCACTAAAAGTTTTTTTTAAATAAAGTCTTATATCACTCAATTTGTTTCTTAATTAATACATATCTTTGATAAGGTATTATGTTGTCTAAATTATGCAACTCAAATCGATCACAACAGCGTTAGTAATAATATTTCTTCTGGCGCTTTCTTCATCTTCAATTGCTGGACTCAAGGTAGGTGATAAGGCGCCAAACTTTGCTTTGCAAGATCAGAACAAAATAACCCATAATTTAAGCAATTATGAAGGTCAATGGGTTGTGTTGTATTTTTATCCTAAAGACGATACACCTGGCTGTACGACTCAAGCTTGTGATTTTAGAGATGCCGTGAAACGAATCATTGCAAGTAAAGCTGTGGTTTTTGGACTGAGTGTTGATAGTGTTAGATCACACAAACTTTTCGCTGAAAAGTACAATTTACCGTTCTCATTGCTTGCAGATGAAACAAGAGAAGTGTCCAAGCTATATGATTCATTAAGCAGCTTTTTTAAGGTGTCAAACAGAAATACCTTTATCATTGACCCTGAAGGTAACATTGCCAAAATATATCTATCTGTTAATCCAAAAACTCACTCAGAGATGGTCTTAAGTGACCTTAGTAGCCTCCAAAAAGCGAGTGACAAGACAGAGTCTAACTAATTTTCGTTGGCTGAATTAATAAGAGCCTGTTTTTCATCTTTTGACATTTTTTTTATAATTATCTCTCTTAGTGAAGCTTCACTTCTACTGGCTGATTTTTCTTTGTAAACTAATTTACAAGGCCAATGTGAGCGAGTGTATTTAGCGCCACCTTTGATTTCTCCTTTGTGCTGTTTGAGACGTTTTTCTAGGTTATTTGTGATGCCGCAATAAAGACTACCGTCTCCACATTTAAGTATATAAATCAACCAATTATTTTGGGTTGTTGTACCCATAAAAAACTTTTTACCATGTTTATTTATTTTGGTTGCAAAATATATTAAAATGCGCGTTTTTAAATATATATGTCTTAATAAACTGAGACATTTTTTAAGATTTTTATCTACAGTTAATTCAATAAATTGATATGTTAAGTAATATTATTCGAACAACTTGGCCACTATTTCTAGGAATACTTTTTATAGGATTAGGAAACGGTCTCCAAGGAACTCTAAGTAGCTGGCGTGCTGACTTTGAGGGTTTTTCGATTTTGACCACAGGTCTGGTAATGTCAGGGTATTTTATCGGTCAATTAGCCAGTTCTATTTTTTCACCTAAACAAATTGAAAAGACGGGTCAAATTCGAACATATGCTGCATATGCATCTATAGCTTCCACCGCAATTTTGATTCAAATTTTGTTTATTGAGCCTCCAGTATGGTTTGTAGCTCGATTCTTGTCTGGCTTTTGTATTGCGGGCATTATGATTATAGTTGAAGGATGGTTAAATTCGATTTCTTCAAACGAAAATCGAGGTCAAATTTTTTCAATTCACATGATTGTTGTTTGGGCAGGTTTGGCACTTGGTCAAGGCTTATTTGCCGCCGATGACCCTGCAGGTGTAAGCCTTTTCTTGTTGGCCTCTATTTTACTGTCGATTTCATTAATACCGATCCTCCTAGCAGAAATTAAAGCGCCAGAATTCGATTCTCAAGAGTCACTAGGCCTGAAAGCTTTGTGGAAAGGCTCACCATCGGGTGTGGTAACGATTGGTTTATCTGGACTTGCCTCGGCCGGTTTTTTTGGGGTTGGAACGATCTATGCTATCAAGGCAGGCTTTTCAGTGTCTGAAACGGCACTTTTTATGACACTTTTTATCGGTTTTGGGGCTGCATCTCAATTGCCTCTAGGCTGGTTGTCAGACAAGATTGATCGAAGAAAAGTCATTTTGTTTTGTTGTGCCATTGTTATCAGCATTTGCATTACTTTGTCATCATTCGAATTTAGAAGCACAATTCTTCTAATATTAAGTGCTCTAGTAGGTGCTTTTACTTTACCGCTATATTCACTTGGTGTGGCACAAGCCAATGATCGTCTGGAACCAAAACAAATGATCAGTGCGAGCGGAACTATCGTTCTTGTGTTTAGTGTTTTTGCAGCATTAGGTCCATTTACCATGAGTTATTTTCTTGAACTCTTTGAAATGTTTGGGTTTATGCTCTATATGGGTATCGTTCATTTGGTTATTGCTGTTACAGTATTAATGATGATGATGATTACTGAGAATGTTGACGAGTCTGAACAAACAGAATTTCAGATCATGGGACAGAGACCAAGTGTTATTGCTATGGAAGTTATTGCAGAAGAGGCATTGGAATCTCAATCTGAACAAAGTGCTAATTGATTGGTTTATTTATACCTCTTTGGAAAACAATTAATAGAGCGCCTTTTTCTGAATAGGAAGAATGTTTGCTGCCAGGCTCAAAGGTAACAAAGTCACCTTTTTTAAAAACCGTATTATCTGCATCAATCAGTTCGCCCTCTATCACTAAAAACTCTTCAAAACCAATATGAGTGTGTGGAGTACTTCTTGCACCGGGATCCATCTTTAGTATAAAGCTACCAAAATTAGTTTTTTCATCAAAGCTAATCTTGTGCCAACTCATCTTTGGAACGACTGGACCATATCGGTTAAAAGGTAAAAAATCTACCTCATGAATATCAGTTATTTTTCTTTTTTTCATAATGTATGAGATTCTTTTAAAGGCCTGACTGAAGCCAGTTGTCTTCAGCATAATGGCACTCTTGGTCTACTAAATGTAGACTAAAAGCTTGTCTAGACTTGGTTGATTTATTAGCGGCACTATAATGTGGTAACTGGCCGTGCAATATAATTAAAGTGCCAGCTTCAACTTCTAGCATATCAAGAGTTTTGTCAGGCCAAGGAGTATCATCTAGTAGGTCAAACTCTGTACCTCCATTTTCTGATAAACGAAATCGTTTTTTAAGTGGAATTTTGTGTCCACCAGTCATTGCTTGTAGACATCCATTTTCTTTATTTGCATCCTCTAGTGCAAACCAAAAACCAATACAACTCATCGGCTCTGTATACAAAAAGCAGGAGTCTTGATGAAGACTAACTTCACCTCCAATGCTAGGTTGTTTAAAGATATGCATTGACTGCAAAGCCCTTGGCATTTTGATACCCAACTGCTTACCTAATTTTGGAAAGTTTAACTCATTAATCACTTCTTTGTATACGGGATCTAGAATGTGCTGAGCATGGCCTATTTTATTGATAGATTTTTGCTTAGGTACGGTGAAGTTACCGTTTTGGTCAATAGCCTTTTCTTCAAAGAAAAAACATATTTTATCACCTGAGTTCAAGAAATAATCGTCACTCGTTCTTTCTTGTTCATCAGTAGAAAACACTGAATGCTTTGAAGGTGGTTGAAATTCATCTATTAATACTTCTGCTCGCTGAATTAGAAGATTTCTTTGTCTTTGGTCAATAAAGTTTTCTATAACTAAATAGCCATTTTTTTCAAAGGTTTCTATTTGAATTGATGTAAGCATGAGTTTAGAGAAAAATAAATCAAGAATTAATTGAATATATTATATTAACATTACTAATAATTAGACGTAGGATTTGTAAACTCTTTTTGTGATTTTAGTAAAGATTTCATAAGAGATTGTGCTGCAATGTTTAGCAACTTCATCTACAGAGATGTGTTCACCAAAAAGCTCAACGCGATCGCCTATTTTTGGATTCGGGATATCAGTTAAATCTATCGTTACCATGTCCATTGAAACCCTTCCAGCAATTTTACTTTTAACGCCATTTATAAAAACAGGTGTGCCATCAACCGCGCTGCGTGGATAACCATCAGCATAACCAATAGCCACAACGCCAATTTGCATGTTTTGTTTACAGATGTAGCGGCTACCATAGCCAATCGATTGACCTGCTTTAAAGCTTTTTATTGATATAAGGATTGAGGACAGTGTCATGACTGGTGTTAGTTTATTTAGAGGGATTTTATCTGAAAATGGAGAAGACCCATAAAGCATGATACCTGGACGAACATATTCTCTATGAGATTCACTCCACTTCAAAATTGCAGCTGAATTTGCAAGTGAACATGGGTATTTTTCTGTCTTTATAATCTTATCAAAGTTGTTGATTTGTTTGGTAGTTAGAGTGCTGCCAAGGTCATCAGCACTTGAGAAATGTGTCATTAGAGTTATTTCACCAATATTGTTGCTTTTTTCAAGTAAATTTATTGCTTGGATGAATGAATCGTCTTGAAAGCCCAATCGTCCCATGCCAGAATCATATTTCACAAATACGTCAAAAGGTTCATTTAGACTAGCATCTAGAAGCCATTGAAGTTGTATTGAATTACATACTGCAACAATTAGACTATGTTTTTCAGCAAGAATGAGTTCAGATTTTTCAAAAACTCCTTCCAATAATAGTATTGGGGTATTATCTATTCCAGAGTTTATTAATTCAATAGCCTCTTCGATGCAAGCCACGCCATAAGCATCAGCTACTTCGTTTAATTCTTTGGCTACTTCAATTGCACCATGACCATAAGCATCAGCCTTAATAATAGCGATGGCTTTTGAGTTCGGTGCTAAAGATTTTGCGTATAAATAGTTTGCCTTAATTGCGCTAAGATTAATAGAAGCGGTACACTTTCTAGCCATAATTTAAGAGAGTTTTATTAGCATAATTAAAGCGACTCATATCTATACCCACCGAAGAGATTTCAGGCTCAATGCCTGAAATGATGTCTGCCAACAGTTTGCCAGAGCCGAGAGACATTGTCCATCCTAAAGTGCCATGTCCTGTATTCAGATATAAATTTGAATAGGGTGTTGACCCAATGATAGGAGGACCATCAGGAGTATTTGGGCGTAGTCCTGCCCAAAACTTCATGTCATCAGTTTCTTCGGTTGCATATGGAAAAAGCCTGTTTAATCCGTGTTTCAGTAAAGATAGTGACTTTTCTCTTAACTCTAAGTTATAGCCTGTTAAATGGGCTGTACCAGCAACTCTAATGTTGTTGCCTAGTCTGGTAATGCCAATTTTGAAAGTGTCATCAATAATTGTTGATTGTGGCGCATCTTCATTATTCAGAACTGGTAATGTAATTGAATAGCCTTTAACTGGGTATACAGGAATATTAATACCTACTTTTGAGAGGATTTTTGATGAGTAGCTTCCTAAAGCTACTACATAACTATCAGAATCAAATTCACCTCGATTTGTCTTTATTGAAGAGATTCTTTCTTTTTCAACTAGAATGTCTTCAATGTGAGTATTAAACTCAAATTTAACGCCCATTTCAAGACATTTTTTGTAAAGCTGATTTGTAAAAAGATAACAATTACCTGTGCAATCATTGGCAAATCTAAGACCAGCAGCAAATTCGCTCTTAACATGATGAAGGCCAGGTTCAGCCTGAATACATCCATTTAAATCTAGGAGTTCGTGTTGAATATTAAGTTTTTCTAAAAGAGAAAGATCTTTTTTAATGTTTTCAATCTGTTTAGTGCTCTTAAAAAGAAGCAGAGAACCCTGTTTACGCTGTTCATAAAAGATATCTACATCTTTTTCTAAGTCTAATAGGCATTTTTTAGAAAAGTTAGACACTCTGACCATGCGACTCTTGTTAATCTCATAACTTTTTGAATTACAGTTCTTGAGCATTTGATAAAGAAATTTGACGGTTTCAGAATTTAGATTTGGATTAACGATTAAAGGTGGGTACTTGCTAAACATCCATTTAATTAAACTCAATGGAAGTCCTGGTCCGGCCCATGGCGAGGAAAATGAATAAGAAAGTTGACCAGCATTGCCATGACTTGTCTCAAGAGCAACACTGTTTTGACGATCAATCACAGTAACGTCATGCCCTCGTTTTGCTAAATAGTAAGCAGAAGTGGTGCCAATAATGCCGCTTCCTAAAATTAATACACTCATTTACACGATTATAAATTCTTAAGAAAATAGAATTTTACCATTCAGATAAATGATAAAACTTTACAACGATAGAGCTAATTAGAAAAAAATCTTCCAGTAATGTAAAAAAACTATAGATTATCTCTAATGAAAATCATTTTATGGATTATTTTGGTATTATTTGTAGTTGTTATCACTAAGAATTTAAATCAATAAATCTTTGTGAGTTAAAATTACCCCTTTTTTATATTTAGGAAGAAATTATGTTTGAAAAATCTCTAACTTTGGCTGAAGTTGATTCTGATATTGCTAATGCAATTACTGCTGAAGAAGCTCGCCAGGAAGCTCATATTGAATTAATAGCTTCTGAAAACTATACATCAACTGCAGTAATGATTGCTCAAGGTTCTCAACTCACTAATAAATACGCAGAGGGCTACCCTTACAAGCGTTATTATGGAGGCTGTGAACATGTTGATGTTGTAGAGCAGCTTGCAATAGACCGTGCAAAAGCTTTATTTGATGCTGATTATGCAAATGTACAACCGCACTCTGGTTCACAAGCAAATGCTGCAGTTTTTCAGGCCTTGTTAGTTCCAGGTGATACTATACTGGGTATGAGTTTAGCGCATGGGGGGCATTTAACTCATGGTGCTGCACCATCATTTTCAGGCAAAAATTTTAATGCAATTCAGTATGGCCTTAATGCAGATACTGGAGAGATTGACTATGATGAGGTAGATCGGTTAGCTCAGGAGCACAAGCCAAAAATGATTATTGCCGGATTTTCTGCATATTCACGTATTGTTGATTGGGATCGTTTTAGATCTATTGCAGACGACGTTGGTGCGTACTTGTTTGTTGATATGGCACATGTTGCAGGTCTGATTGCAACTGGTGATTATCCTTCCCCTATTAAAATTGCAGATGTTGTGACAACAACTACTCATAAAACTTTAAGGGGTCCTCGTGGCGGTTTGATTTTAGCGAGAGCTAATGAAGAGATTGAAAAGAAACTTAATTCTGCTATTTTCCCAGGTATTCAGGGCGGACCACTGATGCACATTATTGCAGCTAAAGCGGTGGCTTTTAAAGAGGCGATGAGTGATGATTTCAAAGCTTACCAAAAACAGGTTGTCGTGAATGCAAGAGCTATGGCCAATGTTTTCATGAATCGAGGCTATGAAGTTATTTCCGATGGTACTGATGATCATTTGTTTTTAGTTAGTTTTATTTCACAAGGCTTGACAGGAAAAGATGTTGATGCCGCTTTGGGCTCTGCTCATATTACAGTCAACAAAAATGCCGTACCTAATGATCCGCAATCTCCATTTGTTACTAGCGGTATACGTGTGGGTACTCCAGCAGCAACTACTAGAGGTTTTGGTGAATCAGAATGTATCGAGCTCACTAATTGGATTTGTGACATTTGTGATGATATTGAAAATGAATCTGTTGCACATGATGTCAAGGCAAAAGTTGAAAAACTTTGCGCAAAATTTCCTGTTTATAGATAAATTATATGCGTTGTCCGTTCTGTCAATCAGATGACACTAAGGTACTGGACACGAGGCTTCTTGATGACGGCTCTCAAGTTCGCCGCCGTCGTGAATGTGTCGCATGTGGAGAGAGACATTCAACTCGAGAAGCTGTAGACCTAAACCTTCCAAGACTTATAAAAAGTGATGAATCTAGACAAACTTTTAGTGAAGATAAGCTACGTTCAGGTTTACTAAAGGCTCTTGAAAAAAGACCCGTTTCAATTTCAAAAATTGAAACTGCCATTCAAAAAATTCAGCGAAAGTTAATGGCACAAAATGAGCGAGAAGTTTCGTCTTCCGTTCTTGGTGAGTGGGTGATGGAAGAGTTACATGAATTGGATGAAGTTGCATACATTCGATTTGCTTCCGTTTACCGACAATTTCAAGACATTGAGGCGTTTAAAAGCGAAATTGACAAACTAATGAAAAAATAAAAGTTATAAGTCTAAGCCTTTTTGTGCTTTTATATTGGCTCTAAATGCATGTTTAATATCTATTATTTCGCTAACAGTGTCTGCAACTTCAATTAAACTTTCACTTGCCGCTCTGCCAGTAATAACGACGTGCTGGTTTTCAGGTCGATTAGTAAGGGCTTTGAGGATTGATTTTTCTTCAAGATATTTATAATTAATCATGTAAGTAATTTCATCAAGCACTACAAGTTTAAAGTCGGGATTAGAAAGGAGTTTTTCAGCCTCGACCCAAGCTTCAACTGCCTTTCTTTTGTCCAGTTCTTGATCTTGAGTGTCCCAAGTAAAGCCGGTTTCCATAATCACCGTATAAACATTTTCATGGTTATCTAAGAAGATGTCTTCACCAGTAACCTGTTCGCCTTTTAAAAAACGTACTATACCAACCTTCATGTCATAACCCAGAGATCTGCAAATCATACCCATAGCGGAGGAAGATTTGCCTTTTCCATTTCCTGTTAACAAGACAACGATTCCTTTGTCAATATTTGCAGCTTCGATACGAGAATCGATATATGCTTTTTTACGCTGCATACGTTTTTTGTAAGAACTTTCCATAACTAGTATTTGCTTTTGTTAATATAAATATCATTATAAAGCTATTCAAATTGTAAACTAATTTGAAATTTTATTAAATCAGCCTTTAAAAAGCTATTCAATGCAATATTCGGTCGTAATTGGGAGTCTTAGGTAAAATGTTGTCAATTTTTACAATTTAGATTAATTCGATGAACAATGTTTATAACTTTAGTGCGGGGCCTGCAGCGTTGCCGAGTTCTGTATTAGAGCGTTTAAAAAGTGAATTGCCAGAATTTAGAGATGCTAAGGCTTCTGTTATGGAAATCTCTCATAGAGGGATAGACTTCATGAAGCTAGCAAAAAAAGCTGAGCAAGATTTGAAAGAATTAATGAGCATTCCAGATAATTACAAAGTTTTGTTTTTACAGGGTGGCGCTTCACAGCAGTTTTCTATGGTTCCAGTAAACCTTTTGAGAGGTAAAAAAATTGCTAATTACGCCAATACAGGTCATTGGTCTGAGAAAGCAATTCGTGAAGGATCAAGATACTGTGGCGTTAACGTGTGCACAGATAGTACAAAAAATGGCTTTACTGATATTGAAGACTATTCAAGCTGGAAGATTGACCCTAATGGCGCCTATTTACATTACACTCCCAACGAAACTATTGCAGGGCTAGAATTTGATTATATTCCTGAGATTGATATGCCATTAGTGGCAGACATGTCATCATCTATTCTTTCTAGATCGATAGATGTTTCAAAGTTTGGAGTGATCTATGCCGGTGCTCAAAAAAATATTGGTGTTTCTGGCTTAACGGTCGTGATTGTCAGAGACGATTTAATAGGAAATGTTGTTAAACATCAGCCAGTTTTATTTAATTACTCTACTCAAGCAAATAATGACTCTATGTATAACACTCCTTGCACTTTTGCATGGTATACTGCAGCGCTTGTTTTTGAATGGTTAAAAGAGTTTGGTGGGATTGAGTCAATTACTCAACATAACAAAAAAAAATCAGAGTTACTCTACAAAGCAATTGATCATAGTGATTTTTATTCCAACAATGTAGCAACTAGGTTTCGTTCTAGAATGAATGTGCCTTTTTTTACGCCTAGCCCTGAACTGGACAAGTTGTTTATCGAAGAGGCTTTAAATGAAAATCTTTTAGCTCTTAAGGGGCATAGAGCTATTGGTGGTATTCGAGCTAGTATATATAATGCAATGAGTATGGAAGGAGTTGAAGCTTTAGTGTCGTTTATGGGTGATTTTGAAAAAAATTCTCGTTAGAACTATTACTAATCCTAATGATTGACCTCTAAGCTACCAAATCTAATAAAATTTACAATTAGAATGAAAGAGAAAAAACTTAAAAATCTAAGATCAGAAATTGATGCTTTGGACCAAAAGATCCAATTGCTTATAGCTTCTCGTGCTGATCTTGCAGCCCAGGTAGCTAAGGTAAAGAAAGAAGCAAACTCGCAAAGCGCCTTTTACCGGCCTGAAAGAGAAGCGCAGGTTCTGAGTCGAGTTATTGAAAGAAACCAAAGTTTATTGAAAGATAAAGATGTTGCTCTTATTTTTAGAGAAATAATGTCTGCTTGCCTAGCAATTGAGCAACCTCTCAAGGTTGCCTTTCTTGGGCCTGAAGGTACCTTCACACAAGAGGCAGCCTTAAAACATTTTGGACATGGAGTGTCGACACTAGACTGTGGCACTATTGATGAAATTTTTCATCAAGTAGAGACTGACAATGTCCATTATGGCGTCGTACCTATAGAAAACTCATCAAATGGAGTAATAGGAACCTCACTTGATATGCTATACAGTCATGACCTTAATATTTGTGGAGAGGTTGAGATTGCTGTTGCTCATCACTTAATGATGCAAGATCAATCTCAAGAAATTAATATAATTTATGCTCACCAACAAGCATTTGACCAATGCCATCGTTGGCTGTCAAACCATTATCCTCATACAGAGCTTCGTCCCGTAGCATCAAATGCACTTGCTGCCCGAATGGTGAAAGATGAACCCAATGCTGCGGCTATAGCTTCTAAAGCTGCGCTGAATCTTTATGGCCTGCAGCGTGTAGCAAAAAATATTGAAGACAGGGCTGGCAACGTTACTCGTTTTATTGCAATTGGTAAAGATGAAGTCCCTCCTGGAGTTGAAGACAAGACCTCCTTATTGGTTGTTACAAAACATGAACCTGGAGCCTTGTTTGATTTGTTGGAGCCTTTTAAGAGTCATAAAATAAATATGTTGCAGTTGGCCAGACACCCAATTCCTGGGGTGAAATGGGAGTACTTGTTTTTTATCGATATTGAAGGCCATCAACATGATAAAAACCTTAGAAAAGCTATCTCTGAAGTTGAGAAGCAAGCTTTAAAACTAAATATTCTTGGATCTTATCCAGTCGCAATTTTATGAACGCATGTGAATCTATTCTTGGCTTAAGTCCATACCAAGGAGGAAAGCCGATTGAAGAGCTTGAGCGTGAGTTAGGAATAAAAAACGTAATAAAGCTCGCTTCAAACGAAAATCCTTTAGGTGCTAGCCTGAAAGTAGTTAAGGCCATGAAGCTTTCTCTCAAAGAGATTCATAGATATCCAGATGGGAATGGCTATGAATTAAAAAAAAGTATAAGTGGTCACTTAGATGTAGCTATAGAAATGATTTCATTGGGAAATGGCTCTAATGAGTTATTGGAATTAGTCGCTAGAGTGTTTGTTTGCAAAAAGACAGACGAAGTGATTTTTTCACAGTATGCGTTTGTTGTTTATCCATTGGTTACTCAAGCCTTGGGTGCTACTGCAAAAGTAGCTCCAGCAAAAGAATACGGGCACGATTTAAATGCTATGCTTGAGTTAATTAACGATAACACGAAACTCATCTTTGTTGCCAATCCTAATAACCCTACAGGAACTCTGGTAAGCGACGATGAAATATATAACTTTTTAATTAAGGTCCCTAGCCGTATACCAGTGGTTTTGGATCAAGCGTATTTTGAATATTTGAATATTAATGATCAGGCTATTGACTGGTTAAATGAGTTTGATAATTTAATCATAACTCGTACCTTTTCAAAAGCTTATGGCTTGGCTGGTTTAAGAGTTGGATACTCAGTTTGCAGTCCAACAATTGCGGATTTCATTAACCGAGTTAGGGAGCCATTTAATGTTAATCATACAGCTCAAATAGCTGCAATTTGTGCCTTATCAGATTTGGACTATTTAAAGGAATCGAGAAAGGTAAATGACACTGGTTTAAGGCAGCTAGAGGAGGGTTTTACACGTCTTAAACTAAGCTATATTCCTTCTCACGCTAATTTTATTGCTGTTAAATTTTCTAATGCAATGGAAATATATAACAGTCTACTTAAAGAGGGTGTTATTGTACGCCCTGTAGAGATGGATAATTTTCTTAGAATTTCTATAGGCACTGCTGAAGAAAATACTTATTTGCTTCAAGCACTGGAAAAAATATTATGATGAAAAAGATTTGCATAATTGGAATAGGGTTGATTGGTGGGTCACTAGCGAAGGCGATTAATAAAACTCATCAGTCTGAAATTGTCTTTGGTTTTGGAAGAGATAAGTCTCGTCTTGAAAAAGCACAAAGAAGCAACGTTATTGCCCAATATTCAACTGATATAGGTGAGGCGTTAGATGGTGCGAATATGGTAATTATTGCTACACCAGTTGGAAGTTATGAATCAATACTTAAGAAAATTAAACCTCATATAGTCGAAGATATGATTATTAGTGATGTTGGCAGCACTAAAGTGAGTGTTATTGAAGCCGTCAAAGCAGTGTTTGGAAATACTCTTGATAACTTTATTCCTGCACACCCGATTGCTGGCAAAGAGAAGGTTGGTTTTGAAGTAAGTGATGCTGATTTATTTGTAAATAGAAAAGTTATTATTACTCCTCTAAAAAATAACAATCCTGATTCAATAAAAATACTTGCAAAGATGTGGGAAGGGTTAGGTGCTGAAGTCGATTTTATGACTCCGCAATCGCACGACGACTTGTTAGGTATGACTTCACATTTACCCCATATGTTGGCTTTTTCTTTGGTTAATTACCTCATCAGTCAACATCCTGAAGCATCAATATATGCGGCCGGAGGTTTTAAAGATTTTTCTAGGATAGCTTCCGGCGATGCGATTATGTGGCGAGATATTTGTCTTCACAATCGAGATGCAATTGTTGCACACATTAATGGATATCAAGAATTATTGAATACTCTAGTTGATGCTATTGATAGTCAAAATAAAGAACAACTTGAATCACTGTTTATTGAAGCGAAAAATACCCGTGATTCATGGATAGATTGAGGTGTCTTAATGACTAATTTTAAGGCTTATTCTAGCCATTCATTAAATGGCTCCATTAAAGTGCCTGGTGATAAATCAATTTCTCATCGATCAATTATGTTGGGATCTATTGCGAATGGCGTTACTAATGTGTCTGGTTTTTTAGAGGGTAAAGATAGCTTAGCCACTTTGAGAGCGTTTCAACAGATGGGCGTCCAAATTGAGAAGGAGGGTTCTAATATTGCTATTAATGGTGTAGGTAAGCATGGCTTAAAATCTCCTACGAAACCCCTTGATTTAGGGAATTCTGGGACCTCTATTCGACTCATGACAGGCCTTCTCAGTGCTCAAAGCTTTAATTCTCAACTTTGCGGAGATGAATCTCTATCAAAAAGACCAATGGCAAGGGTGATTGAGCCGTTGTATATGATGGGGGCGAAAATTGATAGTTATGAATCAAAACCACCTTTATCTATAACTGGCAATCAGCAATTATCAGCGATTAATTACATCCTTCCTGTTGCCTCTGCCCAAATTAAATCGTGTTTATTGTTGGCAGGGTTATATGCTGAGGGAGAAACTTGCATTGTTGAAAACAGCACTACAAGAGATCACACCGAGAGAATGCTGAGAGGTTTTGGCTACCCTGTCAATATTTCTAATGGCCAAATTTCGTTAATGGGTGGCGGCGAATTAAATGCTTGCGATATAGAGGTGCCTAGTGATATTTCTTCAGCCGCTTTCTTTATCGTTGCTGCTAGTATTGCTAAAGAGTCGGATATAACACTGAATGCAGTGAACATTAACCCTACACGAACTGGAATCCTTGATATTCT
Source organism: uncultured Gammaproteobacteria bacterium (assembly GCA_902606745.1). Lineage (GTDB taxonomy): Bacteria > Pseudomonadota > Gammaproteobacteria > PS1 > Pseudothioglobaceae > Pseudothioglobus. Next base: position 38,855 of record CACLHR010000002.1, read on the forward strand.
TGATTTGATGGGCGCAAATATTACACTGACTGATAAGAGAATTGTTGCTGGTGAGCTGGTCGCTGATATTCGTGTCTGTTCAGCTGAACTCCATGGAATTAATATACCGCATGAACTAGTACCTTTGGCGATTGATGAATTTCCAGTTATTTTTATTGCTGCAAGCTGTGCAACAGGTGAAACTGTATTAACGGGTGCAAAAGAGTTGAGGGTTAAAGAGTCAGACCGTATTCAAGTTATGGCTGATGGTTTAAAAGTTTTAGGTATTGAAATTGAAGTTCTTAAAGATGGAATTCGAATTCAAGGTGGAGAGTTTAGTAAGCAAAATTCGGTAATCAAATCCCACCAAGACCATCGTATCTCAATGTCATTTGCAATTGCCTCATGTAGATCTGAATATGACATTAGGATAGAAGGTGTCGATAATGTTCAGACATCCTTTCCAAATTTTTTAGAATTGGCTAACAAAATTGGCATGAATATTGAAGAAATTTGACATTTGTAATGTTATATAAATCTTCAGAACCTTGCTCAGGGTGATTGCTATAATACGTTTTTTTTATAAAGAGAAAAAATATGACAATTGAAAATGCCGAATCATTTTTTGCCTTGGATGTATTGAGTTGGCTTTTTTTAGCAATTTTGCTGGCAATCGCTATTGTCTTGATTGATCTACTATTTTTCTCAAAAACTAGTCCTGAAAGTGAAATTAAAGTAACTGAAAAGAGGTCAGCTTTTAGAAAAATTTGTTACTTTCTAATCTTCTTAAAGTTTTCAAAATCCGAAAAATATAAGCATCGACCTAAAGTTGTTCAATGGTCAATTGAGCTCTTCCCAGTGTTGTTGTTGGTTTTAGTCTTTCGAGGGTTTATCTTTGAGCCGTTTCGAGTGCCTTCGAATTCAATGATGCCAACACTATTAACTGGTGATTTTATCTTAGTTAATAAGTTTGATTATGGTTTAAGACTACCGATACTCAACTCTAAAATTATTGATTTTTCAAAGCCAGAAAGGGGTGATGTTATTGTATTCAGATATCCCAATTATGAGCATAGCGCTGGTTACTCTGGCGTAGATTTCATTAAGCGAGTGGTTGCTCTTCCAGGTGATACTATTAGCTATGAAAAGGACCAACTAACAGTCAATGGCGAGTCTGTTGAGTACAGAAAAATTGGTTCTTACCAAGGCGTTGATTCGGGTAAAGCGATGAGCGGTTATCGTCATATTAGAGAGATAATTAGTGAGGCTGATCATGACATCTTGCTTCACCCTTTAGGAAACTCTAGAAAACTTTCTAAAACAACTGTTCCCGAAGGCCATTACTTTGTAATGGGTGACAATAGACCTCATAGCAGTGATTCTCGGTTCTGGGGTTATGTGCCAGAAGACTACATTCTTGGTAGAGCAGTCGGAATATGGATGCACTGGGATTGGAATCATAACTCCATGCAGTTCAGCCGAATAGGCAGCTTTAATTAGCCAGCTGAAAAATTGACTTTTATTTTTTGGTTATAACTTTCAAAGCTTTAAGTACATTGATAGCTTCGTGAACAAAGTAGTCTTCTCTGAGTAGTTCTATAAAATCCTTGTCTCTATTCTCTGTAATTTTGTTCTGAATTTCAAGAATATCCTCTTCAGATAAATCAGTAGGGTTCTCTGAAGATAAATGATTTTTTAAGTCTTTTTCTTGAGATTTTAAGTCAATTGCATCTTCAAAACTGCTTAGAGTGATATCTTCTAAATAGATATCAGGAACAATACCTTTTGCTTGAATAGATCTTCCTGAAGGGGTGTAGTATCGTGCTGTGGTTAGTTTAAGGCCAAAGCCATCCTCTAAACCTAACATTGACTGTACAGTACCCTTACCAAATGACTCTGCACCCATAATGATTGCACGGTTGTGATCTTGGAGAGCACCGGCAACAATCTCAGAGGAAGAAGCAGATCCTTTGTTCATCAATACAATAATTGGAGCTCCATTAAGAATATCTCCTGGTTTAGTTGGGAAGGAAATATTAGCACTAGAAGTTCTACCTTCTGTGTAGACAACAATGCCATCATTATCAATAAATAAATTGGCAACATCAATGGAGGAGTTTAATAATCCACCTGGATTGTTTCTTAAGTCAAGAATCAAGGAATCAAGTTTTTTATTATTGTCAGTAGCAAGTTCTGAGACAATATCTTTCACTAATTCAGCAGTGGGGTTTTGAAACTGTGAGATTCGAATATAACCAATACCTTCATCCAAAAGGAGACCTTTAGCAGAAACAATAGTAATAATTTCACGAGTTATTTCAACAACAAATGGAGCAATGTCGGGTCTACCAATAGTCAACTTAATTTTCGTTCCCGGAGCGCCTCTCATTAATTTCACTCCTTCTTCAAGATTGATTTGACTAACTTTTTGATCATCAATTTGTAGAATAATGTCGCCAGCTTGAAGACCTGCGCGGTATGCCGGCGTGTCATCTATGGGGGAAATAATCTCAATAAAATCACCCTGTGTACCAATAACAATTCCCAAACCACCAAATTTACCCATCGTGCTTTCACTTAGGTCGGATTGGTCTTCTGGATCAAGAAAGCTTGAATGAGGATCAAGTCCTTCAATCAACCCTTTAATGGCATTCTTAAACATTGTTTCATCATCAATCTCATCGACGTATAATTGCTTGATTTGTGAGTAGACAGCGGTAAAAGTGTTTAACCCTTCAAAAAAATCCGGTGAATCTAAAGGAGAATAGTTTTCATCTGCCAAACAAACATTGGAGATATTTGAAAACAAAAATAACGTAAATAAACAAATAGTTTTTATTAAATTTTTTAGAGAGAACATGATTTAATTATTCAATGCTGTAATATTAAAATTAGTAGGGTTGTATTAATGGGCAAATTGTACTTTGTTTTATTTTATTAATTATGGAGAAATAATAAAGTTTTTATGAAGAAAAAACAATGTTTTTTCATTCAATCTCTTGCAATTGTTAAAATCATACATTGATAAATCTATTGCGTCCGTAGCTCAGCTGGATAGAGTGTCGGCCTCCGAAGCCGAATGTCGGGTGTTCAAATCACCTCGGACGCACCATACTCTAGGCGAGATTCTATAAGGAGTTTGAAAGTTTTTTACCAAGCCTTAAATTGAATCATTAGTATATTATTAAATCAGAGCTAAATTTTGTCAAAGTGTTAAAATGAATATTGACTTCTATCTGAGTTAATATTCATTTATTGCAATGGAAGTTTTTGCAATTTATTTTAGAAGGGGTTCATTATCAAGAGTTAGCTGAATAATTCAAAGGTTATGCAAAGTATGAAAAATAAAAACAGTGCAGGTGACAATATAATATCAAATGATAGTAATTGGCGGTTTTCTGGTGATACAGTAAGTGCTTTTGACGAGCATATTAAAAAGTCAGTACCACTTTATTTAGAGGGGCATCAAATAACCTGTGATTTAAGTAAGTTCTTTGTTAATAATAATTCTATTGTTTATGAAATAGGTAGCTCAACAGGCGTATTAACCACCAAGTTATCAGAGACTAATAAAACCAAGCTGGGTGTACGTTTTATTGGACTAGATGTTGAGAAAGATATGGTAGATTATGCTAATCAGAATTTAGCCAAGCCTAGTAATAATAATGTGAGTTTTGAACATGCAGACATTGTATCGGTAGAATTAGAAAAGTCTGATTTAATAGCTTGCTACTATACTGTTCAATTCATACCACCTGCTGTGAGACAAAAAGTGATAGACAAATTGTACCAATCACTAAATTGGGGTGGGGCATTCATAATGTTTGAAAAAATTAGGGCACCAGATGCTAGGTTTCAAGACATTATTAACACACTTTATTTAAATTACAAATTAGAGAATGGCTATAGTGAAAAAAATATTGTTACGAAAATGATGAGCCTAAAAGGAATATTAGAGCCTTTTTCAACGCAAGGAAATATTGATATGTTGAAAAGAGCGGGGTTCGTTGATATTGTATCAGTGCAGAAGTATTTGTGTTTTGAGGGTTTTTTGGCTATTAAATAAATATCTAGAGAATAGATAGATATTTTTATCAAAATTTATTTAACAATTTTTTTAGTATTGGAACCTTTAATATATGAGCATAAAAATATTAACTCAAAATTTTATTAGTCATGCCCCTGAATTTTATTCAGACCTAGAGCTGAATGATTTGGATAGTAAGCATGCGGTTATTGTTAAAGATGCTTACGATTTTTTAGATGATGAAGGTACTTATAAAGCAAATAACTTTCGAAACTGGACTACTCAGACTGATCAGGGCGCTCCAATGCAGATGTCAGCCTTTAATATTTACACACATGGATTTCCATATACATTTTTAAAATTTTTATTCGTGAAGGTTTTTCGTAGGGATACTGAAAGACATCTTCTAAATAGTTTTATGGATGATATATCTATAATAAAATCCATTGGCGGTGAAAGTATCTTAAAGGAGAACCCAGTTCATACTTCACCAGGTGCAACAGAAGCTTATTTTATAGAAGGCACCAGTGTAAATTTACGCTGGTTGCGATATATATATATAACTCAACAGATTATTAATCATAATCTGTTATCAGATACTGGTGTTTGGGTGGATGTAGGGTCTTATTATGGTGGTTATCAAAGTATAGTTCGTAAGTACTTTCCTAAAACAACTATTGTTATGGTAGATTTTCATCATCAACTTTGTCGTAGCTATATTTTTCTATCAAAAATATACCAAGATGCTGAACACATTCTACCAGACCAACTTTCAAATTATAAAAGTTTAGAGAGCATGCCAAAAGGGTCGTTTGTTTATGTTCCGGTTTCTGATTATTATAAAATTGCCAACCAAAAAGTAGACTTAGTTACTAACTTTTTTAGTCTTGGTGAGATGCGCAGAGAATTTCATTCGGTTTATATGCATAGTACTTTATTTAAGGAATCAAAAAAAGTTTATTTGATTAATCGTTTCATAGGTTCCCCTTTTTTTGAAAAAACATTTGATACTGATATTACAATAATTGACTACATGTCAAATAAACAAAAAATAGATTATTTCGACATATTTCCAATGTCACACTATATTTTGGTTAAGCGAGAGTTGTTTGGAAGGATTGCATCTAGAAATCTTAGCTCTTCATATTTTGAGATAATGACATCTAGTCAGTAAATATGCAAGACAAACAACAAGGCAGTGTGATTTAAATTGAAAATATCTTAAGAAACCCTTAGTAGGAGTGTCCTTTTGACTGAGAATAAAAGATACGTCAAGAATTCAGCTAGATTCTTGCAGAACTCCGAAGCTGAATGTCTGGTGTTCGAATCACATCGGACGCACTTGCTTACTAAATATTTTAAATGTTGAGATAAATGTCAATTATTTATAAAAAAGCAATATTTTCGAGTTGTTATGCATATAGATATTCGCTTTCCCGTATTTGGGATAAGAAAAAAAAGTTTGTTTTGTTTATAGGACTTAATCCATCAACGGCTGACGATAAAGTCGATGATCCAACGATACGAAGGTGTGTTAATTTTGCAAAAAACTGGGGGTATGGTGGCTTTTTGATTGTGAATCTTTTTGCTTATAGAACAACATTGCCTTCCAACCTTAAAAAAGTAAAATGTCCTGTTGGAAAGGATAATGATAAATATATTGTGAAACTATCAAAAAAAGCTGATTTAATTGTCGCCGCATGGGGAAATAATGGAAATCTCTATAGTAGAGACAAACAAGTATTGAACCTTATTCCAAACCTTATGTGTTTGAAAATTAACAAATCAGGCCAACCAGCTCATCCTTTGTATTTAAAAAAAGATTTAAAACTAATTAAATTTGCTAGATTATGAAATATATCGTTATTGACCCTGTAATTCTGGATTTGGGTATTGTAAAAATACATTGGTATGGAGTAATGTATTTATTGGCTTTTTTGGTGGCCTATTTACTTGCTAAGTACAGAGCAAATTTGAATGAAGAATGGAGTACTCAGGAAATTGATGATTTAATTTTTTATGGAGCTTTGGGTGCAGTTTTAGGTGGACGTTTAGGCTATATGATGTTTTACAGTTTGCCAACTTTTTTAGTTAATCCTTTAATTTTTTTAGACTTTCAAAATGGTGGAATGTCTTTTCATGGTGGTTTTCTTGGAGTTTTACTTGCAATGTTGTTATTTAATCGCAAGTCGAAAAAAAGTTTTTTTCAAACAACCGACTTTATTGCTCCATTAGTGCCTCTTGGTTTGGCCTTTGGAAGAATTGGTAATTATATAAATGCTGAGCTTTGGGGAAAGGTGACTGCTAGTGCTTGGGGTATATATTCCCCCGACCAGAGTGGAGTGTGGGCTCAGCGCTACCCGACGCAACTCTTTGAAGCTCTTCTCGAGGGTGTTGTACTATTTTTTATTTTGTGGATTTTTAGCAAAAAAAATCGACCATTGATAGCTACATCTTCCCTATTTTTGATTTTCTATGGATTCTTTAGATTTATAATTGAGTTCATCAGAGTGCCAGATGCTCAATTGGGATATTTAGCTTTTGAGTGGTTAACGATGGGGCAGTTATTAAGCTTTCCGATGATTGTTATTGGTATTTATTTATATTATAAGTCTTACTATTTAGAGAAACAATTATGAAACAGTATTTAGATTTTTTAAAGCTCGTAAGGTATCAAGGAGCTATTAAAACCGACAGAACAGGTACAGGCACGGTAAGTATTTTTGGTCATCAGATGCGTTTTAATCTTAAAGAAGGATTCCCCTTGGTTACTACTAAAAAAATTCATCTCCCATCGGTCATCCATGAATTATTGTGGTTTTTAAGTGGTGAGACTAACATTAAATATTTAAAGGAAAATAATGTTAATATTTGGAATGAATGGGCAGATGAAAACGGTGAATTAGGACCAGTATACGGTGCACAGTGGCGTCATTGGAAGAATGCTGATGGTAAAGTAATTGACCAAATCTCAGAGGCAATGGAGTTAATAAAAAACTCACCTGATTCTAGGCGAATTCTTGTTTCTAGTTGGAATGTTGGAGAACTTGAAAGTATGGCCTTGCAACCTTGTCACGCGATTTTTCAATTTTATGTAGCTAACGGACAGTTATCATGCCAACTCTATCAAAGAAGTGCCGATATTTTCCTTGGAGTTCCATTCAATATTGCTTCTTATGCACTTTTAACTCACATGGTTGCCCAACAGTGCAATCTTCAAGTTGCTGACTTTGTATGGAGTGGTGGCGACTGTCACATTTATTCGAACCATTTTGAGCAAGTTAATATTCAACTAGGAAGAACTCCAAAAGCTTTACCAAATCTTATTATCAAAAGAAAGCCTAAAAGCATTTTTGATTATCAATTTGATGATTTCGAATTCTATAATTATATTCATGACGACGCAATTAAGGCGCCAGTTGCAATTTGATTATTATTATTTAAATGTTTTTATGGATAAATTGCAAAAAAATATTTCTTATCAATTTAACAATATTGAGTTACTTAAACAGGCTCTGACTCACCGAAGTGTCAGTAAAAATAACAATGAAAGATTAGAATTTTTGGGAGATAGTATTCTTGGCTGTGTTATTTCCCATGAACTCTATAAGCGCTTCCCATTAATTGACGAAGGACAGTTATCAAGGCTCCGCTCTAACTTAGTAAGAGGTCAAACTTTGGTAAAACTAGCAAAATCAATTAATCTATCAGAAACCCTTATATTGGGTCAAGGCGAGTTAAAAAGTGGCGGTTTTCGACGTGAATCAATTCAGGCAGACGCTTTTGAAGCGATTCTGGGAGCTGTATTTCTTGATTCTGACTATTTGACCGTTAGTAGCGTAGTTTTAAAGCTCTATAAAGATTTGCTAAATGATGCTAGCCCTGAAGATTTATTAAAAGATTTTAAAACTCAGCTTCAGGAATTATTGCAAAAAAAAGGGCTTTCTCTTCCTCAATACGAACTAATTAAAACAAAGGGTCAGGATCATAATGCTATTTTCTATGTGCGCTGTATTGTCAGTGAGTATGAGCTTAAAGTGGAAAAAAAGGCTAAAAGTATCAAAAGGGCAGAACAAGCCTGTGCTGAATTTCTTTTAGAGAGATTGACCTCCTCATGAACTTTCAGTCAGGTTTTGTTGCAGTCGTAGGTCGGCCGAATGTTGGTAAATCAACACTTATTAATGAATTGATTGGTCAAAAACTTTCGATCACTTCTCACAGACCTCAAACTACAAGGCATCGTATCCATGCAATAGACACTCAGTGTAACTACCAAATGATCTTTGTTGACACTCCAGGCATTCATATTGGCAACAGGAAGGCAATTAACTCCTATATGAATAAAACTGCTAGCTCAAGCCTTTCAGAAGTAGATATGATACTTTGGCTAGTTGAAGCTCTTAAATGGACCAAGGAAGATGAGCGTGTAATGGAACATATATCTAAAACCAAAGTGCCAATTATTCTCTGTGTGAATAAGATTGACAATTTAAACTCTAAAGATGAAGTACTTCCTTATCTAGAGAATTTAGGAGAAAAATTTCAAGCCAACGAATTATTCCCATTATCGGCATTTAATAAAAATCACACTAATGACTTAAGGAAATTAATTCTGAAATATCTACCTCAACAAAAAGCAATATTTGAATCTGATTATGTTACTGACCGGCCACATCGATTTGTAGTTGCAGAGTTTATTCGTGAAAAATTGATACGTAATCTTTCGAACGAACTGCCTTATGAACTTACGGTTGAGATTGAAAAATTTGACTTGGATGGAAAAATGTATCGAATTGCAGCTAGAATTTTTGTTGAAAAACCTTCCCAAAAAAGTATTGTAATTGGCGACAAAGGTAAAATGCTTAAACAAATAGGTGAGGAGTCTCGCGTTAGTATTGAGGGCTATTTAGAAAGTAAAGTTTTTTTAGAACTTTGGGTTAAAGTGCGTCAAGGTTGGTCTAATGACAAAAGGGCTTTAGCCTCTTTGGGCTATGACTAAAATAGAATTGACACCAGCATTTTTAATTCATCGGAGAATGTATCAGGATAGCTCTCTTTTGTTAGATTTTTTTACCCGTAACTATGGAAAGATTCGTCTCGTTGCTCGTAGCGCTCGTAGCAATAAAACCTCCCTGCAAATGTTTCAATGCCTTAACATTTCTTTCAAAGGTAGAAGTGACCTCAAAAATCTAACGGATTGGGAATCTAGTGATCATCCACGCAGACTTTTAGGAAACGATTTAGTTCTTGCTATATATACAAATGAACTTCTCTCAAGATTATTACCAGAAGCTGAAAAACATCAGAAGTTGTTTGATGGTTACTGGAACTACTTAAGAATGATTAATGAACAATCAGATATTGAAAAGGAATATTCCCTCAGATTGTTTGAAAACCTTTTATTAAAAGAGCTTGGTTATGGTTTAGAATTTAATAAGGACTCTTTAGGAAATCCCATTGATTCTGAACTTGAATATCAGTTTCAGGAGTACAAGGGCTTCTCTGCAACAGTGGATGGTAACATACCTGGTAAAGCTCTGTTGACGATTGATAGTGGTGAAAATAATCTTTTATGTATCGATCATTTGACTGTATTTAAAAAAATAAATCGAAAACGCCTAAGATCTATCCTTGGTGAAAAGCCACTAAAAAGCAGAGAGTTATTTTTTGTAAATTAATTTAAAAAATTATGAGTATTTATTTGGGTGTTAATATTGACCACATCGCGACATTAAGAGAGGCAAGAGGAACAACATATCCTAGTCCGCTAGAAGCTTCATTAATTTGTGAAAAATCTGGTGCTGATAGCATTACAATTCATCTCCGTGAAGATAGACGTCATATTCAAGATAAAGACGTTGAAGAAATAAAAGAAATAATAAAAACAAAAATGAATTTAGAAATGGCAGCAACTGATGAAATGATAAAAATTGCCTCTCAAATTAGTCCTAAAGACTGTTGTTTAGTTCCTGAAAAGCGAGAAGAGCTGACGACTGAGGGTGGTTTAAATGTATTTTCTCAGTTACCACGAATGAAAGAAGTGTGCGCTCAACTAGATGAGAACAATATAAGAGTTTCGCTTTTTATAGATGCCGATAAGAAACAAATAGATGCAGCAATGTCTTGTGGCGTGCCTGTAATCGAAATCCATACAGGACACTATGCTGAAGCAGTAAGTCCTGCTGAACGTGAATTGAAATATAATGAAATTAAAGAGGCATGTAAATATGCTCACAATCTAGGTCTTCAAGTCAATGCGGGACATGGTTTGACACTCGATAATACTATTGCTATTGCGAAAATTGATTCAATTGTTGAGCTCAATATTGGTCATTCAATTATCTCTAGAGCTGTTTTTGTAGGTCTAGCAAATGCAACAAATGAGATGAAAACCCTAATGTTGGAGGCAAGAGGTATATGATTTATGGAATAGGAACAGATCTTGTAGACATTGATCGAGTGAAAAAGATCCTTTCAAAAAATCGAGATGGCTTTATTAAAAAAGTTTTAAGTGAGCATGAAAGGGCCTTGTTTGCCAACAAATCTGAAAGTGCAGCTTACTGTGCAAAGCGTTTTGCGGCCAAAGAAGCTTTTGCAAAGGCTCTAGGAACCGGTATTGGTCGAGTGGTTAGTTTCCAAGATTTAACTGTTAGAAATAATGAGAATGGCAGACCGCACTTTGTACCCAGCGAGACATTAAGGCAGTATTTGGTAGAAAAAAAAATTAAACAAGCTCATTTAAGTATCTCTGATGAAAGCCAAAATGCAATAGCATTTGTTGTTTTGGAAACATTTGATGTTCCCGCCCAAGATTAATTTAAGGCTTGATCATGAAAAAAAATAAATTAGTGTTTAACATCTAAAAAGGTATGTCGTCCTCAAATTCATCTTTTGAAACTGGTGTAATGCTTGGTTCTGCTTGATTTTTTGCAGTTGAATTCTCGCTTGGAGCTTTAGAACTTGAATCGTCACGACGATCAAGCATCTGTAAAGTACCATTAAAACCACTAACCACAACTTCTGTAGTATAACGATCTTGACCATTCTGGTCTTGCCATTTTCGAGTTTGTAATTTTCCCTCGACATAGACTTTAGAGCCCTTGTCTAAATACTGACCTGCAATCTCTGCTAATTTACCAAATAAACTAACACGATGCCATTCGGTTCTTTCTTGTTTTTGACCAGTACTTTTGTCTGTCCAAGATTCACTTGTAGCAAGCGATAAACTGGTAATTGCATTACCATTAGAGGCGTATTTTACTTCTGGTTTAGCACCAAGATTTCCAACTAGTATCACTTTATTTATGCCAGCCATACTTACTCCTCTAATGTTTTTACAGTATGTGGTAAAGTTATCATCAAAAACCACCAGATAATTGCAACAAATATGGTCAATAAGAATACACTATTTGAGTCTTAAATGTTATAAATAAGACCTCCAATAAAGCAACTAAAAAATTTCTATATGTATTTTGAAGTTAAAAAAAACCATTTTAAGTTCGAGCTTTGAGTTGCTCACAATTCTAGATAAAAGCGAAGGTAAAAAGTCTTTCGGTTAAATTTATATTTTCCTAAAGAAAAACTATTTATCTATTTTGTAGTTAGGGGAGTAGTTAGGATAACTTGCATAGAGAATAGTTCTTGCATCTTTAGCTAATTTTTCAACTTTGATTGCATCATAATTATAAGCCATTAAGTGAAGTCCATCAGCTACAGAAGGACTATTAGGGTAGTGCTCAATAATATACTTTGAACGATTAATTGCAGCTATATGTGATCCATTACTTGTGTAATATAGTGCTACGTAGAATTCATGTCTTGCAAGGATGTTCATAAGTTCTACTAGCTTCTCTGAAGCTTCTTCAGAATATTTTGAATTAGGAAATGTATCAATTAACAAGGAAAAATAACTATAAGCATCACGCACACTTTGAACATCTCTCTGAGCGTTATCTGTGATAATTTTATCGAGAATTGAAGCAGATTTTTCTTCTACAATGACTCCTCTCAAATAATAAGCATATGGGGTAGACTGAATGGAAGGGTATCGCTCAATAAATTCATTTAATTCAAGAATAGCTCTATTATATTTCTTACGCTTAAATAAATTATATGCAATGTCTAGTCGTGCCTGTATCGCATACTTTGAACCAGGATAGGCTGCAAGTATAACTTCCAACTGTTCGATGCCTTGTTCAACTGAACCAGAGTTAAACTCGGCTTCAGCAAGCTCATATAAAGCCTTTGGAGTGAGTCCGCCAGAAACTGGTCCTCTTGACTCTTTGTCACTTCCAAATAGTGAACACCCACAAAGGAAAATTGAAAATAAAATAAATAAAATTAATGATCTGATCATATAAGGTTGCTTGGTTATTTTTAATAAAAAGGCATTATACTTGTGTGCAGTCTTAATAGAAACCTTTGTATAAACTACCTTGCTTAGTTTACAACTTGCTTATAATTATCTGACTATATTTATATTTTTTATTCAATGGCAATCTCTTTCTTTCATAAAAAACCTCAAATTGAAGATCTGACTTCAGTTCTCAAAGATTATCTTACTGATAATGAAATTGTTCTTGTTGAAAATGCCTATAAACTTGCTGAAAGAGCCCATGCAGGACAATTCAGAAAATCTGGCGAGTCATATATACATCATCCATTATCAGTGGCCTTAATACTTGCAGAGTTAAAACTAGACTATTACTGTATTGTTGCTGCAATTTTGCATGATTGTATCGAAGATACTTCTGTTACAAAAAAGGAGGTTGAGCAAGAGTTTGGGACACAGGTAGCACATATCGTAGAAGGAGTATCAAAGTTGACAAATTTAGAGTTTACTTCTAGCTCACAAAAACAAGCTAAAAATTTTCAGAAACTAGTTTTTGCGATGTCAAAAGACATGAGAGTGATGATTATTAAGCTCGCAGATAGACTGCATAATATGCGCACACTTGAATCAATGAGTGATGAAAAAAAGATTCAAAAAGCAAAAGAAACTTCAGAGATTCATGCACCAATCGCAAGGAGACTTGGGTTGCATAGTATTAGGGTAGAGTTGGATGACTTGTGTTTTCAAACTCTTCATCCTAGAAGATACTTGATACTAAAAAGAAAAATCAAAAAACAATACGGTAACCAAAAAAAGGCGATTGCTCTTATTCAAAACGAAATTGAAAATAGATTAAAACTTGAAGGTATTAATAGTGTAGTTGAAGGTCGTCAAAAACAACCTTTTAGTGTTTACAAAAAAATGAAAAATAAATCTTTAAAGTTTTCCGAAGTGTTGGATATGCATGCTTTTAGAGTTGTTGTTGACAATACAAGTGCATGTTATGAAGCGCTAGGCCATCTTCACAGTTTATACAAGCCTCTGCCATTAAAGTTTAAAGACTACATTGCGGCTCCAAAACCTAACGGTTATCAATCAATTCATACTGTTTTATTGGGTCCAAGAAAAATGTTTATTGAGGTTCAAATTCGTTCTCAAGAGATGCATTTCATTTCAGAGTATGGGATTGCAGCACATTGGCACTATAAAAGTACTGACAAGCCGAGTGAAAAGCTTGCTCAAAATTGGCTTGGTTCCTTGCTCGACATTCAACAAAATTCAGACTCTTCGATTGATTTTCTTGAAAGCACGAAGGCCGATTTATTTCCTGATGAAGTTTTTGTATTTACTCCAGCTGGAAAAATCATACAATTGCCGCAAAGGGCAACTGTACTTGATTTTTCTTATGCAGTTCATACAAATGTTGGCAAAAAAACTCAGAAAGCAACTATTAATGGAAATGAAGCTGACCTTACAACTGAACTAAAATCTGGTCAAACTGTAGAAATAATTACCAGTCGTTTGGTCAAACCAAAGCCAAATTGGCTTGATATGGTAATTACCTCTAAAGCTAAAACAGCTATAAAAGCGCAACTTAGGGAAAACTCTAAAACTGAGTTGTCTAAACTGGGTAAGCATTTAATTTCTGACGCTCTTAATTATCAAAAAATTAACATTAATGATATTTCAAAAGAAAAATGGAAGGAATGCCTAAAAGAGTTACATTGTTCAAATTTTCAAGATTTATACATTAAAGTTGGTTTGTCAGAAATATTTGTTGCAGTTGTTGTCAACAAGCTTCTTAAAGATATTAGCAAAGAAACAATAAATACGATAACAATTAATAAAACCCAAGGTATGGCAATTAACTTTGCACGCTGCTGCTACCCGATACCTGGAGACGAAGTAACAGGCGTATTAACCATCGCTAAAGGAATGGTGATGCATCGTTCAAATTGTGCAAACCTGACTCACATTAAGGAAAAAAATGAACAATGGATGGAGATCGACTGGAAGTCAGATGACAATGAAGTGTTCGAAGTTAGTATAAGCTGTTTGGTTGAAAATCGTAGCGGCACTTTGGCAACTATTGCTAATATATTAGCAAACTTAGGAGTGAACATTGAAAACATAGAGCAACGCAATAAACCCAATTCAAAAGCATTAATTGATATGGTTATTGTTGTTGCCAATATTATTCAACTTAATAGTATATTGGATAAATTAAAAGGCGTTCCTCATATTGTTTCAGCATCGAGATACTAATATTAAAAAAATGTACCTAGCCACTTACTCTATTGATTAAAATTGCGTTTATCGTTTACTTCGTACATTTTAAAAATGATCAGCTGGACCGACTCACTCGAAATTGCTATTTCACTTGAAGAGGCTCACCCTGATATTAATCCTATAACTATCAATTTTGTTGAGTTGCGTGAACTTGTAATGGCTCTTGAAGATTTTGATGAAGGAGACACTCAATGTGGAGAAAAGATATTAGAAGCCATTCAAATGTGTTGGATTGACGAAAAATAATGAAATATTTTAAAGCGCTAATTCTATCTTCAGTTTTATTGTCTTTTTCTGCTAATGCTCTTTTAGAAGTCAATATTATAAAATCGAAAGAAGAACTTTTTCCCGTTGTAATTGCTCCTTTTAACGTTATCGGTGACGTTCAACAGGGTGCTGAAATTGCAAACATTATTAGAGACAATCTGAACCGATCTGGACATTTTAATGCACTCAGTACAAATGAATTAGTTACAAATAAAATTGACTTTAATTTTTGGCAAAAACACAAAAAAGATGCTGTCGTTTTTGGAAAGATTGAACAAGTCAGTAGTAAGGTTTTTAATATCTATATTTATATTTATGATGTATTTTCCGAAAAGAGTCTTTATGCAAAAAAGATTGCAGTTCACAATAGTGGTATTAGGCGAATCGCACATTACTTGAGTGATAAAATTTATTATGTTTTACTTGGACAAAAAGGTTCGTTTGATACTAGATTGTCTTACGTGACTGTTTCTGAGAACAACAAAGGTAAACGAACCTACAGACTTCAAATTTCTGACTCGGATGGTTACAACCCACAGACAGTTGTAAAAGATGAACATCCTATCCTGTCTCCTTCATGGTCATCCGATCAGAACAAGTTGGCCTATGTATCATTTAAAAACAAACGTTCAGAGGTCTTTGTTATTTATCCTTTTCTAAAAATTAAATCTACTAAGTTACCTAAATTTGATGGTATTGCATCTTCTCCAAGTTGGCATCCAGACGGAGAAAGTATTGCACTAACTATTTCAAAAAAAGGCAACAAAGACATCTATTTATATAATCTGAAAACTAAAAAACTTAAGAGGTTGACAACCAATATTGCTATCGACACTGAAGCTAATTTTTCACCTGATGGCAAAAGTATTGCATTTACTTCGAATCGAACAGGGCAGGTTCAAATTTATATTAAAAATTTAGAAACAGGTAAAATAAGTCGAGCCACTTTTAACGGAACATATAACGCTAAGCCAGTTTTCTCTCCTAATGGTAAAGAGTTAGCTCTAATTCATCGCGTTGGTAAAGATTACAGGTTGGCTTTGCTTAATATTGCAACTCGAGATTTGACAGTTATGACGCAAAATAAATCTGACGAGTCACCATATTTTTCCCCAAATGGTGGTATGATTATTTTTGCAACCAATCGAGACAACAAAGGAATATTGTCTATAATTTCACTACATAACAATCAAATAGTTGAACTTACACAAAAAGATGGTGTGATTAGAGAGCCAAGTTGGTCAAATTATTCAAATTAAGGAAATAAAAATGTCAAAAAAACTATTGCTAATAACGAGTGTAATTTTTATAAGCTCTTGCGCAGCTACTAATATTCAGGAATTAGGAGATAAATTTTTAGACTTGATTAATCCGTCTGAAGACCCCGCTGAAGTAGCTGATCTGAGTGAACAAGTATTGGTTTTGAGTGCTGAAAGAGGTAGTTTTACCGAAGAAGAACTTGAAACCTTATCAAACGACGAGTTAATTGAGTTAGCCATAGAAAAAGGCTTGGAAGACATATTGGTTCTAGACTCTGATGGCAACCTTCTGAATAGGGATGAAGTAATCAAAGCCCTAGTTGAGAGTGATGAGAGTGGAGGTTTTACTAAAGCAGAACTTGAGATTTTATCTAATGATGAATTAATTGCGATTGCTCAAGAGAAAGGTTTAGAAGATATTTTGCTTCTAGATGATGATGGCAACCTTCTGAATAGGGATCAAGTAATAAATGCACTGGTTGATACTGAAGATTTAATAGAAAGTGCAACGCAAGAACTTCAATCATTATCAGACGATGCACTAATTGAAATAGCAGAAGCTAAAGGCATGGATGATAAAATAATTCTAGATGAAGATGGCAACCTTCAGAATAGAGATGATCTCATAGAAGCTCTGGTCGAAGGAGCTGCTGAAACAAAAGCAGCCGTTGCTGAACTAGAAAAAATTGGTGGATCATTCATTATTCATTTTGCTTATGATGACACTGAAATTGATGAAGTAGCCACTAGAGTGATTATAGAACATGCCAACTTTATGCAAAACAACCCTTCAGTCAGGCTTCGTCTTGAAGGCCATGCTGACGAAAGAGGTACTCGAGAATATAATTTGGCGTTAGGTGAAAATCGTGCTCTTAGCGTTAAAGAAGTTCTCGGACTCTATAACCTTGAGGATAGAGTTGTTGTTGTCAGTTATGGTGAAGAAAGACCTATTGCAATCGAACATAACGAAGAGGCTTGGGAAAAGAACCGTCGGGTAGAGTTCGTATACTATTAAATTAATGCCTCTGACAAGCATCAACATATGCCTTTTGACGTCTGATGAAAAAGACTCTATTTAATATCATCGTTTATACTTTTTGTGTTTTTTCTATCGTTGAACTGTTTGCGGAAGAGGGTATGGAAGATCTTGAAAAGAAAAATTTTTTCAAGATTGAGCGTCTTGAGTCTGAGATTATAGCGCTGAAAGATCAATACAAATTGTTCACAGAGCAACAAAGATTAAATGTTGAAAAAAAATCTGAATCAGAAGTGACGCCAGGTCTTGAGAAGATGGCTTTAGATCTCGCTGCAGGTATCTATTCCACATTAAATACAAAAATTAACTCTTTAAATAAAGACATTCTACTCCTAGAAGATCAATACAAATTACTAGCAGAAGAACAAGCAATAAATAGCCAAAAACAATCTGAATCAGAAGGAGGATTAGATCTTGAGATGGCATTTTTTAAGCTCAATGCGGAAGTTAACTCTCTAAATGATGATATTCTTGCACTGAAAGATCAATACGAATTAATCACAGAAGGGCAAAGATTAAATTCTCAAAAAATCACTGAATTATTTGATATGCTTAAGTTAAGGCGCACCAAAGAAGCTGTCAAAGAAGTGGTGCCTGACGATAAAGAAAATGAAAAAATGGCTTTCCAAGTTTATTCTGATGGAAGAAATCAGTTTATTGCAGGAGATTATGATGAAGCTATTGCACTATTTAAAAACTACTTAGACAGCTTTCCTAATTATAAAAATGTCGCTGACGCAAAATTATGGCTTGGGCGTGCATATTTTGCCAATGAGCTATACTCCCAATCTAAAACTCTTTATTTAGAATTTCAATCTGAAAACCCACAACATGTTAAATACCCTGATTCTATGTACGAATTGTCACGTACTTTTTTTGAGCTTGGTGAAATAGAATCAGCAAAAAAAATACTAATAAAAATGATAGAAAAGTTTCCAACACACGACCTATACAAAAAAGCCAAACAAATGCTTTCAGAGCTAGAAGAGTTAACTATCGAAGCATAAAACGGTGAAAATTCTGGAAATAGGGAAAGTTGATTTAGCTTCACTTTGTTATCTCAACAAGGAACGCTATCCTTTTTTACTAGAAAGTGTGGATCATAATGATAATAATAGATACTCGATTCTGTTTGCTTTTCCAGGAAAAAGCATTGTTCTTGATAACTTTTCTGACTTTAGCTTCCTTAGTGAACTTGAAGACCAGTTTAAATCTAATAACCTAAAATCAAATCTACCTTTTTCAGGTGGCTGGTTTGTTTATCTCTCTTATGAGCTTATTGGACAAATAGAGCCAATTTTATCTGAAGAACTGTATACTTCTGAATTGCCAATTGCCTATGCTGTAAAAATTCCCTCTGCAATTATTTTTGATCACAAAATAAACACTACTTATCTTATAGATCAAGATAGCGACCAAAATCGTATTGATATTATTTTGTCAGATATAGATGTAATTAAACCGATTCCAGAAGTAAATGTTTTAGGGCAATTAGAACAAGAAAATGAAGATAAATTTATAAGTGGTGTCAAAGCTTGTTTGGGTTATATTGTGTCTGGTGATGTGTTCCAGGTTAACCTGTCAAGAGAATGGCAATATAAGTTAAACAAGGAAATAGACCCAGCAATTATCTATCGTGCTTTAAAAAGTGCTAATCCAGCGCCATTTTCAGCACTTGTTCAATACGAAAACTTTAGTATAGTGTCATCTTCACCGGAGCGACTTTTTAGTGTTCAAGAAGGTGTTTTGCAAACTAGACCTATTGCAGGAACGCATCCAAGAGGTCAAGGTTCTGAAGACGAAACTCAAAAAAAGAATTTAATTAGTCATCCAAAGGAAATAGCTGAGCATGTCATGCTTCTTGATTTAGAGCGTAACGACATGGGAAGGGTGTGCGAATACGGTAGTGTTTTTGTCAATGAAGTTATGACTTTAGAAACCTATCCCTATGTTCATCATATCGTTTCCAATATCAAAGGAAAACTTAAAGAGAGTGTTGGCATAAAAGACATTGTCCAAGCTCTTTTTCCTGGCGGAACTATTACTGGTTGCCCAAAAGTGCGATGCATGCAAATCATTAGTGAGCTAGAGCAAATGCCAAGAGGTGCTTACACAGGTTCTCTTGGCTATCTTAGTCAAGATGGAAAAATGGACTTTAACATTCTTATCCGTAGCTTTGTACATACTAATAAAAAGCTGACTTTTCGCGCAGGGGCTGGGATTGTCTATGACTCAATCCCTGAAAAAGAATTGGCAGAAACTAAGCATAAAGCAGCTGGATTGGTTAAGATTTTTCAAGATTAGGTTGTTTGATAGCAACTAAATCAGTAAATACGATTAGGGTTGAAATTTTGATGTTATGGGATAGCGTCTCTCTCTACCGAATGCATTGCTACTTATTTTTGGACCTGGGGCTGATTGTCGACGCTTGAACTCATTATTAAGAATCATTGAAGTAATTTTTTTAACCAATTCTAAATCATGTCCTTGTTCTGATATTTGATTAGCAGATTGTTTCATTTCAACAAATCTCATTAATATATCATCCAAGATGTCATATGGTGGCAAGGAATCTTGGTCGAGTTGATTGTGTGCAAGTTCAGCAGAAGGGGATCTTGTTATAACGCGGTCAGGAATAACCCTAGATAATTTATTACGATAATTCGCAAGTTGATAAACCATAGTTTTCGAGATATCTTTAAGAGGAGCAAAGCCACCACACATGTCACCATAAAGAGTTGCATAACCAACGGCCATTTCAGATTTGTTGCCTGTTGCTAAAACGATTTTATGATGCTTGTTTGATAAAGCCATCAATAAAACTCCACGGACTCTTGCTTGAATATTCTCCTTAGTACTATCTCTAAAAGAATCTTCAAAAAAATCTTTTAAAGATTCATTAAATGAATCAATCATAGAATGAATATCAATACTTGAAAAATTAACACCATGGCTGAGAGCTTGTAGTTCAGAATCTTCTAGGCTCATAGTGGAAGTGAACTGATATGGCATCATTATGGCATGAACATTTTCAGCACCTATCGCATCAACAGCAATAGCAAGCGTTAATGCAGAATCAATACCTCCAGAAAGACCAATGAGAGCGCCTTCAAAAGAATTTTTTTGAATATAGTCACGAGTAGCTAAAACTAAGGCGGAGTAAATGGATTTCTCTAATGTGATAGGTTCAGTACTTTGTAAAGAGTCTTCTGAATGAAGGCAGCTCAATTCCCTAAATTCAGGTAGTTGTTTAACAAGACTCCCTTTTGAATCAAGTACAAATGAGTTGCCATCAAAAACCACTTCATCCTGTCCACCAACCATATTTACATAAATATATGAAATTTCAAACTCAGAAGCATAATTCTTACAGATATTTAACCTATCCTGATGTTTACCAGTTTGAAAGGGTGATGCATTAAGGCTAATAACTATATCAACATCCAAATGACAAAGTTTAGCAATAGGGCCTTGCAACCATTGATCTTCACAAATCAGAACACCAATTTTAGTCTGTTGGCACTCAAATACAAAAGATTCATCTCCTGGTGAAAAATAGCGCTTTTCATCAAATACACCATAATTAGGTAACTCTTGCTTATGATAAACATGTGAAATTCGATTCTTTTGAATACAAATTGCACTGTTGAACAACGAATCATCATTTCGAGAAGGAGCTCCAAATAAAACACTTATTGACACAGGGATTGAATCACACAAAGAATCTATCTCTTCTTCAACTTGCAACATAAATCCATCACGAAATAAAAGATCCTCTGGAGGATAACCAGTAAGACACATTTCTGGGAAAACAATCAAATGAGCACCAGAATCAGCAGCTTCTGTGATCAAAGTTAACATTTTTTGAGTATTTTTACTAATATCGCCTACAATCGCATTAAATTGCGCGATTTGAATTTTAATAGGTTCTGATGAGGAAAAAATCTTATTAAGCTGTTCCTGCCAAAATATAGCCTTCACTTTATTGCCAGTATTAATAGCATGCTCATATTTAGTATGAGCAACGACTTCTGAAGGGTCAATTTCGAGAATATTAGCAAATAACCAGGCATGTGTTTCGCTTAATGCAGCCTTACCAGAGCTATATTTGCTTAAATTTGACTGATTAATGCCATAATTTTTAGCAATTTTATAATCAGAAAAACCTGTTTTTTCTCGCACCATTGCAAGGTATTCAGTAGTTTTTTTATTCATCCACAATTATTAATTTAAGTATATATTAGTTATTTTATACCACTACAGGTAATAAATAACTATATTTAGTTAAAAAATGACATAAAAACAGTTGTAATAAATAACTATTAAGTTCATAACATATTGATTTAACAATAAATAACTAGAATTCTTAAAATAATATATATTACTTAAATTTTAATAGTAATAATGATTGAATTGTGAATTTAACTTATTTTATAAATGACCAAAAATTGAATTTAACTAAATTTACTATTCGTTAATTTTAAGTAAACAAATCCCCTATATTTGACTATAGAACAAAGTTTTCTAAGCTTAATTTGATTTGGATTGATTTCTGTTTTTTAAAAATTATTTCAACATAGTTATAAACTAGTGATAAAATTTCTGTAATCCTCATTCAATTGTGATGGATTGATATACTTTAAAATCTCATTAGGAGAAATATATGAAACAATTATTAAAATTGTCTGTCGCATCATTCTTGATTGCTGGCGCACTTGCTGTGCAAGCTTCTACATTGAGTGATGTTCAAAGTAAAGGCCACGTTAGTTGTGGTGTTTCCAAAGGTCTAGCAGGCTTCTCTGCTGCAGACTCTGCCGGTACTTGGACGGGCGTTGACGTTGATGTTTGCCGTGCAGTTGCTGCTGCAACGCTTGGTGACGCGACAAAAGTTAAATTTGTACCATTAACTGCTAAAGAAAGATTTACAGCACTTCAATCAGGTGAAATCGATATGTTGTCTAGAAACACTACGTGGACAATTACTCGTGATGCATCTCTTGGATTAAATTTTGCCGGTGTTAACTATTACGACGGTCAAGGATTTATGGTTAAGTCTTCTCTAGGTGTTTCTAGTGCTATGGAACTTGGTGGTGCGGCTGTTTGTATCCAGGCGGGTACAACAACTGAGCTTAACCTAGCTGACTGGGGTAAACAAAATGGTATTGATTACCAATCAGTTGTCTCAGACACAAATGCACAAACTTTGACTAACTATGATTCTGGACGTTGTGATGTATTGACAACTGACGCTTCTGGTTTGTATTCAATGCGTGCTGCTGCTAATGATCCATCTGAGCATGTTGTTTTACCTGAAATCATCTCCAAGGAACCTCTGGGTCCTGTAGTACGTCAAGGTGATGATCAATGGTTTAACATCGTTAGATGGTCTTTAAACGCAATGATCACAGCTGAAGAGCTAGGTGTTACTAGCGCTACTGTTGATGAAGTTACTAATAACCCTGAGCGTGAGCGCTTGATGGGTCGTTCTGGAAATACACATGAATATGTTGGTTTAACTCCAGACTGGACTTACAACATCATTAGCCAGGTAGGTAACTACTCAGAAAGCTTCGAGCGTAATATTGGTATTAATACACCGATTGGTATTGCTCGTGGTGTTAATGCATTATGGACACAAGGCGGTATTCTTTATTCGCCTCCATTTAGATAAGCAATTATCTAGTTAACCTTTAATAAACCAGCCTGCTATACTTAGCAGGCTGGTTTTTTTTAACCCAAAGAATAATTTTTTTTATTCTATTGAATTTAATTTAATAAAATATAGAATTCATTTCTATTTTTCTTGTATTGCTTCTAGATTCATGAAACAACAAAACATTTTATCTCAAGTCAAAAACTTAACATTTAGCGAATTGTTGTATAACAACGAGGTAAGAGCATTTTTCTTTCAGGTCGCTACTTTTCTACTAATTGCTGGCCTGTTTTATACAATAATTGGTAATTTATTTGACAATATCGAAGCGAGAGGAATCCATACAGGTTTCTCTTTTTTAAAGAATAGGGCAGGCTTTGATATTCTTCCATTTCTGGGTAATTATTTGCAAGACTATACGCCGGAGTCAAGCAATCTAACTGTTTTTTATGTTGGCCTCATAAATACTTTAGTTGTTGCATTTGTTGGCATAATTCTCGCAACCGTACTTGGTCTTTTTATTGGTATTGCCAGACTTTCAAATAACTACTTGGTAGCTAAGCTTGCAGGGGGCTATATAGAGCTTTTCAGAAACATTCCTGTACTTCTACAAATTTTCTTTTGGTATAACATCTTCATAAACATTTTCCCACACCCAAAAAAGAGCTTCTCTTTTTTTGAAATGGCCTTTCTTAATCAGCGCGGCCTTTACTTACCTAAACCCGTTTTAGAAAGTGGCTTTACATTAGTAATAATAGCCTTTTTAGTAGGCATTATTTTGACTGTTGTTATGAAACGCTACTTTAAGAAAAAGCACGATGAAACGGGTGTGTACACCAGAACATTAGGCTATTCTACGTTGCTTATTTTCGGACTCCCAGCAATTTTCTTCTTACTACTTGGATCGCCGCTACATTTTGATTTTGCAGTATTGGGTAAATTTAACCTAAAAGGGGGTATGCAAATTGTGCCTGAATTCATAGCACTCACATTTGCTCTCAGTGTTTATACAGCAACCTATATAGCAGAGGCAATCAGATCAGGCATTGAAGCTGTCGACAAGGGTCAAAAAGAGGCTGCAGCGGCTATTGGGCTAACTCAAACACAATCACTTAAATTAATCATACTACCGCAGGCATTAAGAGTTGCAATACCGCCTACAATCAATCAGTACCTTAACTTAACTAAGAATTCCTCACTGGCGACAGCTATTGGCTACCCTGAACTAATGGGAGCCTTTGGTGGTACTGTTTTAAACCAGGTAGGACAAGCAGTTGAAATTCTTGGAATGGCAATGCTAGTGTATCTATTCATCTCGCTTTGTATTTCATTATTATTGAATATCGTTAACAAAAGAATGGCTATCCCAGAACGCTAATTATGGCAGTAAACGAACTACAATCAACTAGAAAACCACCAATATCACAAATTGGTGCAATTGTATGGCTTCGAACTAATCTCTTTTCCTCGTGGATAAATGGGCTTCTAACGGTTGCGTCACTTTATTTGCTTTACATTTCAATTCCACCATTATTGGATTGGATGTTCTTGAGCGCTAACTTTAATTTTGGTACTGTCAATATCCTTGGATTTGATATTAAGTTTAGTGAAGTCATGGCTGACAATGATAGTTGTGGTAAAGAGGCCGCCTGTTGGCCATTTATTTACGAAAAAATATACATGTTTATATATGGCTTTTATCCGCGTGAAGAGGTCTGGCGTCCAGATGTATTTTATGGTTTAACAGCACTGTTCATTCTGATTGTACGTTTAGTTCGAAACTACAAATACAAAAACAGAATCATTCTGTCAATGGTAATAACTTATCCTATTGTTTCATATATTTTAATTGCTGGTGGTTTTGGTCTATTGCCGGTTGTTGAGACGCATCAATGGGGCGGTTTGCTGCTGACTCTTATAATCGCTTCCGTTGGAATTCTTATTTCTTTCCCGATAGGAGTGGTATTAGCGCTTGGAAGGCAGTCTGACTTAAGAGTAATTAAGCTCTTTTCAACACTTTTTATTGAATTTATTCGCGCAGTTCCACTTATTACAATTCTATTTATGGCTTCATTTGTGCTTCCGTTATTTCTTGAGTCAGGCACCAATTTCGATAAACTTTTGCGAGCCTTAATCGGAATAGCGCTTTTCCAGGCTGCTTATTTTGCAGAAGTTGTACGAGGAGGCCTCCAGGCAATTCCAAAAGGTCAGTATGAAGCCGCTGATGCCGTTGGACTGAGTTATTTCCAAAAAAATGCGCTCATTATTTTGCCTCAAGCACTGAAAATTTCGATACCAAACATTGTCGGATCATCAATCTCCTTATTTAAGGACACAACATTGGTACTCATCATTGGCTTGATGGATATGCTTGCAATGGTAAACATGACGAGTCAAGACATTTACTGGTTGGGAAGAGAGACGGAAGGTTATGTATTTGTTACAATAGTATTTTGGGTGATATTATACTCAATGTCTCGCTACTCAAGAAAGCTAGAGATACGCTTTAACACTGAAAATAAAGATTAACAAAGGTAATAAAAATGGAAACAGAAAACAACAAATCTAATATTATTGAAATAAGCGAATTAAACAAATGGTATGGCGACTTTCATGCACTAAAAAACATCAATATGAATGTTAAAGAGGGTGAAATAATTGTTGTCTGTGGGCCTTCAGGTAGCGGAAAATCAACACTTATAAGGTGCGTTAATTTCCTTGAAAAGTTCCAAGAAGGAAATATAGTAGTTTCTGGTACAGAACTAACAGACGACGCACAAAAAATAAGAAAAATTAGAAGTGAAGTGGCCATGGTATTTCAGCACTTTAATCTATTTCCCCATCTAACAATTGTAGACAATCTAACTCTAGCACCTATATGGGTTCACAATGAAACCAAAGAAGAGGCTAGAGAGAAGGCACTAAAATTCCTAGAAAGGGTTGATATAAAAGAGCAAGCTGAAAAATACCCGAATCAATTGAGTGGAGGGCAACAACAAAGGGTTGCAATAGCAAGATCATTGTGTACATCACCTAAAATAATGCTATTTGACGAACCAACATCGGCTCTAGACCCCGAAATGATCTCTGAAGTATTAGATGTAATGGTCGAACTGGCAAAAGGGGGCATCACTATGATCTGTGTCACCCATGAGATGGGCTTTGCAAGGAAAATGGCAAATCGTATTATATTTATGGATGAAGGGCAAATAGTTGAGGAAAATGACCCTATAAACTTCTTTAAGAATCCAGAGTCAGATCGTTTACAGCTGTTTTTAAGTCAAATACTTACGCACGACGAATAAAAAAAAATTAAAAAAAATCACTATATTTGATAGTAAAAAACTGCAAAAAATCTAATTATTGTTAATTCAAACCAATAATGCATAGCAAAAACAAGCAATCAGCTATATAATTCGCTCAAACATTAATAATATCCACTATAACGAATGTTTAAGTTCTTAAAAAAAGAAGAGTCAATAGAAGAGCCAGTAATCAAACAATCAGATGACTGGACAAAAGAAATCAAGAGAAGTCAAAAGATCGGTCGAGAGGTTGAACAGCTATCCTTTATTTATGATAATGAAAAGGATAATTTAATATTCGGGACTAAGCAGGGACTAAGTAGAGATCATCTTCAAATATTGAAGAATTGTAAAAGTGAGAGTAGTGCAATTGAACTTATGAAAATTCTTAATAGAACAAATAAATCAAAATTTAAAAATACAATTATTAACCCATTAATTGAAAATGGCTTCTTTGAACTTACAAATCCTAATAAACCTAAAAGTCCAACTCAAAAATACAGATTAACAAGTAAATTTGTAAGGCCCAGGATCAAGTCCTAGTCTTAAAAGAACTTAATTACCTCTTTTTAAGAAAAATTTGTATCAAATTTAAGAACTACTTTCATATTTCCTTTTATTCTTTCTTTTGTAATTTTTCTTTACCAAACCCTATTCTAACTAATAATATTGCCTTAAATCGAAAATTTCGAGCTCAACTTATAACTCTTTGTTTTTTCTAGTTTTTATCTATGTTTAAGTCTTTTTTTTAGTATTTTATCTAATATTTTTATTATTCTTTTCGCATAATTTATATTATGTTAAATATATTATGATTATTGTTATAAGTCATATTTTTAACATTTATATTTCACTACCCTATTGTTAAATATCATATTCAATGGATAATGTTCTCCTTAGTCCCTCTTTTTTATAAGTTAGTTTATTTAATTTACTTACTTAGTCCCGGAATGCATTAAATTGAATACAAATCAACAAAACTATTTACTTTTATCTTTATTAATTTTGATTTGGGGATCATCATTTCTTCTGATTAATCGTAGTCTTTTGTCTTTTTCGCCAGAGCAAATTGTTGGTTATAGGCTTCTTATTGGTTCTTTGGTGATGGTTTGTATTGCTTTTTTTAATGGTAAATCATTGCCTAGTTCCCTACTCCCCTGGCTTCATTTCAGTATTTTCGCAGTTATTGGCAATGTCTTTCCATATATTCTTATAGCCAAGGGACAGGTAAACATTTCGTCAGGTATGGCTGGCTTACTTATGGCAGTTATGCCTTTAGCTACTTTAATATTAGCTCACTTTTTTATACCTAATGACAAATTGAACCGTTACAAAATCATTGGCTTTGTATTAGGTATTTCAGGTGTTATTTTTATTTTAGGCCCCACTCTAAATGACAATAGTAATACTGTTTTTGGAATATTGCTAGTACTTGCAGCCGCTTGTTCTTATGCTGTAAACACTATTTTTGCAACTCGTCTGCCTTCTTATGATCCTCTTGTATCTAGTTCTTGTGTTCTTATCCTAGCTAGTGTTATTTCTTTTTTAATTTGGCCTGATATTTTTTATTTTAAATTTGTCGACCTTTCCCTAATTAGTGGTTTTAGTATGTTATTGCTAGGGATATTTCCCACAGCTATAGCGTTGGTAATTTACTTTAATATTGTCAATAGCGCAGGCGCTACCTTTCTTTCAAATATTAATTATCTTATACCAGTTGTTGCTTTTTTTCTTGGTGCTTTTGTTCTAGGTGAGTCAATTCTTTGGCATAATATACTTGCTTTATTACTAATTATTTCTGGTATTTTCATTTCACGATTTAGAATTTAAATCCATCAACTTTCTTTTTATATTAATACTCCTTTTTTCATAATTTTTTTATATTTTTTATTATTATTTTTCCTTTCTTTTCAATCTCTTAATTAGTTTTTAGATTTCTTTTTAAATTTTGTTATTGCATCTATTTTAAATATATACTATATTTAGTGTATATTAACTGACGGAAACACTAAATGTAGTACCCAACTAGGAGAGGAGTTTGGAGCAAGATATACAAGCAATTAAAGAAAGAAAAATAGATCAAGATATACAAGTAATCAAAAGGGATGGAACAAGAGAATCTATTGATCTCGAAAAAATTCACCGTGTTGTACATTGGGCTTCACAAGATCTAGAAAATATTTCAGTTTCTCAAGTTGAAATCAACTCTCAAATAGCGTTTTTTGATGGCATTAAAACTGAAGACATTCACGAAACAATTATTAAATCCGCAGCTGATTTAATTTCAACAGAAGTTCCAGATTATCAATATCTAGCAGCAAGACTTGCAATATTTCATTTAAGAAAAAAAGCATTTAAATCCTTTACTCCACCATCACTTATTCACCACGTAATAAATCTTACTGATTTGGGTATTTATGATAAAGATATTTTAAAAAAATATAACAAAACTGAGTTTAAAGAGCTTGACAATTATATTGATCATTGGCGTGATATGAATTTTTCCTATGCTGCTGTCAAACAATTAGAAGGTAAATATTTAGTTCAAAATCGTGTAACTGGAGAAATTTTTGAATCTCCGCAATTTCTCTACATGTTAGCTGGAATGTGTCTCTTTCAAGACTATAAAGGAAAAGCAAGACTAGACATTGTAAAGCGTTTTTATGAAGCTACCTCTACGTTTAAAATCTCATTACCAACGCCAATAATGGCTGGTGTTCGCACACCTACTCGACAATTCTCTTCTTGTGTTTTGATAGAAACTGATGATGATCTTGATTCAATTAGTGCTTCTTCAGGAGCTATTGTTAAATATGTTTCTCAGCGCGCTGGAATAGGCATTAATGGTGGTAGAATTCGTGCACTTGGTAGTCCTATAAGAGGAGGCGAGGCTACTCATACTGGCTGTATACCTTTTTTTAAGCATTTTCATACAGCTGTCAAATCTTGCTCACAAGGAGGAGTTAGAGGAGGAGCAGCTACCCTCTTCTACCCATTGTGGCACCTAGAAGTAGAAGGTTTATTGGTACTAAAAAACAATACCGGTACTGATGAAAATAGGATTAGGCATCTAGATTACGGAGTGCAGTTTAACGGTTTAATGTATCAACGTTTTTTAGCTGATGGCGATATAACTCTATTTTCTCCAAATGATGTTCCAGGTTTGTATGATGCATTCTTTGCTGATCAAATTAAATTTAAAAAACTTTATGAAAAGTATGAGAAAGATAAAACTATTAGAAAAGAAAAGATAAAGGCTAGGGACTTATTTTCTAAATTTATGAAAGAACGAGCTAATACTGGTCGTATCTATCTTCAGAACGTAGACCATTGTAATACACATGGTGCTTTTGATGCCAACCTTGCTCCTATTAAACAATCTAATCTATGTATGGAAATTACTCTGCCCACTAAACCACTTTTTTCTGTGCAGGATGAAAATGGTGAAGTGGCACTTTGTACTCTTTCAGCTGTTAACCTAGGTGCATTAGAGAGTTTGGATGAATTAGAGGACATTACTGAAATTATTGTACGATCACTGGACTCTTTGCTAGACTATCAAGATTATCCTATTAAAGCGGCTGAGTTAGCGAGCAAGAATCGCCGTACTCTGGGTATTGGAGTGACTAATTTAGCTTATTATTTGGCTAAAAATGATGCTAAGTATTCTGACGGCTCTGGTAATGAATTGATTCATAAAACCTTTGAAGCTCTTCAATTTTATTCCCTAAAAGCTTCAAACAAATTAGCTAATGATTTTGGCGCATGCCCTCTTTTTTCTGAAACACAATATGCAAAAGGTATTTTTCCTGTCGATAGCTATAAAAAAGATATTGATAAGTTTTGTAGCACTAAACTAAATCTAGACTGGGAATCTTTACGTAAAGATATTAAAGCTACAGGCCTAAGAAACTCTACTCTAACAGCCTTAATGCCTTGTGAAAGTTCATCTCAAATTTCTAATTCAACTAACGGAATTGAACCTCCTAGAGGATTTGTTTCTATCAAGCAATCTAAAGATGGAATATTAAAACAAGTTGTACCTGAATATGAGAAATTTCATAAAAAATATGAGTTATTATGGGACATTAAAGACAATGAAGGTTATCTGCAATTATGCGCCATTATGCAAAAATTTGTAGATCAATCTATTTCTACTAATACTCACTATGATCCCTCTCAATTTGAAGGGGGTAAGGTGCCAATGAAACTTTTCTTAATGGACCTTCTTAAGGCATATAAATATGGCATAAAGACTCTTTATTACCATACAACTAGAGATGGTGCGAGCGATGATCAGAATAACAATAAGTCCACCGATGACGATTGCGAGGATGGTGTCTGTAAGCTCTAAAAGTGAATTATGTCATATAGTATCTTCAATCAAAAAATAAACGATACATTAACTGAGCCGATGTTTTTTGGTGATTCAGTTAACGTTGCGCGTTTTGATCAGCAAAAATTTGAAATGTTCGAAAAGCTTACGGAAAAACAGCTTTCTTTTTTTTGGCGCCCTGAAGAAATTGATGTCTCTAAAGATAAGATAGACTTTGCAAAATTAAGGCCCAATGAAAAGCATATTTTTATTTCTAATTTACAGTACCAAATCTTGCTTGACTCTGTCCAAGGTCGCTCACCAAACATTGCTTTTTTGCCCATAGTTTCACTGCCGGAATTGGAAAACTGGATTGAAACTTGGTCATTTTCTGAGACAATCCATTCTCGATCTTATACACATATCATTCGAGCGATAATGAATGAGCCAAGTGTGGTTTTTGATGAAATAATGAAGACCGATGAAATTATTCAACGCGCTACAAGTGTTTCTGAGAACTATGATGAACTCATTAAATATTCTCAAGCCTACTTGCTTCATGGTGAAGGCAAGCATGAATTTAATAATGAAAAACTTGATGTCAGTCTATATGGCCTAAAGCGACTTCTTTATTTAACCATTATGTCTGTTAATATCTTAGAAGCAGTCCGCTTTTATGTGAGCTTTGCTTGTTCGTTTGCCTTTGCTGAGAGAAAAGTTATGGAAGGTAATGCAAAAATTATCAAATTAATTGCTCGTGATGAAGCTTTGCATTTAACAGGTACTCAGCACATGATCAATTTAATGCGAGATGGTAAGGACGACCCGGACATGAAAAAAATCGCTAAAGAGTGTGAATCTGAAGTAATACAAATGTTTAAAGATGCAGCTAAACAAGAAAAGGAATGGGCGGAATACTTGTTCCGCGACGGTTCAATGATAGGTCTAAATGCTGAAATACTGAAACAATACCTAGAGTACATTACCAATGTAAGAATGGAAGCGTTAAATATGAAACCTATCTTTAAAGAAAATACCAACCCTCTTCCATGGATGAATCACTGGCTAGATTCTGACATTGTTCAAGTTGCACCTCAAGAAACAGAGATAACCTCTTATTTAGTAAGTGCCATTGATAACACAATGAGCTCAGAGGATGAAGACTTTAGTGACTTTAAGTTATAAATGTTGCCAATAATTAGATGTTCATAATTGATGTTGACAATATTAATGGAAAGACAGAGTCGCTTTATGTTTTTGGTGATGAATCAATCTTAACCGAACTTGAAGCCCACAATGTGCTTATAAACTACAGTTGTAGGCAGGGTCATTGTGGTAGCTGTATTTTAAAATTGGTAGATGGTGAAGTGCTTCACCAGGAATGTCTTGTTCCACTGGCAGAAGGAGAGATACTTGCTTGCCAATCAAAACCAACAACGGATATTAAAATCGCAACCAAAGATTAAACTGTTTTTTTCAGGTATTCAAAAACAGCTTTGGAATCACCCTGAAATATTATTCTGTGCTTTTTTTTGTTGATTTGGTAGTTGTACATTGGATCATAATAACTCACTAAAAGTGACTCAATAAGGGGAACGTATTCACTCAGATCGTTTAAATTTTGATGCTTTTGAATCGCATTGTTAAGAACCTTTAAGAGCTCTTTGTAACGAGCTGTTCCTAAACGTTTTTTAATTTTATAAAGGCTATTTTTCCAATAATTAGCATAATTTTCAAAACCATTTTTACTATCAACTGAACAATAGTTATCAAGCATATCAGTGACATATGTTTTTAGGCTTAGTTTTACACGTTCCTCAAGATTTGCTGTTAGAACAACTATATTCGACTTAACAGATCTAGTTCTTAAGCAGCTAGGTAAATATATAGTTCCAATATTGTTACCTTCATCTTCAATCAATAAAAAGCTATTTTTCTGTTTTTGAATCAGTTCTATGGATAGTGAATTTTCAAAATCTATTTGTGTTGGTTGAGAACTGACATTATTTCCAAATGCGGACCCTCGATGATTAGCTAAACCTTCTAAGTCAATATTATTACCAAATTTATTCAGCAATAAAGTTTTACCACAGCCCGTCTGCCCAGCGATAACTATAAAGTTTTTACTATTAGTTATTCTGTTGGATTCTTCCATAAGATAATGGCGCATAGCCTTATATCCGCCCTTAACTCTAGGATAATTTATACCTGAATAATCAAAAATCCATTTCTGTACAATTTCTGACCTTAATCCTCCTCGAAAACAATAAAGAACTCCTGATGGGTTTTGATTAATAAAGTTCATCCAATTATCAATTCTTTGTTTTTTTATCTTGCCACTAACTAATTGGTGTCCCAATTCTATTGCAGAAAGTTGACCGTTTTTTTTGAAGTTACGTCCAACTAGATGTCTCTCATTGTCAACCATTAAAGGGACATTGAAAGAACTTGGAAAAGATCCTCGACTATATTCAACTGGCGCACGGACATCCATTAATGGTGTATTGTTTTCAAATAACAGCTGAAAATTATCTACCTCTAATCGATCAATCATTCTATATGAACTACCTCTTTTTTTGAATTAGGTTCAATAATTTTTCCTATAGATTTAAGGTTTATTTGGTGTCTTTTTAGGAGTTCATGAAAATCAATTAAAGATTCTTCGGAAACTGTTACTAAGAGACCTCCATTAGTTTGAGGATCACACAAAACAGTATTTTGAAGTGTGCTTAAATTATTAAGGAAATGTCCATAACTATCATAGTTTCTTTTTGTCCCTCCAGGTACACAACCTTTATCAATATAACTATAAATATTTGATAATAAAGGTAAATCATTAAAACAAACTGTCGCCCCAACTTTACTACCCTGACAGACTTCTAAAAGATGACCTGCCAGACCAAATCCAGTAACATCGGTAATCGCATTAACACCAGAAATTTTAGCTATTTCGGAACCAATGTCATTTAATTGACTCATCTGTTCAACAGCCTGCTGATAGTCATTAGAAGTAACTTTTCTCTGTTTTTGTGCGGTTGACAAGATACCCAGCCCTAGCGGCTTAGTTAAAAAAATAGAATCTCCAATTTGAGCACCAGTATTTCTTTTTAAATGTTCTATTTTGACGATTCCAGAAACGGATAAACCAAAGATAGGTTCAGGGGAATCAATGCTGTGGCCTCCAGCAAGGCTAATTCCTGCTGTTTTACATATCGCCCTACCCCCTTCAATGACTTTAGCGCCAATTTCGGCAGGAAGCTTGTCTATCGGCCAACCGAAAATAGCTATAGCCATCAACGGCTTACCACCCATAGCATAAATATCACTAAGCGCATTGCATCCTGAAATCATACCAAAGGTGTAAGGATCATCAACGATTGGCATAAAAAAATCAGTAGTACTGATTAACGCATTACCATCTCCAAGGTCATAAACCGCCGCATCATCTCTCGATTCGCTACCTACAATTAAGCTAGAATCAATAATTTGATCATGAGCCTGCCCAAGCATTTCATTTAGCAATTTAGGTGAAATCTTACAGCCACATCCTGCTCCATGGCTATATTCTGTTAATCTAACTGAAGAGATATCTGCCTTAGAATTCAAAAGTAATAGATCCTAGTCAATCTGAGCATACTTTAATTCGAGTTTTTGATAGAGCCCACTTGGAGAAATACTGGGATTCTCATCCATGATGTTAAATGCAACAACATTATCTTCAACAGCATTCCATAACTTAATGTAAGAGCCATCTTTATATCCATGTTGTTGTCTGAATGTATTGAGTTGGTTCTTGACAACATAGTGCTTGTATAGCTCCTCAATACCCATATCAACTTGTGATGTTGCTGTAAAAAAAAGATCCGTGATATCACGAATATTATTGATTTTGGGATCAATATTAGAGGTAACAGAGAGGTTCAAAATTTTTTCTAATGTATTGATCAGAACTTCAGAATTAAAGTCACCTTGTGGTTTTAATTTCAAATATTTATTTGCGTAATTTTCATCCTTTAATCGAATTAATTCAGACATAATAAAATGCCAAATATCAACTAACTCTACCTTTATATTAGACCAATCCGGGTCAGTGTTTATACTCTTCCAATGCTTCCAATTGAATGAATCTATGGCCTCTGCAGCCTCCATATAGATGCAACGGTACCAAGAAATCTTTCTGTTTTCTTTGGTAATGCCATCAACCCACAAAACGCCATTAGTGTGGTCATTTAGCTGCCTTTGGAGGTCAAACATTTGCTCAATATAATTCATAATAAACAAGCTAAAAATGTTGAAATTTTTTTGATTATAGTCTATTCAATTGTTCGCTTAATATCTTTCTACCGTAGTATCAATTTCTTGTGCCCAAGCATCGATACCCCCTTGGAGATTTACAAGTGATTGAAAGCCTTTTGATAATAGAAAATCAGCTACGTGCATAGAACGAATTCCACTATGGCAATATAAAGCTATCTTATTATCCTTGTTTAGATTGACATAACTCTTGGCAATCTCACCCATGGGGATTAGAATAGCACCTTTTATTTGACAAATATCAAACTCCCATTGCTCGCGTACATCAACTAGAGTAACTTCATCATCTACCAAACAATCTCTAAATTCTTTAGGGGTTAAGTCTTGAATCATAATTATTTAAGTCCTCAAAATGAAATTTACAATATGAATACTAACAACATTTTATTCTTATCATTCTAGTATTAGTAAGTTTAATGGGTAAAATTTCAATTGTGACGAATACAAAAGAAGATATTTTCAATTTCCCCTGTGAGTACCCAATTAAAATTTTTGGTGAAAATCAGCCTGAATTTAAAAAAACAGTTTGCAAAATTGTGGAAACTCATACAGGAAAATTACATGTAAATCAAACTACCACTAAGTATAGTTCTAAGGGTAAATATGTCTCTTTGACCGTACGAATTATTGCAACAAGTCGCCAACAACTGGATGTCATAAATAAAGATCTTCAGAGTTGTCCATTAGTGTCATACCTCTTATAATAAGCTTGTGATTAAATTACGTTCAAAAGGCCTTCAGGATTACCTAAAAACTTGGGAAGAGATGAAATCTTTTACTGAAAATAGGAATTCTAATACTCTCGATGAGCTTTGGACTCTTGAGCATAATAGTGTTTTCACCCAAGGCCTTTCTGGAAAATCAAAACATCTACTTAAAGAAACTCAAATTCCAATTGTTCAATCAGATCGAGGCGGCCAAATCACCTATCACGCACCAGGCCAATTAATAATCTACTGTCTAATAGATATAAAAAGACTCGGTTTAGGAATCAAAAAAATGGTCTCTATGATTGAGCAGTCATTAATTGAATTATTATCAAGTTATGACATTACAGCACATACCTTAAAAGGTGCTCCAGGAGTTTATGTAAATGACTCTAAAATTGCTGCCTTAGGTCTGAAATTGAAACATGGAAGAACTTATCATGGATTGAGTCTAAATATTGATATGGATCTTTCTCCTTATACTTTAATAAACCCTTGTGGATACAGTAATTTAAAGGTTACACAGATGAGTAATCTAACGAATAATATCCTTAATATTTCTGATATTAAACATGAACTATCAGAGCATTTA
This sequence comes from uncultured Gammaproteobacteria bacterium, assembly GCA_902606745.1. Lineage (GTDB taxonomy): Bacteria > Pseudomonadota > Gammaproteobacteria > PS1 > Pseudothioglobaceae > Pseudothioglobus. The sequence continues at coordinate 74,930 of CACLHR010000002.1, forward strand.
ATTGACTCATTAGCAAAAACTCAAAATTAAAGACTTAAAAGGCTAATTTAATAAAATATAATTGAGGGTACTATTGAATTTTATTAATGTACTTTAGCCGCTATCAAGGTATAAATACAGATGGAGAAAAAGAGAGACATCAAATTATGGTTTCACTAAAGCCATTCAAAGGAACTAGACCATTTAATGAGGAAGCTATAAATATTATAGCTCCCTCAACAGATCACTTGTCCGAAGAAAATATTGATTCAATATCCAATAAAAATTACTGGAATTATTTAAAAGTTTTAAATCCCGTTGGACAAGTGAAAGAATCTGAAACCCTGCTTGCCGCCAAAAATCATTTCAATGAAATGAAAAAAAATGAAATTATAAAACAAGATGATAGATTGTCTTTTTATATTTATCAGATTTCGCAAGAAGATCATACTCAGTTAGGATTTCTAGCTTTAGCCAATATTGATGATTTTTTATGCCATAAGATTAAAGGTCATGAGAATACGTTAGCAAAAAGAATGAATGAAAGAGCTGACCAAATGATTAACATTGAAACCCAAATCGGTCCTATTTATATGTCTTACCCAGATGATAAAAATATTAATGAATTATTAGAAAGTTTTACTTCGTTAGAACCCCATTATGACTTTAAATCTTTTGATCATTCTATTCACAAACTATGGTGTATAAGTGATTCTAAAGATATTGAAATAATGTCTAAACAACTAAGATCTATAAACTCTTTATATATTGCAGATGGCCATCATAGGATGGGAGCTATGAATATAATCTCTCAAAATTACAAAAAATATGGGGTTCAAAGCAAGCAAAACAGAAATTGTGAGGGTGTTATGATAGCAGCCTTTCCAGCAGAACAGTCAAAAATATATGATTACAATAGAGTGATTAAAGATTTGAATGGTCTTTCAAAAACTGATTTTTTAAATAAGCTCAAAGAAAATTTCAAAATTACACTCAGTGATTCCGCTTTTAAGCCCAAAACCAATAGACAATTTGGCATGTATCATCATGGTAAATGGTATTCACTAGAGTTTATCGGGAATATTCTTGATGAAAATGATATTTTATCTTTATTGGATATTAACATAATAAATAATTTTTGCCTAATACCTATACTCGGTATCAAGGATATTAATAATGATGAGAGGATTAGATTTATTGCAGGCTGTCATGGATTAACTGCTCTAGAAAAAAAAGTAAATGAAAATTATAACAGTGTAGCATTTTCAATCTTTCCTTCACATATTAAAGATGTTATGAGAGTGGCGGATAATAAGTTAACTATGCCGCCTAAATCAACATGGTTCGATCCTAAACCTTTGGACGGCTTAGTTGTATATGAATTTAACCAGGAGAATTGACTAATGAATTTGCCAGATATCAGACCAAGTAACCCTAATTTTTCAAGTGGGCCATGTTCAAAAAGACCTAATTGGTCAATAAATAATTTAGAGGGGGCTTTATTAGGTAGGTCTCATAGGACTCCAAAATGTAAAGATAAATTAAAAGAAGTAATTAATAAGTCTAAGACAATACTTGGCCTACCTGAAAACTATTACGTGGGCATTATGCCAGGTTCTGACACTGGAGCACTAGAGGCAGCAATGTGGTGTTTGCTCGGCAATAGAGGTGTTGATATTCTTGCTTGGGAAAATTTTGGTAGAGATTGGCTTTTAGACGTCGTAGATGAATTGAAAATTGAAGACAAAAACATTCATTTGGCGCCTTATGGCGAATTGCCAGATTTAAGTAAAGTTGATTTTTCTAGAGATGTAATTTTTACATGGAATGGAACTACTTCAGGGATTAAAGTCCCTAATGGTGACTGGATACCTGACAATAGAGAGGGTATTACAATATGTGATGCCACTTCTGCTGTTTTTGCAATGCCTATCGATTATAAAAAATGTGATGTTATAACTTGGTCATGGCAAAAAGCTCTCGGCGGAGAGGCTGCACACGGAATGATTGCATTATCTCCAAGAGCAGTTGAAAGACTAGAAAGTCATCAACCAACATGGCCTGTACCTAAAGTTTTTAGAATGGCATCTAAAAAGAAATTTATATCAGGAATTTTTGAGGGTAGCACTATTAATACCCCATCAATGCTTTGCGTTGAAGATGCTATTGATGTATTAAATTGGGCTGATGATATTGGCGGTCTTCAAGCTTTAATTAAAAGATCGGAAGAATCATTTAACAATATAGATAATTGGATAAATGAAACAAGTTGGGTGGAATTTTTATCCAAAGATCCAGATTTAAGATCCAATACAAGCATTACCTTTAAAATTAATGAAAGTTGGTTTCTTGAAAAGGATGAAAAACAACAAAAGGAAATAATGAAAGAGATAATTGCTTTATTAATGAAAGAAAAAGTAGCTTTTGATATTAATTCTTACGCAAAAGCACCTCCATCCTTTAGAGTTTGGGGTGGTAGTACAGTAGAGCCTGATGATATAAAGAAACTACTTCCATGGATAGATTGGGCTTATCACCAAGTGAAGGCAAATTATGTTTAAAGTTCTTATTTCAGATGCAATGAGCAACGTTGCAGAGCAAATATTTAAGGAAAGAAATATTTCAGTAGATGTAATAACAGGTTTATCAGAAGAAGAGCTGATTAAAATCATTCCTGAATATAATGGCCTTCTTGTTAGATCAGCTACTAAAGTAACAAAAAATATTCTTGAGGCTGCTACAAAACTAAAGGCCATCGCCAGAGCTGGCGCAGGTGTAGACAATATCGATCTAGTGACAGCAAAAGAAAACGGTGTGGTGGTAATGAACACACCAGGTGGCAACACCAATGCAACTGCAGAACATGCGTTTGCCTTAATTATGGCGGCATTAAGAAAAATTCCTTTTGCAGATGAAACAACGCATAGAGGTGAATGGCAGAAAAAAACCATTAAAGGCAATGAACTTTCCAAAAAGACTCTTGGTATCGTTGGTTTCGGAAATGTGGGAGCTAGACTGAGTAATTTGGTTAAAGGCTTTGATGTTAATGTTTTGGTTTTTTCTAAATCATTAGAATCGAGACAAGCAGATTTTCCACATGTAAAAAATGTTAGCTTTGATGAACTAATTAGCACAAGTGACATTATTAGTTTCCATGGTAAAGCAGCTGCCGATGGTAAACCTTTACTTAGTCAAGAACACTATGCAATGATTAAGCCTTCAGCTTTAATCATCAATGCAGCACGTGGTAATATTGTTGATGAAAGTGACTTAAATGACGCCTTAAATGAAGGCTTGGTTGCTGGTGCGGCAATAGACGTATACTCAACTGAGCCTGCTAAAGAAAACGTTTTATTTAACAACCCTAAAGCGATTTTAACTCCTCACATTGCTGCCTCAACTGCCGAAGCATCGATTGTAGTTGCTGAAATGGCGGCTAATCAGGTTAGTGATTACTTGTTGGACGGAACTTCGATTCACACTGTATAGTATTTTATATGTTCGTATAAAAATGGGTTGCTTGTAAATTCAGTTAAATTATTAAAGTGATCTAAAAGTCACACAAATGCAAAATCTAATGGATAATGCTTCAGTACTTCTGACATTCAACATTAACCATTACAGCATTTAATTAAATATGTTACAAGAGCTTGAAATCAAAGCACTAAAAGGTGAGTCTAAAACTAGTCGACTCAAAATCAAGCCAGACTTCGAACGTGAGCCATTAAAAAAACCTGATTGGATACGCATAAGACTCTCTAGCTCGCAAAAGGTTAATCAACTAAAAAATACTCTCAGAGAACAAAATCTTTTTACTGTTTGTGAAGAAGCACAATGCCCTAACCTCAACGAATGCTTTAGTCATGGAACGGCAACGTTCATGATTATGGGGCAAATATGTACAAGACGTTGCCCTTTTTGTGATGTAGCTCATGGAAGACCGAAACCGTTGGACATCAATGAACCTCTTCAACTTGCCAAAACTATTGCAAAAATGTCGCTCAAATATGTTGTCATTACTTCGGTCGATCGAGACGACCTCAGAGATGGTGGTGCTGCTCATTTTAAAGCATGCATTGACGCCATTAGGTCGATCACACCTAAGATTAAAATTGAAATTTTAACACCCGACTTCCGGGGGCGAATGGCAAAAGCACTAGAGACATTTAGTGACTGCCCACCAGATGTTTTCAATCACAATCTTGAAACTATTCCTAGTCTTTATCCAAAAGTTCGACCTGGTGCTGACTATCAGCACTCACTTCAACTTCTGAATAAGTTTAAAGATAAACATCCTCAAGTCAAAACAAAGTCAGGCCTAATGCTCGGTGTTGGTGAAACACAACAGCAAGTTATTAATGTTTTGAAGGATCTCAGATTGCACCAAGTTGAGATGTTAACTTTAGGTCAATATTTGCAGCCTAGTCGACATCACTTAGCAGTAGAGGAATATATAACACCAGAACAGTTTCAACAATACAAAGAAATTGCTGACAATCTTGGATTTAGCCAAGTTGCTAGTGGTCCCATGGTAAGATCATCCTACCATGCAGACCTGCAAGCCCAAGGAAAGCTGATTAACTAAAATGAAATATTGTGACGACGAAAGTTATCATATTGATTATTGATATTATTTAATGATTAAAACATTTGCTATTGCTCTTATATTCTTTTGCATCATTGATTTTGCTTGGATTAATTATGTGGCGATGCCCTTATACAAACAAGAGCTCGCGGAGCTTATGGAACTGAAGGTAATCCCTGCAGTTTTGTTTTACATAATATTTCTGCTGGGTTTAATTTTCTTTGTTATCAACCCTAACCAAGGCAGTTCACTTCTTAATATATTCAAGATTGGAGCCTTCTATGGTTTGGTAACTTATGGCACCTACGACCTAACAGTTTATGCTACTTTAAATATTTTAAGTTTAAAGATTGTAATCACTGATATTTTATGGGGAATGGTTTTGTCAGGTCTCGTTGCAACGCTAACTGTATATACGTCATCTAAGTTAAATTAATTATAATAGTTGTAATTAACTTAATCTATTCATAATATGCCTATAGCATTTACCCCTGGGGAGCCTTCCGGTATTGGTCCTGACATAGCGATAATCTATGCTCAGAAAGAGCAAAAAGAAAATCTATTGGTGTATTGTGATCCAGACGTCTTAATTGATAGGGCCAATAAACTAAATTTACCAATTACTCTGAAGGAGTCAGATTCTAAAAATGCATCTGAGTTAAGCATCTACCCAATTAAAACAATCAATAAGGTGATTCCTGGAAGACTTGATCCAGATAACGCAAACTATGTATTGGAGACCATACAATACGCTACAAAAGACTGCCTGAGTGGAGACTGTGATGGACTCTTAACGGGTCCTGTGAATAAAGGTGTAATCAACGAATCTGGTATAGAATTTACTGGGCACACAGAATTTCTCGCTGAATTAACCGAAACCAGCAAGACAGTGATGCTTCTCGCTACTGATCAGTTAAAAGTAGCCCTTGCAACTACTCACATTCCTCTTACAGAGGTTTCTAAGAATATAACTCGAGAATCCCTAATACAAGTGATTTCTATCGTTCAAAATGATTTTAAATATTTTGGTATCAAAAAACCAAAAATTCTAGTTTGTGGCTTAAATCCACATGCAGGTGAAAATGGCTACCTTGGAAACGAAGAAAAAACAACAATAGCTCCTGTCATTAAAGAGTTGAAAAAAGTCGGATATGATTTAGCAGGACCAGTTCCTGCAGATACGGCATTTACCCATGAATCATTAAAAAATGTAGACGTAGTCCTTGCAATGTATCATGACCAGGGCTTACCTGTATTGAAATCCAAAGGCTTTAAAAAGGCTGCTAATATAACTCTAGGTCTTCCATTTTTTCGCACCTCTGTAGACCACGGAACAGCTATAGAGCTTGCAGGTAGCGGCAATATTAGTTTAGGCAGCTTTAAAACGGCACTATCTTACTTCAAAACACTAAAAGATAATGTCACACCAAGCTAGAAAGCGTTTTGGTCAAAATTTCCTAATTGATGATCAAATCGTTAACAGAATCGTTGCGACAATCTCACCAAAAAAAAATGACAATATTGTTGAAATTGGTCCAGGCAAGGGTGCACTGACTTTCCCTTTACTTGAACACTTAGACCTTCTGAGTGTAATTGAAATTGATCGAGATTTGATTTCACTATTAAAATCAAAGAAACAAGAAAAGCTAATAATTTATGAAGCAGATGCTCTTAAATTTGATTATGGCGTAATTTCAAATAATTTAAGAATTGTTGGTAACGTTCCATACAATATCTCCTCACCGTTATTATTTCGCCTGTTATCAGAAAAAAATCAAATCATTGATATGACCTTTATGCTTCAGAAAGAAGTAGTAGATAGAATTGTTGCTAAGCATGGTAGCAAAACTTATGGTCGACTAAGCGTTATGATGCAAACCTTTTTCGAGGTTGAGTCAATGTTTACAGTACCTAAGGACTCGTTTGATCCAAAACCAAAAATTGAATCTGCTATACTCTACCTGAAAACTAGGGCTGAACCTCTTACCGAGAATACTAAACTCTTAGAAAAAATTGTCAAAGTTTCCTTCTCACAAAGAAGAAAAACACTAAAAAATTGTTTAAAATCAATCCTAAACCAAGAAGAAACTGAGATTGATTTGTCTCAAAGAGCTGAAATGTTGAGCGTTGAAAACTTTACAACCCTCATGAAAGATTATGAAAAACAAAATTGAAGTAAATGTAGAAGTAACTTACCTTCCTAATCAATCTAATATTCTAGGAAGTCAATATGCCTTTGCTTATACGATTACTATAACTAATCATGGCGAAACTGGTGCACAACTTAGAACTCGTCGCTGGCTCATCCAAGATGAGACAGGTCAGGTAGAAGAAGTTGTCGGTGAAGGAGTTGTTGGTCAACAACCCTACCTTTCTCCTGGTGAAAGCTTTGAGTACAGTTCTGGTGCAATAATCAATACTGAAACTGGTTCTATGAAAGGTTCTTATGGAATGATTAATGACCAAGGTCAGCGCTTTGAAGCTGTCATTCCAGAATTCTCTCTTAGCGAGCCTTATACGCTTCACTAGAGCACTCCATGGACTACATCATTGGCGATGTTCAGGGCTGCTATGATACGCTTCAAAAACTCCTCAAAAAAATTAATTTTAATGAAGATAGAGACCGATTATTTTTCTTAGGAGATGTAGTCAACCGAGGTAACAAATCTCTTAAAACTCTTCGTTTTATCTATTCACTAAGAGAAAATGCAAATGTGGTTCTAGGTAACCATGATTTTCATTTATTGGTTTGTGCTTTAACCTCTCAAAAACCCAACCTTAAAGATACTTTTTCAGATATTTTGAATGCTACAGATAAGTTCATTCTGCTTGACTATCTTCTTACTAGACCATTGATTCTTGAACATCAAGGTGCCATTCTAGTACACGCTGGAATTCCACCTCAGTGGAACATTTCCGATGCTGTTCAGAATGCAGAATTAGTTCATCAACAGCTTCAAGTTAACAATCCAGCAAAATTTCTTTCCAAAATGTATGATAACGAACCATCAAAATATTCAGATAAGTTAAATAACGAAGAAAAATGCCGTTATACAATAAACGCTTTAATGAGGATGAGATTTTGTAAAAGAAATGGAGAACTTGAATTTAATCACAAAATGAATATTGATAAAGCTCCTGAAGGTTTTAAGGCTTGGTTCCTTCATGCTAACCGAAAATTAAAAGATAAGGATATCTTTTTTGGACACTGGTCAACCCTAAAAGGTTTTAATATAGAACACGTTTATCCGATGGATCATGGTTGTATTTGGGGGGAGAAACTTAGCGCTTTTAGATTAGCTGATAGAAGTTTGATTTCTCAAAAGTCTATCGAGGGCGACTAAGATATAGCACTCCTAAGGTTAACCGCGCCTTCATAAACAAACTCTCCCGGGCCACAAAGGTAAACCGTTTTGCCATTATATTCAACTAATGCGTTTCCACCTTTTAAATGTACTTCGACCTTGTTTTCGAGGAGTCCAAGTTGAATACCATGGATTACTGCGGCACATGCTCCAGAACCACAAGCCAAGGTTTCTCCAACTCCCCTTTCAATAACACGAAGATTAATTTTATTTTTTTCAATAATTTGCATAAAACCTACATTTACACTTTTTGGAAAGTAATCTGAATTTTGTAATTTAGCTGCAATTGCCTTAATACCTTCGCCATCTATATTCTTCATATTTATTACTGCATGAGGATTTCCAATTGACAAGACTCCCATTGTTTGGCCTTCAAGGGAGTATTCAATAGTCTGGGATTGGGTAATAAATGGAATTTCAGAAGGAATAAAATTTGGCTCCCCCATACTAACACAAACGGAGTTATCTTTATTGAAGGTTAAAACTAAGTTACCTGAGTTGGTTTCCACAGTAATTGTTTTGTTATTTGTAAGACTCTTTTTTTGCAGATAAAGAGCTAAACATCTAGCTCCATTTCCACATTGGTTAGCTTCAGACCCATCGGCATTAAAAATCACATAACGAAAATCTACGCCTTCAGTACTCGCACTTTCTACCATTAACAACTGATCAAAACCAATCCCAAAGCGACGGTCTGATAGTTGACGAATTTCTTCTGTAGATAAACTGACATCACCCTCGATATTATTAATGACAATAAAATCGTTTCCCAAGCCTTGCATTTTCGTAAAATAAATCATTTCGCCATTTTAACCTTATGTCTAATACGTTTTATTAAAATACCGATATGCTAAAATTATTTAAATGAATATATTGAAATCATGATAACTCCAAGTGACATAAGGCTAAGTAAAGATAAAAAACAGCTTACCATCACCTTTGATGAGGTTGAGTATTCTATGTCGAGTGAATTTTTACGCGTCTATTCCCCTTCTGCAGAAGTTCGAGGTCATGGGCCAGGACAAGAAGTCTTACAAATTAACAAACAAGATATTGAAATAGAAAAACTTCAACCTACAGGTAATTACGCAATTGCAATCCACTATAGTGATGGTCACTCTACTGGATTATACTCATGGAACTATCTCCACCATCTTGCTATTAACCATGACCAACTATGGTCAGACTATTGTCAACAAGTTAATGAAAAACAAAATATAAATTACCACAAGGTTGTCATATAAGAGTTTTAGTTTTAATAATCATACTAAAAATTTTTATTTAAGTTATTGCATGTTAGTTTGACAATCTGGCAAATAATTTTGTTAAAATTAGATTTTTACTCACTATTAGTAATAGTAACATGAGGGAGCTAAAAATTTGACCACTCGAGGCAAAGTATCATGAAAAATAATATTATTAAGTTTATCTGTTTTGTCTCTTTATTGTTTTCATTACAAGGTTTTGCAAATCCCATAAATAAAATTGATTTGGTTGGACTTAAAGTTATTTCAGATAGCTCCGTATTATCACTTTTACCAGTCAAAATTGGTGATCAACATAACGAACAAACTTCAAATAGAATAATTAGAGCTCTTTTTAATACTGATTTCTTTTCTGATATTAATGTTGAGAATAATAATGGTAATCTGATAATTACCTTTATAGAAAACCCTACTATTCAATATATTAATGTTAAAACTGGCCCTGATAAAAATTGGAGTAATTGGCTGGATTTCTCAAACGAAAGTGAATTGCTCAACGATTCTATAATTAATGAATTAATTCAAAGTTATAAACTTTCAACGGGGGACTTCTACAATAAAAAGAAAATATCTGACTTTGTAGCAGACCTAAATAGGCAATACAATGAAGCTGGATTTTATAATGCTAAAATAACACAAAATATAGAAGTTGACGCAAAAAATAGGGCTGCAATAGAAATTGAAATCAATCAGGGAAATAGGGCTACCATAGATTCTATAAATATTTCAGGAGCCAGCAAATTTAGCGAGAAAGAGTTGTTAGATTTGTTCACAATTGGTGAAGCTGATATGATTCTAATTAACTACTTTACAAATAAAAATCGCTACACAGATTTAGCATTAAATCAGAGCTTAGAATTGATGAAGAATTATTATTTTAATTCTGGCTATATAGATTTTAAGGTTGATAGTCTTAATTCAACTCTTAGCGAAGACAAAGAAAAAATATATATTGATATTCAAATATCAGAAGGTATCCAATACAAATTAGGAAAAGTTTCTTTTCAAGGTGAATTAGGTAACCAAACTCCTGATGACTTAAGAGAATTATTAACAATCAAAACTGGTGATATATTCAACTTTCAAGAAGTAGTCAGTGATGTCCAGACGATTACTGATGTGTTTACTGATCAAGGCTACGCGTTCGCAAATATCAATCCAATAACAAAAGATTTTTTGGACACCGTTGATGTCAATTTTAATATTTCTTTAAACAAGAAAGTTTATGTAAATCGAATTACAATTTCAGGTAATACAAGAACCCAAGATGAAGTCATCCGTCGCGAAATTGGAATCTCTGAAGGCGGTTTATATTCTCGAAGTGTTCTAAGAGATTCTGTTATAAAATTGAGACGGCTTGGTTATTTTTCAAATGTACAAATGAGTGCTTCTGAAGTAGATAACATGCCTGATAAAATTGATCTCAATTTTGTTCTTGAAGAAACCAAAACTGGAACCATAAGTGTATCCGTTTCTCATAGTAACAACTTCGGTTTCTCTCTAGGAGCTGGTATAACTGAGAAAAACATTTTTGGCTCAGGAAACACTTTCAATGCTGATTTGAAAATTTCAGAATCCTTTAATAAGCTTAGCTTTTATTTTGAAAATCCTTATTTCAATAACGACAATCACAGCATAAGTTATGGTGCATATATAAGCAAGCTTGATGATGACGATGTCATGAAAGATTCCTATAATATAAACTCAAAAGGGTTTAGTTTAGGTTACGGCGTTCCCCTGACTAATGATACGAGACTTAATAGTAAACTTGAATACTCCAAACATGATATTTCATGTGGCTCCAGTTTTTCAGCTTCAGGCTATGAACCTAGTCAGTGTGCCACTTCAAGTAGAGATGAAGTTAAATTAAGTGTCGATTGGAATGAGAATACTCTGAATGACTACTTGTATCCAACTGAAGGAAAAAGTAATTCTCTTGGGATTGGTGTAGCAACCCCGTTAGGAGATTATCGTTACTTTAATATAAATGCCAATCATAAAAGTTACCAGCCATTAAGTAGCGATCTGACTTTAAAGCTTACAGGTGATATAGGTCTTGCTAAAGGTTATAGTGGAAAAGAACTGCCTTTCTATAAACGCTATTTTGGTGGTGGTTCTGGCTCCGTAAGAGGATTCGGAAATAAAACACTTGGACCTCTTTATCCTAACAATTCCGCCAAGGGTGGAGAGCTGTCGATTCTTGGAAGTGCAAATATCATAGCTCCTGCTTTTTTCTTTGAAAATAGTGAAAATATGCGAATCAGCGCCTTTATAGATGTTGGCAATATCTATGAGAAAACTTCAAGCGTTAAACTTGGTGATTTACGTATGTCAACAGGTGTTGGTTTCGCCTACTTAAGCCCAATTGGCTCTATTGGCATGTATTGGTCCAAACCAATTCTAAAAAAATCTGGTGACATAGTAGAAAACTTTGGCTTCTCTCTAGGTACCGGCTTCTAGTAACAAAAATGAGAGCTACAGTTTTATTTTTATTAGCTTTGTTAGTAACGTCTATTAATGCCCAATCAATAAAAATTGGCTATATAGATGTCGAAGAGGTGATCAATAGGTCGTCTCAATACCAACATGAAAATGATTCTTTAATTCAAAAATTTGAACCAAAGAAACAGCAATTACTTGATTTATTTGAACATATTGAACTGTTAAAAAAAAATCTAATTGATGTCGACAGTTCTATTGATAATGAAAACTATAAAAAAAAATTAGACAATATTAGAGAACTGGAGGCTAGTTTCCAAAAAGAAACGGAACTTTGGCAACAACAACTCAATCAAAAAAAATATGAATCTCTCCAGAAAATTGAAACTATGATCAACAAGGCAATTCAGGAGTTTGCTATTTCTGAAAACTATGACTTAATACTTTATCAAAATGCAGCATTTGTAAGTGATCAAGTCAATATTACTAATCAAATTATCTCAAAAATTGAAGGAACATCTCCATGATATTGTCACTTGAAAAAATTGCTGAACTTCTTGGGGCAACTTTAATTGGGGACTCTGATACTGAAATCAATGGAATTAGTACTTTAAGGGATGCTAATGAAAATCAAATATCTTATGCTGTAAGTGATAAATACATAAATTCTTTGTCTAACACTAAAGCGGGAGCGGTTATCTTACCTAATAAGCTAAAAGAACACTGTCCTACAAACGCTCTCATAGTTGAAAATACCTACCTAGCTTTCGCTAAAATAACTCACCAATTCAAACACTATAACCTTCCAATCAATAATTCATCATCTAAAGCAATAATTGATTCGAGTGCTTTGGTTGAAAATGTCACAATCGGTCCTGGTTGTGTTATTGGAAAAAACGTTAGTATTGGTAAAAACACAGTCATTGATTCAAACTGTGTTGTTGAAGATGGAGTCAGTATTGGTGAAAATTCATATATTAGCGCTAATGTAACTATCCAAAGGGAATGTCAACTAGGTAAAAGGTGTAGCATCTTACCAGGTGCAGTTATTGGTTCAGAAGGTTTTGGTAATGCCCGTGATAACCAAAAAAAATGGCAAAGCATTGCACATTTAGGTAGGGTTTGTATTGGTGATGATGTTTTAATTGGCGCCAATACAACCATTGATAGAGGAACAATTGACGATACCGTGATACATAATGGTGTAAAGATTGATAATCTTGTTCAAATTGCCCATAACGTGATTATTGGTGAAAATACGGCAATTGCAGCAAAGACAGGTATTGCAGGAACCACAACTATTGGCAAACGTTGCATGATAGGGGGGATGGTAGGCATAGTTGGACACCTGACAATTACCGATGATGTCATTGTAAACGCAACTAGTACAGTAAATAGAAGCATCGCAAAACCCGGCATATATACTGGGTTTTTTCCTCTAATGACGCATTCAGGCTGGAAAAAGGCCGGAATGTGGTTAACAAAACTTGATAAAATTACGAAAATCTTAAATATAAAATTAAAAAACCTTAAATAGAACTATGGAAATGAATATTAATGAGGTAAAAAACTTTTTACCTCACCGTTACCCTTTTTTGTTAATAGATAAAGTACTCGACTTTAAGGTTGGTGAATACCTAACCGCTATTAAAAATGTCTCTTTCAATGAGCCACATTTCACTGGTCACTTTCCTGAACAGCCAATTATGCCAGGCGTTTTGATTATTGAAGCTTTAGCTCAGGCAACCGGCATCTTGGCCTTTAAATCAGAGGTTGGCCGTCCAGTTAATGGTCAAATTTATATGCTAGTTGGTGTCGATAAGGTGCGCTTTAAACGCACAGTTGAACCTGGTGACCAGCTTCAACTAAAAGTCGAAGTTATGACAGTTAAGCGTGGAATTTGGAAATTTAATTGTGAAGCCACAGTTGAAGACCAATTGGTAACCACTGCTGAAATTATCTGTACTCAAAAGACTGCTAAGTAGACCGCTATGGCCATTGATCCTACCGCTATCGTTCATGAAACTGCCAAAATCCACAAAGGTGCCATAATCTTACCTTCTGCGGTGATAGGTTCCAATGTAGAGATTGGAGCAGGCACTGTAGTCGATTCTCATGCCGTGATTTCAGGTCCAACAAAAATTGGAAAAAACAACCACATTTATTCATTTGCCTCTATCGGAGGCGATCCTCAAGATATTACCTATCAAGATGGTCAAGAAAGTAATCTGGTCATTGGTGATGATAATTTAATTCGAGAATTTTGCACCATTAACCGTGGAACCGAAAAAGAGAACTCACTAACAAGAATAGGCTCAAACAACATGTTGATGTCTTACGTTCATATTGCTCATGACTGCCAATTAGGTGACCACATAATCATGTCTAATAATGCATCACTTGCTGGACATGTTCGGATCTCTGACTGGGCAATATTAGGTGGATTTGTGCTAGTTAAGCAGTTCTGTAGTATTGGAAGACATACCTATGCTGGCATGGGGAGTCAAATTAATAAAGATATTCCTGACTACATGGTTGCGGCAGGAGTTCTTCCAAAAATTCGTAGCATTAATATAGTTGGAATGAAGCGTAGAGGATTTAGTGCAAGTTCGATTGCATCAATTAAACGAGCTTTTAAGGTTGTTTATCGTGACTCACAAGGTAGATTGTTGGATCAAGCACTCAATGAGTTAGAAGCATCAGAATCTGACAGTCCTGAAGTAATGCAGTTTGTTGAAGGCATTCGAAATTCTCGAGTAGGAATCATGCGCGGACCTGCTGACGGATAGTTAAGTTTTTCGTCATGACAAAATCTTTCATTAAATCTAGCAGTATTGTTACTGTGATGACTTTTTTGTCACGTATTCTAGGCTTAGCGCGTGACTTTATCATTGCACGCTATTTTGGTGCAAATGGTCTTTCAGATGCCTTTTTAGTGGCTTTTCGTATTCCTAATTTTTTCCGACGCTTATTTGCAGAAGGCGCTTTTTCCCAAGCATTTATACCTATATTAGCAGATACGAAGGCTAGCCAGTCAGATGACGAAGTTCAAATCGTTATTAATCATATTGCCACCAAACTGTTAAGCATACTAATGATTATTACTTTGTTGGCTGTGATTCTAGCACCCCTTGTAATCTTTTTGTTTGCTTGGGGATTTTATTTTAAGTCTGATCCAACCCAATTTTATTTAGCTTCAGATATGCTAAGAATTACGTTTCCTTATCTACTTTTGATTTCTTTAACAGCATTATCAGGTTCAATTCTTAATACTTACGATAATTTCAGTGTTCCAGCTTTTACACCCGTACTTCTTAACATCTCAATAATATTTAGTGCTATTTTCCTATCACAATACCTAGCAACACCAATAATGGCGCTTGCATGGGGAGTTCTTATTGGTGGTGTTGCTCAGTTGTTCTTCCAGATACCATTTTTATTAAAGATTAAAAAACTCCCAAAGATACAGTTTGGACACCATGAGGCTATTACAACTTTAAAAAAAAGAATGATACCTGCACTCTTTGGCGTCTCCGTTTCTCAAATTAACTTGTTAATTGATACAATGATTGCCTCAACTCTGGTCGCAGGTAGTGTTTCTTGGTTGTACTATTCAGATCGCTTGTTGGAACTACCGTTGGCGCTAATAGGAATTTCTTTGGCGACTGTTGCGTTGGCAAAATTAAGTAATTATTACGCTAAAAATGATTCCGAAGGTTTTAAGAAAACCATCAACAAAGCCCTCCTCTATGGACTTTTATTTGGCATACCTTCATGCATTGGTTTGGTTCTTCTGTCTGAAGAATTGATTATAACTCTTTTCCAATATGATGCATTTGATGCCTATGCTGCGAAAAAATCTTCTCTAAGCTTGCAAGCATATGGATCAGGATTAATGGCATTTATTGTAGTTAAGATTCTTGCCCCGGTTTTTTTATCAAGGGGAGACACTAAGACACCAGTCAAAGCCGGTATTGTTGCAATGACTTCTAATATCTTTTTAAATCTTATTTTAGCTTACTACTATGGACACGTTGGTTTAGCGGCTGCAACATCAATCTCAGCTTTAATTAATGCTTCTATACTGTATTATTTTCTACTAAAACAATCTATTTACAAATTCAGTACAGCTTTTTATAAAATGCTATATAAAGTCATATTGGCAAGCATTATAATGGTAATTTATATTTACTTTTCAGCTTCAAGTATAGATCACTATTTGCAGTCCTCAATGTTGGAAAGAGTCACAATGACTTCTGAAACAATTATTATTTCTGCATTGATATATTTTTCGATTTTGTATCTTCTTGGTGTGCGACTAAAACAAATATGACCATACTTCACTGTATCAAATTAGACAAAGATTTAGAGGGTCTTGAGAGAGCTCCATATCCTGGGGAATTAGGAAAGAGAATTTTAGAGAATGTTTCTAAAGATGCTTGGCAAATGTGGCTAGACCATCAAACCATGCTAATTAATGAAAACAATTTAAACCTATTTGAAACCTCCTCTCAAAACTATCTTAAAGAACAAATGGAAAAATACTTTTTCGCAGCTGATGATCTAGACTCGATTCAAGGCTATATACCAAAATAACGCTTTAAAAGTTTGTATGTTTTTTAATAATATATTAAATTTAATTTTGATTCATAATGGCTAATTTATTTATCATTGCTGCCCCATCTGGTTGTGGAAAAACCTCTCTCGTTGAAGCGTTAATCAAAAAAACAAAAAACATTTGTGTCTCTGTTTCTCACACTACTCGTCTTCCTAGACCAGACGAAGTTAATGGAATTAATTATTACTTTGTCTCTATTGGTGAATTTAAAGAAATGATTAAAAATAACGACTTTGTTGAACATGCAAAGGTATTTGATAATCATTATGGCAGTTCCACTAAGTTAATTAGAGAGAAACTTGATGAAGGTATTGATGTAATTTTAGAAATTGACTGGCAAGGTGCACGCCAAGTTAAAGAAAATATGCCCAATTCAGTCAGTATTTTTATCCTGCCTCCTTCAAAGGAAGCACTTTTAGGTAGACTTCAACAAAGAGCGCAAGATGATGAAATAACGATTAACAGAAGAATGTCCGATGCTCAAAATCAAATGAAACACTTTAATGAATTTGACTACCTTGTAATCAATGATGATTTTAGTAGTGCATTGAATGACTTAAGTCTAATTATATGCTTATCAGATAAGGATTCCGAGCGTTTTAGTCTCTCTCTTTCTGAGCAGTCTAAGAAATACAAAAAACTGCTCAAAAAATTGATATAACACTAAATTTAGGTATAATTTAGCCGTAATTATAGTTTTGAAGAGAAATTATGAGTGAATTAGCATTATCGATAACGAATACAGCTAGAGATCTAGAGGTACAAAAGTACCCACCAATTCTTTCTCCAGAGCAAGAATATGAGTTGGCTATTGAACTTTATGAGAATGGCGACCTATCAGCAGCTAAGAAGCTTGTCCTAGCGCATATGCGCTTTGTAGCCTTTATAGCTCATGGCTATAAAGGGTATGGATTAGAGCAAGCAGACCTAATACAAGAAGGGACTATCGGCCTGATGAAAGCGGTTAAGCGTTTTAACCCTTACAAAAAGGTCAGACTGTCTTCTTTTGCTGTGTACTGGATTCGTGCTGAAATACATGAATATATTTTCAAAAATTGGAAAATTGTTAAAGTAGCCACAACCAAAGCTCAGCGTAAACTTTTTTTCAAACTTAGACAAGCCAAAGCGCATATATACCAGTCACTTACCAGTGACCAAGCAGAAGAAATTGCAACCGATTTAGGAGTAAGAAAAAAAGATGTCATTGAAATGGAGTCACGCCTTCAATTAAGCGATGTAGCTTTTGAAGTTAATGACGATGAAGACACCTACACACCTGAGCAATATCTCTCAGATCCTGGCGAAACACCTGAACAATTATTGCTAAATGACAATATCCAACAGGATCAACACAATAAGCTTTATCAAGCACTTTCCTCTTTGGATGAAAGAAGTATCGATATTTTGCAATCAAGGTACTTGAAAGAAGAAAAATCGACCTTACATACTCTAGCAGACAAGCATGGCGTTTCTGCTGAAAGAGTTCGTCAGCTTGAAAACAAAGCTATTAAAAAGCTTAAAGAACGTCTAGAAGAATAAATCTTCTACGACAAATTTTTTTAGTCCAATACTAGGAGAAAGTATGGAAATCCGTCCCTTACACGATCGTGTTATCGTTCGTAGAGTAGAAGAAAAGAAAACAACAGCCAGTGGCTTAATTATTCCTGATTCGTCAGCTGAAAAGCCTTCCAGAGGTGAAGTCGTAGCAGCTGGGAAAGGTAAAATGAGCACCCAAGGTGATTTAATCCCTTTGGATGTAAAAGTTGGCGATAAAGTTATGTTTGGTCAATATTCAGGTTCAGAAATCACAGTTGGCGAAGAGACGCTACTAGTGATGAGTGAAGATGAAATTGTTGCAATTATTGAAGAATAAAGGAGATAAAATATGTCAGCAAAAGACGTAAAGTTTGGCGCAGAAGCCAGAGAAGCAATGTTGTCAGGTGTCAATACACTTGCCGACGCAGTAAAAGTGACACTTGGACCTAAAGGAAGAAATGTAGTTATAGATAAATCATTTGGCGCACCCGCCATAACCAAAGATGGCGTGACTGTTGCTCAAGACATTGAGCTCGAAGGTAAATTTGAAAACATGGGAGCTCAAATGGTTAAAGAAGTCGCTTCCAAAACTAGTGAAATAGCTGGTGATGGAACAACAACAGCTACAGTTTTGGCGCAAAAGATTGTCTCTGAAGGTGTTAAATCTGTTGCTGCAGGCATGAATCCGATGGATCTTAAGCGAGGTATTGATAAAGCAACTGAAGCTGTCGTTTCAGCATTACAAAAATCGTCGCAACCTTGTAAAAATACTGCTGCAATTGCACAAGTAGGTACAATCTCTGCAAATTCAGATGCATCTGTTGGAGATATCATCGCAGAAGCAATGGAAAAGGTTGGTAAAGAAGGAGTGATAACTGTTGAAGAAGGCTCAACTTTAGAAAACGAACTTGACGTAGTAGAAGGTATGCAATTTGATCGTGGCTACCTCTCACCTTATTTTATTAACAACCAAGAATCTATGACAGCAGACTTAGAGTCACCATATATTTTGTTACATGACTCAAAAATAGCGAATATACGTGACCTTTTGCCGACACTTGAATCGGTTCAAAAAGCTGGTAAACCATTACTCATTATTGCTGAAGATATTGAAGGTGAGGCTTTAGCCACATTGGTCGTTAACAATATGCGTGGTATTGTTAAAGTTGCTGCTGTTAAAGCTCCTGGTTTTGGTGATCGTCGTAAAGCTATTTTAGAAGATATTGCGGTACTTACTGGTGCTACAGTAATTTCTGAAGAGGTTGGTTTGTCACTTGAAGGTGTCACTGAAGAACATCTAGGTACTGCAAAACGCATAGAGATTGGCAAAGATAACACAACTGTTATCGATGGTTCTGGCGCAAAAAACAATATTAAAGCCAGAATTGGTCAAATCAAAACTCAAATCGATGTGACTAGTTCTGACTATGACAGAGAAAAGCTACAAGAACGTTTAGCAAAACTTTCCGGTGGTGTAGCTGTGATTAAGGTCGGTGCAGCAACCGAAGTTGAAATGAAAGAGAAAAAAGATCGCGTCGATGACGCACTTCATGCGACACGTGCAGCCGTTGAAGAAGGTGTTGTTCCTGGTGGAGGAGTTGCTCTTATTCGTTCAATTTCATCACTTAAATCTCTTAAAGGTGAAAATAGTGACCAACAGGTTGGTATTGGTATTTGCAGAAAAGCCTTAGAAGAGCCTTTAAGACAGATCGTATCCAATGGCGGTGGTGAAGCTTCTGTTGTCCTTAATGAGGTAATGAAAGGCAAAGATAACTTCGGCTACAATGCCACAACGGAAAAGTATGGTGATATGCTGAAAATGGGAATCTTAGATCCTACTAAAGTAACACGTGCAGCTCTTCAACACGCTGCTAGTATTTCTGGTCTAATGATAACTACTGAAGCAATGGTTACAGATATGCCTCAAGACTCAGCTCCTGCGATGCCTGATATGGGTGGAATGGGTGGTGGTATGCCAGGCATGATGTAAATTAAATTACTAATCTAATAAAAGCCCCATTTTTTGGGGCTTTTTTTTTGGTATTATGTGTGCCAATTATTTCCTTTACAAACTATGTCAAATTACGACGCCTCTTCAATTGAAGTCTTAACTGGCCTGGAGCCAGTCAAAAAACGCCCAGGTATGTACACAAACACTGAAATTCCTAACCATCTAGCTCAAGAAGTAATGGATAACAGTGTTGATGAGGCTGTCTCTGGTTATGCCACCCAAATTAATGTTACGCTTCATTCAGATGGAGCTTTATCAATTGAAGATAATGGCAGAGGAATTCCGATAGACCTTCACCCTAAAGAAAGTGCTCCTGCTGTTGAAGTTATCCTAACTAAACTACATGCTGGAGGTAAATTCTCAAACGATTCTTATCAATTTTCAGGTGGCCTTCATGGAGTTGGAGTTTCAGTGGTGAATGCACTTTCTAGTTCTTTTGAAGTATGGATTAAGCGCGAAGGTAAGCAATATTACATGAAATTTAATTCAAGTGTTAAAAAAGCCGACTTGGAAGAAATTGATACTGTTGGAAAACGTAACACAGGAACTTTAATTAAGTTTATCCCTGATCCTCAATATTTTGATTCTGTGAAATTTTCTGTCAAACAATTACGTCACAACCTTCGTTCCAAGGCTGTCCTGTGTCCTGGATTAGAAGTCAATTTTGATAATCAAATTGATGAAACTAAAGATAGATGGCTTTACGGCGATGGTATTAAAGACTACCTTGCAACCTCTTTGGATGGACTTGATTGCCTACCACCATCTCCCTTCGTTATTTCATTTAAAACTAAAGAAGAACAACTCGATTGTGCACTAACTTGGACTGAGAATACAAGCAATACGACTGCTGAAAGCTTTGTTAACTTGATTCCTACAATTGGAGGTGGTACTCACGTTAATGGTCTTCGATCAGGACTCACGGAAGCTCTAAAGGAATTTTGTGAATTCAGAAGCCTAATTCCGAAAAATATTAAACTCACACCTGATGATGTATGGCAGAGAATAGCCTTCGTCCTGTCAATTAAAATTCTAGAACCGCAATTCTCAGGTCAAACAAAAGAAAGGCTTTCTTCAAGAGAGTGCGCCTCATTTGTTTCAAGCGTTGTCAAGGATTCTTTCAGTCTTTGGCTAAACCAGCATACCGATATAGCCGAAAAAATTGCTGAACTTGCCATTCTTAATGCTCAGTCAAGACTTAAAAATACTAAAAAAGTAGTCCGTAAAAAAATTGTGAGTGGCCCTGCCCTACCCGGCAAGCTTTCAGACTGTACAAGCAGCGACCTTGACCAAACTGAAGTTTTTTTGGTTGAAGGTGATTCAGCTGGAGGCTCTGCAAAACAAGCTAGGGATAAAGAATATCAGGCAATATTACCGTTAAGAGGAAAAATTCTTAACACTTGGGAGGTTGACTCAAGCCAAGTCCTAGCGTCCAATGAAATTCATGATATCAGTATTGCTATTGGTTTAGAACCAGACAACAATGACCTCTCTGGTTTGCGTTATGGAAAAATTTGCATACTTGCCGATGCTGATTCAGATGGCGCCCATATTGCCACATTAATCTGTGCACTATTTGTTAAACATTTTCCTAAAGTGGTTAAAGAGGGTCATGTATATATTGCAATGCCCCCTCTTTATAGAATTGATGCAGGAAAACAAGTTTTTTATGCTCTGGACGATAATGAAAGAGATGCTATCTCTAAAAAACTACTGAAAGAAAATAAGCGACAAAAAATTCAGGTACAAAGATTCAAAGGCTTAGGAGAAATGAATCCTAAACAGCTCAGAGAAACGACAATGCAACCTGACACCAGAAGGTTAATACAATTAACGCTCAGCAACCCTTTACAGGTCTCTCAAACGATGGATATGTTGCTTTCAAAAAAAAGAGCTTCTGATCGAAAATCCTGGCTCGAAAGTAAAGGAAATCTGGCTAATGTCTAAGACAGTTTTTCTTCAACAAAATGGCTTTACTCAGGTAGCAGTTGCTTAGTCTACAAAGTATCAATGAAATATTTAGAATTTAGTATTATTAGATTGTTTTTTGACGATAAAATGTAAGCTCTTAAACTACTAACAGGATTAACTCAAAATGAGTATTGAAGACAGAGTGCGTAAAGTTGTAAGTGAGCAGCTGGATGTAAATGGTGATATCGATAATAATGCCTCTTTTATTGATGATTTAGGTGCTGATTCGCTAGATACTGTTGAACTAGTAATGTCTCTCGAAGAAGAATTTGACTGTGAGATCGCAGATGAAGAGGCAGAAAATATTACAACCATTCAACAAGCAATAGACTATATTAACGCAAATACGTAACAACTTCAAAATAATCCTAAAAGGCGCTTTCTTTAATTACATCTAAGGCGCCTTTTTTATACAATATAAAAAAACAAATCAACCATCAAAAACACGATTAAAGAAAACTTTTTAGCTACATTCGTAAGACATATTAAAATCATATGAAAAAGAGAAGAGTTGTCATAACAGGTTTAGGCATAGTTTGCCCTGTAGGTAATACGGTAGCTGAAGCTTGGCACAATATCCTAAACGGTTCCTCAGGTATCGCTACACTCGAAAATATTGATACAGAAGGTCAGGCAGTGACTTTTGGAGGCTCAGTTAAAAACTTTGACGTTTCTGAGTATCTTAGCCCTAAAGAAGCCAAAAAAATGGATATCTTCATTCATTATGGGATAGCTGCAGGCATTCAAGCTATAGAAGATAGTGGAATAGAGGTTACTGATTCTAATGCTGAAAGAATTGGTGTTGCTATTGGCGCAGGTATTGGTGGTTTAACAACCATTGAAAAAACAGCAGATCTTTTCCGAGAAAAAGGCCCCAAGAGAATTTCACCATTCTTTGTACCCTCTTCTATCATTAACATGGTTTCTGGAAATCTTTCAATTAAATACGGCCTTAAAGGACCTAACTTTGCAATTGTTACCGCTTGTACGACAGGAACTCACAATATCGGTGATGCTTCGAGAATTATCGAATATGGTGACGCTGATGTGATGATTGCTGGCGGAACTGAAATGTCGA
Source organism: uncultured Gammaproteobacteria bacterium (assembly GCA_902606745.1). Classification (GTDB taxonomy): domain Bacteria; phylum Pseudomonadota; class Gammaproteobacteria; order PS1; family Pseudothioglobaceae; genus Pseudothioglobus. The sequence goes on from CACLHR010000002.1 coordinate 97,777, forward strand.
CAACTAACTGTGGTCTTGGTGGCTTTGCTGCAGCTCGTGCACTTTCTACGCGAAATAATGACCCAAAGACAGCCTCTAGACCTTGGGATATTGATAGAGATGGTTTTGTCCTTGGTGACGGTGCAGGCGTAATGGTACTTGAAGAGTATGAGCATGCTAAAAAACGTGGCGCTAATATTTATGCTGAACTATCTGGTTATGGTATGAGTAGCGATGCCTATCATATTACCTTACCTTCAGAAGGTGGCGAAGGTGCCGCAAGATGCATGACAAATGCCATCAATAATGCCGGAATCAACCCAAATGAAGTTGACTATATAAATGCGCATGGAACCTCAACACCAGCAGGAGATATCGCTGAAACCGATGCAGCCAAGTTAGCTTTAGGCTCACATTCAAATAATATTGTGATGAGTTCAACAAAATCAATGACAGGTCATCTATTAGGAGCTGCTGGTGGTATTGAGGCAATTTTTTCTGCCCTTTCAATTAAAGATCAGATAGCTCCACCGACAATCAATATATTTAACCAAGATCCACACTGTGATTTAGATTATGCTGCAAATGAAGCAAAAGAAATTAGCATCAATAATGCAATCTCAAACTCGTTTGGTTTTGGTGGCACCAATGGTTCTATCGTAATATCTAAGTTAACCTAACTTTCTTCTATAACAATCGATGATGTATCCGAGATATCGGAACCTGTAATTTGTTTTTTTACAATGTTATAGATACGAATGGCACCATTTTGAAAGCTATGAAGAGCCTCTTGTTTATGAATTATGATTTGCCAACTGTGATCATCTGACTGAAATCTTATAGCACCGCCAATGAGGGCTAAAGCTAAAATCGCTCCTAAGAAAAATTTAATCATTTACATTCATACTTTGTTTTATATCGAACACATTTTACCCAGTTTATTAGTAATCTTGTCTACCTTTAATCACCACCTCATAGCCAGACTCTTCTGGCTCATCATCAATTATTTCTGCCGGGAAACCCCAACCCAATACGGCTACATCAGCAGACTCTTCTAGTCTTTTAATAATGTTAGGTGAAAGCTCGCGCGAACCATAACGCTTTTCACCGTCCTTGAAAATATCTACAATAAGATGGGCGATTTCTAAATCAAGCCCCTGTCGTTGAGCTAATTCATTAAATAATCCCACATCTTTTAGAACAAGGTCCATTGTGAAGCTAATATCACGACTCCCATTTAGAATGACTTGTGACTCTGTCTCGTTAACAAAAGAGTTACCAGAAGAAGCTTTAATTGCTTCATAAGTAACGTTCATATCCATACCAATTAACTTCATCGTTGTTAGTGCCTCTGCAATTGATGCTAGGTTTACTGTAGCTAAATAATTCGTCATCACTTTTAGGATGGATGCAGAACCTAAGTCTCCAGTATGCAAGATGCGACGACCCATAGTTGTTAATATTGGTAAGGCTAACTCAAAGGTTTTACGGGAACAACCTGCAAAAATTGATATATTTCCCGTATCAGCCCTGTGACAGCCTCCTGATACAGGACAATCAACTGGCAAAGCGCCAGTAGCTTCAACTAAGGCTCCAATACGTCGAACTTCAGCTTCATCGGTGGTACTCATTTCCAGCCATATTTTGCCCCTGCTAATTCCTTTAAGTACACCGTCATCAGCCTCCATCACTTGGGAGCAGGTCTTAGGGGAAGGTAAACAGGTAATAATGACGTTACATTTCTCTGCTAATTCTTTAGGACTATTGGCACTTTTTGCACCACGCAAAACAAAATCCTTAACAAATTCCTCATTCAAATCTCTAACAGTTAAATCGTAACCATTTCGCAATAAGCTTCCAGCAAGTTTTCCACCCACATTACCAAGACCAATAAATCCTATCTTCATTTCACACTCCTTAAACTGTTAATTAATCTAATCATCTGCAGCTGAA
>CACLHR010000003.1 GCA_902606745.1 uncultured Gammaproteobacteria bacterium
CGGCTATAGACAGAATTTCGAACCTCTTGAGACAGCTCAATACGTTTGATACGCACATCTACAACTTCAATACCATACTTGTCTTCTGCAATCGCCTTAAGTTTACCTTTAACGCTAGCCATAATAGCTTCACGTTCATCTGAAATCACTTCAATTATGGTACGTTTTGAAAATTCACTCCTTAGTGCATCCTGATTATTTTGTGCAAGCCTTAGGTTAGCTTGCGCCATTGCACCGCCAGTAGAAATGTAAAACTTTTGAGTGTCAACAATACGCCACTTAACAAATGAGTCCACTACCACATTCTTCTTTTCAACGGTCAAAAATGATTCCGCCGCTGAATCCAAAGTTTGAATACGTTTATCAAACCGCACAACGTTGTTCACAAAAGGGGTTTTAAACTTCAGACCAGGTTCATTTTCGATGGATACAATTTCACCTAATCGCAACTTAAGTGCTACTTGAGTTTCTTTGACAGTATATAAACTAGAACTCAACAAGATTGCAATCAATACAGCCACAACTAAAATTATTCTATTCATCATCTGTTCTCCCTTGAGCGTAATACACTTCCATCATTGCTCTGACTTGTCGGCGTATCTTTAAAAGTTTTAGAGGTTGATGACGAACTTGATGACCTCGAAGAATTAATCAACTGGTCTATCGGTAAATACATCAAAGAATCAGAATTAGAGTCTACAATAACTTTACTAGTGGAACCCAAAACCTCTTCAAGTGTCTCTCTATATAGTCTCTCTTTAGTTACAACTGGCGCCTTTAAGTATTCCTCTAGAATTTGATTAAAGCGATAAGCTTCACCTTCGGATTTAGAAACAACTTGAGATTTATAGGCTTCTGCTTCAGCAATAAGTCTTTGGCTCGCACCACGTGCCTTAGGAACAATGTCGTTAGCATAAGCTTTCGCTTCGTTAATGTATCTTTGTTCATCTTCTCGAGCCTTAACAACATCATCAAAGGCAGCTTTAACCTGTATTGGCGGTTGTGCGTCTTGCATAGTGACTGCGGTAATTACTAGACCGGTGTTGTATTCATTAAGTAAACCTTGGGAAGCACTTTTGACTTCTTGTGCAACTTGCTCACGACCTGTCGTTAAGACATGATCCATGGTGTTGTCACCTACAACTTGTCTAATAACACTCTGGACAACATGACTCAAGGTTAATTCTGGATTAAAAACGTTAAATAAATAAGCCTGAGCATCTGCAATCTTATATTGAACGGCTAATTTAACATCAACCATATTTTCATCTTTAGTCAACATCAATGATTCAGAGCTTACAGCACCACTATAAGATGAGTTTTGGATATTTCTAAAACCAATTTCTGTCGCCCGTATCTGTTCCACATTGACCTTGTATACTGATTCAAACGGGTAAGGAATGCGCCAATGTGGGCCTTGATCGGTAGTGTTTTGGTATGCTCCGAATCTTAAAACAACACCCTTCTCAGCTGGATCAACAATATAGATACCAGATAGCAGCCAAAGCAATACAGCAAGTATTACAAAGTATTTCAAACTACCTTTAGCTGCCTTACTGACTCCACCTTTACCGGAACCGGAAGATCCGCCACCGAATCTTGTATTAAACTTATTTTTAAAGTCTTTAATAACTTCTTCTAGTTCTGGAGGTGTTTGGTTATTACCACCCCAAGGGTTCTTATTATTTTCATCGTTCCAAGCCATTTTAGCTCCAGTTTGTTTTTGACTCACCTGAAATCCCTTATCATATATAGTCAAATGTTAAGATATGGCCAAACACCAAAAAAAACAAGTAGCTAGGCCACTTTTTAGTAAAAACTTTTCAAAACATCTTACGTTATATAACATACGCACCATTTTGCCTAAAATATTACTGCTATCTATTATTGCAAAGCAAAAGCTATTTTACCCAAAAAATAATTTTTTTTAGAGCTGATTTTAATTGGATAACTCTATAGTTAATGTGGTCATGCACAGAGTCCATATAATGATAAAATGTGCCAATTTAGAATCACTATTTTTATTCATGAAAAAACACTTAATTGTTTCCATTTTAGCCTTAAGTGCTTTTTCGATCGAAGCTGATGGCGTCAACCTGATTTGTGCACCATATCAGCCTCTTTGCACGAATTGCCCCGAACATCAAACACTTTTTCCTCTTGAAACACTATCCAAAGACTCTGAAAGCTTAGACATTGAGGCAGATAAAAGCGAAATAATTGAGAATAAATATCACTTGAGTGGAGATGTTGAATTAAAGTCCGACTCTTATTTTCTCGCTGCCGATGATGTAGAAGTTTTTACTTCTGACAACTCCACACTAGCTAAGGGCAATGTAAGGTTTCAGGATAACACTTACTTAATTACTGGTGATGTATTATCTGCAAAAAAAGAAGACGATAAACTCATAGCTACAGCTACAAATGCCAATTATCAACACTTTGCAGTAGGCCCGGGAGGAGCTAATGGTTATACTGAAATAATTTCTAAAACCTCTAATAGTGTATTACTTACAAATGCAACATACAGTCTATGTCCTGTAAATGAGAATGACTGGTTAATTGATGCAGATTCTATAGAACTTAACCTAGATAAAAATAGAGGTATTGCTGATAAAGCGACCGTCGTATTTTATGGTATTCCAATTTTTTATTTACCAAAATATAGCTGGGTACTTGAAGGTCGAGGGTCAGGCTTTTTAACTCCAAGTTACGACAGCTACACTGAAACAACACAGACTGGCAGTTCATATAGCTTAAGAGTACCTTATTACTTTAATATTGCACCAGACCGTGACTTAGTTGCTGCGATGACTTATATGTCTAGTAGAGGTTTTATTTATGAAGGCAAATACCGTCAACTAATTGCACCTAAAATCACTGAAGAACATGAGCATTCTCTCTGGGAAATAGAAACTAAATACCTTTCAGATGACAAAATAACAAATTTAAATCGCTGGCTTATTGATACAACAATAGAACTAGACCTATCTAAAAAAACGCATTTGAGTGTAAAATATAACCGCGTATCTGATGCAAAATATTTTGAAGAAATTGCTCGTACTAATACTAAAGTAAAGACTCTTAATTCTCACTTAAAGCTCAGTTTTGATGATCCTAATAAACATCTAGGCGTAACGATTCTGACTGAAGACGAACAACCTGTCAATGCTGGCATATCAGTCTACACAAGAGCAGCAGAAGGATCTATTTCGAAAACTTTTAATGCTGATAATAAGATGCCAATTCAAGTTGATGTTGTCAGCACCAAGTTTGCTCACGATACGCCTGGTAAAGAATCTGGTATCAGAACACATGGAAACCTTGGTATTACAAGAGAGCTCTCTAGAGATTTCCCAATAATTACAACAAGGGCAAATGTAAGCTCAACTTATTATAGGCTTGATAACAGTAACAACATCAATCGCACAATCGCTGGAACTGGTGTTGATTTTGCTTTTCCTTTTATAAACCAAGGTAATTTATATGGTTCAAAAGTTAATCATACATTGACTCCCAAAATTTCATACAACTACAGAGCAAAAAAAGTCCAAGGAAACATTCCAATTTTTGACAGTACCGACAAATATGACGACATTATAACCTTCGCAGATCTTACTTCAGGAGAGAGGTATACAGGACTAGACAGAATCACCAATGCTAACGACTTGACCCTCAGTATTGAGTCAAGTCACAGAGATGTAAATGCACTGGATGATGACAAAGATCTTTTAAATATGAAGATTGCTCAAACTTTTTACACTGATGACGAGGTAGTCAGTGATACGGCCAATACGAATTATGAAACTAGGAAATCTTATTCAGATATAGTTGCATCAATAGATGTAGCTATTAGTAATTTTACCTTCGGTAGTGCAATCCAATTTAACCCTGACACCTCTTCAATAGTTAAAAAAGAGAATAGTCTAAGTTATATCCTCAACCCAAGAAAATTTGTTTCAATTGCTTTGAGTGACGAAGGTACAAAAAAGACTAGAAAAATTTATGGAGCCTATCCACTGAATAATTCAATACATCTGTTCGGTGGCCTTGATAGGACAACTTCAACTGGTGTCACGAATGCAGAAACCACTGGAATAGCCTATGAATCCTGTTGTTGGGCGTTTCGTCTTGCTCACTTTAAAGAAGACAACGGAGCGGGTGGTTATAATTATAGTACTGGTGTTGAATTAGTGTTATCAGGCTTAGGCTCAACTGCAACGCCTTTAAAGGATCGCATAGAAACAAACATACCAGACTATAATGCAAACCTTAGGTACAAACCTTAGGTAATGAAGAGAGTTTCGGCTCTTATTCTTCTCTGTCATCTCGGAGTATGTTTTGCAGCAAACACCATCATTGCGGTAGTCAACGATGAAGCTATCACCTTTCAATCAATAGAACAACAATTGAATGATACCAACTCACTTGATGAAAAAATTAACATTGTAGAACAACAGATTGACTTCGTACTCCAAATAAGTAAGGTAATAGAAATTGGTCTTAGTCCTTCCCAAGATGACATTAACGGAGTTCTCAATCAATTAGCTATTGATAACAATATATCTATGGAGCAGCTTCAGTCCTATCCAGAATTTCCATCCTTAATCCAACAAATTACTGATAGACTTTCAATTCTTAACTTACAACAATATATTACAAAGGGTTTGATTATTGAATTGTCTGAAGATGAAATAGATAATTGCACATCCAACATCAATGATAGAGATACTAAGCAAATCAGGATAGCTCAAATCATCATTTCACAAATTGATAACTCGGATTTGAGCATTGAAAATCAAGAAAAGGCTATCAGAAATTTTCTGAAAAAACTCTCAGACCATATTGTCAAAGGCGCTTCTTTTGATGCATTCGCTAAACTACATTCTCAGCATCCTAGTTACGTAAATGGTGGACTTTCAGAGTGGATGTTCGTTAACAACCCTACCATAGAGATGTTTGATTCACTCCAAGATGGCGAAGTTTCTGAAATCTATGCTATAGAAGCAGGTTGGGCAATAGCAACAAAGATTGAGGAACGATATATAAACCTTGATATTGAAAACTGTAAAGAGAAAATTATTTATCAAAAAGCTCAACAATTTTATTCTGATTGGTTGAAAGATCTAAGAGATTCCGCTTATATTGAAATTTATACTGATAAACTGAAGTTATTTTCAAATGTCTAAATCAATACACATATACGGCTTTCATAGCATTGAAGCTCAACTCAAATCAAACCCAGAATGTATCCTTAATGTTTTTGTTCAATCTGGAAGGTCTGATAGTCGCATGAGTAAAATAACTTCAGTTCTCACTACTCAAAAAATAAATTTTTCAAAAATTAACAAAAACAAACTTGACCGACTGGCTAAAGGCGAACTTCATCAAGGTATTGTTGCAGAAGTTATTTTGCCTCCACTGCAAGGACATGAAGCAATGATTGAGTTTGTTACTAAAATCTCAAGTATCCCTCTTATATTAATGTTAGATTCTATTCAAGACCCAAGAAATCTAGGGGCTTGCCTTAGAAGTGCCAACGCCGCAAGAGTCGACTGTGTTATTGTTAATAAAGATGGTTCTGCACCTATAAATGCCGTTGTTCATAAAACATCAGCTGGTGCAATCAATCAACTTAAAATATTCCAAGTGACAAACTTGGTAAGGGCTATTCAATCTCTACAAGGTCAAGAACTATGGGTGATAGGTCTTGATGGAGATGTTACAACTTCATTATATGACATTAATCTCAGTGATCCTGTAGTAATTGTAATGGGTACTGAGGGTAAAGGGCTAAGGCAACTAGTTAAAAAAACCTGTGATCAGCTAGCTCACATACCAATGATAGGTAATGTTGAAAGCCTTAACGTTTCTGTTGCAACCGGAATAGCTCTATTTGAAGGTATAAGACAGAGACAAAGTAGTTAAAAATTAAAGAGGTTTTTGGTATAATATTCAGGCTTTAGAAAACAGAAAATGGAATTAAATAAGAGTCTTCCAAACCAACTAAAACTCTTTAACTTTGCAAAAAAAGAAATTAGCTTGTCAGGACTATATCAGATATGTGATTTTCCTAAAATAAGTGAAATTGCTAGCAACAAAAGAGACAATATAAAGGTGGACTTGTCGTTTTATTTAAAAAATAATAAAACGCCTTGTGTTGATGGGATAATCGAGTTAGACATTGTATTAGAGTGCCAAAAGTGCCTGGATGATTTATCTATAGCATTGAAAGTTAATTTTAATTTGGTATTTGTAAAACATGACCAACAATCTGAAGAACCAGACTCACATTATGAAATATATGTGATTGAAGAGGACGAGTTGGCAACACATGATTTAATTTCTGATGAAATTTTGTTATCAATTCCTATGGTTCCAGCTCACGATTATGATTGCATAAAAGATATTAATAAACAAGAAATAGTTGAGGAAAAATCTGAAAATCCTTTTGCTATTCTAAAAAAATTAAAATAGCCGATGGAGGCAAGGAGTAAAAAATGGCGGTACAAAAAAGCAGAAAAACACCTTCTAAGAGGGGTATGCGTAGGTCACATAATGCATTGAAAAATCCTGCGTTGTCTGAAGACCAAGAGACAGGTGAAACCCACTTAAGGCACCACATTACTGCAGATGGCTACTATCGCGGCAAAAAGGTCATTAAGTCTACTGTAGATGATATAGAAGAAGCAGAAACCTAAACATTGGTATGACAATTAAGGTATCAATTGATGCCTCTGGCGGTGACTTCGGATTTCCTGTTACGGTGAAAGCCGGAATCAATGCATTAGGTGTTTATAAAGATCTTCATCTCCACTTTGTGGGTGATGAGAAAGGTATCCAGGAAGAGCTAAATAAACATTCAATTTATAAAACTTTATTAGATCGAATTTCTATTACTCATGCAAGTGAAGTCATCAATATGGATGACTCCCCTTCTATTGCACTTCGTCATAAAAAAGACTCATCAATGAGAGTAGCAATTAACTTAATCCAGGACGGAACAGTAGATGCCTGTGTTAGTGCTGGCAATACTGGAGCCTTGATGACAATAGCTCGATTTATTCTCAAAACAATTGAAGGTGTTGATCGACCTGCTATTATGGGAAGTTTTCCAACTGTTAATGGGCATATCCATGTCCTTGACTTGGGTGCAAATGTTGACTCAAAGCCAGAAACTTTATTGCAATTTGCAATCATGGGATCTATTACAGTACAAAACACTGAAAACATTCCAAATCCTTCAATCGGGTTGTTAAATGTTGGGGTTGAGGAAATGAAAGGGCATGATAGAATTCAAGACACAGCTGAGCTCCTTAAAGCTTCTTCACTAAATTATTCAGGATTTGTTGAGGGTGATGATATCTATAAGGGTGTAGTTGATGTTATTGTCTGTGATGGTTTTGAAGGAAATATTGCATTAAAGGCAAGTGAAGGGGTTGCTAACCTGTTCTCCCATTTTCTTAAAGAATCTTTTAACAGAAATTTCTTAACAAAAATGGTTGCTTTACTAGCTAAACCTATCATGAATAATTTTAAATCTCATGTCGATCCTGGACAATATAACGGTGCAAGCCTTCTAGGCCTAAAAGGAGTTGTCGTTAAAAGCCATGGAAATGCTGACGTTAATTCATATTTTCAAGCAATTAAAGAAGCATACTTGGAAGCCCATGCTAAAATCACTGATAAAATTTCAGAACAGCTGACACGCGAATTAGAAGAACATAAATAATAATTATTACATGAAAAAATTTGCAAGAATTGTTGGCACTGGCAGCTATCTACCTCCTAGAATAATCACCAATTCTGAGCTAGAAAAGACACTTGACACTACAGACGAGTGGATAACAAGTAGGACAGGTATTAAGGAAAGAAGAGTTGTTAATGGTGAAAGTACTTGTGATCTAGCCCTAGAAGCGAGCAAAAGAGCACTAGAAATGGCTGAAATGAGCGCTTCAGAAATTGATTTAATTATTCTTGCAACCACTACTCCAGATAAAATTTTTCCTGCAACTGCAACGATGCTTCAAAACCAAATTGGAGCCACTTGTCCAGCATTTGATCTCCAAGCAGTTTGTGCTGGCTTTGTTTTTGCCTTAACAACTGCACAGCAATATATAGAAAATGGCGCTGCTAATAATGTTTTAGTCGTAGGTAGCGAAACTTATTCTAGAATTATTGACTGGAGTGACCGTTCTACTGCAATTCTTTTTGGTGATGGTGCTGGTGCTGTAGTTTTGTCGAGTAATAACTCCACTGGAATTATGTATTCAAAAATCTTAAGTGATGGGAGATATCTGTCTTCACTACATGTCAATAACAACTATATTAACGAAACTGGTACTATTGAAATGGCTGGCAATGAAGTTTATAAAATAGCCGTCAATCGACTCTCAGAACTTGCGGAAGAAACACTCAAAGATTGCAATATGACTTCAGATGATCTCACATGGATGGTTCCACATCAAGCCAACATTCGTATTATTAGTGCTGTTGCAAAAAGAATCAAGCTACCAATGAGTAAAGTGGTACTGACTATAGAAAAGCATGGAAACACTTCTGCTGCTTCAATTCCTTTGGCTCTCGATGTTGCAGTTCGTGATGGTCGTATTAAAAAAGGAGACAACCTCCTATTTGAAGGTATTGGTGGTGGATTCAGCTGGGGTAGCGTTCTTGTTGAGTACTAGTTTTCTAGAAATCTCTTTTCATTAATTTTTCTGTCAATTTTCTTAATGGTTCTGCATTTACGCTAAGACCAGATATTTCATCCATCGCTTCCTTATAAAGATCTTTATAGATTCTAATAGATTCATCTAGACCTATGATAGTTGGATATGTAGGCTTCCCTTTTTCTAAATCTGAATTTTGGCGCTTTCCTAAAACTTCTTCAGTACTCAATATATCAAGCACGTCATCTTGAACTTGATAAGCTAGGCCAATATTATTTGAATAGAAATTCAAAATATCACTATCTTTTGAATTAATTCTATTATTATGGAATGCACCAAATTTAACTGCACAACTTATCAGTGAACCGGTTTTCTTTTTATACATATTATTTAAAAACTCAATATCCACTTTTTTAGAAATTACAGAAAGATCAATTGATTGCCCATCAGCCATTTCATATGCTGAGATTGCCAATAATTTTAATAACTCAATTCTAATAACAGGTTCAATTGATTCGTCTCTTGAAAGGATTTCAAAAGCTAGAGCCTGTAAACCATCTCCAGCAAGAATAGCATGAGCTTCTCCAAAAGTCTTATGGGATGAAGGCTGATTATGCCTCATATCATCATTATCCATCGCAGGTAAATCATCATGTATCAATGAATATACATGAATAAGTTCAATAGCACAGGCGCAGGCATCGACTTTAATAAGATCAATGTCATACAAACTTGCAGTTGTGTAAGTTAATATAGGTCTAAAGCGTTTACCACCTGCGAAAACGCTATAGCTTATGACATTTTTAAGTTCACTTTGTAGATAATCTTTGGAACAAATCGAACTAAGATATATCTCTAGTTTAGAATTAACACGTTCTTGATAAGTATTAAAGATCTTCAAAGGTATTTTCTTCGCTATAGTTGTCTTTTTCACTAAGTATATTGACTCGTTGTTGAGCGTCAGTGAGTGCACTATGACATTGGCGATGAAGGTTAACACCTTTTTCAAAATACTTGAGTGAATCTTCTAGGCTTAGGTCGCCAGATTCCATTTTGTTAATTATTAATTCAAGTTCAGCTAAACCCTTATTAAAATCAAATTTACTACCCATCAGTCTTTATCTCCTTTGTCCGACATACTTAGAATATGATCCATCCATGAACTAGGTAATATTCTACATAAAAACGCAAATAATTTTGTAGGAAAGGTAACTCGATAACGATTCTTTGGTATTTGGGAGTCTAAAGCATGCAAAACACATCTCAAAACTGATTCTGGAGCCAATGTAAATTTGACATTTTTATCTGAATTTAGGCGCTGAATCATAGATTTATATTCTCTTTTATAGTCACTATTTGATGGATCAACATTTTCTTTAAAAGCCAAAAAGGCGTTTTCTCTAAATTTTGACTTGATCGGTCCAGGTTGCACTAAACATAACTTAATTTTGGTTTTTTTTAACTCAAGTCTTAGCGTGTCTACTAGACCTTCAATGGCAAACTTAGAGGCTACATAAGATCCTCTAAACGGCATCGCAACAAATCCTAAAACAGAACTAATATAAACAATTCGTCCTATATTTTTTTCTTTCATTGAAGGCAGAACCAGATTAGTAAGTTCATGCCAACCAAATACATTTGCTTGAAATTGTTTTTCTAGCGCCTCTCGAGAGATGTCTTCAAGGGCGCCAGCTTGTCCATAAGCGCCGTTATTGATTAATGCATAAAGACTATCAGTTTTTTGATAAAGCTCAGAGATAGCTGCCTTTATAGAATCCGATGAAGCTAAATCTAACGAAAAAGCATCAAATCCAAGTTTTTTCAGTTTTGTTACATCTTCTACTTTTCTTGCACTTGTAAACACACGATAACCCGCTGAACGTAAACCATGAGCAAGACAAAGACCTATGCCGCTAGAACAACCAGTAATTAGAACAGTTCTTAATGTTGAAGTTGATTCCAATACTTGGCCCTCTCTGCTAATTCAGGATTGATACTTTCTGAGCGTAATACTAAAAAATCATAGGCCATTCGAAATCGTGGATGTGCAATTAATTCTTTGGCTTTTTTTTGGCTACAATTCTCTAACTGGTATTGCATTAGCCAGATATCTTTAACACGATTAGAAAGCCATCTCGGCATTAAAACCTGTTCAGTCTGTTTACTGATAACATCTTCTGATGCTTGATTCATTGTCAAAATTCGAGATTTTTTCTTTTTATTTAGTTCATTAAAACGTTTGTTTTGCGCACCCCATAAAAAAACAGCAAACAGAAATGCAGGCGTTACAGTTTTACGATTTTTGATACGCTTCGATGTATTTATTAGGGTTTTATTTATGAATGAAGTTTCTTTAGTCTGACGAAAAAGATATTTCAGTAGTCCAAATTTTAAAAGTTGTTCAAATACCTCAAAAGATTTCTCGTTATGAAATAACTTTATGCATTCATCATAAAGTCTAGCGGCTGGAATATTAGCTAACAAATAAGCATGCTTAGTGATAGATATTGAGATTTTTGGATCAATTTTTGCATCTAATTTAACTTTAAATCTTATCGCTCTAATCATTCTTACAGGATCTTCTTTAAAACGCTCAGCTGGATTTCCAATCATCCTAATTTCTGAACTATTGATTGCCTCAAGACCATCAACATAATCAATGACTTGTGATTTTTCTATATCATAATAAAGCCCATTTACACTAAAATCTCGACGAAAAGCGTCCTCTCTAAGAGTACCATAAAAATTATCTCTAAGAATAGCACCATTTCTAGTGTTCTTAACTTTTCCAGAACGGAAAGTGGCAACTTCAATATATTTTCTGGATGAAAACATAATATGAACTAGTCGGAATCTCTTTCCAATAAGTCTAGATCGTTTAAATGTTTTATGAACTTGTTCCGGAGTAGCACTGGTAGCAATATCAAAGTCTTTAGGTTTTTGGCCAACCAATAAATCGCGAATACAACCACCTACTAAGTAAGCCTCATGGCCAACTTGATTTAAGGTCTTAACAACCTTTTGTGCATCTTTATCTATTAATTTTTTGTCAAAATGAATGGTTTGACGTATAGGGTTCATAAACTCACTACATCTCTTGGTAACCAATTTTTTTGCCTGTGTTCAGACTCTATTGTGGTGTATATACCACCTCTAACATTAAATATTGCCTTCAAGCGCATAAAACGAGGATCAAGGGCGGATACCAGATCATCCAAAATTTGATTAGTAACGGCTTCATGAAATGCACCCTCATTACGAAAAGACCAGATATAGTTTTTCAAAGCTTTAAGTTCAACACAACGCTTATCAGCAATGTACTCTAAGTTCAAGGTTGCAAAGTCGGGCTGACCAGTTTTTGGACAAAGGCAAGTAAATTCTGGAATATCAATACGAATCACAAAATCCCTCTCAATATTTGGGTTATCAAAAACCTCTAAAATCTTACTTGGTGAACTATGCATGACTTTTCTTTTTGAGATTCAAAGGGGTTATTTTTTCAAAATAGGTAGCTATTTCTCCTCGCCTGAACTGATAAAGCAATAATATCAATATTACCATTAAAAGATGGATTCCCCAAAGTCCAATTATAGGGTCCAATTGTCCAAGCTCTATAGAACTTTTAGCTACCAACAATCCATTATAGTAAATCATAAAAACAATAACACCAATCAACAGATTAACCCCTTTACCTCCTCTAGGAGAGGCTTTTCCAAGAAAAACACCAAAAACAGAAAGTATTAAAACAGTAATAGGTTGAGATAATCTCCATTGCAACTCGGCATTAGCATATCGACCTCCCTCTTTAATTAAGTCAATGGTGCTTTTACCTTCAATTGTTGTAAAAATTACTACCGACTTTTGAAGTTCTCCTGAAACAATTTCTAAATTATATGAATCAAATTCAAGAATTTTTTTGTTTTCATAGCTAGGAATTCCTTCGTATCGGACACCGTTTTTCAAGCGGAGATATATACTATCAGTTTTAGAATCAATATATTTTTGTGCCTCTGAAGCTAAGACAATGACTGGGTTTTCACTATCAAAAGCATAGATAAATACTTCTTCCATATTTTGATCTCCACTATTATCTAGAGATTTCGATTCAGAGGCATAAAAAACAATGTCGCCTTGCTTAAATACTTCAAATTCACCCTCAGTAATAAAGGAAAACTCTGAGGCATTATTGGTTTCCTCCTCCATAATATTTTTTTGTTGTTTTGCCCATGGAACTGCATATATTGTTAGGAAAAAAATAATTACAAAAGATAAAAGAACTAAAGGCTGAATAAACATAATAAAGTGTTTATCACTCAAACCAAGTGAATTCATCACAACAGCTTCAGAATTTTTGTACAACTGAGATATGGTTATAATAATAGCTAAGAAGAGTGACAGTGACAGAACTAATGACACATCTCTGATCATATTAAAGCTTACCAAAGGCATAAGTTCTTGTATGGGAATACCACGTTCAACGCTTTCTTGAACCATCAAAACGAATTGATTACCAAATAAAACTAACCCAATAATGAAAACTATTGCAAAAAATTTAGTAACTACATTTCGCCTTAAATATTTGGCAATTCGGCTGTTTTGATACTTAAGAATAGTAAGAAGATTCGTTTGCATAATCAACCGCTTCAGACATCCTAACAGATTTTATTTCTTTTGTTTCATGGAATCAAAAAATTCATCGTTAGTTTTTGTAAAACGAAGTCTTTCAATTAAAAATTCTGCTGCCTCAACAGTATCCATAGGATGAAGAATCTTACGCAATATCCACATTTTTTGAAGCTCCTGTTCTTCGGTTATTAGTTCTTCTCTTCGGGTTCCAGAGGCATTAAAATTGATAGCTGGAAATATGCGTTTTTCAGAAAGTCTACGTTCAAGATGTAGCTCCATATTTCCAGTACCTTTAAACTCTTGGTAAATAACTTCATCCATCTTGGAACCGGTGTCAATCAATGCAGTCGCTATAATAGTGATACTTCCACCATTTTCAATATTTCTTGCCGCTCCAAAAAATCGCTTAGGTCTTTGTAAGGCATTGGCATCAACTCCACCGGTTAATACTTTCCCAGATGAAGGAGCTACTGTATTGTATGCTCTCGCTAAACGTGTAATTGAATCAAGTAGAATGATAACATTTTTACCTTGTTCAGCACGTCTTTTAGCCTTTTCTATAACTATTTCAGCGACTTGTACATGTCGTTTAGCCGGTTCATCAAAGGTGGAAGAAATAACTTCACCCCTAACAGTACGTTCCATCTCAGTCACTTCTTCAGGGCGCTCATCTATTAGAAGCACAATTAATTCGCAGTCTGGGTGGTTAACAGAGATTGATGATGCTATGTTTTGCATAATCATTGTCTTTCCGGCCTTTGGTGGGGATACTATCAAACCCCTTTGACCTTTACCAAATGGAGCCACTAAATCAATCACTCTAGCAGTTATATCTTCTGTACCACCATTACCCAGTTCTAAGTTAAGCCTTTCATTTGGGTGAAGTGGAGTTAAAGAAGTATACGGTATTCGATTTCTTACATTTTCTGGTGTGTCCTCGTTAACTTCTGAGACTTTAACCAAGGCAAAATACTTTTCACCTTTCTTAGGTGCTCTGATTTTTCCAGCTACCACATCTCCAGTTGACAAATTAAATCGCCTTATTTGATTTGGTGACACATAGATATCATCTGGACCGGAGACATAAGAGTCATTTGAGGACCGGAGAAAGCCATAACCTTCTTGCAAAATATCTAACACTCCGTCACCTATAACTTCCTCATCATTGTCAGCCTTGTGTTTTAGGATAGCAAAGATAAGCGTTTGTTTTTTGGCTCTTGAAATGTTTTCGATACCGAGAGATTGAGCTAACTCCAACAGTTCTGCTGGAGTTTTAATTTTGAGGTCTGATAGTTTCATATTAAAGTATTTTTAAATTGTTGAGATTGACAATATGTCTAATAGGGAATTAAATCAACTCAGAGTTGAGCTTATATTATGTTTTAAGAGCTTTGTGTAGTAAGAAGATTTTTTTTATATTTATGAGTGATTATGAGTTAAAAAATTGGTCAAGTTAAATGTTAGAGTCTAAAAAAGCGTTTAAGTTAGCCTTAGAGAGTGCGCCAACTTTTGTTGCCTGAACTGAGCCATCCTTAAATAAAAGCATTGTTGGGATACCTCTAATTCCATATTTAGGTGGTATTTGTAAGTTTTCATCAACATTAACCTTTGCTATGGTTATGCGACCATCATATTCATTTGCTATTTCATCTAGAACTGGCGCAAGAGCCTTACATGGTCCACACCATTCGGCCCAAAAATCAACTAAAACAGGTTGTGTGGAACTAATTACATCAGCATCAAAAGAAGCGTCACTGACTACTTTTATTTTGTCGTTCATGCACTCAAATAAAAAGGAAATTATCAATAGAATTAGAATAATTCGTAGCTACATTATATCACTTATATACAAAAAATCTATTTTTTTACAAAGATTATCTAATTTTCAAATAATTCTCTCTAAAAGATCAAAAAAGGCTAAGTAGCTATAAATGCCAAAATAATTGGTATCGTTATAAATGATAAAGCGACTTGTGTTGTAACAATACTTGTCATCAATTGCTCATCTGCACCAAATTGCTTTGCAAAAGTGTGAGACATTGCTGCAGTTGGAACAGAAGCAAAGACAACAGCAATAATTACCTCTATCTGACTAAGGCCCATAAATTTTGAGACAAAATAAGCAATTAGAGGAAAGGTAATTAATTTGAAAAAATTAGATATAGCAATAGGTGTAATTTCTAATGAGAGGTTCCTAATTTTTATTTTAGCTCCAATGGTTAAAAGTATTATTGGCAATGCTGCAGAGCCAAGTAAATCTGAAATTTCAACTATTACTACTAATTTATCTGATTCCATCATTGAAAAGAACACACCTGCAATCATTGCTAGAATAAATGGGTTTTTTAGTAGTTCAACAAAAATATTAGATATGTTTTTTTTAGATCTAGTTTTTCCTGGTTGATCTAAACTAGAGATCATAATTGTTATTACAATAATATTAATACTCGGAACATATATAAGCATGAATACTGTTGCAATTGCTAAACCCTCGTCTCCAAATATGCTTCCTGCTATTGCAAGTGCAATAAATGCATTATGTCTAACAGCTCCCTGAAATATTGATGTCCATGTTTCTGGAGAATATCTAAAAAGCTTGGCTAGAATTATGACTACTGTTGTTACAAACAATATTCCACTCAATATAACTGCAGCATAACTATAGAGCATTTCTGAAGACAGATTAATTTGAGATATGAAATGAAATAAAAGAGAAGGAGCTAAAACCCAATATACAAGCTTATCACTTACATCCCAAAAAGAAATATCAGGAACTCGAATCCTCCGAAGAATATTACCAAGAATTATAAGAAAAAATACTGGCGAAAGAAGCAAGAAAATTTCAATAAAACTTGATAGCACAGAGACTTTCACTTTGTTAGTTATTTACAGAAATCAAAATAAATTCTATGAGGGCAGGTTGTCAATCCAATCAATCGCCATTTTCAGTCTTAACAATACCCTTTCCTTGCCAACCAATTGAGCACACTTATCAATACTTCCAGCATTGCCATCTCCGCTAATAGCTAGCCTGAATGGCTGACCTACCTTGCCAAAGCCTATATTGTGTCCCTTACATATGCTTTGAATTACTTCATGAATATGTTCAACGGACCATCTCTCTAGAGTGTTTAAATTTTTAAATAAATCATCTAGCACTGGCCTTGATTCCAAATGAAAAAACTTTATTGCTAGACCAGAGTCAAAATCTTTAAAATCGTGATAAAACATCACGCAACTCTGTGCCATATCGACTAAAGATTTAGAACGATCTCTGAGGGCTTCAATAACCTCTTTTATATCTGGACCATCACTTAAATTAATAGAGAGTTGATTTAGGTGCCATTCTAACTCTGATACAAGTTCGTTAATCTCAGTAGTCTTTATATATGAATGATTGATCCAGTCTAGCTTGTCTTGATTAAAACTTGCTGATGATTTATTGATGTTTTCAAGTTCAAACAGATCAACCATCTCATCAACGGAGAAAATTTCTTGATCACCATGTGACCAGCCTAAACGAACTATGTAGTTTAATAAAGCTTTCGGCAAATAACCTGCATCCCTATAAGACATAAGATTAACTGCCCCATGTCTTTTTGACAGACGCGAACCGTCAACACCCAAAATCATGGGTACGTGGGCAAATCTTGGAATATTCCAGTCCAAGGCCTCATACAGATTTATCTGTTTAGGTGTATTGTTTATGTGGTCATCACCTCTAATAACACATTCGATTTCCATATCATGATCATCAACGATAACTGTCAAATTGTATGTCGGTGAACCATCAGACCTTGCAATAATTAAATCATCCAACTCACTATTCGAAATTTCAATTTTACCCTTGACGTAGTCATCAAAAGATACAGTCCCATTGTCTGGATTAAGGAAACGAATCACTCCGCTTGTAAGCTTCTTGTCACGACAACAACCATCATATTTGGGTTTGTCTCCGCTTGCCATTTGTGCTTCACGCATTTCCTCTAGGCGCTCTTTTGTGCATTCGCAGTAATAAGCCTTACCTTCAGCGATCAACTGAGAAACTACTTCTTTATAGCGTTCGAGTCTATCGCTTTGGTAAATAGGTCCTTCATCATAGCTCAACCCTAGCCATTCTATTCCCTGTAAAATAGCATCCACCGAATCCTGAGTAGATCGATCCTTGTCGGTATCTTCGATGCGAAGAACAAACTTGCTTTCATTTTTTTTGGCCCAAAGCCATGCAAAAAGAGCTGTTCTAGCACCGCCAATATGCAAATAACCTGTAGGTGAAGGGGCAAACCTTGATTTCATTATTTAATTATTTTGAATTAATTTTATAGACTCCAATACTAACATCTATGTCAACTTATTGGGCTTAAAATATTAGTCACAAGTAAGCCTTTCAACTCCAACAATAAATCAAATGAAGTGTCAATTTTACACTGTTATAATTGAGTTCCAACATTCAAATAATTAAGTCATATAATGGAATTCACAGAGCAAAGCGCTAATCAAAATACCATTATTTCCATCAGTGAATCTGTAATTACACTCTCCCACACTCAACTAAAAATACCCTGTTTTATCTCCTCTAAAAAAGCACATGAAGTATCAATATCTTCACTAAAAGAAATTACTAAAATGCAAATATTCCCTTTATTAAGTCCAGATTCATTAAATTTGTTAATAATTGGTACCGGAAAACATTCAATATTTCTTTCTCCTAAACAACAAGTTGCCTTATCTGAACTTGGATTAGTTGTGGAATGTATGAATAATGTATCAGCATGTAGTAGCTTTAACCTATTGCTTTCAGATCTAAGACCTGTAGGTTTGCTAATTTTATGATTAATTACTTTTTCAAAAAAATTAAACTCTTCTATCGCTTTTTTAAAATAGATACACCCTTATTGGTTTTCATTATCGTTCTTTCTGGACTTGGGTTATTGATTTTGTATAGTAGCTCAGGAGGTTCGCTTGATTTAGTGTATCGACAACTAATTCATCTTGGACTTGCTACATCTGTCATGCTGGTTGTTGCACAGATACCACCAATCTTTTTGATGAGGTCGGCTCCAATATTAATGCTTTTAGGAATAGCTTTATTAATCTTTGTGTTGCTTTTTGGTAGCTATGGTGGAGGTGCTCAAAGGTGGTTAGACTTGGGCTTTATTAGATTTCAGCCATCAGAAATGATGAAGGTTATAGTTCCAATAGCGATAGCTTCAATATTGAGTGAAAGAACATTACCACCTAGAGCATTTCCGGTCATTATTTCTCTAATTGGTATCGCAATTGTTGTGCTTTTAATTGCTAAACAGCCAGACCTAGGGACTGCTTTATTGATTGGGGCTTCGGGTATATATGTGTTATTTTTTTCAGGATTCAGAATTCGTCTGGTAAAAAATCCTTGGCTTAATTTAGGACTAATTTCAGGAATACTTGGGGGCTCACTTTATGCCGTAAGGAATTACTTACTGATTTCTTACCAAAAAAATCGAATCTTAACTTTATTCAATCCAGAATCTGATCCGCTTGGTTCTGGTTATCATATCCTTCAATCAAAAATTGCAATTGGCTCTGGCGGCCTTACAGGAAAAGGTATCACACATGGCTCTCAATCCCGACTCGACTTCGTACCTGAGCAATCTACTGATTTTATTTTTTCAGTGTTAGCTGAGGAAATGGGCTTTCTTGGTTTTATTTTATTGTTATCAATTTACACTCTGATTATATATCGTTGCTTCAATTTATCACTTCGCTGTGAAGATAACTTTTCTAGATTACTAGGAGCAAGTTTGACATTTGTTTTGTTTACCTATGTTTTTGTTA
Organism: uncultured Gammaproteobacteria bacterium; assembly: GCA_902606745.1. GTDB lineage: Bacteria > Pseudomonadota > Gammaproteobacteria > PS1 > Pseudothioglobaceae > Pseudothioglobus. The sequence goes on from CACLHR010000003.1 coordinate 19,113, forward strand.
ATATGGCAATGGTTTCTGGACTTTTGCCAGTCGTTGGTGTTCCACTACCTTTAATTAGCTATGGCGGTTCTTCTTTAATGACATTGATGGCAAGTTTTGGCATTATTATGTCAATTCATAAACATAAAAGTCCACGCTATTTACAGTAAAAAAAAATAACCTTCCTACAACCTCAACTGTAACTCTAATGATTTTATTAATTCTCCAATGAAAATGTTAATTTTTCAAACTTCTTTCTGAGTTTATAAAAATATTGTGTTATTACTCGTTATAATCATCCTAATCCCTGTATTAATGCCAATATATCAAGTTTTCCAAGGTGATTAAAAAACTAACTAAAAAACACTATTCAATGAAATCAAAAACCCTCGTCAGATTATTAAAATCCTTCGTTTTATTACTTTTTGTCTCAAGTGCTAATGCAGATGAGCCGCGCTTCTATATTCCGGATGCACCTGCTATCAGTGCAGTCTCATACATTCTCATGGATCATAATTCTGGAACAATACTTGCTGCAAAGAACGAAAATGAAAAAAGGGCTCCTGCCAGCTTGACAAAAATAATGACTTCATATGTTGTATTTCAGCGCATCAAGGAAAAATTTATTACACTTGAGGATGATGTCAAAATCAGTGAAAAAGCATGGAAAACTGGAGGCTCAAGAAGTTTTATTGAGGTCGGCAAGATGATTAAGCTTAAGGACCTACTGAGAGGAATGATAGTTCAATCTGGTAATGACGCCTCAGTGGCTCTTGCTGAGCATGTGGCTGGTTCTGAAGGTACATTTGTGCTCTTCATGAATGATTATGCAGAACAACTAGGTATGAAAAACTCTCGATTTGAAAATTCTTCCGGATTACCACATGACGATCAGTATACAACTGCAAAAGATATGGCTATTCTTTCTTCAGCCATGATTCGTGATTTTCCAGATTTTTACAAGTGGTATAGTGAGAAGGAATTTACGTACAACGATATTACTCAACCCAATCGAAATAAACTTCTATGGTCAGACAGCACAGTAGATGGACTCAAGACTGGTTATACTCAGAAAGCTGGATATTGCTTAGTAACGAGTGCAAATCGTGTAGGTATGAGACTTATTTCTTCGATTCTTGGTTCAGAAGGTCCTGCAATTAGATTTACAGAAACTGAAAAATTACTGGATTATGGTTTTCGCTTCTTTGAAACTCAACCTGTTGACGAAATATACCACCAAGTACCCATCTACAAATCTGAAAAAAGAAGTATCAAGGTTGGTGTAGCAGATTCAACTTATGTAACCTTGCCAAGAAACCAGTTTAAATACACCACTCAAACCATTAATCTCAACCAGGATTTAATAGCCCCAATCAATCAGGGTGAAAGGATTGGAAATTTAGTGATAAGTTTTAGCAATGAAACCATCGTAACACTACCTCTTATTGCTCTTGAGGATGCCCCTGAATCTGGATTCTTTGCAAGAATGATTGACACCATTAAGTTACTTTTTAGATAGAGTATTGGTTTATTTAAACGGAAAATTTATCTTAAAAAGTGAGGCCTTTATTTCCGTTATGGACCGAGGTTTTCTTTTTGGTGATGGGGTTTATGAGGTCTTTCCTGTATACAATGGACTAATACTAGGACTGGAATTGCATCTAAAAAGACTTCAAGAAGGATTAGATACTATTAATATAGTTAACCCCCATAATAAAAAAGAGTGGACCTCAATAATTAATGAATTAATTTCATATCACAAAGAGAACACTAAACAGGCTATTTATTTACAAGTCTCTCGTGGCTGTGATGATGATCGGAAGCATACCCATGACAAACTCAAGCCAACTGTTTATATGCAATCATCATCCTTTAAGAATCCAACTAAAGGTGACCTTTTAAAAGGCTCTGCAGCCATTACCCGTGATGACATTCGATGGAGTCAATGTGACACTAAATCTACCTCTTTGCTTGCTAATATCATGTTCGCTCAGGAAGCTAAAAATCATGGCGTTGAAGAGACTATTCTTATTCGCGATGGTATCATAACGGAATGCTCTAGTTCGAACTTATTTCTAGTTAAAAATGATTGCATCTATACCCACCCCAAGGGGCCCTATATACTACCAGGAATAACCAGAGAAATAATCATAGATTGTGCTAAATATTGTGATACTGAAGTCAAAGAGGTTACATTTAATAAAGACTTTTTAATGGATGCTGACGAGGTCTGGATTAGTAGTTCTACACGCGAAGTTGTTCCGATAATCCGTATTGATGATAGTCCCGTTAATAATGGCAAAGTTGGTGAAACATGGTCGTTAATTTATGACCGTTACCAAGCAATAAAAAGTATTAATGTTTAATTAATGAAACGTCTTTTATTGAACGTAAAAAACACTTACAATAACCAAGAAAAATTAATTGGAATAATCAAATCAAGTAAAATACGGCTGTAGTGTCGAGGGTACACCGACAGTGAATGGTTATGAACCCCGCCAGGCCCGGAAGGGAGCAACGGTAATAATTTTTTTATGTGTTGGACCCTATTCTCGGCACTACCTTTCAAAATGAGATAATACTAACCTTGATGAGCAAACATTACCAAGTTTTAGCTAGAAAGTACAGACCCCATAAATTTGAAGAGTTGGTCGGTCAAAAACACACAATTAAAACCCTTGTTAATGCACTCGATAACAACAATCTGCACCATGGATTTTTGTTTACAGGAACCCGTGGCGTGGGAAAAACTACAATTGCACGTATATTTGCAAAGTCTGTGAATTGTGAAAAAGGGATCAGCTCAAAGCCGTGTGGAAAATGTGAGACATGTCAAGAAATAGATCAAGGTCAGTCGGTCGATCTCATTGAACTAGACGCTGCCTCACATACTGGTGTAGACCATATGCGAGAAATTCTTGAAAATGCTCAATATTTACCAACAAAGAATCTCTATAAAATCTATCTCATAGACGAAGTTCATATGTTGTCAAAGAGTAGCTTTAATGCGCTATTAAAGACGCTTGAAGAGCCTCCAGGTCATATCAAGTTTTTGTTAGCAACTACTGACCCTAAAAAACTACCCATTACAATCCTGTCTCGTTGCTTGCAATTTAATTTAAATAAGCTCTCTCATAATGAAATTCTTTCGCAACTTAAATTTATTATGGATTCAGAGGGTCTACAGTTCGAAGAGTCTGCATTATCTAAGATTGCAGATTTTGGCAATGGTTCAATGCGCGACGCTCTTAGCCTCCTTGACCAGTCAATATCATATGGCAATGGATATGTCACAGACAAAGACATAAAAACAATGCTAGGCTTAGTACTCCACGATGATGTCATTAAACTGGCAAAACTGGTTATTGAAAGAAGAGCTGATGAAGTTATATTGTTTGTCAGGGATCTTGCACATAAGGGTGAAAGTCTCTCTAACGCCCTTCAAGAACTAACGTCACTTTTTCATCAAATATCAATTGCTCAAATGCTAACTAATAATGAACAAATTGCCAGTGAAATAATGGCCCTTGCTAGTCAAATCTCAGCACACGACTTACAGCTTTTTTATCAAATCGCTATTAATGCTCAAAAAGATCTCTCTTATTCACCAAGCGAACAGATCGGTTTAGAGATGACATTACTCAGAATGATTGCATTTCATCACGAATATGATGATGAAAAAAAAACTTTAAAAACGTCAACTAGACCGAAAAATAAATCTCTCAAAATTAAACAAAGTAATTTAGAATCAAAACTCGAAATTACACCAAAAAATACTAAAGAAGCACCTGCAACAAAGAACAATAAAGAAAAAGAAACCAACTCTCAAAAGCAAATCAAAATCAACAACCAGAAAGATTGGGAGAAAATTATCAATGACTTACCCTTTGAAGGCGCTACTAAAATGCTCGTAAAAAATACTCTTTTTAGCTCCTATGAAAGCGATAAACTTGTACTCACCCTGAATGAAGAATTCAATAACTTACTTACCAAGAATGTTCAAAAATCGATCGAAAAAACTTTACTCGAAGAGTTTAACGAAATAATTTTGGAAATTGAATCTGGAAACACCAATGGAAGCACACTATCACAAAAAGAGGCCATCAAAAAACAACAAAAAAGAAAGCAAACTGAAAAACAATTTCTCGATGACGAAGGACTCAAAGAAATAGAAAAAGCCTTCAACACGAAAGTTGACCTTAAATCAATCAAATCCTCAAAGGAGTCATCCAATGTTTAAAGACGGCATGGTAAGCATGATACAAAAAGCCAAAAAAATGCAGGAAGACATGAAAATCGCCCAAGAAGAAATTAAATCAACTTTTTGCCAAGGAGAATCTAGTTCTGGTGCCGTTAAAATTACTATGACAGGTGAATATCTTGTTACAAATATTCAAATTGATGAATCACACCTAACTGATAAGGAGTTGCTAGAAGATTCGATTATGACTGCGCTTAATGATGCTTCTTCCCAAATTAGTGAAATCTCCAAAGCAAAATTGAAAAATGTTACTGGTGGAATTAATCTACCCTTTTAATAATTTGCTAGGTTTAATCTATGATTGAAAAACTCAATAAAGCATTTTGTAAACTCCCAGGAGTCGGATCTAAGAGCGCTCAACGATTTATCTATCACTTACTTGAACGCGATAGAAAAGGTGGATTAGAACTAGCTAAAGCACTTACTGAAACAATGGAAAAGGTCAAAAACTGTAAAAGATGTCGGACTCTTTCTGAAAAAACTCTTTGTAGTATTTGCTCAAATAACGTTCGTGATGGATCTCAATTGTGTATTGTGGAAACACCCACAGACATCCATGTCATCGAACAGAGTGGTGTTTATTCGGGAAAATACTTTGTTCTTAGTGGTTATCTTTCACCGATTGATGGTATAGGTGCGGCTGAACTTGGTCTAGATGAACTTGAAAATTTACTCAAAAATGAGGAAGTAAATGAAATTATTTTAGCTACCAATGCGACAATAGAAGGCGAAGTAACTGCTCACTATATTTATAATTTAGCCAAAAAATACCAAATAAAAACTACCAGAATAGCTCACGGTATCCCGCTTGGTGGTGAATTAGAATATACTGACATTAATACCATTGCTCATGCATTATCGGATCGTAAGAATTACGACATATAAAGCTAAAGTAGAAGTTAAATTATTGATAACTATTGTATAATATCTCAGTTTTATCCATCTTCCTATTGCTATGGAAAAAACGTACAATCCTGAACTAATCGAAGCAAAGTTTCGCGATATTTGGGAACAAGGAAATTACTTTTCCTCACAGTTAAACTCCAATAGTCAGAATGCCTATAGCATAGTACTTCCGCCACCCAATGTAACTGGAAGCTTACATATGGGTCATGCCTTTCAACATACAATCATGGACGTGTTGACTCGTTACCATCGAGGTAAAGGCGATCAAACTTTATGGCAACCAGGTACTGACCATGCTGGAATTGCAACTCAAATGGTAGTCGAAAGACAACTCGAGCGTCAAAATATTTCACGACATGACCTTGGACGTGAAAAATTTACAGAAAAGGTTTGGAATTGGAAGCTCGATTCTGGAGGAACAATTACTTCTCAAATGAGACGACTTGGAACATCAGTGGACTGGGAAAGAGAGTGCTTCACCATGGACAAGAAGCTTTCTGAAGCAGTGCAAAAGGTTTTTATTGAACTCTATAACGAAGGATTAATTTATCGTGGAAAGAGACTCGTTAATTGGGATCCTGTACTTTTAACTGCTGTGTCTGACCTTGAAGTGATTAGTACCGAAGAACAGGGATCTTTATGGCACATTAGATACCCCATAGCGAACTCTGATGAGGTTATGGTGGTTGCCACAACTAGACCAGAAACCATGCTTGGGGATAGTGCCGTGGCAATCCATCCAGATGATACTCGTTACCAACACTTAATCGGAAAGATGGTCAATTTGCCACTAACTAAAAGACAAATTCCAATCATTACTGACGATTATGTTGATATGGAATTTGGAACAGGTTGTGTAAAAATTACCCCTGCACATGACTTTAATGACTATGAGGTTGGCCAAAGACATGGCCTTGAAAATATAAACATCTTAACGGATGATGCAAAGATTAATCGCAACGCTCCTAAAGCTTACCAAAATTTAGATCGATTTGTAGCTCGTGAAGTTGTAGTTAAAGATTTAGAAAAACAAAATTTAATAGAGAAAATTGATTCACACACCATGATGATACCTAGAGGTGATAGAACCAATAGTGTAATTGAGCCTTATATGACCGATCAATGGTTTGTCAAAATAAAGCCTCTAGCTGAACCTGCTATTCATGCAGTTAAAAATGGGGATATTCGGTTCGTTCCTGCAAATTGGGAGAAAACCTATTTCAACTGGATGGAAAACATTGAGGACTGGTGCATTTCACGTCAAATTTGGTGGGGACACCGAATCCCTTCTTGGTATGACAGAAATGGAAATATCTATGTGGCAAAAAACGTTGAAGAGGCACAAAAACAGGCAGGCAAGGGTGTGGAATTAACTCAAGATGAAGACGTATTGGATACTTGGTTTTCCTCAGCTCTATGGCCATTCTCAACACTAGGCTGGCCAGAGAAGACTTCAGAATTATCACGGTTTTATCCGACAAGCGTTCTTGTTACGGGTTTTGACATTATATTTTTCTGGGTTGCTAGAATGATTATGTTTGGAATAAAGTTTGCCGGCAATGTTCCCTTTAAAGATATATATATTACTGGACTCATTAAAGATGGTCATGGCCAAAAAATGAGTAAATCTAAGGGTAACGTTTTAGATCCGATCGACCTAATTGATGGTATTAGTCTAGAAGAGCTGCTCGAAAAACGAACACAAGGAATGATGCAACCTGAATTAGCCTCAAAAATAAAAAAACAAACAGAAAAAGAATTTTCTAATGGAATACCGCCATTCGGTACTGATGCACTTAGATTTACATTTACTGCACTGGCCTCATTTGGACGAGATATTAAGTTTGACTTGAAGCGTGTGGAAGGTTGTCGAAATTTCTGCAATAAGCTCTGGAATGCATCTCGCTTCGTGCTAATGAAACTTGAATCTCGATCAATTGACTTTGATGCCACTTTATCAATACCAGACAAATGGATATTGTCACGCCTCCAGCATACAAAAATTGCAGTTGAAAAACACTTATTTGACTATCGTCTTGATCTTATGAGTCAAACGCTTTATGAATTTGTATGGCATGATTATTGTGACTGGTACCTTGAATTATCAAAACCACTTTTAGATAATAAAGAAACAAGGTCAGGTTGCGAGGTGACACTCATACAAGTACTCTCTGAAACATTAACTTTACTACATCCAATAATTCCATTTATTACCGAAGAGATCTTTGAGCAATGCCGTAGCCTGAATAATGATAAATCCGAAAGACTTATTACCAAGCCCTATCCTGAAATAGATCAAACTTTAATTAGTAAGAGCTCTGAATCAGAGATCGCTTGGCTGCAAGAATTTATTCTAGGTATAAGACAAATTAGAGCTGAAATGAATATTACTCCAGGAAAGCCTTTACCTTGCTTTATTCAAAATCTTGATACTTCAGATGAAGCCTATATCAAAAACAATCTTTCAATAATTAAAAAACTTGCAAAATTGGAGAGTATTAAGCAGCTTTCAGAAGATGATTCATCTCCAGAGTCCGCAACCGTACTGGTCGGCGAAATGAAAATACTTATTCCATTAGCTGGTTTAGTTGACAAAAAGCAAGAAATATTAAGATTGAAGAAAGAAATTGAGAAATTAATTAAACACCAACAGCAATACTCAGGCAAACTAAATAATAAAAAATTTATCTCGGAAGCTCCAAAGGCGGTAGTTGAAAAAGAACAATTAAAACTCTCTTCAGTAGAAAAAACCCTAGAAGATTTAGAGTTACAATTGAAAAAAATATCATCACTATGAAACAATATAAAGCATTACCATTAGTTTTCTTTTTCTTAGCCAAAATCGTTAGTGCAGATGCGATTGTCTATATTACAGATCAGGTAGACATACCTATCCGCTCAGACAAGGCTTTTGGTAATAATATTATCCGCTCACTACCCTCAGGCACTGAACTTTCTATCCTACAAATCACAGATGATAACGCATGGGCGCAAATCAAATATGAAGATACTGTTGGTTGGATTATTGCATCCTATTTGTCTAAGGACCCGCCAGCACGTGAAGAATTAAAAAAACTAAAAAGAACCCATAACGCCAACAAGTTAATAATCTCTAAATTCCAAGGAGAAAAGGAGGAATTTGAAAAGCAACTTGTATCTCTAAAACAAGAAAACGCTGAACTTGTTGTTCAGAGTTCTAAATCGCAAGCTGAGAAGGCACACATTGAACAGATCTATCAAGACGCTCTTAAACTAGAACATGAAAATGAGAGACTCATACAAGAAACACTCCAACTAAAGACAGAGTTGCAGTTAGCAGAAAACAATACCCAAATAGAAAAAGACACAAGCTTAAGAAATTGGTTTATTGTTGGTGCTCTGGTTTTATTCTTTGGTATGGTAATTGGTTATATAGTACCAGGGCTTTTGAAACGTAGACGGTATTAAATAATATCTGGAGAATTTTATGAATTTATTAAAAAAAGCACTTACTTTTGATGATATTTTATTAGTACCTGCAAAATCCACAATTCTTCCTAAAGAAGTTGATTTAATAACGCAACTTACCAAAAAAATTACTCTAAATACACCCATTATTTCTGCAGCTATGGATACTGTAACTGAAGCTAGGCTTGCTATTGCAATCGCTCAAGAAGGCGGTATGGGTGTTATTCATAAAAACATGTCTGTAGTCTCCCAGGCAAAAGAAGTAAGAAAGGTAAAACGTTTCGAGTCTGGTATCATTAGAGATCCTATAAGTATTAAACCAAAAGCAACCATAAAAGATGTTTTTGAATTGCAAGCTCAGCACGGTATTTCTGCGCTACCAGTTGTATCAAACAAAACCTTAGTTGGCCTTATTACTAGTCGCGATGTGCGTTTTGAAACACGCCTAAACGCACTTGTAGAGAGTGTAATGACTCCACAAAAGAAATTAATTACAGTCAGTGAGGGTGCTTCAATGGATAAAGTTCGTGCCCTTCTACAAAAGCATCGCATTGAACGCGTAATGGTAACTGATAAAAGCTTTAAATTAGGTGGCATGATCACAGTTAGCGATATTAAAAAAACAAGTGACTTTCCTAAGGCTGCAAAAGATAACCAAGAGAGATTAATTGTTGGGGCTGCAGTTGGTGTTGGAAAAGGTACAGGAGAAAGAATTAATGCACTCGTCAATGCTGGTGTTGATGTTGTAGTAATTGACACTGCCCATGGTCACTCTAAAGGAGTCTTAGATCGGGTCAAAAAAACCAAAAGAGATTATCCAAACCTTGATATTGTTGCTGGCAATATTGCAACCGCTCAGGGAGCTCTTGATCTAGTGAAGGCCGGTGCTGACTGCGTTAAGGTGGGTATTGGTCCAGGCAGTATTTGTACCACTCGAATTATAGCTGGTGTTGGTGTTCCTCAGGTTACTGCAATATCAGACGTTTCTAATGCACTTAAGGACACTGGAATACCACTCATTGCAGACGGTGGCGTGCGTTTTTCTGGAGATGCTGCAAAAGCTTTTGCAGCAGGAGCTCATAGTGTAATGTTAGGTTCAATGTTTGCCGGAACCGAAGAATCTCCTGGAGAAGTTGAACTCTACCAAGGTCGTTCCTACAAGGCATATCGAGGTATGGGTTCAATGGGAGCGATGGGTCAAGCTCATGGTTCGTCAGATCGATATTTTCAAGCTGAACTCGCGGCTGAAAAACTTGTACCAGAAGGTATAGAGGGTCGTGTACCTTTTAAAGGCTCTATTCGACCTATTATTCACCAGATTGTTGGCGGTATTCGTTCTTCAATGGGCTACACTGGCTGTAAAAACCTTGAAGTGATGCGTACAAAAGCAGAATTCGTTCAAGTAACTGCTGCAGGCATGACAGAGTCACATGTGCATGATGTTACGATTACCAAAGAAGCTCCAAACTATCACCAATAATTTAATTAAATAAGGCTGATTATTGTACCTCTACTATACAATAAAAACCTTTTACATTTTTTTTGACCATATAGTCATTCTTACGTATCTCTAAGACCTTCCATACATTCTCAGATTCAAGTTTCTTAATTTTAAAATTGAACCCATAGGGCTCATAAACTCCCTCATTTATAGTGAAACAAATAATTCCACCAGGTTTAACTATTCGAACCAACTCATCTAGACATTCGGAACCTACATGGCCATGTGTAAAAACGCCTACACAGAGGGCAGCATCATACTCATCATTTTCACAAGGAAGAGAGTTATTAAGACTACCAATAAATAGATTGGAATAACCTCTCTGTTTTGCAATATCAATCATTTCCTGAGAAATGTCAATACCATCGAAATTAGTAAAGCCATCTTTCTCAAGTTCGACTCCGACTAAGCCAGTACCACAACCAACATCAATGATTCTTCGTGATTTATCTTCAATATATTCTTTGAAAATTTGAACAGACAAAGGTTGTGACACTGTACCTAATAAATTGTCATTATCATGGTCATAGGCAGAAGCCCATTTTTTGTAGACATCTTGTAAATCTTCATCATTATGAGAATGAGTTAGATCTAAATTGTCATAAAACTCTAATCCTTTATTATCCTCACTCATATTCAAAAACTGGCTGATATATCAATATAGTTTTCCAAAAAACGTTTTCCGAGCAGTCTCAGACAACTGAACTCCAGGCTCTGAGTTGTATGCCAGAACTGACAGAACCCTAACTCTATTGCCTATGGTAGGAGTTACCCTATGGACAGCATTACGACCTCGAAATAAGACGAGACAACCAGGCTCCATAGAGAGAACTTTTGGTTTACATTTACCATTAAGAAGATCTGTTACACCCTCATAGTTCATCTCATTGTTTTCAAAATCTCTAAAATCACGAATATACTCAAAAGAACCACCATCCTCAGGTTTTTGAATTAATAAAGTAATCGCGAATGACGAATTATCAAAATGCCATCCTAATTCTTGACCCTCATTCGCATAATGAATATTTATCGAAGATAAGTCATCATCATATTTATATAGTGATTTTTCACCAAGCACAGAACAAAGAAAGCTCTTAAATTCATCTGAATTGTATAGAATTCTTAATGGTGAATCTATTGAAACTTGGTTATCGGTAATACATCCTTTTGAAGACATTATATTTCTATTTCGCGCATGATCTGAAGAATAAGAATTATCTGAAGGTTCTAGATAAACATTATGGTTATTTACGCAAAAATATGCTAAGTGTTCCTGACTTTCAGCCTCTTTCAAAATTTGCTGAATTATATTTGATGGAAGTAATTCTTTGAGAACTAAAACACCTTCTTTGTCTAGAATTTCTTTACATTTCAGTCGATAAATTTCATTTCCTAAAGGATGTTTTACATTATCAACAATATTTGATAGATGTCTTTCAGCTTTATCCACAATTGTTTTAAATAAAAAGAATAGAAACTAATTATATATATGCATAGATAAGCATAAATAGTAATTTATAGAGTACTCTAAATAACCTTTAGAATAACCAAAAAAATAAATAATAATAACGCTTTAACTCTTTGTCTTAACTAGTTAATTTAGTACATTACAGTAATATAATTAGGGGATAATTCAATGGTTTTATGGATTTTGGTAAGTTTTATCTCAAGCATACCTGCAAGGTATGTTTCAAATAAAGCTTATTGCGTTAAACCATAAAACACTTTTTATTTTATTGGAGACACAATATGAACATGAATATCGTTCAAAAAAGCTTTGCATTTGGCAATAGTCAAATCACATTTGAAACAGGAAGGATTGCTCGTCAAGCACACGGTGCTGTTCTAGCTAGTATGGATGACACACAAGTACTGGTTAGTGTTGTTGGAGCAAAAGAAGCTAGAGTAGGTCAAGACTTCTTCCCGCTTTCAGTTGACTACATTGAAAAAACTTACGCCGCTGGAAAAATTCCAGGTGGCTTTTTAAAGCGTGAAGGTCGGCCTAGCGAAAAAGAGACACTTACATCTCGCTTGATTGATCGCCCCATTCGACCACTATTCCCGAACGGCTATATGAACGAAGTTCAGGTAATGATCCAAGTAATTTCTGCAAATAAAAATGTTGACCCAGATATGTTGGCAATGATAGCCACTTCAGCTGCTCTTGCAATTTCAGGAGTCCCATTCAAAGGTCCAATAGGTGCAGCTCGTGTTGGTTATCAAGAGGGTAACTATATCATCAACCCAACATACTCTGACCTTGTAACTTCAGACCTTGATATGGTGGTAGCGGGTACTAAAGATGCTGTTTTGATGGTTGAATCACAGGCCAATGAACTTTCTGAAGATATTATGTTGGGTGCTGTTATGTACGCCCATCAACAATTTCAAGTAGTAATCGATAGTGTTGCTGAGTTTGCTAAAGAGGTTGGTGTATCTCCACGTGAGTGGGAAGCTTCAGCTGAGAACGACTCTTTACTTTCTGATATTCAGTCTAAATTTGGTGATCAAATTTCTGAAGCCTACCAGACCGTTGACAAGATGGAGCGTTATGAAAAAATGGGTCAAATTAAAGAAACTGCTGTTGAAGAACTTGGTAGCGATGACGAAGACTCTCCAAGCTCTGATGAAATCAAAAACTATATTAAGAAAATTGAAAAATCAACTGTACGCGAACGAATTCTTGCTGGTGAACCTCGCATCGATGGTCGCGATAGTTCGACTGTACGTGAACTTGCGATTGAGATTGGTGTGCTTGAAAACACTCATGGTTCTGCCCTATTCACTCGAGGTGAAACGCAGGCTCTCGTAGTCACTACATTGGGATCGAAGCGTGATGCACAGCTGATTGAAAAACTTGAAACCAATGACCGTATTGAAGATCACTTTATGCTTCATTACAATTTCCCTCCATATTGTGTTGGTGAAACTGGGCGTGTTATGGGTGTTAAGCGTCGTGAGGTTGGCCATGGTCGCCTTGCACGTAGAGGTATAACTGCATGTCTTCCAAGTATTGATGATTTTCCATATTCAATTAGAGTGGTGTCAGAAATTACCGAGTCAAATGGCTCCAGCTCTATGGCTAGTGTCTGTGGCTCTTCACTGTCATTAATGGATGCAGGTGTTCCTATCAAAGCTCCGATTGCTGGTATTGCAATGGGTCTTGTAAAGGATGATGACCGCTTCACAGTACTAACAGACATTCTAGGTGACGAAGATCATCTAGGTGATATGGACTTTAAGGTTGCAGGTACATCGCGTGGCATTAATGCGCTGCAAATGGACATCAAGATTGATGGAATCACAGAAGATATTATGTCAATCGCACTTAAACAAGCTAAAGAGGCTAGACTTAATATACTTGGTCAAATGAATCTGGTCATCTCTGAGCCTAACGAGGCCTCAAAGAATGCCCCTAAAACAAAGATTATTAAGATACCTACCGATAAGATTCGTGATCTTATTGGCAAGGGTGGTGAAACAATCAGAGGTATCATTGCTCAATCTGGTGCCAGTATTGATGTCGATGATGACGGTAACGTTAATGTGTTTGCTAACGATGATGAGAGCTTTGAAAAGGCTGTTCAGATGGTCAAGGATGTTACTGCAGTGCCAGAAGTTAACAAGGTATATACCGGTAAGGTTGCCAAGATTGTTGAGTTTGGCGCCTTCATAACGATCATGCCAAATCAGGATGGACTACTTCACGTTTCAGAGATTGCTCATGAAAGGGTCAATAAAGTCGAGGATTACCTTAAAGAAGGTGAAGAAATTGAAGTTAAAGTGCTTGGAATTGACCGAGGTCGAATTAAACTTTCACGCAAAGTTTTAATAGATAAGTAAGTTTATTTAAAGCCACCTTAAGGTGGCTTTTTTATTTAAATTACTAAGTTTCACGTCTGAGAATAAGATTAATAATGACAAATCTCTCCGCTACTAGTTAGATTATTTTAAGTATTCAATGCTCAATTGGTATATTATGAAAATAATTGATAATAAACCCTATTAATATATTGAAAATTGAAAATAAAGAACTCAGAGAAACACTATTAGCCGCCGATGAACCTGCTCCTTTTGTAATCCTCAATTCTGATGCAATTGTGCCAGTTCTGCTAGTTTGTGACCATGCCAACAATAGGTTTCCACGGTCGCTTGGAGCGATGGGTCTCAACTACCTCGATAGAGTAAGCCATATTGCACTCGATATTGGTGCAAACGCAGTTGCAGAGGCGCTTGCCGACAATCTTGGGGCAACCGCTGTACTCTGTCAGTATTCACGCCTAATTGTAGATTGCAATCGTAATCTGATTGATGAAAGTGCCTTTCTTAACTGTAGCGATGGTGTTGAGATAACCGGTAATCACAACCTTCAAAATCATGAGAAGGAGAAGCGAGCATCTGAAATCTACTGGCCTTATCACAACGCTATCAAAGATCAGATCGTTCGCCTAAAGAAGCATGGTATTGATCCAGTTGTTATTTCCATTCACAGCTTCACTCCTGTTATCAATGGTGAAGACCGAAAATGGGAAATAGGCGTTCTCTGGGACAAGGATCCTGTAACGGCTGAGATTTTTTTAACTAGACTTGTCGAGGCAGGTTATTTCGTTGGTGATAACAAACCATACTCCGGTAAGGATCCTGAAGATTTCACAATTGATTTTCACGCTGAATCAGCTGGATTACCACATGTAGGTATCGAAATAAGCCAAGACCTCATCAATCATAGTGATGGAGGTAAACGGATATCAGATATCCTCAAAGAAATCATTAGCTTGGTTATTACTAAACATAGGTCAAAAAAAATTGAGAAAAAGGAATCTTCCAGATGACACTTGATGAACCACAATTTACACTAGGTATCGAAGAGGAATATTTATTGGTTGATAAGGAGACGCGCAGCCTTGTCATTGATCCTCCAAAATCTTTGTTGAGCGAGTGCAAGGAATTGCTCGGTCATCAGGTCACCAACGAACTTCTGCGATCACAGATCGAAATTGGTACAAAGGTATGTAACAACATACAGGAAGCTCGTGAAGACCTTGCGAAATTACGTAAACATGTCATAAAGGTAACAGAACAGCATGGTATTGCTCCGATTGCTTGTTCTACACATCCGTTTAGCCGTTGGTCCGAACAAGAACTAACGCCAAAAGATCGTTATGAATTACTAACAACAGAAATGCAGGCGGTGGCTCGGAGAATGGTTATCTGCGGTATGCATGTGCACGTCGGTATTAATGACGATGAATTGCGTATTGATTTAATGAGTCAACTCACCTATTTATTACCCCACCTACTCGCATTATCCTGTTCTTCGCCTTTCTGGCATGGAGAGAATACTGGACTAAAGAGTTATCGTCTAACCATCTTTGATAATTTACCTAGAACGGGTCTACCCGCAGAATTTCAGAGTTACGCTGAATATCAGCGACATATAAAAATCTTAATCAATGCCGGTGTCATGGAGGACTCAACCAAGATTTGGTGGGATCTAAGACCAAGTGCAAGATACCCTACACTTGAGACGCGAATTATGGATGTCTGTACTCGTATGGATGATGCAATCTCACTAGCAGCATTGCTTGTCTCTACGATACGCATGCTTTATCGCCTAAGAATTAAAAATCAGCGTTGGCGCGAGTACAATCCTATGCTGATTAGGGAGAATCGCTGGCGTGCGATGCGCTACAGTTTTGACGAGGGACTTATCGATTTTGGCATTGGCAGCATTGTTCCATTCGAACAATTACTAGATGAATTCATAGAGCTTACACTTGAGGATGCAAAATCGCTCGGTTGTGAGTCAGAAGTTGCCGCTACGAAAGATATTCTGAGGCGGGGAACAAGCGCTCACCGTCAACTTAAAACCTACCAATCGTCGATAGATGCTGGAAAAAATAATGAGGATGCTCTGAAAGATGTAGTGGATATGTTAATCAGTGAAACTGCTGCAGAGCTCTAACTCCTTTTAGGAGTATTTTAAACGCTTCATCATAACAAGCAGTGCCACCCCGTTGAGTCCCCAGATCACGCTAAGCAGGTACATATTAAAAGTTAGACCTAAGTATTCTGCTAAATAGCCTACAAGGGCAGGTCCAAAAATAAAACCAGCAAAACCAAGAGTGACTAGATTTGAAACAGTCAAAGGGATTGGCTCGTCAGTTATATTTATGGCTTGACGTATGACAATTGCAACAAAATTTGCAGTACCAAAACCAAAAATCAACATACCGATAACAATGACATATAAATTTGATGTCATTATGCAGAGAAATAGAATAATTCCAGAAAATATACTTAAATATCCTCCAACAAATCTCTCGCTAGAATGTTTGATTAGTTTAGAAGCTAATAGTCTTGAAAAGATCTCTCCAATATTAAACATGATAATAATAATTCCTCCTATAAATAGAGGCGCTAACAAATCTCTTGTTAACCAAAGCGCTGACCAATCAAGGATGATACCCATGGTTGCATAATTCATCATCATGAAAAATCCGAAAATCAAAATATTGTTTTTTGGCAATTTAAATCTTGGAGTTTTTTCAAGGATTTCTAAATTCTTTACTAATCCAATCCTGAAAATAGTTATTGAACCTAAAGTCAATAACAAGCCTAACAATGAAAATATTAAGCGAGGATCACTTATATTTTTTATAAAAAAGGCTGCTGCAATAGCTCCTACCAATGATCCAGCACTGAAAGCTGCTTGATATGCAGGTGTAATTATTCGAGATGTTTTATTCTCAATCATTGAGATTTGAGATTGAGCGGAAGGATGAAACAATCCAACACCAATTCCAAATGGTATGTAGGCTAACAAAAATGATAAGTAATTAGGTGCTGATACTAAAATTAAGGGACAAAAAGCGACAATAAAAAGACCTAACACCATGGAATTTTTTGTACCAATATTTGGTACGATATATCTACCTGAGATCTGATTACTGATGAGGTTTGATATACCAAAAACCAGAAGCCCTAATCCTAATTCTGATTCGGAAATTTGCAACCTTTCAATATTCCAGGGAATATAAACAAAATACACTCCAATCTGAAAAAGCATCAGGAAGGCGCCCAAAAAGCAGCTATAAATGGTTCTGTTAATTGATTTATTCTCAGTCATTAATTGCTTAGCTTTTACCCTTTAGCAAAATCAATCTTTTTAACTGAAAGAGCAGTTTCATCAATTGAAACTCCTTCCCAGTCCTTAGGTATACATCGGGTCTGATTTTTTCTTATCAATTTTAAGTTTTTTTATCGCACTTTTAAGCGTCTTTGAATCCAAGATCTCATCATCAACAAGCGCTTTCAATACTGCATAAGTGATATAGTTGGCGTTTATTTCAAAGAAGTACCTTAATTCTTGACGAGAGTCTGACCGGCCATAACCGTCAGTTCCTAAGACCTCATAATGCGCAGGTACATATTTACGAATCTGTTCTGCATAATTTCGCATATAGTCAGTAGCAGCAATCACAGGACCTTGGGATTTCTGCAGACATTCTGTAATATATGGTGTTTTTTTGTTATTGCCCACTTGATAGAGATTGTCACGATCAACAGATTGGGCTTCACGGGTTATTTCATTAAAACTAGTAACACTCCAGATATGGGATTTGACACCCCAATCCTTGTCAAGCATATCTGCAGCCTTCTCGACCTCCCTAAGAATGGCACCGCTTCCCAGTAATTGAACTTCAACTTTAGATTTTCCAATCGTTTTTAAGGGATACATTCCTTTAATAATTCCCTCTTCCACCCCTTTTGGAATTGCAGGGTGAGTGTATGTCTCATTCATTAGGGTGATGTAGTAAAAAATATTTTCCATTTTTTCGTACATGCGTTTCATGCCGTCGCAAATAATGACTGCAAGTTCATAAGCATATGTTGGGTCATAGGAAATACAGTTTGGAATCGTATTTGCAACAATCAGTGAGTCACCATCTTGGTGCTGCAAACCTTCGCCAGCCAGAGTTGTTCTACCAGCAGTACCTCCCATCAAGAAACCTTTAGCTTGCATATCTCCGGCTGCCCAAGCAAGATCCCCAACTCTCTGAAAACCAAACTTTGAGTAATAGATATAAAACGGAATCATGGTGACATTATGAGATGCATATGAGGTTGCCGCTGCTATCCAGTCAGAAATTGCACCCGCTTCATTAATACCTTCTTGTAAAACTTGTCCCTTGATGTCCTCCTTGTACCACATTACTGTATCTGAGTCTTCAGGTTCATAGAGTTGTCCTGAGGAAGAATAAATACCCATCTGCCTAAACAGACCTTCCATGCCAAAAGTTCTGGCTTCATCTGGAACAATAGGTACTACCCTTGGCCCAAGTTCTTTATCTCTAATTAATAGTGACAGGAAGCGTACAAACGCCATTGTACTGGACATTTCCTTTTTTCCACTAGATTCTAGTAATGGCTTAAAAACTTCTAATTTTGGAATATTGAACTTCTCTAACTCAAAACTTCTGCTTGGTAAATAACCACCCAATGCTTCTCGCCGTTGCCTTAAGTGTACTAACTCTTCGCTATCTTCTTCGGGTTTATAAAAATTGAGCTCCTTTGCATCCTTTTCAGTGACGGGAATGTCAAATCTTTTAGCAACTTTAACTAGAGCTTCTACGCCTAATTTCTTTTGACTGTGTGTGGTGTTTTTTCCCTCTCCTGCTTCGCCCATCCCGTAACCCTTAACGGTCTTTGCCAAAATGACTGTAGGTTGACCAACATGTTCCTTCGCCTTCTTATATGCCTGATAAATCTTGTTTGGATCATGACCGCCACGGGTGAGTGCAAAAATCTCTTCATCGGACATATGCTCAACGAGCTTTAAAAGTTCAGGATATTTCCCAAAAAAATGCTTCCGAACGTAACCTCCATCCTTCGCTTTATAAGCCTGATACTGACCATCAACAACTTCCTCCATACGCTGCTTTAAGAGCCCAGAGGAGTCATTTGCAAGGAGTTCGTCCCATCCCCTACCCCAGATGACCTTGATAATATTCCAGCCAGCACCACGAAACATTCCCTCTAATTCTTGTATTATCTTTCCATTACCTCGAACAGGCCCATCTAGGCGCTGAAGGTTGCAATTAATCACGAAAATAAGATTATCGAGTTTTTCCCTACCAGCCAACGAAATCGCGCCCATTGATTCTGGTTCATCGGTCTCACCGTCACCTATATAAGCCCAAACAGTTCTCTTGTCAGTCTTTATGATTTCACGGTGATGAAGGTATTTCATGAATCGCGCCTGAAAAATAGCCATAATCGGACCAAGACCCATAGAAACAGTAGGAAATTCCCAGAAATTAGGCATTAGCCATGGGTGCGGGTAAGAAGAGAGGCCTTCTTGGTTAGCTTCCTGCCTGAAGTTAAGCATCTGTTCTTCAGTAATTCTGCCCTCCAAAAAAGCCCTTGAGTAGATTCCTGGAGCAATGTGGCCTTGGAAGAAGACTAAGTCAGCACCCTGATCCAATTCACTACCACGGTAAAAGTGATTAAAACCTACCTCATAAAGTGTGGCACATGAGGCATATGAAGCAATATGACCTCCCAACTCAGTTGAAACTTGGTTCGCCTTAACGACCATAATCATCGCATTCCAACGGATAATTGACTTAATCCTATGTTCAATCTCGTTAACAACTTGTTCAGTTTCTTGTTCTACTGGAATTGAGTTAAGGTAAGCAGTGTTGACACCTTCTGGAAGGTCCATTCCGTCTTCATGAGCCATATCCATGAGCTTCTGAAGGATGTATTTTGCTCGATCTTCTCCCTCAAATCTAGCTACAGACCTGAACGCTTCCAGCCATTCCGTAGTTTCTTGGGGATCGATATCTTTTTCAGACATATAGTATAATTAAATTCAATCTAAGATGCTCTTTATTTCAACTTTCGGGATTATTATCCCTAATAACTAAAGGCAAATTTACCTAATTAAAAACCTTAACAGCACTAGACTAGCTGCCAAGGATGACAGGCCAACTAGTGTTTGAACAATATCATTTGAAGGAAAAAAAAGATTTGAAAGATAAGCACCAACAAATAACGCCAACAAAGGCATAAGATAGAGCTGGCTAGCACGCAAAAAAAGTTCTTTCGATGAAATCTCTAAAGTAATCATGTCACCTGCTTTTACACCCTTCTGTAAGGGTCTTTCAAACAGACTGAAGCCTGAAAATAAATCCGAAAGAACTCCAGTACCGCAAGCACTTTTTGAAGCACACGAATTACAGCCACTCTGTCTATCAGCTTTGATGGTCATCGAGTCATGTGTTATTTCAATTACTTCAAAATCTTCTTTCATTATCTAAAATCATTATTTGTTAAAATAGAGATTACGCTTATTTTATCAACTATTTTAATGGATATTACAAGTTCGATCTTTAAAGCATACGATATTCGTGGAACTGTTGAAAAAGAGTTAACTCCAGAAGTAGTCAAATTAATAGGTATGGCGATTGGTAGTGAGTCAATTGCCCAAGGTGAGAGAGGTATAGTTGTCGGCAGAGATGGGCGTTTAACAGGACCTATACTATCTGAATCATTAATATCTGGACTCATTGAGAGTGGCTGTCATGTAGTTGATATTGGTATGGTTCCAACACCTCTGGTGTATTTCGCAACCTACACGAAGGGTGCGAGTTCAGGAGTGATGGTTACTGGTTCACATAACCCTCCAGAATACAATGGTCTTAAAATCATGATTGCTGGTGAGACACTTTTTTCTGACAAAATCCAGAAGCTCTATTCAAGAATCGTCAACCAACAATTTTCTTCTGGTGCAGGCTCTTCGACCTCAATCAACATTGACCAAGACTACATAGATACTATTAAGTCTGATATTGCCTTAGATCGAGAGCTCAACATTGTCGTTGATTGCGGCAATGGCATTGCAGGAAACATCGCACCTAAACTCTTTGAATCACTCGGTGCTAAAGTTACTAAACTTTTTTGTTTGGTTGATGGAAGGTTTCCTAACCATCACCCAGACCCTTCAAATCCAGAAAACTTAAAAGATTTGATTAAAGAGGTTGTCGATACCGGTGCCGACTTGGGTCTTGCCTTTGATGGCGATGGTGACCGTTTAGGTTTGGTTGACAATAACGGCAATGTAATTTGGGCTGATCGGCAAATGATTCTCTATGCAAGAGATGTTCTGAGTCGAAAGCCGGGGGCTAAAATTATCTTTGATGTGAAGTGCTCTTCCTTGCTACCAAAAGATATTTCTAAGCATGGTGGTGAACCGATTATGTCACGGACTGGTCACAGCTTTATAAAAAATAAACTCAAGGAAACAGGTGCGGAGCTCGGGGGAGAGATGTCAGGTCACATTGTCTTTAACGAGCGTTGGTATGGTTTTGATGACGCTCTCTATACTGCAGCTAGGCTACTGGAAATCATTTCAAAAACTGATAAAACCTGCGCCGAGATATTTTCCGAATTTCCTGGCGGTATTAGTACACCAGAGATTAATATTCATTTTGACGAACAAGGACAACAGTTCGATGCCATGGAGACCCTCTCCAAAAGTGTCGACTTTCCAGGCTCTGAGATTAACACCCTTGATGGTGTTAGAGTTGACTATGAAAACTGCTGGGGTTTGGTGAGAGCCTCAAACACCACACCTTGTTTAGTGTTACGTTTTGAAGGGAGTGACAAAGAGGCACTAAAATCCATTAAAAATAAGTTCAAAGATTGGCTAGAAAAAAACAATATTTCAACTAAAACTTTACAGTAAATAAGCAATAAATAAGGTATAAATACACATCTATTTTTAGAAGGTTTATAACTTATAAAGTCGTTTAACAGATATTAGATTCAGAGGAAAACAATGGTTGGTAATTTAGAAATTACACTATCAGATCGTTTAAGAAAATCTCCATATTACGAAGCTACGCTGCGTTCTGGAGCTAAAAGTTTTACAATCTACAACCACATGCTTATGCCTGTCGTTTACGAGGGAACAGAGGATGACTACTGGAATCTCATCAACAATGTCACGCTTTGGGATGTTGCCGCTGAACGTCAAGTTGAGATCACCGGAAGTGATGCCTACCGTTTCGTTGAATATATCACTCCAAGGGATCTTTCCAGCCTTGAGATTGGACAAGGTAAATATGCAATGATTACTGATGAGAAAGGTGGTGTCATCAATGACCCTATCATACTTCGTTTGGGCGAGAACCATTTTTGGCTTTCAATCGCGGACAGTGACGTCCTTCTGTGGACTAGAGGGTTGGCTCGTGGACTTGGTTGGGATGTCCAGATCATTGAACCTGACGCCTCCCCACTAGCTATCCAGGGGCCAAATAATTTACCCTTAATGGTAGACCTTTTCGGAGAATGGGTTAAAGAGCTCAAATACTTCTTTTTCAAGGAGACTGAACTTGACGAAATACCTTTAATTGTTCAGCGCTCAGGTTGGAGCAAACAAGGCGGCTTTGAACTCTATCTAAGAGATGGGTCCCAAGGTGAGAAGCTTTGGGATATGGTTATGGAAGCAGGCAAAAAATACGACATTAAGCCGGGCTCTCCAAACAACATCGAAAGAGTAGAGTCAGGCCTTTTCTCTTGGGGTAATGACATGGATCTGAACACTAATGCACTTGAATTGCCACTTGAAAAGTTTTGTCAGCTCGATAAGAGTGCTGAATACTTGAGTCGTGACGCGCTCCATAAAATTAGATCTGAAGGGGTTGCCAAGAAGGTTGTTGGTTTAATTGTTGAGGGTGAAGCGTTTGATGGTGGTTGCGCAAGCCCATGGGAAGTTACAACTAACAACAAAGTTTGCGGAAAAGTTACCAGCGCTGCATATTCACCTAGATTGAAAGAAAATATAGCCATTGCAACGATAGATAAAGGTTTTAACGCTATCGGTTCAAAAGTTAATGTAGAAACTCCGTGGGGCTCAAGGCTAGCAACAGTAACGAACATACCATTCAATAAAAACTTATAAGGCATTACCATAACTCATTGAATGTGATATTCTGTATCTCTAGTTAATTTTGTTTGGAGACTTTTATGCCTAAAATGCTAGTCCCTTTAGCCGAGGGTTTTGAGGAAATAGAGGCTATCACTATTATTGACGTTTGTAGACGAGGTAACATTGATGTTACTGTTGCTGGAGTCACTGGAATGACCATTAAAGGTGGCCAGGGAATAGAAGTTGCCGCCGACTGTCTAATAGACTCAGTTGACATAAATTCTTACGATATGATTACTCTACCTGGAGGCTTAGCAGGAACTATGGTGCTTAGTGAGAGCAAAAACGTTCAATCGATACTGAAGCAAATGAAAGAACAGGGTAAATATATAGGTGCCATCTGTGCAGCACCTCTAGCACTCCATACTGCTGACGTTCTAAATGAAGAGTTTACATGCTATCCAAGTATCGAAAATCAAATCAGGCTTGACGGGTATCACCAAGAACAATCTACTGTTATCGATGATAAGGTGATGACTTCTCAAGGAGTCGGGACTGCTATAGATTTTGCCCTTAAAATTGTCTGGCAGTTGCAAGGAGAATCTTCATTTAAAGCTCTCAAAGAAAATATTTTAGCTTAGCTCTACCTCCCTTACACATGAAAAGCAATTTGGACTTTTTATCTCACTAAGTTTATACTAGGCTCCAATATTGTTGTATATTCAAATATCAATAGGGAGTAATTATGAATCGCACGACGATGTACATCATTGGAGCTGTTGTAGTTCTTGTGATACTCTATTTAATTTTTTAAATTAAATCAGTTAAATTTTAGTACCGTCCTTCTCTCATCTGAGAGAGTTTGGGCAATTTAGTGCCTTAAACATTTTAATGTGATCAATTCCAGCTTCTTTATAAATCTCACCAACACAAACAAAACCAAGATCTAAATAGAAACTTTGAGCATGCCATTGCGAAGACAGCCAAACTTTTTTTAGACTCATATCCTGAGCCCACTTGATCAGATCTTTCATAATTAACTTGCCAATTCCAAGACCTCGGTGATTCTTTAGGACGGCTACCCTACCAATATGCCCATCATTTAATATTCTGCCAGTACCTATTGGTATTCCATTAACAAAAGCCAAAACGTGTTTCGCTTTGCCATCAAGGCCATCAATTTCGAGCTCCTCTGGGACATTCTGCTCGTCAACAAAAACCTCATACCTTATTGCACAAATAACTTCAGTATGAGATTCATAGTCACAAATTATGGATGTAATGTTCATTCAAATTAATTTAGTCTACCAAGTAGCAAAAAATAGCTTAATTGCTAGAGCAAAATATACCAAAGCTGCAAGTATAATGTGATAAATTAGACTTTTATATTAATCTTTATTATGTTATTGTAGCGCAGTTTGCAGTTTTTTTAGTAGACATAAAATTATTCAGAAATTATTATGAAGTATAGTGAATTAGGATTTTGGTTAAAAAAGTCTGCCGAATGGGTTGATGAATACTACAAACGAATAAAAAACAAGCCCGTTCGACCCACTCTGTCGCCTGGAGAATTTAGGGCATTACTACCGAATTCTCCACCTCAGTCGAGCGAACCTATAGCTGATATCGTAGCCGATTTTAAACGCATAGTGCCCGATGCTATGACTCATTGGCAACATCCACGTTTTTTTGCCTATTTTCCCGCAAATGCCGCACCTGCCTCAATATTAGCTGAAAATTTTGTTAATGCTATGGGGGCACAGGCTATGTTGTGGCAAACCTCACCAGCAGCTACAGAAATGGAACAGGTTATGGTGGATTGGTTGCGTCAAGCTTTAGGTCTACGAGAAGGTTTTACCGGCACTATTCATGACACTGCCACTACTACTACATTTTGTTCTGTATTAACCATGCGAGAAAGAGCATTAAACTTTAAAGGTCTAACTGAGGGTATTTGTGGTGCTCCAAGATTACGCATTTATACCTCTACCCAAACCCATAGCTCGGTCGATAAAAGTGTGCGTTTGTCGGGTATTGGCCAAGACAATCTTATTAAAATTGAAGTAGATCAAAACCTATCTATGGATGCGACGCTATTACGTCGCCAGATAGAAGCTGACTTGACACAAGGCTACATACCTGCCGGGGTTATATTGTGCATTGGTGGCACTTCCATCGGTGCCTCAGATAACATCGCCGAAATTATTGCCGTGGCCAAGGAATTTAACCTCTACACCCATGTAGATGCTGCCTGGGCTGGATCGGCTATGATTTGCCCCGAATTCCGGCAATACTGGCAAGGGATAGACGAAGCCGATTCTATTGTCTTCAACGCCCACAAATGGCTGGGCGCGCAGTTTGATTGTTCAGTACAGTTTTTGGCTGACCCCACGGCACAGATTAATACCCTAGGTTTAAGACCCACCTACCTACAAACTCTGGATGCAGAAGAAGTCACTAACTTTAATGAATGGACTGTGCCATTAGGACGTCGCTTTAGAGCTTTGAAACTTTGGTTTGTAATGCGTGCTGAAGGTCTTGATGGGTTACAAGAAATGATACGAAATCATGTGGATTGGGCGCAAAAATTGTCATATAAGTTTGTCCAAGATTCGGACTATAAAGTCTTAACTAATTGCCCATTTGGTTTGTTTACTTTTCAGTATTGTCCGACTGGTCAGGATGCCAATGAGGCCACCAAAAATCTTTTAAATGCAATTAATGAGGATGGTCGAACCTACCTCACGCAAACCCTAGTTGATGAGCAATTTGTAATTCGGGTTAGCGTAGGGCCTATTGCCTGCACCGAAATTGATGTAATGAGTGTTTATAAGATATGCAAGGAACTACAAAACTAGAGTTAAAAACAACCAAGGCAGTAAGAAAAGCTATTATTGTTTAAATATTAAATATTTCAAAAATCTACAGACCACATTACTTACTAAACACTTCTGAGGGATTTTGATAAGCTTTAATTTCAAGAGCGTTTTGAAAAGGGTCCTCAAAAAACATTATCGCCTGCTCTCCTAGCATACCTTCAAATCTAGTAGTTGGCTCAATAATAAACAGAATTTCTGCTGATTTTAATTTATCAGCTAAATCATGAAATGAGTCCCAATCAAGAATACAACCAAAGTGAGGCATAGGAACTGAGATATCATCCACCTTTGAGGAGGTTTCGCTTCTTTTAACTACCTCACCTAAATGAAGCGATAACTGATTACCAAAAAAATTAAAGTCAACCCAGGTATCTGTACTTCTGCCCTCATGACATCCCAAAAGTTCACCATAAAAGCTTCTTGCAGAATCAAGATCGCTAACTGTATATGCTAGATGAAAAACATTCATGCATTAAGTTCCATCAAATCATCCAAATAGATAGTGGTGAAATATCAAAATTTATCTCGCTTGCAGTTCCAACAATAATCGAACGTTGTATCGTTCATTTCAAGACATTTTCTACATTGCCACATTGCTGTCTTAATTTCAACATCGAGTGACTTAATAATCTTCATGGATGAGCCAAAATCGTCATTATTTACAATCCAAACTTCAGGCCATGTATCAATAGGAGCCAAACCGCCTGCAGCGCTCGAAGCATACTCCTTATTAAGAACAACTTTAATTCCATAATCACTCAAAATGTTCTTCACATTCAGAACCATTAAGCGATTTTCATGAGTATATACAAGCTTCATAAGTTCATTAATAATTAATTGTATTTGAAGTTCCTTGCAGAAGTTTGATACCTCTTATCTTATATAACCAACGCCGCCAAACCCAAAAAGGCAACAAAGCCAATCACATCAGTAATGGTAGTAAGTATGACACCTCCCGCTAAGGCAGGGTCAATTCTAAGTTTAGTTAGTAATAATGGTAAAAATGCACCCGAAAATGCGGCAACTACTAAGTTAACAACAATGGCCAAACCAATGACAACACTCAGCACAATATCACTAAACCAATAATAGGTTGCCAGGGCAATGACGATTGACCAAATAATACCGTTCAATCCACTAACCGCCACCTCTTTGTTGATTAGGGATTTGATATTGGCTGTTGTCACCCTGCCTGTTGCAATTCCCCTTGTCACTATGATTAAGGTTTGGGTGCCAGCAATACCGCCCATACTGGCAACTACAGGCATGAGAATGGCTAGTGCAATTTTTTGCTGTAATGTTGCCTCGAACAAGCCAATAAAATATACCGCAATGAATGCAGTCACTAGGTTCACACCCAGCCAAATACTACGACGCATTGTGCTTTGAACAATCGGAGCAAAAACGTCCTCATCTTCATCCAAGCCAACCATTGACATCACCGAGTGTTCCGCTTGGTCTCGGATAACATCAACCACATCATCGATCGTAATCCTTCCAACCAATTGATTGTTTTTATCAATCACCGGGGCGGAAATTAAATTTCTTTGCTCAAAAAGGAGTGCTACTTCGGCTTCATCTGTGTCGGCATGGACTGGCTTTGAAAAATCACTATTGATGACCGACATGATCACCTGTTCAGGCTCCTCTGTGAGAATGGTTGATATGAGAAGAGAACCTAGATAAGTAAAATTCCGATCAACTACAAACACCTGATCAGTATCGACTGGCATCTCTTTAAGCAGCCTTAAGTAACGAATAACAGCACTGATGGTCACATCTGGTCTGACCGTAATGAAATCGGTATTCATTAATCCGCCGGCAGAGTCTTCAGGATATTCGAGGACCTTGTTGAGGTGCTCTCTGTGCTTGTAATCTAATGTCAGTAACAGACTATGGACAGCCGATTCAGGTAGATTTGGAACAATATCAGCCAGATCATCAGTATCTAGGTTTTCAGTTGCCTTAACCAAGGCCTCAACTGACATTTCATCGATTAACTGGGATTGAACATACTCGTTGACTTCTTTTAGCACTTCTCCCTGAACAGAGGCCTCTATGCCTGGCCATATAATAGTTCGATCCTTTGGTTGTATGGCTTCCAGAAGGAGTGAAATTTCACCTGGGTGTAAATCCTTGAGTTGCTCTATGGCCTCCTCATGGTTTGAAGCTTCTAGGGCAGTCATTAAATTTTGCAGGCACTCTTCGAAGGAAGTGATTTCAATTTCAGCCATAATTACAATCCGTCATCAACAGAAACATATCAAGCTTAGCTCGATATGCAAAAATTGGACATATTATAATTTATATGGACTAGCCTCTGTGGCTATGTAGTTTTTCTTTATGCCTTAGTATTTGTGAATCTAGTTTATTGATGAGCTTGTCAATGGATGCATACATGTCATGACTTTCGGCTTTTGCAAATAAATCAGCACCCCTCACGTGAATCGTAGCCTCAGCTGTTTGAACGTCTTTTTGAACTTCCAAAATCATATTGACGTTCATGACTTGGTCAAAGTGGTGTTTAATTTTTGAGAGTTTTTGGTTTGTATGTTGCTTGAGAGCTGGAGTGATATCGAGATGGTGACCTGAGATGTTTAATTGCATTTTTACTCCTAAAATAAATGAAATAAAATATAAATAAAAACAACTCTATTGTGTCACAAAGTTCTAACAAATGTTGACTTTTTTATCTTTTTTTTTAATAGAATTTCAGAAAAATAAAATCACAAGACTAGGTTATAATTACTCTTTTAAATATTTTGAAACAGAAATGCTGAACACTGTAAAGCTTTTAAGAAAAAATTTGGTTCGAAGACTTGGTCTTTTGACAGTTATTTCAATGGCGGCTCGACTGCAGTAATAATGCATTCAACTTAGTTTCAAAGGCCCCATTATGGGGCTTTTTTATTTTTTTGGAAACACTATGTCAAATTTAATGTCAAACTATTCACCTCTCGATGTGACCTTCACTAGCGGTAGTGGTTGCTGGCTCACTGACACCTCTGGTAAGAAGTATTTTGATGCACTTTCGGGAGTTGGTGTGGTTAATCTTGGTCATTGCCATCCCAAAGTCACTGAAAGCATTATAGAACAGTCACAAAAACTATTGCACACTTCGAATTGGTATCGTATTGAGCGCCAAGAGGAGCTTGCGGTTCGACTGTGCGAATTAGCCAACATGGATAAAGTGTTTTTCTCTAATTCTGGTGCCGAGGCTAACGAGACGGCGATTAAGATTGCTCGACTTTTTGCTCGACAGAAAAACATAGATATGCCAGTTATTTTGACCGCAAAAGAAAGTTTTCATGGTCGCACAATGGCGACACTTTCTGCAACAGGGAATAGTAAAGTTCAGGCTGGTTTCTCACCCCTAATGAGTGAATTTATACATGTCGATTTTGACGATGTCGAGGCCATCAAGCAATACAGAAATAATAAAAATATTGTCGCCGTGATGTTGGAGCCTATCCAGGGCGAGGCAGGAGTGATTATTCCTCAAAAGGATTATCTAAACGAAGTCAATGCAGTGTGCGAAGAGAACGATTGGTTGTTTATTTTGGATGAAGTACAATCTGGTATGGGCCGGACTGGCAAGTTATTTGCTCACCAGTACAACAATCTCACTCCTGATGTGCTTTGTTTAGCAAAAGGGCTTGGTAATGGCGTCCCAATTGGTGCCTGCCTAGCAAGAGGAAAAGCCTCTGAAATGCTTCTACCTGGGAGTCATGGCTCAACTTTTGGAGGAAACCCATTGGTCTGTAATGTTGCTTTGAGAGTTTTAGACGTCTTTGAAGAAGATGCAATCCTTGATAATGTTAATGCGATAAGTAACTACGTTAATAATCAACTCAAAAAAAATCTAAAAGACTCTTCTGCGGTGATCCAGATTCGTGTCAAAGGTTTAATGATAGGTATTGGACTAGATGAAAGTACTATCGACTGCACTAAGTTACTTCAGAAGGCACTGGAAGACGGATTATTAATTAACATCGCAGGTAACTCGATTAGAATGTTGCCTCCGCTGGTTATCACTCAGCAAGAAGTAGATATTTTGATTAAAAAAATTATAAAATTAATCAACACCTAGGAAATATTATGACAAAACATTTTATCGATTTCGATAATCTCTCTTTCGAAGTATTACAGGACATTATTGATTGTGCAATAGATCTTAAAAAGCAACACAATAAGGGTACTATCAATAATTCACTCAAAAACAAAACCCTAGCAATGATTTTTGATAAATCATCAACTCGAACTAGGGTTTCTTTTGAAGCAGGAATGACGCAGCTGGGTGGTCATGCTCTATTTCTCTCAAACAAAGATATACAACTAGGTAGGGGTGAGCCGATAACTGATAGTGCCATTGTTATAAGCTCCATGGTTGATGCTGTTATGCTAAGAATATCCTCTCACGAAGACATTATTGAATTCTCTAAATACTCAAATAAACCAGTCATTAATGCCCTTTCTGATCTGTCACATCCCTGCCAAATACTAGCTGATTTGATGACCTTTCAAGAACAAAGAGGGTTGATAAATGGCATTAAAGTAGCCTGGATTGGAGACGGTAATAACGTTTGTCAGACCTATATGCAAGCAGCTAAAATATTTAATTTTGAGCTAACTATCGCCACTCCAAATGGCTATGAACCAAATCAATCGTTTGTTGAAAGTTATCAAAACAATATCGATTATTGCAATAGTCCAATAGATGCCTGTAAAGGCGCCGACCTTGTGGTGACAGATGTTTGGGCCAGTATGGGTAAAGAATCAGAGCAAAAACAGCGAGAATCAGATTTCAAAGGCTACCAGGTTGACCAAAAAATGATGTCTGTTGCAAATAGTCATGCTCTCTTTATGCATTGTCTTCCTGCACACCGTGGAGAAGAAATTAGCGCAGATGTGATTGACGGAAAACAGAGTGTGGTATGGGATCAAGCTGAAAATCGCTTGCATACTCAAAAGGCATTGCTACTTTATCTCATCGAAGCTTAACCATCCTGAGAAACTTCGAGTTTCGCCTCTTGATAGAACTTTACTCCTCTCTCAATTTTCTCGCGACCCTTTGAAACACGCCAACGATTGGTGTCTCTTAAAGAATACACACAGCCACAATATTCCTGTTGATAAAATCCCTCTCTTTTAGATAACTCGAGCATCCTCGAAGAACCACCTTTTTTTCTCCAATTAAAATCCCAGTAAGGGATGTTGTATGGCGCAGATGATTTTGCACCAGATGCATTTATTTGTTCCATGTCTTTCCAACGAGAAATTCCCAACGTTGAAGAAATCAAATCAAAATCATTATCGGATGCAAATTGAGCAGTCCTCTCAAAGCGCATATCAAAACAAGTTGAACAGCGCTCACCTCTTTCTGGTTCGTTCTCTTGACCTTTTGTTCTCTCAAACCACTCATTTCGATCGTAATCTGCATCAATAATAGGCATACTCAGCTTTTTAGCAAACCGTATATTCTCCTGTTTGCGTATTTCATACTCTTCGATGGGGTGAATGTTTGGATTATAGAAAAATATCGTTGTATCAATATCTGAGGCAGCTAACGCTTCCATAACTTCTCCAGCACAAGGTGCACAACATGAATGAAGCAATAATTTCTTTTCACCATTAGGTGTGGAGAGTTTTGGACGTTTGTAGGAAGTCAATGAGTAATCTAACTTAGACATTGTTTCACCTTTTTTAATACCTCCCATACTGCTCTTTTAAGGGCTGGATTTTCCAGAATGTCTCTTGGATGGTGAGTAAAGAATAGATTATCTGAATTAGAGTTGATCGACTCTCCCATAACCAAGACGACTCTTGCTGGATGATTCTTAATACTCTCTTCAAGGTCTCCAGATTGAATCGAGATAGAAACCGTATTGTTTAGTGACAAACCAATCGAAGATAACATCTTTTCTAACAATTTTTTACTATCACCTGGCTCACAAAAAGATTTCTCTGGGTTAGTTTCTACCAATAAACATTGAACACTAATTTTAGTTTTTTGAATTGAATCATTCTTGTTATAAAGAAACTCAGGTATGCCTAGAGCCTCAAGATAGTCATTTCTCAATTCTGGGGTCATATTTGTGGGTGCTCCCTCTCTACATTTTCCATTACTTTATTCAATGCTTGTACATAGGCTTTAGCTGAAGATGTGATAATATCAGTATCAACCCCCTGTCCGTTAACAATTTTCCCCTCATACTCTAGTCGAACATTAACCTCTCCAAGAGAATCAGTACCCTGAGTAACATTTGTCACTGAATATAATTGCAATTTTGGCTCAATATCGACCAAAGATAATATTGCATTGAAAGTTGCATCAACCGCTCCTGAAGTTTTTGCAGAGGCGCTTTTCTCCTTGCCATCAACTAAAAGGGTGATTTTTGCAGTATTTTCTTTACCCGTCTCGGTACAAACTTTCAGTGAAATTAGACGGACAAATTCTGTAGCCTCAGCCTGAGCTTCTGTAACCAGTGCTTGAAGGTCTTCATCAAAGATATCATGTTTCTTGTCGGCGAGCGCTTTGAATCTTGAAAATGCATTATTCAATTCATCATCTGAATCAAATTCAACACCTAATTCACTCATTCTCACTTTAAATGCATTCCGACCAGAATGTTTACCCATTACAAGGGTATTGGTATGCCAACCAACATCTTCTGCTTTCATGATTTCATAGGTTTCACGGTGTTTAAGAATACCATCCTGATGGATTCCAGCCTCATGAGCAAATGCATTAGCACCAACAATTGCCTTATTGGGTTGAACAACAAAGCCAGTAATAGATGAAACCAGTCTCGAGGCAGCTAAAATGTTTTTGGTGTCAATGTTTGTGTCACAACCAAAGATATCCTGCCTTGTACGAACCGCCATCACAACCTCTTCAAGGGATGTATTTCCTGCACGCTCTCCTAGACCGTTGATAGTACACTCTATTTGTCTTGCCCCGTTAAGGACTGCTGAAAGTGAATTCGAAACTGCTAACCCTAGGTCATTATGACAGTGGGCTGAAAATATTGCTTTGTCAGAGTTTGGCACTCTTTCGATAAGTTCTCTCATGGTTTCACCAAACTGGTGAGGGATGTTATAACCAACTGTATCAGGAATATTAATCGTTGTTGCACCAGCATTAATAGCAGCTTCAATGATTCGGCACAAAAAATCAACGTCAGATCGGCCCGCATCCTCGGGGCTAAATTCAATATTGTTAGTAAACTTTGTCGCTCTTTTAACGGATCGAATGGCTTGAGAAACCACTTCATCTGGTGTCATCCTTAATTTCATCTGCATATGAATGTCGGATGTCGCAATAAAGGTATGTATTCTCGCTGAATTGGTATTTTTTATAGCTTCACCTGCACGATCTATATCTTTGTCAAGCGCTCTAGCGAGCGAACAGACAGTTGAATCTTTTACAGCTTTTGCTACTGCCTGTACTGCCTCAAAGTCACCCTGAGAGGCTATTGCGAACCCAGCTTCAATGACATCGACCCGCATTTTTTCCAAAATCTTAGCAATACGAACCTTCTCGTCCTTGGTCATCGAAGCACCTGGTGATTGTTCACCATCTCTAAGAGTTGTATCAAATATAATTAATTTATCGGACATTATTTGCTCCTTGTTATTGTTTCAAATATAAGCTTGAGTAATAGTGATAGACTTTCGTCTATTGAGATCATTATTGCCTTACGGCAATAATCGCAACAACGCAAGAAGGTTGTCCAATGAAAGAGAAATTAGCAAATTTGTATTTGTTCTCATAGACGCTGATTATAAAGGAACTTACCTAGCTTTGCCTCTTTTTTTCTCTTGTCTTCTTTTGTAAATCCCAAAGATTGTTATATAGGGGCCAGAAAGCATATAGATAAAGAAGACAGTAAATAAGACAATATTAGGTTTATATAGAAGCAAAATAAAACTTAAGACTGTCAATAAAAGAAACCTAAATGAAGCTTTTTCTGTTGAATTAAACTCCTTAAAACTGAAGTATCGTACATTACTAACCATAAGTAGACCACAAAGTATTGTTATTGCAATGCCAACGTAGTAGCTAAAAGAAACAACACCAAAATCAAAATATTCGAAATTCCAAAATTTAAGCCATATCATGCTGGCGATTACACCTGCAGAAGCAGGTGAAGGCAAACCTTGGAAATAACGCTTATCAGTAGTTCCAACTTGAGTATTGAATCTTGCCAACCTTAAAGCTGCACAGGCCAAATAAATAAATGCAGCAAGCCAACCAATCCTTCCTAAATCAGACAAAGACCATTCATATACTAGGAGTGCCGGCGCCAAGCCAAATGACACTAAATCTGATAGTGAATCATATTGTGCACCAAAAGCACTTTGAGTTTTAGTTAATCGAGCAACTCGACCATCTAAAGTGTCCCATAACATAGCAACCATTATTGATATAGCTGCTAATGTAAAGTCACCATTAACTGAAGCAATAATAGAATAAAAACCAGCAAACAAAGCAAAAGTAGTAATAATGCTTGGTAGCAAATAGATACCTCTTTTGGTTTTTATTTTTTCAGTCACAATTAATTATAGAATTAAGCTGTGATAACAACAACTTAGTTCTTAGATTGATCTACTAACTTATTTTTTGCAATCCAAGGCATCATCGAACGTAAACTTTCACCGACCTTCTCAATTTGATGGTCACGTTGGACATCACGACGAGCTGGCAAGGTACCTACATTTTCAATAAACTCTTTAGCAAAAGAACCGTCCTGTATTTGACTAAGTATTCTTTTCATTTCAAGCTTTGTGTCATCAGTGACAATTCTAGGACCTCTAGTTACGTCACCATACTCAGCAGTATTTGAAATAGAATAACGCATATTAGCAATTCCACCTTCATACATTAAATCAACAATCAATTTAAGTTCATGGAGGCATTCAAAGTAAGCCATTTCAGGCTCATAACCTGCCTCGACCAAAGTTTCAAAGCCGGCTTGGACCAAAGAGGTCGTACCACCACAAAGAACCACCTGTTCACCAAACAAGTCTGTTTCGGTTTCCTCTCTGAAACTTGTTTCAAGAATACCTGTACGTCCACCACCAATAGCTGAAGCATAGGCAAGTGCAATTGCTTTAGCGTTCCCAGAAGCATCTTGCTGAATGGCTATTAAATCAGGAATACCACCACCCTTGACAAATTCTGAACGAACAGTATGACCAGGCGCTTTGGGAGCAATCATGATGACGTCCAAATCCTCTCTTGGCATAATACGTCCAAAGTGAATATTAAAACCGTGAGCAAAAGCCAAAGCAACTCCTTGCTTCAAGTTTGGTTCAATGTTTTCTGTATAAATCTTGCCTTGGAATTCATCAGGCGCCAATACCATCACAACGTCTGCCCAAGCGCTAGCTTCTTCTACTGACATTACACGAATACCTGCCTCTTTTGCTTTTACTGATGAAGAAGAATCTTCTCTAAGTCCCACAACAACATCTACGCCTGAATCTTTTAGATTATTAGCATGTGCATGGCCTTGGGAGCCATAACCAATCACTGCAACTTTTTTTCTTTGGATAATTGAAAGATCTGCATCTTGTTCGTAATATCTATTCATTTTTTTTTCCTATATTTATATTAACTTTTTACCTCTAGAAATTCCAGTTACCCCAGTTCTTGAAACTTCTAAAATACTCGTAGGATCGAAGGCATCTAGAAATGCGTTAATTTTTTTGGTCTTTCCAGAGATCTCGATAGTGTAAGTTGAATCAGTAACATCAACGATTTTGCAAGAAAAAACATCCACCAACTGTTTTAAGTCAAAATTGTCTTTTTTAGTGGGACTTATTTTAACTAGCATTAAATCGCGCTCAATATGATCTTGGCTGGTTAGATCACTAACTTTTACAACCTCAATTAACTTGTTTAGCTGCTTAACAATTTGTTCTAACACTCGATCATCTCCAGTGCTCACGATTGTCATCCGAGACAAACTGGGATCATTTGTCTGAGCGACAGTAAGAGACTCAATATTAAAACCTCGCTGTGAAAAAAGACCTGAAACTCTCGAAAGAGCACCGGTTTCATTTTCTAAAACTACAGAAATAATGTGTCTCATACATTTATACCGCGTTGAAGTCTGTCTCATCTTTTGAGACCATATCATCACGCCCAGCCAATAACATGTCACAATGAGCGCCACCTGCAGGGATCATTGGAAATACATTTTCATTTGGATCGGTGATGATATCGACAAAAACAGTCCGATCCTTTTGCTTAAGGGATTCAATCAATGCTGGCTTTAAATCTGCTTCCTTTTCAACCAAAATACCTACATGTCCATAACTCTCTGCTAACTTCACAAAGTCAGGTAAAGCATCCATGTAAGACATAGCGTAGCGCTTTTCGTAGAAAAACTCTTGCCACTGCCTAACCATTCCCAAATAACGGTTATTAAGGTTCACGATTTTAACTGGGGTCTTGTATTGCAACATTGTCGAAAGCTCTTGCAACATCATTTGAATACTACCTTCTCCAGTGACACAGACAACATCCTTATCAGGCATTGCTATCTTAGCTCCCATTGCAGCTGGTAAACCAAAGCCCATTGTACCGAGACCACCAGAATTAATCCAACGACGAGGTTCATCAAACAGGTAATATTGCGCAGCCCACATCTGATGCTGACCAACATCTGATGTCACGATAGCTTCACCCTTGGTGACCTCATAGAGAATCTCAATCACCGTTTGAGGCTTAATAACTCCTGGTTTCTTTTTGTAAGCTAAGGAATCCACTTCCCTCCAGGTATTGATTTGTGACCACCACTTAGAGATATCTTCAAGCTTTTCATCTTTTAGTTCTTCAATGAGAGCCTGCAATACCTGTTTTGTTTGGCCAACAATCGGAATATCAGCAACAACATTTTTTGAAATTTGAGAAGGGTCGATATCAATATGAATAAATTTAGCAGAGGGACAAAATTTTGCCAGATTTCCAGTAATTCTATCATCAAAGCGGGCACCAATAGCAACCACACAATCGGAATCATGCATTGCCATGTTAGCTTCATAGGTGCCATGCATGCCCAGCATTCCAATTGACAATTCATCAGTACCTGGATAGGCTCCTAGACCCATCAATGTTTGAGTAATAGGAAACCCAAGTAACCGCGTAAATTCTCTCAATTCTTTGGAAGCATTACCTATAACACTACCACCTCCTGAATAAAGGATTGGTCTCTGCGAATTTGCAATCAGTTCTGATGCCTTTTTAATTTGACGATTACTTGCCTTGGTTGTAGGCTTATAGGACCTCATCTTGACCGTCTCTGGATATTCTTCCAATTCCATTTGATTAATTGTTACATCCTTTGGGATATCAATTACAACTGGCCCCGGTCTACCAGTAGTTGCAATATGAAATGCTTTTTTGACAGTGATTGCAACTTCGCTAATATCCTTAATAAGAAAGTTGTGCTTAACACAGGAGCGTGTGATACCAACAGCATCAACCTCTTGGAATGCATCGTTACCAATCAATGGCGAAGGCACCTGGCCAGAGATAACCACCATAGGTATAGAGTCCATATTGGCAGTTGCAATACCCGTAACGGCGTTGGTAATTCCTGGTCCAGATGTTACTAAAACAACACCTGGCTTACCATTTGTTCTTGCATAACCATCTGCTGCATGGGCAGCGCCTTGCTCATGTCGAACCAAAACGTGGATAATTTCTTCTTGTGCTTCTAGTGCATCGTAAATATGCAAAGTTGCACCGCCCGGATATCCAAAAATGTGTTCAACACCCTCTTTCTGCAGACAATCTATTAGTATCTCAGCACCATTCAATTTCATGGCTAATCACAATAATTTAAAAGCTATCGATTATACCCAAAGATTTAAAAACTAAAAGCTCTTCGTTATCGAGTGTTTTGGCTGATAAAGTAGGAAAATCAAGACATTCAAAGTTGACAAATAATCACCACCACGAGAACTTTATCTAGAGTTCATTCTGCCAATCTTCTGAATAGTAATGTATCGGAGAATCAAGTTCTTCATAAGTTTCAATACTGAATGCTTGAGGTTGAGAAAGTATCGCAGAAAGTAATTGATCATTAAGCATGTGACCAGTCTTGAAACCTTCATAGTGTCCAATCATGTTGCCACCTAATAGAAAAAGGTCACCAACGATATCTAATATTTTATGTTTTACAAATTCATTATGGTATCGCATCCCATCTTCATTAAGAATGGCATCATCTGAAAGAGCTATTGCATTGTCAAAACTTGCACCTAATGCAAGTCCATCAGCCTGTAGTTCCTCAACATCTCTCTCATAACCAAAAGTTCTTGCACGAGAGATTTCTTTTAAGTAAGACTGTTCAGCAAAATCAATTGTCAACTTCTGACCACTCTCTTTAATCTTTTTGTGTTCAAAGTCAATTTCTAAAGTAACTTTAAAGCCATTGTGTGGCGAGACCTGCGCCCATGATTCACCGTTTTCAACCCTAATGATGTCCTTGATCACGATAAATCGTTTTGGTGCATCCTGCTCTTCTATTCCAGCTGACTGAACCAAAAAAACGAAAGGTGCCGAAGAGCCATCCATTATTGGTACTTCAAATGAGTCCAATTCCACTAAAACATTGTCGACACCGAGCGCAGAAAAAGCGGACATTAAATGCTCTATAGTGGAAACCTTGACACCCTGAGATTCAAGTCCAGTTGACAATACAACCTCGTTAACAAATGCACTATGTGCATGAACCTGCCTGCCTCCCGCATCTAGTCGCTTAAAGACAACGCCATGATCAGGCACAGCAGGAATCAATGTCATATTCACAAGCTTACCACTGTGAATACCAACACCACGAGCTTTTACAGTCTTCTTAATTGTTCTTTGCTTTACCATAAATTAGAAGTTCCCTACTAAAACCTTTTTTATTTTTCCCATAACGCCATTTCTTCCCTTTGACATTACGAAATCGACTTGAGGTAAGTCTTCCTGATGCAACAAAAGTCCAATCGAACTCACATATCGATGGTCCATAAGGATTGTTTCTAGACCTGAAATTCGATCACGTTGTACGACGCCTATTTTAGTTCGTCGGGTGAAGAATTCTCTTACAAGCTCTTCACATCCTAAGGCCTGTGCTCCACCACCACACAAAACAAAACCCGATTTAATATTTGCCTCTAAATTGTGGTGTTTTAGTTCATTTTTCAATGTTGATAGAATATCCGAATATGCCTCTTCAATGACTTCTGATAATTGAAGACTAGAGAGTTGATGAGACTCCTTATTAGTTGTAGCCTGCACAAATTCGACAAACTGTTCATCCTCCATGACCGATGATTTAGCAAAACCATAATCCTCTTTTAGTCTCCTCGCTTCCTCAAATGAAGTATCAAAAGCAAACGCAATTTCCTGTGTGATGTAATCACCACCTATTGAAATAATACCACTACGAACAATACCTTCCTCCTGAAAAACAGAGTAGCTAGTAACGCCAGCTCCAAAATCAATCAGGCAAACACCGCCATCCTTCTCTTCTTGACTTAGTAGTGCTTCAGAATTTGCAATCGGGTCAAGCACAATTCTATCTACCATTAAGTCACACTTCTTCAAGCAGTTTTCAATATTTCTCACGCTTGCACTTGAAACAGTCACAATGTGCACTTTGGATTCAAGAACTTCTGCTTCCATATCCTCAGGATTGTCAACAATAATTTCTTCGTCAATGATAAATTTCTTCTTTATGGTGTGTAGTTTTTCCTTGTTCGTAGGAGTGGATATTGCACTTGCAGACTCAAGTACCTTATTGACATCATCTGAAGTAACGACATCATGAATTGGAACTCTGCCATAGCCATCACTACAGGTAAGGTGAATATCTGAGAGATTGACACGAACCAATCCTATTTCTAAACCAAAACTCTTATGAGTTTGATCTAAGGCCTTTGAAATTGCACGTGAAAGAGGGTCGATTGAAGAAATTGAGCCCTTCCTAACACCATCAGAGGGACTAATATTATGTCCAATAATGCGTAATCTATCACCATCTTCTTTTTCAGCGACCAATACGACAATCTTGTCTGTCCCAACATCAATACTAGCTATATAATCGTTTCTGCCAGCCATAATTAGTTAATAAAAGAGAAACATTTGTAACGAAAATTTTACCAAACTATTGAGACCATCCAAACACTGTTCAATTATTTTTTTATAAATTCCAACCACTCATCTAAGTGACCTAATTCAACCGACTTGCCACTTAATAAGCGACGAAAAAATTTTGCATTATTTTGACCATGATATAGGCCTAATATATGACGAGTCATTGCTCTGATTGGTACGCCCTCTTTGAGTTGCTTTTTAATATAGCTCATATAATCGACAAGAACTTGCTCTCGAGTTCTGGAATTAGTTTTTTTACCAAAAACCTTGCTGTCAATATCTGCCAATAGATATGGTTGATGATAAATTGCCCTACCCAGCATCACACCATCAACATGACCGAGATGTTTGACAATCTCACTATATTTAGTAATTCCTCCATTCAAGGTTATTTTGAGTTGAGGAAAGTCCTTCTTGAGTTGATATACCCAAGGATAGTTTAAGGGTGGTATGGTACGGTTTTCTTTAGGACTTAAGCCCTGAAGCCAAGCCTTACGAGCATGTATGATGAAATGCTTACAACCCTTTTCATGAATTCGGAATACAAAGTCACTGAGCTGATCGTAAGTCTCCATATCGTCGATTCCAATTCTACTTTTAACACTAACCGGTATGTCACTTATATCAATCATGCTTTCAACACAAGATGCCACTAGGTCAGGCTCTTTCATTAGGCAAGCACCAAAGCTACCGGAGAATACCCTGTCAGAGGGACAACCGACGTTTATGTTAACCTCGTCATAACCCCACTGTTTTGCGATTTGAGCACATTGGGCCATTTCTTTTGGGTTAGATCCTCCCAGCTGAAGAACCAATGGATGTTCTCTGGAGTTATAGTCTAGTAATCGATTCTTGTCGCCTCTCAAGATGGCCTTTGAGGTAATCATCTCGGTATAGAGCTGGGTAAATGAGCTAAGTAGGCGAAAAAAATAACGGCAATGCCTATCGGTCCAATCCATCATTGGTGCTACTGAAACTGCACGAGGATCCATCAAAGCCTAAAAGAGAGCTGTTTCAAAGCGTACGAAACGCTCTGAGACACAATGTTTGCTCTGTCGCCAGAAAATAGTTTTGTAGTGGTACTCGTTTTGCCATCATAGGAAAAACCAAAACATACCATACCTACAGGTTTTTCAGGTGTTCCGCCAGTAGGACCTGCCACTCCAGTAATTGATATCGCAACATCGCTATGAGATTTAACGGTCACACCGATCACCATTTCGAGAGCAACTTGTTCACTGACAGAACCATAAGTTTTAATTGTTTGAATATTGACACCAAGCATCTCAACCTTTGATGAATTACTATAAGTTATATAACCACTATCAAAATAAGAAGAGGCGCCAGGAATTCTAGTAAAAGCATTAGATAGAGAACCACCAGTGCAAGACTCAGCCACAGAGATTGTCAAGCCGTTGGCTATTAATAGCTCTGATAATTCTCGCGCTTCAGTTGACAACATTAGATCTTACCTTCTAGTGCAATGTGAACAATTTCATAAACATTCTTTGAAAGGTTATCTACTTCGCTGATGGTTTTAAGTTCAACCTCTTGGAGTTTAGAGTAGTGAGACGTAAATCGCCTCCAGTGATTAAAGACACTTGCAAACCTTGCTGCAATTTGTGGATTCAATGAGTCCAATTCAAGAATCACTTCAGTCATCAACTGATAACCTTCTCGGCAGTGGAACTGGATGTGATTTTGAGCAAATGCACCTAACAATGAGCGCACCCTATTTGGATTTTTCATCGTGAACAGTTTATGACTCATAAGCTTTCTAATTCCTGCCACAGAAACACTAGGCGATATACTCTGCGCACTAAACCATCTATCAACAGTTTGGGTGTCTTCACGGTAAAGTTCATAAAAACGCTCGATCACTTCCTTCTGGTAAGGATTATGGTTTTCTAAAAGTGCCTGAAAAGATGACAATTGATCGCTCATACATTTGGCATGATTGAACTGTTTATAGGCCAATTCATATTCACCACTCTTCACTAAATAAGACAGACATCTATTTTTTAAAGCACGCTCACCGATTGATTGGGTAGATAAATCAAAAATCTTGTTATGATTCAATTCTTCATATTTGCTTAGTAAAAACTCTTCTAAATACTTAATAACACAGAAGTTAACATTTTCACGTTTTTGATTGACCTCTGCGACATTAATTTTCCCAACACTTTGGTGAATGATACGTTCTGACGGCAATGTCATCATCTCGGAAAGCAAGGCTAAGTCAGATTCCTCCTGAAGGAGTTTTTTTAGCATTTCAAAGAGGCTTTTCTGATCAATCTTTTCTGGCGTTAAAATATAATCTAACCATAGACCTTGGATATTGTGCCAACGATTATAAGGATCAGTGTCGTTAGCACATAAATAAAGTTTATCGCTAACTGTTAGCTTAGAGTTAAACTTGATGGGAGCAGATAAACCTCTAAACCAAGAGGGTGTTGGCTTTTGCTTTATGTCATCAAATTCAAAAGTCTTTTCTAATTCATCGATAAGAATCATGCCAGATGCGACTTCGCCACCGTTTTCATCTAGCAATCCAAATGCATTTGGCATAATGAAAGGCTCTTGCTGATTTTTTTGAATAAAAGTGACTCGATAAATTTTCGAATCTGAATCATACTCATCAATTACTTCAACTTCGGGCGTTCCTGATTTGCTATACCAAGACATGAATGGCTCAAAATTGAAGTCATTCGCGTCCGCCATACTCCCCACAAAGTCATCAATGGTGACTGCATCTCCGTCGTGACGGTGAAAATATAACTGCATACCTTTTTGGAATCCCTCCTCCCCAAGTATTGTGTGAATCATACGGATTACTTCTGCACCCTTTTCGTAAACGGTTGCAGTATAAAAGTTATCCATTGAAATATAGGATTCTGGTCTTACAGGATGGGCCATAGGGCCTGAGTCCTCGGCAAATTGATAGGTCTTCAAAGCAACTACATCTTTGATTCGTTGTATCGCTCGTGAACGGATGTCTGAAGAAAATTCTTGGTCTCTGAATACTGTCAATCCCTCTTTTAAACTTAACTGAAACCAGTCACGGCAAGTGACACGATTACCTGTCCAGTTATGAAAATACTCATGACCAATAATTGACTCAATTCTAATAAAGCCCTCATCTACAGTTGTCTCTTGGTTAGCCAAAATGCAATCGGAATTAAAAATATTTAACCCCTTATTCTCCATAGCACCGGAATTAAAATCGTCCACAGCGACAATCATATAAATATCTAAATCATAGCTAAGATTAAATCTCTCTTCCTCCCATGCAAAGGCTTTTTTAAGTGACGCCATCGCAAACTCAGTCTTGTGCATGTTGTGTGCTTCAACATAGAGCCTCAGATCAACCTTTCTGCCTGTTGCCGTTGTGTAGCTGTCTTGCAGGTAGTCTAATTTGCCTGCTACCAAAGCGAACAGATAGCAGGGCTTTGGTGCTGGATCATGCCAGATAGCATGAGAATTGGACTCTTCAACTAGATTACCGTTACTAAGCAGTATAGGGTAATGATTCCTGTTTGCTTTGATTTTGGTAGTAAAAACACTTAGAATGTCTGGCCTATCAAGATAATAGGTTATCTGTCGAAATCCATGAGCCTCGCACTGAGTACAGAAGTTGCCACTCGACTGATAGAGACCGTTAAGATTAGTGTTACTTTCAGGATGAATACGAACTGTTGTTTCTAAAATGAAACTATCGGGCGGTTCAACTAACAATAAACCGTCATCTTTGAGTTCATGGTTTGCCCTTGTACCATTTATTTCGATTGACAGCAATTCTAGAGACTCACCATTAAGAAAGAGTTCTTTTGGTGTCTTACTAACCTTAGGATTTTTATAAAAAGAAATTCGAGAAGAGATGATTGTTTCATAGTCTTTCAGTTCAAACTCAAGCTTGGTAGTTTTGATCAGGTGAGAGCTTGGTGTGTAATCTTTTCGATAAATTGGTTGTGGCTTTAAATCGTTAATAATAGTGCTCCTAATAATAGTCTGTAAATGACGAATGGTAGTAATCCAATTCTTTCAACTAGTCGGATAAATAAAACAATCGTTGAGTAGGCAGTAATTGCCGAGATAATGAATCCTAATAACAGTAACGACCAGTCAAAGTTGTCTACTTGATTAGCTAAATCAAATGTCTTTATAATCATTGCAATCGCAATCACAGGGATTGACAATAAAAAGGAAAACTTAACTGATAGAGACCTAGACAACCCAATTAAAAGTGCTGCGGTGATGGTAATACCAGAGCGAGATGTACCGGGTATCAAAGCCAAAGCCTGAAAACATCCG
Organism: uncultured Gammaproteobacteria bacterium; assembly: GCA_902606745.1. Lineage (GTDB taxonomy): Bacteria > Pseudomonadota > Gammaproteobacteria > PS1 > Pseudothioglobaceae > Pseudothioglobus. The sequence goes on from CACLHR010000003.1 coordinate 63,492, forward strand.
ATAATTAAAATGTCAGAGCCTCTAATGACCTCACGACTGTGGCCAAGAAAACGATTTAACCAGTCAGAGAAACCCAACATGAAGCCGAAAAAAATTGTCGCAAATGCTATTACTTCAATTGTTCTTAAGTTAAGCTCAATACTATCTTTAAAAATAATTCCTGCCAACCCTACCGGAATTGTTCCCAATAAAACACCCCAAGCAAGCAACGCCTCTCCTTCCATTTTTTTTGTGTATATTGAACTGATGAAGTCTTGACACATTACAATCAAATTATTGCGATAGTAGTAAATGATTGCACATAGCGTTCCAAAATGAAGGACAACATCAAAAGCCAACCCTTGGTCCTGCCAAGCGAATAATTTTGGCAATAATACTAGGTGTGCTGAAGAAGATATTGGCAAAAACTCAGTTAAACCCTGAATCAGCGATAGAGTGATTGTTTGCAAAATATCCATAGTTAATTTTTAAAGCTTGTTTAAAAGATTCTGCTCTCTGAAACCATCCAATTTTACTGTTTGTTTTTTTGACAATGCTAACACTTTGAAAGTTTCGCCCATTGCACTTGGCAAGACTAACTGTTTGATTTGTTGAGCGAGTATATCGCGTTTTGTATTGTTTTCCTCTTGAATCAGGAAATTCTCAATACCTAGAGATATCAAGAACATCGCTTGAGTGCAATAGCCCGAAAGCTCAAATCCAGCCTCCTCAGCACGCTCTGCTATATCTGAAAAATTAACCGAAGTCGTAATATCTTGTTTACCGATTTTTTCAAAAGGGTTATCACTGGCCTTGTGTCTATAATGGCAACGCAAAGTTCCATCTTTACGTTGGGGGTGATAATATTCATTTCGGTCCATCCCATAATCAATCAACAGCACTGTTCCTTTAGTCATGGCGTTATATAAAGATTCAATCCAAGCTAGAGCTTGTAAGTTGACCTCTGTAGTGTATCCCTCTTCACAATTCACAGGTAATGAGATTAATGGGTTTGTATAAGGCTCATCGAAATGCTTCCATTGAAAATTGTCATCAAAACAGTCAACACCTAACTCTACAAAACGACCACCAGAGAAGATCAATCTTTTTGCTGGTATGGCGTCAAGCACTTCATTGGCAATCACCACACCAGAGAAGCCAATTGGAAGCTCTGTTAGCCATTCGACACGATTAATAAGTTCAGGTAATACTTTTAAAATGGTTTGTTTTTGCTTTTGTTTTAATTGCCCGCTCAATTCCATGATATAGTACTTTTTAGGTAAAGATTTTAGTCGACCCAATTGAAACAAAATCTGTATTGCTAAGACACCACTGCCAGCTCCAAACTCTAATATATTGCCACCGCCATTAATGATTTGAGCACATTGTTTAGCAACTGAATAGCCAAACAAATCAGAAGTCTCAGGAGCTGTAATAAAATCCCCTCGGTGTCCAAATATATTGGAATTTGAGCGATAATAGCCTAAACCAGGACTATATAAGGCAAAGTTCATAAACTCATCAAAACCTATGGGCTTGCCGTTTTCATGAATGGATTGAGATATAATGTTTTCGAGTTTCATATGCAAAATTATTTTATACTCTGATTACATCTGTTTCGATACAATAGATTGAATTGATTTATCAAACCATCTCTTATTTATTGATATTTTTATGAAAACCGCTTTAATTTCAGGTGGAGCCATGCGAATTGGGGCTCAAATAGTCAGAACACTTCACGAAGATGGCTACAAAGTCATTATACATTGCCACCAGTCAGAAGAGATCGCCCAGAAACTTTGCAGCGAACTTAATTCTAAGCGAAATAATTCTGCTCAAGTAGTTGTTGCTGACCTTGGAGATAATCAAGCCATTAAAAAGTTAACTAAAACTATAAAATCATTAGATTTACTGGTTAATAATGCCTCTCTTTTCTACCCAACTTTGACAGAAAATATTACCACCAAAGACTGGAATAAAATAATCAATGTTAACCTTAGAGCGCCTTTTTTCCTTGCTACGGGACTAAGTAAAGTATTAGCAGCCAGTCAAGGATGCATTGTCAACATTATTGACATTCACTCCGACCATCCATTGAAAAATTTTTCCATCTATAACATTTCGAAAGCTGGCCTAAAAATGCTCACAAAGACGCTAGCCAGAGAATTAGCACCTAATATTAGAATCAACGGTATTTCTCCAGGTTCAATCCTTTGGCCTCAAGATGATTCTCAGCTATCCGAAAATGAAAAATTAATCATGCTCGATAGAATACCTCTTAAAAGGCAAGGATCACCAAATGATATCGCCCAAGCAGTGTTATTTTTAGTAAATTCCAAGTATATTGCTGGCCAAGTAATTAACATCGATGGCGGCCTTAGTCTTAATCAGTAAATAGCTTAAATTAGACTATTTATGGTATAATTTGACCGTCGAACATTTTTTTTCGATCAACAAGAATTTTTTTTACATATACCTTAATAATAAAAACAATCAAATTAAGGTATTTTACTGGCCTAATTGACGTCACATACAGGACCCTATTTAGTAATTGATGAATCACTTTAATCAACCTTTTATTCTGATCCAATACACAAGTATTGAGTCTTTGTACGTACTCAATAGTCCAGATATTATAGGACTTTATCATGAATCATATTCTCATCAACGCCACCCACAAAGAAGAAATTCGAGTGGCTATAGTAAGGAGTCAGAAGCTAACTGATCTTAATATTGAAACCAGCCTAAATCGGAAAACTAAAGGCAATATATACAAAGCAAGAGTCTCTCGGGTAGAGCAATCTCTTGAGGCTGCTTTTGTGGATTACGGCAAAGAAAAACACGGCTTTTTGCCGTTTAAAGAGGTTTCAGGGTTCTTTGCCGACGGCATCAAGCCTAAAGGCGATAAACTTACAATCAGTGACATTCTCAAAGAAGGTCAAGAAATTATCGTTCAAGTTGAAAAGGAAGAGCGAGGTAATAAGGGTGCTGCCCTTAGTACCTACGTCAACTTGGCTGGTGCTTATATGATTCTAACCCCTAATAATCCAAAAAGTGCTGGAATCTCAAGACAGATTAATGCAACTGACAGGCAAGACTTAAAAAAACTTTTACCTAAATTGCAAGTTCCAAAGCATTCAGGACTCATAATTCGTACAGAGGGAGCAGGTAAAGGTCTTGAAGAATTACAATGGGAAGTAGATCATTTGACGCAACTTTGGAAGTCAATTAAAACGGCAACAAAGGATCACAAAGAACCTTTTCTAATTTATCAAGAGAGTGACATAACAGTTAGAGCTATACGTGACTATCTTAGAGAGGATACTGATAGTGTCATAATTGATGACCTAGAAACCTATCAAAAGGCTAGAGACTTTGTCAGCTTTGTGATGCCACACTATTTAGATCGAATTAAGTATTTCGATATTACTGAGCATTCTTTGTTTGCCCACATGAGTGTCGAGTCACAGGTTAAAAATGTCTTTAACAGAGAAGTGACACTTAAGTCTGGAGCGACAATTGTATTTGATGCCACAGAAGCGCTAACAGCCATTGACATCAACTCTGCTCGGGCAACTAGAGGTACCAGTATTGAAGACACAGCATTTAAAGCAAACTTGGATGCTACTGAAGAAATTGCTATTCAATTACAGCTAAGAGATATTGGAGGATTGATCGTTATTGATTTCATCGATATGGCTTCAGAAGATAATAGAGTTGCTATCGAAAAAGCCATGGAAAAAGTAACATCCAATGACCGTGCGCGTGTTCAAATTGGAACAATATCAAAATTTGGACTGTTAGAGTTATCACGCCAACGTTTAATGAACTCGGTAGCAGAGTCAACAGGTAAAACCTGTTCGCAATGTAATGGAAGTGGAACAACGCCAACCATACCTACTTTAGCGCTTAAAATTATTCGTCAGCTTGAAGATTCACTTAACTCCAAGAAAAACAATGGTGATATTACAATCCAGTCAAGTGTTGAAGTGATTACTTATCTGCTTAATGAGAAAAGAAAAAATATAAATGATTTGGAAGTTAAACATGACATTAAGATAACCTTGTTACCTAATCAATACATGCTTTTCCCAAACTTTAGCTTAAATAAGCAAAAGGGTGACAAAAAAGCACACCACAAAAGCTTTCAAGGTATCTCTAAACCTCAAATCAATACTAGCGAAATTAATTATCTTGAAAAGGTCGAATTACCAGTTATTGCGGCGAACCACCCTTCAACTAAAATGCCTGAAAGAAAGGTCTCATTCATGAGCAAGCTGTCTGATATGTTTTCTATTGAAAAGCAAGAATTACCTCAACAAAAAACTACTAGAAGTCGAAACCAGAATCGAAATCGAAACCAGAATCGAAATCGAAACCAGAATCGAAATCGAAAACAGAGTTCAGGTGAAAATCAAAAAAATACAGGAAGTCAGAACAGAAACCGAAATCAGAATAAAAACCGAAATCAGAGGTCAGCTTCAAATAAACAAGAAAAATCGACTGAAAAGGTTACTTAATAGGTCGATATATGAATAAATACGCTGTTATTGGCAATCCTATTAATCATAGTTTGTCACCGACTATTCACGCCCAATTTGCAAAGCAGGTTGGGCTTTCAATGACTTATGAAAAAATTCTAGCGCCGCTAGATGGATTTACTATTGCTGTTAAAAACTTTATCAGTGCCGGCGCCTTGGGATTTAACATCACTGTTCCATTTAAACTTGAAGCATTTGATCTTGTAGATGAATGCACCTTAAATGCAAAGACTTCAGGTGCTGTCAATACTATTAAAGTAGAAAATGGCATTCTTTATGGAGAAAATACTGACGGAACAGGGCTTGTTAATGACCTTTGTAATAATTTACAACAATCAATCAAAGGCAAAGATATCTTAATACTGGGGGCTGGTGGTGCAACTCAGGGAATTTTATTGCCTTTACTAGAGTGTCAACCAGAACGTATTTTAGTTGCAAATCGAACAAAAGCAAGGTCCTTAAAATTGGCTAGTAGCTATAGTGAGTTCGGTAAAGTTTGTGGATTTGGCTTAGATCAAATAAAAGCCAAACCGGTAGATATTATAATTAACGCCACGAGCGCTTCATTAGACGGCAAAACTCCTGAAATTCCTCCTGGTGTTGCTGCTGGCGCACTATGTTATGACCTCATGTATGGTAAACAAACTCCATTCATGCAATGGGCAAGGAAAAACTCCGCTTTAGAAGTGACTGATGGTCTTGGAATGTTGGTCGAGCAAGCTGCCAGCGCTTTTGCTTTTTGGCATGGCAAGACTCCAGAGACAAAACAAATATTAAAATTTCTTAGGGAGACAATCGACTAATAATCCAGCCAGTTGCTGAATGCTGATAAATGAATCGATCATGAAGTCGGCTGTCTCTTCCTTGCCAAAACTCAATACTCTGAGGTATTACACGGTAACCTCCCCAAAAATCAGGCAAAGGTACCTCCCCTTTAGAAAATTTATTTTTCATTGACTCAAATTGACTAACCAATAAACTTCTTGAAGAAATTGTAGCAGATTGCTGAGAAGCCCAAGCACCAAGCTGTGAATCCTTTGGTCTTGAAGCAAAATACTTAATCGATTCAAGCGTTGTTACCTTTTCGACACTTCCAACGATCTTAACTTGCCTCTCGAGGTCTAACCATGGAAACAAAAGCGCAGCCTGAGGTTTTACTTCAATTTGTTGGGATTTTTTTGAACTATAGTTCGTAAAAAAAACAAAACCTTTCTTATCGAAATGTTTGAGCAGCACTGTTCGAATACCAATTTCTTTCTCATCAGCAGTGGCCAAACTCATCGCACTGGGATCATTAATACCAAACTCGACCGCCTGAGAGAACCATAGCGAAAACTGCTTAAATGGATCATTATCGAGCTCAAATCTGTTAAGTCCGTTTTCTCGTAACTCCTTTCTGAGATTGGTCAAATCGACTGTCATAATATCTAAAATTAAAAAGGTATCAGGTTGCTCTTTTTTGATTCTGTCAGATGTTGGGTAATCAAAGCTTTGACTGGTGGGAAACGATTTGCAAACTTAAGTACCAACTTTCTAATCTGTTTAATTCCCGCGTCATCATTAGTAAATAAAGAAACAATTCCATTAGTACCAAAATACATTAACCTAGACAGGTTTATTTGTTTTCTTTCAAACTCTTTTAGTACTTCATCTGTACCAATATCAAGACCGTTATTAAGTGCCCTACTAATTGATAACGATAGTAGATCTTGACCTCTTAAACCTAAATTAAAACCATGTGCGGTTACCGGGTGCATACCCACAGCTGCATCACCAATCAGAGCAAACCTTGTTGCCCTAAATTTATGAGCATAGACTCCAACCAGGGGGTACGAGTGGCGATCTCCTATCTGTTTCATTTGGCCTAATTTACCACCAAAACCATCGCTTGCCATTTCGTTAAATTTTTCCTCATCAAGGCCTAACATCTCATCCAACCTATCAGTTGGAACCGTTAACACTATAGATGAAACGTTGCCATTAAGTGGCAAAAGTGCTAATGTGTGGCCGTAATTAAAGTACTCTAAAGCGATATGATTGTGGGCCTTTTCGTGTGACATCCTTGTTGTTATCATTACCTTAGAGAAGTCTTTCATAACCGACGGTATACCCATCTTTCTCCTAATTTCAGAAAAACGACTATCTGCGGCAACCACCAGTTTAGATTTAATAGTTTTACCATTAGATAGTGAAACTTCTGCGCCCGAATTATTAGTACTAACACCGTCTACCATCAACTCATTCAAAATCTTTATATTGTCTGCTTGCGAGACCCTTTCAAATAATGCCGATCTAATTAAATAGTTTGGTACTAAATAACCCAAAGCTTCAATTTCGGATTTATTAGCGTCAAAGTTCAACAAAGAATCTGAACCGCCGTCAAATACTTTTGCCTCTTTTAGAGGGCTCACTTTAGCTTCGTCAATAAGCGACCAAACACCAAGTTTTATTAATATTTTACGGGAATGATGAGTAAGCGCTATTTCGCGACCATCAGGCTTAGGTTTTGAAATTGATTCAAGTGCTGACTTTTCAACTAGAAGAATATTCAAGTCTAAACTAGCCATAGAACAGGCAAAGCTAAGACCGGCAGGTCCACCTCCTATAATAACGATATCGTAATCCATCTAAATGTTGCGTTAATTTGATGAGGATTCATTTTAGCACCCTTTAAAAAAAATATATTGATCGAATAGATCAGTCTTACTGAGAAATACCTTTAGATTTCTCAATCTGCTTTAACCAATACTCACTTTTTTCTATATTTTTTTCTGTGCCGATTCCTTTTTTATACATCTCAGCAACCTTTTTTTGAGAATCTAAATTACCCTTCCTTGCAGCTGAAAGATAATAACCATAAGCTTTCTCAAGGTTCTTCTTTACACCTTTTCCATTCTCGTACATTTCGGCCAGGTTGTGTTGTGCATCAAGATGACCTTGATTCGCTGATAAACTAATCCAACTGAAAGCCTTTTCAAAGTCTAAAGGAACACCAATACCTAGATAATACATTGCACCCAAAGTGTATTGTGCTTTGATGTGTGATTGATTGGCAGCCTTGAATATATATTCAATTCCTTTTTTATCATTTTGTTCAATACCCCAACCACCTATATACATAATTCCAACAGCATGCATTGCATCCAAATTACCAGTTTTAGCAGCAAGTTCAAAAGCTTTTAGAGCCTTTTCGTACTCCTTTTCTTCAATTAAATCCTTTCCCCTTTCATAAAGGCTAGTTTCAGCATTGACGGGCAATGAGCTAACAAATAAGAGGCTTAATAATAATAATAATTTCATAGAAAGAAATTGTATACGAAATACTACGTAACGGTCCACTCTTAAATTGAACTTTTTACAATTTGATCAAGGTTATTAAAACAAAAAAATGAGTGGGGATTGCGTTCAATGATATACCATATATTTACACACCGTTTCTGGGAACAAACTCTAACACTGTTGCATTGACGCAATACCTAGGCATTCCGTCAGGTCCATCATTAAAAACGTGACCTAAATGTATATCAGAACTAACAGACCTTATCTCGGTCCGAACCATACCAAAACTAAGGTCAAGCTTCTCATAAACCTCATTATCCACAGGTTTAGTAAAAGATAGCCAACCTGTTTTAGAATTAAATCGATCAGCAGTATCAAATAGCGGTCTTCCAGAAAGCTTATCTACGAATATACCTGCAGGGGTATCTTTAAATATCTCATATTGTTTACAAAAACGTCTATCTGTTCCATCATTAAAAGCAACATTAAAGGCTTCAGAATCCTTACCCAATTTAAATTCTCCTAAGACTTGGTAAAACTCCTCTGAAGACATAATTCCCTGATGCGCCCAGACTTCTATACCATCAACGATAAAAAATATTGTTGGCGTTGCCCAAGTCTCTGTCTTCAATTCAAAACCTTTTAAAGCAGATGCAGGGGAATGCCTCAAAGGAATGGTGCCTTTATATTTTGAAGTAACTTTTTTTTCAAATTCTAAACAAAACAGACAGGTCCCTTCTATTTCAGGACCTATCACAATTATTTCTTTACCACCAATTGGAACAACGTCATTTTTAGCAATTTTTGAAGACGACTGGCTCAGAAAGCTAACACCTGTAGAATGATCAGGACAGTAACCATTAGGATTTTTCAATAAATAGTTTTGATGATAGCTCTCTGCTGGCCAAAACTTTTCTAATTCACCCATCTCGGTTACAATTTGCCCATAACCTTGAGCTGTCAAGAGTGTTTGAAATTCTTGTTTAGTGCTATAGGCTATCTCTTTTTGTTCTGGAGTAGTCCAATAAATCGCAGAGCGATAATTATTACCTACATCATTTCCTTGTCTATTGAGCTGCGTAGGATCATGAATCTCCCAAAAGTTTTTGATTAAAGACTCAGTTGAAACTTGACTTGAATCATAAACAACCTTGACTGTCTCGGTATGATTAATCAACCCATTGTCATTCATTGCTTTCTCTTCAACCGAAAGACCAATATTATTTAAAATATCTAGAAAGGTCCCAGTTCTTGGAATGCGATTATTGAGAACATCCTCGTAGCTAGGGTTTTCATAGTTGCCTCCAGAATATCCAGAAACAACATCAATAACACCGTCAATGTTTTCAAAGTTCTTCTCAACACCCCAAAAACAACCTGCAGCAAAAAAAATTTCAAATATCACTGTCTTCACCTAACAAATAAAGAAATATTATTACAAGTCTACACTCTAAATGCAAGTGTCGAATGTTTTATGAGTGAAGAAAAAATGAAGATTACGATATAGAAAATATATTGAAGATCTAAGACTGTATTTCACCAAAATATATGAAAAAACTACTACTCTTATTACTGGCTTTTGGTTTCATAGTTTCGAGTTATGCTATAACTACTTTGCAACCTTGAGGTAACCTTTAATATAATCAGAAGGAATAGTGATTTTATTTGTGGTCTTTATTGAATTAAAGACTATAGAAAAACCCGTTTCCATATTACTTCTCAAAAAATCATCACTCAAGTTTAATTCCATTACTTCTGTATAGTCACAGCTAGAACCACTACAACCAAAAGCACTCGATGAAATTAAGGTAATATCTACTTGGTTCTCCTTACTAAAACTTGCAGAATAGTAGTTTCTCCATTTTTCTGAAGTGTATTTAATCGATAAATGCAGTTGGTGTTGAATCAAGCCATTATTTATTGAGCCTTGTAAAAAATAATCCTCATAGTCGGAATTGATAAGAAGTCCCATCTTCTTGCGTTTGTTTATTTCAGGCCCTATAAACTGAGAATTATTATTTGAAACTGTTACCTTTTCAGCATATTTAGCAACTATCTCTTCTTCTATAAGGGCGTTATCATTTCTGGTTTTCAGCTCTTGAACTACCTCTGAAACCAAGGTTGGATCTTTTAGTTTGCGAGCCTCACTCAGATTCTCGGCATGAGTCAGACCTAAAGCAAGAATCTTTTTTGTTTCAGCTTCAGCAGGACTGGCTGAAAATTCTAATGAATCTAGTGAATCTAATGATGCACAACCAATTAAGCCAAGAGAGAGTAATAAAAGTAGCAGTAATTTTTTCATATTTGCATTATATTTTAATTTGAAGCCAGTAAAAATTAAAATCCAAATTTTATTTGATTTCAAGGGAGTTTAGGGTTGGTAGTCGCGGTCAGACTTGAACTGACGACTTCCACTTTGTCGAGGTTGAAAAAGGCCTATTATTAAAGGATTTTCGGCAGCCTGTCAATTTTTTTTGCAGCATTTTTTCAATAATATCCACAAAAAATATCATATTTATTCAGACTCTTAAGGCATAGAGGGAACTACTGCTCCTGAAAGGATGTGTATCGATAATAAATATTTTCTGTCTTTTTACTTGCAATTATCTAAGTTTTGTACAAAATATAGCTTGGTTTTTTATAAAAAAATAGAGTAATAATTATGAGCTGGAAGACAAAAGTTTTAGGTGGGGCACTAGGTTATATGATTGGTGGACCGCTAGGTGCGATGCTTGGTGTGGCATTCGCGAGTAATTTTTCTAAACGTAAGTCTAATTTTGGTGGATTTGCTAAAGATTATCGTCCGGGCAATCAGCAGCGCGTTCAAGCAGCATTTTTTAGTAGTGTATTTTCAGTTATGGGCTATATTGCCAAAGTTGATGGCAAGGTATCAAAGTCTGAAATTCTCTTAGCACAGCAAGTTATGCAACATATGCAATTACCAGAAGATATGCAAAAAGTCGCAAAAGACCTGTTTAACCAAGGCAAACACAAAGATTTCAACCTAGACGAAGTGCTCGAACAGTTCCGTATTGAAAGTCATAGGCGTACAAACTTAATACGCATGTTCTTAGAGATTCAAATCCAAGCCACTTATGCTGATGGCGTGTTTGACGATAAAGAACATGATGCACTTAAATATATCGCGCAAAAACTACACTTTCCTATTCATGAGCTAGAGAGTCTGATTCAACAATTTTCCGCTACTAGCAACAACACTACTCAACTAACAGTTAACGATGCCTACGTGATATTGGGTGCGGATAAAAGTCTAACTGATAAAGAACTCAAACGAGCCTATCGCCGATTGTTAGCTCAGCATCATCCAGATAAATTAGTTGCCAAAGGCTTGCCTGAGGAGATGACAAAGATAGCCAATGAAAAAACCCAAGAAATAATTAGCGCTTATGAGCTAATTAAAAAGCACCGTGGCATGCGCTAATTAACGTGCAATCCTCCTTTTCATATTTATTCACACCTTGAAGACTGAGGGGAAGACTGTTTTTAAAGGATTTATAGCTGCGTGTGACGCATTTGTTCCCCAAAATTCGTTAATTTGTTTCTTATCGGTATATACTAAGTTTAAATTGATACAGGAATTATTTTTGAAAAAACTACTCCTAATCTTATTTTTATCTTTTAGCTTTATAGTTTCGAGCTATGCAGATAGTGATAGTTGCATAAATGCATATGACAATGATGTTTATGAAAATATTGTCATAGAATGCACAACACCTGCTAATGCGGGTGATATGGTCTCACAAAATATTCTGGGATGGGCATATCTTAGCGGTCAGGGAGTTACGCAAGATTATTCGATAGCCTTTAGCTGGATTAGCAAATCAGCCGAGCAAGGAAATACTTGGGCTCTTGGTCAGCTAGGGTTAATGTATCAAAATGGCTATGGGGTTTCTAAGGACTATAACCAAGCTTTTACTTTACTTACAAATGCTGGAAAAGACTGGGAAAAAGAGTTGCAGTCATTAGAATTACTTATTAAGGAAGAAGCTGAAGCTGAAGCAAAGAAAAAAGCAGAAAAAGCTGCTAGAGCGGAGGTATTTCAGGCCATAGATAAAATTGAAAATTTAAACACAATACCTGCCAGGCGGATAGGAAAGTGGTATGGATCTTATTATGCTCATGATGAATCTGAAGAAGTTGTTGTTTGTTCCGATACTGATGAATTTGATTTATTTGAATTTATAGTTCTACATGATCAAGTTATGTCAAGGCGTGTTGATGAGTATTCTATTTTCGAAGGTTACCCAAACTACAGTCGTTATATTAATAATTCTGAGTCGAGTACTCTCCACTTTTTCCCTGACAATATTATTCAAATTTCCGATGATCTAACTATGTTATCTGATTATTATTTTAAAACACCAATGTTCCCAGAGCTAAAATCCAATATACACAACTATACAAATATGAAATTATTACAATGTAATAATTTAAATAATCAGATTGATTTCATTTTATTGGAAAGTGATGCAATTGAATTTGATAAATTAATCTATTCTGCCAAAAATAAATGCCAAAACAACAAACCCATTGATTGCTTGAGAGAATTTGTAGATTTCGCTGATGTATCTAACAATAATGAGTTATCACGTGCCGAGTTAACAAGATTTGCAAAATTTGTTGTTAAATGGCTAACTTTAAAGGGTGAACTCCAATTAAGTGAACGTATGGGTGCTAGTGCCGCTACTATGATTATTGCACCTGCCCTAGCAGAGTTTATTCTACTGAACTATGACTATGACAATGATGAACATATCGACATTAAGGAAATGACATTTGATATCGTGAACATTAGCGGTAATTCAGAGCTTAATAATAAAATAATTAGGGAATATATCGAAGCCTTAGATCTATTTTCTGAAACGAAAACAAATGCCTCAAGAATGTTAGACGATTTATTTTGAAAAAAATGGTAGTCGCGGTCAGATTTGAACTGACGACTTCCACCTTGTCGAGGTGACACTCTAACCAGCTGAGTTACGCGACTACGAAGGGGCTTATTATACTGTCTCGAAAACCGAACGGATAATTTTTTGGATATCACTAGCGGCTTGATAAGGGTTTTTAGCATCTTTGATTGGTCGTCCAACAACAATATAGTCGGAACCATTCTTAAATGCTGTAGCAACATCAACCACACGCTTTTGGTCGTCATCATTAGCAACCGGTCGAATACCAGGAGTCACAGCAATTAACTTGTTGTCTAAATATTTTCGAATGTAAGGCACTTCTAAGCCTGATGAAACAACACCATCACAGCCAGCTTCAAAAGCACGTTTGGCACGTGAAATTACTAATTCCTGAACATCACAATCAAACCCCAGGTCATCTAGGTCGCCTCGATCTAGACTTGTAAGCGCAGTTACTGCTAATATTTTTAAATCATTCTTGTTTTCAGCGGCCTTTTCCATTAAAGTCTGATTGCCATGAATGGTTGCGAATGTAGCACCATAATCGCTAAGTCTTGCAATCGTTCGGCCTACCGTTTCAGGTACATCAAAAAACTTTAAATCAACAAAAACTTTTTTGTCTCTTTCTAGAAGCCAATTTAGCAGTTCGAAGTAGCCGCCTGTCATCAACATTTCCATGCCGATTTTATAAAAATTTACACTATCATCAAGCTCAGTGACGAAGTCTTTAGCTTGATCAATCTCTGGTAAATCTAGAGCAAAAATTAACCTATCTTCTACATTAATATCTTTCATAAAAGTCTCATTAAAACTCTATAACTCATAAACTCAATCAGCCATATAAATCTAGTTTAAAAAATTATACTTTGATTAAATAGTCGCTAACAGTCAACAACACGAGAAGTTGCCTGAGTTTTAATCATAAAATACAACTGAACGGCTTACAGCGTGGCTAAAAAGTTAACTATTAGTCAAGCGAACTAACGGTAACCTTAACTTTAATGACATCATCATAAGGTCTTTTTTTGCTTGTAAAAGTTAAATCACGACCTTCATATTCAATATGAACTAAATAATGACTCAGCCTATTCTCGAAGCTCGTTTTAACCTTTGTTTCACAAACCTCTTGGCTGACCACAACTTGGCCAGTTGAGTTTGCTTTCTCTGCATCATTTGCCATAGAAGCACCTAAAACAATACCAGCAAGAGTCATAACTTCTTTACCTTCACCTTCACCAAACTGGTTACCAATCGCACCACCGAGTATCGCTCCCATTATCTCATTGGTGGCACTACCATCACCTTGGCTCTGTAAGGTCTCTTTTATATAACACTCTTGATAAGGCTCTTCAGTCCTGTATTGTTTGTAAACTTTCTCAACAGAAGTCACAGTTGCGTAATCAGCGAAACTACCAGCCTTCACCAGTTGTGTGCCTAGAAATAACGATATCAGTACCAAACTTTTTACAATTATTTTCATACTCATACTCCACTATCTTTTAGCCCCTATAATGTAAATTATATACCTTTATTGATTTTTTTCATTGAATTTAACTAACAATACCCTTTACTATGTTCATGACCCAATGTGTTCCTGGTGTTGGGCATTTAAAGCAACTTGGGATAAAGTTAAAGAAGCACTATTAGATGAAGTGGAGGTGGACTACCTGCTCGGTGGATTGGCACCAGACAGTAACGAACCGATGCCCATTGAAACACGTGAATATGTGAAGGGAAACTGGAAAAGAATTCAGGAGATGATTCCAAACACAAGATTTAATTATGATTTTTGGACATCCTGTGAACCAAGACGCTCGACATACCCAGCCTGTAGGGCAGTGATTTGTGCCAAACAGCAGAACCCTGATTTTGAAAACTTGATGATATATGGTATTCAAAAGTCTTACTATCTTGAGGCTCAAAATCCTTCAAACGACGATGTATTGATTGACATTGCAGAAAATCTGGGGCTTGATATTGAAAAATTTAAATTAGATTTAAAATCATTGCAGGTTAATGAAATTCTGCTTAATGAAGTTAAGCTTGCCAGATCAATGGATATCAATTCAATGCCATCTTTAGTTTTGCAAATTAATGACACCTTAAAAGAAATTAATATTGACTACTTAGATGCTAATTACATTATTAAGCAAATAATTCCTTGAATTAATAGTCATAACTGACAATAATATAAGTTATGCCTTGGTAGCTCAGCTGGATAGAGCACTCGCCTCCTAAGCGAGGGGTCGTGAGTTCAAATCTCGCCCAGGGCACCACTTGACTTGTAGAGGTTTTAGGTTACTTGATAAAGTTTTTTAACCACTATTTTAACCACACAAGCTATTTCTAACTAGACATATTCTTTTAAAAGTTCGGTATACTTTTTCGTTCGTTTACTTAAGACCAATAAATAATCCATGAAAACAATCAAAAAAAAATTAGTTATATTTTTATCCATTATTACTTTACAGGTCTGCTTTAATAGTGCTAGTGCTGATGAGAAGTTGTATACGGTGAGTGGCTTTGTCACTGGTTGCTCATCAAAACATTCAATCCATGTCATCTTATATGACGAAATTTCCTTTAAAGATATGACTGCTATTGAAGAAAGTATTTACGAACCGACTGGAAGTGAAGAGTGTAAAGTACCCTTCACTTTAAATACTCCAAAAGGCTCTTATACCATTGCCGCCTTCGAGGACGAAAACAACAACAAAAAACTAGATTTTTTCTTTTTTATACCAAAGGAGCCATCCGGCTTTTTTCGAACATTTAGTGGTATGAGTGCGCCAAAATTTGAGAAATTAAAGTTCGACGTTGATGGTGATTTTGTCGGTGCCAATGTTGAATTACAATAATTTTTGAACCCGTTTTATCTACGAAACGGCGATTAATCTAATCTTTTGTGATAAAAAAATTGCCACAGGTATAATATTGGCCATCTAACTTAAGTGTAACTATAGTCTATGTCTGGCAATACTTTTGGAAAATTATTTACTCTGACAACAGCTGGAGAAAGTCATGGCGAAGCCCTGATTGGGATCGTCGATGGTTGCCCGCCTGGAATGTCATTAACAGAGAAAGACCTTCAGGATGACCTTGATCTAAGGAAGCCTGGCAGTTCAAGACACACCACTCAGAGACGGGAAACGGACGAAGTTAGGATTCTATCTGGTACTTTTGAAGGAGTAACCACAGGTACGCCAATCACCCTTATCATTCAAAACGCTGACCAGCGTCCAAGAGACTATAGCAAAATCGCCAACTCTTTTCGTCCAGGTCACGCAGATTACACTTATCAACAAAAATATGGTCTCAGAGATTATCGTGGCGGTGGCCGTTCATCCGCAAGAGAAACGGCAATCAGAGTTGCAGCTGGAGGTATTGCAAAAAAATATCTAAAGGAAAAGCACGGCATTGAAATTCATGGCTACCTAGCTCAACTCGGTCCGATTGCGTTTGAGAATTTTGATTGGAAAGAGGTACACAATAATCCATTCTTTTGTCCTGACGCTAGCAAGGTTAGTGAATTAGCAGACTATGTAGACAAACTCAGAAAGGCTGGTGACTCCATTGGCGCGAGAGTTAATGTTGTCGCTAGTAATATGATTACAGGACTTGGAGAGCCTATCTTTGACCGTCTTGACGCTGAAATAGCTCATGCAATGATGAGTATTAATGCTGTCAAAGGTGTTGAAATTGGCGCTGGATTTAATGTCGTCAATCAGAAAGGCTCTGTTCACAGAGACCCGATAACACCTGAAGGTTTCACTTCGAACAATTCTGGTGGCATCCTTGGAGGTATAAGTTCTGGACAAGATCTACTGATCTCGATTGCACTCAAACCCACCTCAAGCATCCGTATAAGTGCTCAGAGTATTGATAAAAAAGGTAAAGCAACAGAGATAAGTACAACAGGTCGACATGACCCGTGTGTAGGCATCAGAGCCACCCCAATAGCTGAAGCTATGCTGGCAATCACTTTGATGGACCATGCTTTACGTCACCGAGCACAAAACGCCGATGTCACACCATCAGCTTCCGCTGTACCCGCAGCAAAATTGTAGTTCTCATTTTGTCTAAAAAGTAAAGAATTCTGAAGCTTCAAAAAAATAGTATAAATTTTAGTTTTAGCACTCTTGTTTTTTATAAAAATTTTTTTTATAATAATTTACCTTTCAACTTACATTTGTAAATTAATATGAAAAAAATCTCCATTATTGTCTTGTTTTTTCTTTCTGGTTCAGTTTTAGCTCACAGTACAATGCATAACGACTTTGAATCCATGATGAAGCGCATGTTCAAACAAATGCAGATGATTGATATGCAACACGATCAATTGTTTAAAGGGATGGGCGAAAGACATAAAAATCAAAAATTATTTATGAACCAGAGTGAAGATGAAAACACAATTACTCTCAACATCACTCTTGATGGGATAGACAAAGAAGACTTAGATATACACATTGAAAAAAATTTCCTTATCATTAAGGCTGAAAAAGAGATCAGTAGCGAATCTAGCCACTCAAAGAGGTCATTTGTGCAGAAAATGTTAATCCCAAAAAATACTGACAGAGCGGCTATTACAGCTCAGTTTGAGGATAGCGTTTTAGTGGTAAAAATACCCAAAACTACAAAGACTAGACCTGAGGTTCAACAAATTACAATTCAGTAATGTTTAACTTAGTACTATTTAAATTGTCCATCTTTTAAGTATTTGATTTGGTTTCGTACATCTGCAGCCTGTTCGAATTTCAAGTCCTCAGCAAGCCCATACATCTCTTTTTCTAGGCGCTTTAATTCCTTGGCGAGCTGAATCGGTGATAAGCGAACCTGCATCATCTCTGGTCCCATCTCTGCTATCTCAGAGGCCGACAGGTCAGTATCCAAAATATCAACGATTGGCTTGACAACACCTTTCGGTGTTATCCCGTATTTTTTATTAAAAGCCTTTTGCTTATTTCTTCTTCTGGTTGTTTCGTCTATTGCTCTTTGCATCGAGTTGGTTACTCGATCTGCATACAAAATAACGCTACCATTGATATGCCTTGCGGCACGCCCCATAGTCTGAATGAGTGATCGCTCTGAACGCAGAAACCCTTCCTTATCCGCATCTAATATAGCAACCAAAGAGACTTCCGGTATATCCAATCCCTCTCGAAGTAAATTAATACCTACTAATACATCAAACACACCGAGACGTAAATCACGAATAATCTCTACCCTTTCAACAGTGTCAACATCAGAATGAAGATACCTGACCTCAACATTGTGTTCGTGTAAGTAGTCACTTAACTGCTCAGACATGCGTTTAGTAAGTGTGGTTACAAGCACTCTCTCTTTGATGAAAACTCTTTTACGGATCTCTGATAATAGGTCATCGACCTGTGTTTCAACCGGACGGACATCGATATCTGGGTCCAACAGACCAGTTGGTCTGACAACCTGTTCGGCAACCACAGAGGACACTTCCATTTCATAATTAGCAGGTGTCGCAGAGACCATAATGCATTGACCTACTCTTTCAGAAAATTCATCGAACCTGAGGGGTCTATTATCTAGCGCTGAAGGTAGCCGGAAACCAAAATCAACAAGCGTCGTTTTGCGAGACCTGTCGCCATTATACATACCTCCTATCTGGCTCACGGTAACGTGAGATTCGTCCAAAATGACGAGTGCATCTTCGGGTAAATAATCGAGTAGTGTTGGTGGTGGTTCGCCTGGCTTGCGACCAGATAAATAGCGCGAATAGTTCTCAATTCCTGAGCAATAACCCAACTCTCTCATCATTTCCATATCGAGCACAACTCTTTGAGAAAGTCGCTGATCCTCAACTAATTTATTTTGAGAAATCAATTCCTTCTTGCGCTCAGCAAGCTCTACTTTGATGTCATCAAGGATATTTAGAATTGTTGATTTAGGTGTGACGTAATGTGTCTTCGGGTAAACCGTAACCCTGTGAAGCAACTTCAATTTTTCACCCGTGAGGGGATCGAACCACGATAGTTTTTCAACCTCATCATCAAACATTTCCACCCGTATAGCTTTCTCCTCGGAGTCCGCTGGGAAGATATCAATAACCTCTCCCTTAACCCTAAAATGGCCACGTATTAGGGTAACGTCATTACGAGTGTATTGCATTTTAGAGAGTGTCGATAGAATTTCCCTTTGCTTAGTGATCTCACCAACGGTCAAGTGCAACAACATCTTCATATAGCTATCAGGGTCTCCTAAACCGTAGATGGCAGAAACACTAGCAATGATGATGACATCCTTACGCTCTAGTAGCGACTTGGTTGCTGAAAGTCTCATTTGCTCAATCTGTTCATTGATTGAGGCGTCCTTCTCGATATAGGTATCTGAAGCAGGAACATATGCCTCTGGTTGGTAATAGTCATAATAGGAGACAAAATATTCGACCGCGTTTTCAGGAAAAAACTCTTTCATCTCACTATAAAGTTGAGCTGCTAAAGTTTTATTGGGAGCCATAATTAGGCTCGGTTTTTGACTCTTCTCTATAACATTGGCAAGAGTAAAGGTTTTACCTGAACCGGTTACACCTATCAATGTTTGATATTTGACACCTGAATTAATTCCGTCTAATAATTTTTTGATCGCTTTGGGTTGATCGCCCTTCGGTGAAAATGCTGACTTTAGCTGAAATTTTCTAGCCATTATGGGCATTTTCTTATTAAAATAAACTTTTAATTTTAAACTATTTAAATAATCCCGTAAATGTCAACTATTCTTTCAAATCGAGTACAAAAAATTAAACCATCTGCGACTATAGCCGTGAGCGATAAAGCCAAGCAGTTAAAGGCCCAAGGAGTGCAAATCGTTTCCATGGGCTCTGGTGAACCAGACTTTGATACACCGGTTAATATTCAAAAAGCCGCCGTCAAGGCAATTGGTGCTGGTGAGACCCGTTACACCGCGGTTGACGGAACACCACAACTCAAAAAAGCGATCTGTGAGAAATTCAAAAGGGAAAACGGTCTCAATTACTCTATTAACGAGGTGATGGTTTCGTCTGGCGGCAAACAGGTTTTTTATAATCTCTGCCAGACCATCCTCAATAAGGGTGACGAAGTAATCATACCTTCCCCTTATTGGGTATCCTACCCGGATATTGTAATCCTTGCGAATGCAACACCTGTTTTTATTGAAGCCGGTTTATATCAGGAATTCAAGATTACGGCTGAGCAACTCGAATCGAGCATTAATGCCAATACCAAACTATTTGTTCTAAATAGCCCCTCAAATCCGACAGGTGCTGTATACACCAAATCTGAAATAGAGTCCCTCGGTGCGGTCCTAGAAAAACACCCACATGTCAATGTAATCAGTGACGATATTTATGAACATATTCGCTGGAAAGATGACGCATTTGTCAACATTGCGATGGCGTGCCCAAAACTAAAAGACAGAACAGTTATTCTCAATGGTGTCTCAAAGGCATATGCGATGACTGGCTGGAGGTTAGGATATGCCGCTGGCCCCGAAGAAATCATAAAGGCAATGAAAAAGGTTCAGGGACAGTCTACATCGAATCCGAGCTCGATCTCTCAGGCCGCCGCCCTTGAAGCGATTAGCGGCGACCAGTCATTTATCAATATGATGGTTGAGGCTTTTGAGAGACGACACAATTTTCTTGTCGACAGTCTTAATGCTATCGATGGCATCGATTGTCCTCGATCTCGTGGCGCCTTCTATTCATTCCCAAGAGTACAAGGTATCATCGATAGACTCGGACTTAAGGATGATGTTGAATTTTCAACTTATTGCCTTGAGAAAATTAGCTTAGCTTTAGTTCCTGGATCTGCTTTTGGCGCCCCTGGATATGTGCGACTCTCTTTTGCAACAAGCATGGATAACTTAAAAATAGCAATAGAGCGCTTATCCAACATTTAGATTGTGCTTTTTTTCTTGACATGATAATTTTCATAAGATAACCTCTCTCATTAAACAGGAGAAAAAATAATGCTAGACAAAAGGAAGTTTTATATTAACGGTAAATGGGTCGACCCTTCAACTAAAAACGACCTTGATGTTATTAACCCATCAGACGAGACAGTCTGTGCAGTTGTTTCTCTGGGCTCCCAGGCCGATACTGACGCTGCAGTCTCTGCAGCAAAAGCAGCTCTGCCTTCTTGGGCAACTTCAACGAAAGCCGAGAGAATTGAACTCTTAGAGAGACTCTACTATATCTATGAAAGAAGAATGGACGATATGGCGGAGGCCATCTCAATGGAAATGGGTGCGCCGATTGATTTCTCGAAAGCGGCACAAGCAACCTCTGGAACAAGCGCCATTAAAGAATTTACTAAGCAACTTAAAAAGTTCGAGTTTGAAGAGCCTCTGGAGGGTTCAAACGATCAACTGCTATATGAACCAAAAGGAGTTTGCGCACTAATTACACCGTGGAACTGGCCAATCAGTCAAGTTGCACTTAAGGTTATTCCTGCAATTGCTGCTGGTTGCACAATGGTTCTTAAACCTTCTGAATTAGCTCCCCTCGATTCAATGATTTTTGCTGAAATGCTCGATGAGGCTGGATGCCCTGCTGGAGTATTTAACTTGGTTAATGGAGATGGAGCAGGTGTTGGAAGTCAGCTTACCTCCCACCCAGACATCGACATGATCTCTTTCACAGGGTCAACCAGAGCTGGATCTCTCATCTCTCATAATGCAGCTGACGACTTTAAGAGGGTTGCATTAGAATTAGGCGGCAAAGGGGCCAATATTATTTTTGCAGATGCGGACGATAAAGCCGTTAAAAGAGGTGTTAGGCATTGCTTTAACAATACCGGACAGTCCTGTAATGCGCCAACAAGAATGCTTGTAGAGCGCTCGGTCTATGACCAAGCAGTTCAAATAGCCAAAGAGACTGCAAACTCTACAAATGTCGATGTCGCTTCAAAGCAAGGCAAACATCTTGGACCACTCGTCTCAAAAGTCCAGTTCGATAAGGTTCAAAACTTGATACAGGCTGGAATCGATGAGGACGCAAAACTGGTTGTTGGTGGTACTGGAAAACCAGAAGGCTTAGAAACAGGTTATTTTGTGAAGCCTACTATTTTTGCCGACGTCAACAATCAAATGACAATCGCTCGGACTGAAATCTTTGGTCCTGTTCTATCAATCATTCCCTTTGATACCGAAGAAGAAGCCATCGAAATCGCCAATGACACGCCATATGGTTTGACAAACTACATTCAAACTCAGGACCCTGAAAAAGCGAAGCGTGTATCTAAAAAGCTACTTTCGGGAATTATTGAGGTTAATGGCAAAAGTACAGCAGACGGTGCACCGTTTGGAGGCTACAAACACTCTGGAATTGGTCGCGAGAATGGCGCATTTGGGCTAAAAGAGTTCATTGAAGTGAAGGTGGTTTCTGACTGGAGCTGATTTTTACTCTATACCTACCGGATGGCCATAAAAAAAATTGCCGTTGGCGGTATTAGTACTGAATGTAGTACCTATTCACCGCTATATCAAAATGAAAGTGACTTTGAAAGCCTACAAGGTCAAGACCTGCTTAATCTGATTGGCTTTCCGTTCGATGATTACAGCATCGAAACTTACCCTATTTTCTTCAATAGATCCGTTCCTGGTGGTCCTATAAAGAGTCAGTACTTTAGACAAACTAAGGATAAATTTATCTCTGAACTTGAGTCTCTGGGAACACTTGACGGGGTGCTACTTATTATGCATGGGGCAATCTTTGTTGACGACTTAGATGATCCAGAAGGTGAATGGATTGAGGCTGTTCGTGATGTTGTCGGTGAAGATTGTATCGTCTCTGTAAGTTTTGATCTTCACGGCCAAATGACAGACAAAATCATTAAAAACATTGACGCCTTTGCAGCCTACAGAACTGCTCCCCACGTTGATGTAGAAGAAACTTACATGAGAGCATCAAAAATGCTCGTGGACGCACTTACAAACAACAAACGCCCTACCGTGGTATGGTCACCGATTCCTGTACTGGTTTCTGGCGAAATGTCGTCAACCTTTATCGAGCCCTGCCAATCGACTTATAAAAGTCTTGAATTGTTTGACCAAAGAAAGGGCATCATTGATACTAATTTGATGGTTGGCTATGTCTGGGCAGACACCCAAAGAGCAGCAGCTTCTACAGTGGTGACCTGCACAAACAAAAAAGTAGGAGTAGAAGTTTGTCAGATTATTGCCAAACTTTACTGGAATTCTCGCCATCAATTAAAATTTGACATGCGTTCAGGAAACATCAGTGCTGCAATTAATTTGTTACCCAAGAACTTTTCTATCATCGCTGATAGTGGGGACAATCCCACAGCTGGAGGAGTGGGAGATAGAGCTGACGTCTTGGAAGAAGTATTGAACAAAAAAATTGATCATGCTCTATTCGCCGGAATTGCCTCAGAATCAGCCTACAATGAACTCAAAAAAGGAATTGAATTCAATATTGGTGGAAACTTTGGCGGCGGCGGCCCAAATATAGAATTGATTGCTAATAATGTCTACTTTAAAGAGCAATGTGCGATTGTCAAAGTGCAAAACATAACAATCGTAATCTCCAAAAGAAGAAGACCTTTTCATTACCTCTCTGACTTTGATAATTTGAACTTAAACCTTCAGGATTATCGATTTCTAGTGGTTAAGTCTGGCTATTTGTCACCTGACCTTCAAGGCTTATCATGTCCTTCATTTATGGCTCTTTCAAATGGTGCCGTAAACCAAGATTTGAAGAATTTAGACAACCACCAAAGAAAGAGACCAATCTTTCCATTTCAGGAATTCAATGAATTTGTTCCAGAGGTCAGCGATGGATCAAATCTGCTCAGTTAACTGCATCTAAAAAACCACCTATAAGCGACTGTTCGTTCCACTGATTTGGACCCGCTCCAACCCTAACAAAAACCAAGTCTTGGGAAGGAACTACGTAACACCTATTTGAGTTATAGCCTTCAAGGGCAAACATATCTTTGGGTAGTTCTGGCCAATGTGTTCCATTTGTGTTAACCCAAAAAGTGTATCCATACTCTGGATTCAATTGCTGGGAGGATTTTGTCGCGGTCTCGACCCACCAACTTGGAATGACCTCCTTGCCATTCCATAATCCCTGATGCATCAATAAATAACCAAACCTAGCCAACTCTCTCGCCGAAATGTGAAGCCCTATATGAGCGCATGTATGCGGACCAATAAATTGCCCTCCACCCAACACATCCCAGCTCGCATTCTCGATGCCAATCTTTTCAAAGACTTTTTCTTGCATGTATTCATGAATCTCTTGACCCATAATAGAATGAAACAGTAGTGACAAATGAGTCATCGCCGGGTCACTATAGTTCCATAACTTTCCAGGCTCGGCTACCAAGCTGTCAGTTTTTCTACCGTAGCGGTTATCACAATAACCAAGTGCGTTCTCAAACGGGCCGCAATCAATGTCAGTTGGTACACCAAAGACGAGATCACCTTCTCCAGCAATCCCTGAAGTCATAGTCAGCAAATGACCAATAGTTATTCTTTCTTTGAGTTTGTCTGTCACTTTGTATTTATCAGGCAGAAAAGAGTAAGCAGGACTATCCAAGTCAATCTTTAGATTGCCTGGCAATGTGCCTTTTCGACTCTCTTCCAGTAACAGACCCCAGGCAGTTCCTGTAAATGACTTTGTACAGGACCAGACATCAAAACGACTGCCAGGCAAAGTCATGAAACTGTAGTGCTCTTTGATAAGGTAGCCGTTACGAATAATGACAATTCCTGAGGCATGTGAATCAAAGAAAAATCTGTATCTTTGGATGAGATCGTCGAGTTTCCCTAAACTCACATTTGTGAGACTCTTTATCTCGCTCTTCTCTTTCAAAAATCGCCAACCTCCTAGAGACTCTGGTTGAGGGTAATAGTTGTCATTATCGCGAGATGTAATTTTCATAAAATGATTGTACAAGAATCTAATTTTAAATCCAATAAAAGAAATTTAGTTTAATGTTTTAATTTTGTGGTAAAACTTCATCCACTATCAAAACCCTCCTCATGAGCATTAATCAAATTTTATTAGCACTAATTGTTCCAATCACTTGGGGGTTTGGTTATGCCTTGACAAAGATTGGCATGGATCAGTTCACACCTCTGCTGCTCATGTCTCTCCGTTTTGGTATCGCAGGTCTGATACTGATATGGTTTACCAAACCGCCATGGGAATATATGAGAGAGCTTTTTATAATCGCCTTTATAGGTTCGACAATACAGTATGGACTCACCTACTATGGATTGAAAGGTATCGACGTATCGACTGCTTCCATTTTGGTGCAGCTAGAGGGCCCTATTTTAGCTATCCTTAGCACTCTCATCCTCAAAGAGAGACTCGGCTGGCCTAGAGCCTTAGGAATGGGGTTAGCTTTTGCAGGTGTTGTCGTTATCGCTGGCGAACCGAGACTGAGTGATAGTTTGGATAGTGTCACCTTAGTGATATCAGGAGCAGCTTTCTGGGCGATAGCACAAATCATGATTAGTCGTCTCAAATCACTCTCAGGTATCACTATACTGGCCTGGGTTGCTATTATTGCCACGCCACAAATGTTACTCATCTCGTTAGTTATTGAAGACGGTCAATGGGAGTCCATCAAGAGTGCCAGCCTTGTAGACTGGTCAATAGTCTTTTACTTGTCATTTATCATGACAGTTATTGGCTACAGTGTTTGGTATCACTTATTACGAATCTGTGATGTTAGCAAGATATCACCTTTTCTGATGCTCTTACCCGTCACCTCAATCATAGCCGGCATGGTACTTCTTAATGAGCAATTTACGTTGGCAATGGGAATCGGCGGGGCATTGGTAATGACTGGTGTTGCCAGCACCTTGATTAAATGGCACGAGCCGACAAAGTAACTCTAGTAACTCTAGTAACTCTAGTAACTCTAGTAACTCTAGTAACCTAAAATCCTATAACCTTATTTATAGAATGGGTCTATTGTCTCGAATTGCGAGGTAATTTTTCTGAACCATTTAGATAAGGCAATACCTTTACTTAGCTGACCTGAATTGCTGCCGGATTGTTTTTGCTCTGAAAACTCTTTGTTTTCTTTAAAAGCCTCATCCAGTGGTAGTTCAATCTGTTCATGCAATAAGTTGACTTCCATATCTAAATCTCTCCTTAAATCGTGAATCTTTTTAACTACATTGATGTCTGTCATTTACTTTTCCCCTTCTTTTTTTTGCTTTTTTCTGTTTTATCAATCTTGTGAGATTTGGTTGAAGCGGCCTTTAACTCTGCCTCATATTTCTTTTCCCACTCCTCATGCAGGTTCGTTTTCTCGATGTCATGAAAATCGATCCCACTGATCTCTTTGAATTCTTTTATCGCGTCCTCTAGGGCAGTTTCAAAAACACCTGATAGGGACATACTGAATCCATAATTTTGAGCGGCCGATGAGGCACTCTTAAAGGCATCAAAGACAGGCCTTCGTATCCTCACGCTGACCACCCTTTTTTCGTCTTCCTTGCGGTTTTTTGTAACGTATTTACCCATTCAAGATTCATCTTGTTGTTTGCTACTTAAGTAGTATACGCTAATTGTATACTTTTTCTATTATTTTATGTAATCTTTTTGTATACATTTTTAGATATCTAAGTATTAAATTTAATTGATCAGTTCTGAGTAATTTCTGGGTATTATGAATAGGCTATGATTAAGTCATTATTTTTTGGATTCTTCTGATGAGCACGAAACTAGAACATGCCAACCTTTGCGTTAGTGACATTGACGCAATGATCAAATTTCTGCAAACAGCTCTTCCTGACTTCTTTATTCGCCATGACGAAACCGATAACGATGGTGACAGATGGGTACACATTGGCAATGAAAAAACCTACATTGCTCTAAATAATTCCACACAAAAAGACTTATCTGACTGGACACCCTATTCCGGAAAACCAGGTGTCAACCACCTTGGCTATATGGTTGACAGTGTTGAACAAGTGCGTAGTCGTCTTCGAGCTGCCGGCTATATTGAATCAACAGTCAAAAATAACCACCCTTTTCGTAAAAGACTTTATTTTTATGATTCCGAAGGTAGGGATTGGGAATTTGTTGAGTATCACTCAGATGATGTGAATAAACGTAACGATTATAATTTACCTGACAGGTAAGCTTTTTTAAATTGGAACAGCTCTATTCCTTTTAAGTCCAGTAGCTGGATCAATAATTACCTCAGAGGAAAACTGTGCTAAAAATGCTGTTCTAGGGCTTGATGAGTTATTTGATCCAGAGGCATGAGGAGTAAGACTGGAAAATACGATTAAGGTTCCAGCAGGGACAAGAAAGGTTCGCGCTTTGCTTTCATCAACCTCAATGAATAAATCCTTTGATTTTTCTGACCAATTATGCAATATCGCCTTATTGGTCTCTTCTAATTTAGTTGGAATAATAGACAACGGTCCATTTAACTTATTAGTGTCATCAAGTGCTAACCAAGTTGTCAGATAGGGCTTGTGCTCAAAATCTATATAACCTGAGTCTTGATGCCAATTAAAACTGGATTCTGTATAGGGTTCTTTGGTAACAATTTGCTCGTTAAAAAGAAACACTTTTTTTCCAAGCAGTTCATTTGTAAGTTGTTTGATTGGTTGACTTCTCAAATATCTTTGAAGTTCAGGATGAAATGGGCTTTGATTAGCCAAAAATATCCTACCGATTTGTGAGATATTGCCATAATGTCTAGTTTGATTAGATGGCTGCATTCTCTCAACGCCCTTTTTGTAATCCTGGATAATCTTTTCAACAGCAATTCTAAGCTCTGATAGGGTTTCTATACTAACAAAATCCTTTATTACTAGATAACCTTGAGATAGGAACTCTTTAATATTTATTGAACTAATTTTTGCCTTGTTTTTTGACAACTATATGAGATATTAAAACAATATTTAACTTAATCATAAACTAAAATGTAATGATGATGTTAAACAAAGAAATATGATGAATCAGGCAACAATTCGATTAAACGATCTTGTTAAGGAAAATCTATGATAACTTGTGTTGGACCCATTTTTCTTGACAGGATTGTAAAAATTGACAGATTTCCTGAAAAACCAATAAAACTCTTAGCAAAAGGGCTTGAAAAGAGATTGGGCGGCCCAGCGGCAGTGGCCAGCTTTGCTGTCAATATTCTGGGCGAAGAGTCTGAGTTTGTGGGTTGTTTTGGTGACGATGACGCTGCTGATTTTTTACAATCTGAATTTGATAAACGCAATATTAGCTTTAATAGATCTAAAACTGTCAAAGGCACAATGACATCTCAAAGTCATATTTTCGAAGATTCTCATGGCGAAAGAATGCTAGCGGTATTCAATGAACAAAAATTATTTGAAGAAAAGCGACTACCGAACTTCGATTTTTCACCTGACCAAACCTATTTAATCGATGTACACTGGACTGAAGCAGCAAATTATTTAGCAAAAAGTACCTATGAACGTGGTATTAATTGCATTGTCGACATTGATAATTTTTCTAAAAACAGGGCAGTTGAAGAGGTGGTTGAGTACTCATCTCACCCTATATTCTCTGAAAATGGTCTACATCAATATACAAAAGAGAAATCTATAATTAAATCATTAAAAATCCTCTATCAAGCTAAGAATAAGTTTTATGCAGTCACGCTTGGGTCAGAAGGAGTCTATTGGATAGTTAAAGGCGACATTTTTCACTGTCCGGCACCCAAGGTAGAGGTTAAAGAAACGAATGGCGCTGGAGATGTGTTTCATGGCGCATTTGCTAGATTTATTCATGCCAATAAATCGATTCAGGAGTCAATAGAGTTAGCTACAGCGGCTGCTTCACTAAAATGTTCGAGGAGTGGCGGTATTCTTGCCATACCTAATTACAAAGAACTCATTGAGTTCTCTAAACAATTAAAACCAACCAGAGTAATAAAGTAGCTATGAAAAAAATATTAATAACTGAATTTATGGAGCAAGATAGCGTTAACAAAATTTCGGAGCTGTTTGACGTCAACTATGATCCAAGCCTTCATGAAAATATTGAGAGGTTGAGTTCACAAATAGTTTCGGTAGACGCCATAATAGTCAGAAACAAAACTCAACTCAATGAAGCTTTGCTAACAAAAGCAAGAAAACTCAGGTTTGTTGGAAGACTGGGCGTTGGTTTAGATAATATCGACATTGATTATTGCTCAGAAAAAAGTATTGTTGTCCAGCCTGCAACTGGAATGAATGCTGATTCAGTTGCCGAGTATGTTATCAGCTGTTCACTCTCCTTGCTAAAAAATATACCTCCTGCTCACCAAGGAACAGTGAGCGGAAAGTGGCCTAGATCACCTATCAAGTCAAGAGAGTTGCAAGGTAAAACAATAGGTTTACTTGGTTTTGGCGTTATTGGTAAAAAAGTATCTATGTTGGCCCAAGCATTTGGATCTAAGATTGTGGCTTATGATCCTTACATCCCGCAATCTGATGCTAAAAAATACAATACATCCCTAGTTAAAAGTCGCGACCTTTTTGAATGCTCAGACATTATATCAATTCATCTTCCGCTAACTAATGAGACAAAGAACTTATTGAATTACAGTTCTTTCTCTGAAATGAAAAATAAACCAATCATCATTAATTCTTCCAGAGGTTCAATAGTTAATCAAAGAGATTTAGTAAAGGCATATAACGATGGTTTGATTAGTGGCTTTGCCTTAGATGTTTATGAATCTGAGCCAGTCAAGGAAAATTTTTATTCAAACATTTCAAGCACTATGAATTGCATCTTAACTCCCCATACTGCAGGCGTTACAATTGAATCAAATACAAGGGTTGGTCAATTTATTGCAGACAAAACTATTCAATTTTTTAATTAAATTAGAGATTAAATTCACTCATTTCTACAACCCTTCCCTCCTTTATTGAGAGTTCTGCTGCTTCTCCAATGGCGACCGCCATTAATCCGTCATTTAATGAAACCTCTGGCAGTGAGTTACCTCTAATAGCTTTTATGAAGGACTGATGTTCGTAGTAGGTTGAACCATGATGATGACCTGCTGCAAGGATTTTTTCATCAACTCCTATAGTTTCTTTTTTAGCTCTAGCACTATCCCTTAAACCGATCCTGACATCGGAAAATGCGATACCTGAAACGCTGGATGGAACTTCAGTTTCTATTTTTCCTGTTGAGCCAACAGCACACAATTCTTCTTGATATTGAGAGTTCTCAGCAAACATACACAAATCTAAAAGTGCTCTGACTCCATTTTTAAAGTCTACAGTGACGAATGCATTGTCTAGGATATCAGGGGTTTTGCCGTCATATTTTTCATCTAGGTGGTTTACATCTTGACCTCCGCTAGCATACACTTTGAGTGGCTCGCTTTGTGCAATTAGTCTCATTAAATCAAAAAAATGACAACTCTTCTCGACCAATGTTCCTCCAGTGTTTGTAGCAAATCTATTCCAGTCATCCACTTTATTTAGAAAAGGAAACCTATGCTCTCGAATGGATATCATCTTGAGATCGCCTATGGTTTTTTTATGAATCTCTTCAATCATTTTTTTAACGGGCGGCATGTATCTATATTCCATAGCCGTCCAGATAATTCCAAGGTAGTTATTTGTTAATGATTCAAACTCTTTACAGTCTTTTACTGTTGTACATAGTGGCTTTTCTATCATCAAGTGTGCATTAGTTTTGACTAAACTTTTTAGAACTTCTATATGGGTAAAGTTTGGGGTTGAAACAACATAGGCATCAGCTATGTTGGCTTTAATGAGATCGTCGCAGTTACTAAATGTCACAACATCATTATTTAACAGCTCCAAGCTTTGGTTAAGTGACTCGGTATTAGTATCGCACAAAGCAACAACCTCAGCATCATCAATTATTTCGATGTTGAGTATATGCTCTCGTCCCATGCATCCCGCACCGATAATTGCGTATTTAATTTTATTTTTCATAGTGTATAAGTTGGGATGTCCATTCGATTGCCAAGATGAACCAATTGATCAGATACATCGCCATAAGTAAAGGCTACGTGATGCTCCAGCCCTCCTTTGAACATCTTCTCCGCTTTATGGGCACTATCAGAACCCAAACTGATTACGCCTGATGTTCCGGAAAAAGAATTTGGCCTATCTATAACCGCTCCCTTTAATACAAAAAATTGTAGCTTATTTCGTGCTTTAGAGACCCGAAAAATGGTTATTTCCCCGGCTTTAAGACTAAAGTCATGAAGCAAAGGCTTCTTTCTGTTTGAATGAATTCCAGATTTAGCAGTGCCTTCTTTTGCCATACTTATTGGCGCCAAACCACAATGCCAAAAAACAAGAGAATTGTCGGCTTTGTCAACATCAACTATATCAACCAACAATGATGGCCTATCATTGATTTGATTAAGTATATTGCAACTAATTCCTCCCAAAACGTCAGCTTCGCAAGCGCAACTAACCTTCTTTTCATTCATCATGGCCATAGGGCCGCAAGACGCACATCCATATTCAGTGAATGTTTCGGGCCAACATCTAATCGCGAAAGCATCCAGATTGTGCTTCTCCTTTAAACTATCCAGGCCATGGTAAATTGAAATACTCTTGTCAAACTCATCCTGCTCAAGCTCTTGGGTTCCCTCAAGATAGCTCTCGATCCTTTTTTTTGTAGATGCAATCGTGCTGTTGTTGACATTTTTTGATTCCTCAAATAGGTCATCCAAATCTATATCAACGAGAGAAACATTAAGCTTATCTCTGACTTCAGCTGAATCATAGTCACAGGTATCGAAGCCTTCAGGTCTTGTCCCAATTACGCCAATTTTTTGCATGTCAGCAGTATCAACAAAACTTGGCTGAACGCTCTTTGTTATGGCTTTTTTCCATGCAGTTTTCACGCCAATATTGTTACTTTCAATGAACTGAGAAAACAATAATTTATTAGATTCGCTATCATCTTCCATGATAATAAATTCAGGTGAAATATTATTTTTAATTAGGGAGTGCATTCCAAGATTAAGACCACAAATAGAATTCAATCTCAATCTTCCGCCAGTCCTTGGCTCAGGAAACGAAACAATACAAATTGGTTTCTTTACATCTTGTGCAAAATTTAAAATAAATTTTGCATCAGTAAAAGTTGTTTGAAATAAGAAAATTTTGTCACATTCATTCTTAGCAAAAAAATCCAAAGCTTTTTTAGCAATATAATCGTTAGTAATCAATTGATTAAAGCCTAAAGCTTCAGAAGTGATAGACTTCAATAGATTTTTAGCTTCACTAAATTTTGATTCAGCAAAATCAACATCAAAAGTTTCTCTTGCCAGCGCCAAGTATCCAATCATTTAAAGCATCCAAAGGGCAGGTTTATTCATTTTAAACTTTATTGTTATTAATTATCTAATTAAAGAGATTTTCCAGTCGAATTAAACCAGTGCGCATCACTCAGATTAAACCCAACGTTAACTTTTTGTCCAGCTCTAATATCAGTTTGATTGTTCAATTTGATAGAAATTACCTGCCCCTCAATAGCCTCTCCATAAAGGTAGCTATCAGCACCCAATTGTTCAACATTTTTTACCTCTAGAGGGAGTGAATTTTCTTCTGTAATTGAGAGATGTTCCGGCCTAATACCAAATACAGATGAACTTGATGGGGCTATTTTTTTGATATTTACTGGTAGTGATGAAAAATCTAAAAAGTTCATTTTTGGAGAACCAATAAAGCCGGCAACAAATATGTTGGCAGGCTTATTATATAATTCTAATGGAGCTCCAACTTGTTCAATAATACCTTCATTTAAAACTACAATTTTATCAGCCATTGTCATTGCTTCTACTTGATCATGTGTGACATAAACCATCGTGTTACCTAGCCTTTTATGTAAAGCTTTCAACTCAACACGGGTTGCTACTCTTAGCTCGGCGTCTAGATTTGATAATGGCTCGTCAAACAAATATATGGAAGGTTCTCTCACAATAGCCCTTCCAATTGCAACTCTTTGCATCTGTCCGCCAGACAACTGTCCAGGACGCCTCTTCAAATACTCTTCCATCCTAAGCAGTCTGGCAGCCTCTTGGATTCTTTTTTCAATTTCTGTTTTGTCTAGCTTTAAATTCTCCAGACCGAAAGCAAGGTTTTGGCGCACACTCATATGTGGATACAAAGCATAGGACTGAAAAACCATCGCTAATCCCCTTTTAGCTGCGGATATATTATTAACTTTATTTTCATCAATAAGTATTGAACCGTCGCTGATTGCCTCCAATCCTGCAATCATTCTAAGCAATGTTGATTTTCCACAACCTGATGGTCCAACCAACACACAAAACTCACCATCTAATACTTCAAGGTTAACCCCATGAATAACTTGCGTTTTTCCGTAAGATTTTTTTATATCTATAAGTTTAAGATTTGCCATAAAACTATTTTATTCCTGTTGTTGCTATTCCAGTTGTAATATACTTTTGAAGAAAAACAAAGACCAAAGTTGTAGGAATTAAACTCACCACTGTCATTGCCAATCTATAATGTTCTTGAGCAAGGTATTCGCCTTGAAAGTCTAATAAACAAAGCTGTATTGTATAGGCGGCCTTGGTCGTCGAGACAGCTATCATTGGCAGTATCAAGTCGTTCCATCTCCATATTATCGACAAGATACCGAGGACAGCTACCGCTGGAAGAGCAAGAGGGAGAACTATACGCCAATAGATGGTCCATTCGCTGGAAGCATCCATTCTTGCAGCCTCCAATAATTCATCAGGAATTGTCAGCATATACTGCCTCAACATAAATACCCCGGTCGGGGTTGCCGCTCCAGGTATTATGACTCCCCACAAAGACCCCGCTAAACCGGTTACCGACACCATTTTAAATATACCTACAATCAACACTGATGCTGGCACCATCAGGGTAGCCAATATAATTATAAAAAAAATGATTTGACCATTGAAGCGATATTTGGACAACGCAAAGGCTGCCATGGAATTGATTAAAAGAGTTATTAATGTTGCCACGATAGTGACAAAAACAGAATTATTCAGACACCTAATTGCATCAAAATCCATACCGGCAACGTTCTTCGTTAATGGGTTGGTGTAATTAATCCAGGACGGCTTTAAGCTTCTGTTTAGAATGATTTCATTTTTTGGTAATTTCACTATCCCGGCCTGCGGATTACTAATTAATCTAGCATTCACTGTGTCTTGATTTGGGCTAATTCTACTTACCGAGTACTCTGTAACCTCACTGGTTTCAGGGTCAACTGTAGTGACGAAAATTTGCGATGTAAAGCCATTAGGCTTATACGGTTTAAGGCCTAAATATTCTGACAACAACCTAACCTCTTCAATGTTTAAGACACTAATTACGGATTCGGGATCGTATTCCTTTTTAGAGCTGGGAAACATGCTTGGATATTTAATTAGCCATTCTGGTAAATTTTTATTAATGATTAACTCTTTGGCTTGTCCAGGAACTAGTCCAAAATGGGTTCTCAGTGCATAAAACTCTTTGTCGTCATATTGAGAAATAAATGAATCAACATCGTGATCAGATCTTTCATCTTCAGTCAAATCGCTCCAATACAAGACCCAAGAAGGTAAATCTTTCATCATAAATATCTCTTTGCCCTCGGGACCATAAACAGTCGCTCTACCAACCCTCTCATAGTCCATTGGCAATATATTTGTGTCCAGCTTTTGCAACAAGAATTGAGACTTAACTGAATTTAATATGAGCCACAAGACTGGCAGAAAAATAATTAAAAAGCCAAGAAATAGAAAAATATAAGATACCCAATCGACAAGACTTAGCTTCTTTTTGCCCTGCGTTCTGGTAAAGAATTTAATAACCGCCGTCATAGCTTCACCTGTCTCCTAGTAAGATAGAATTGCAGTAAGGAAAGAATGATCAGAACTAGGGCCACAATTAGTGACGCCATTGCTGCGATCCCTAAGCCGAATTCAGTCTTCTGACCTCTTAGACCTGAGGTTTCAAAAATGTAAGAAACAAGAGATACCCAACCAACTTGCAAGGCGAATAATTCCTCAAAAGCTTGAACAGCCTTTATCAAAGATAAAACCGTTACTACCAATAAAATTGGCATTAATAGCGGCAATGTTATCCTCCAAAAAACTCGTCGGTCAGATGTGCCATCCATCTCTGCGGCTTCATACAGATCCCTCGGGATGGACTGCAGTCCTGCAAGCAATATCAACATATAGAAGCCCAGATGTGCCCAAGTGTATACAAAAACAGACCAAAACATTGTCCAGGATGGATCAACCAGCCATTGAATGGGCTCGCTAATCCAATTCCAATCAATAAGTGTTTGAGACAAAAGCCCCTG
>CACLHR010000004.1 GCA_902606745.1 uncultured Gammaproteobacteria bacterium
ATGCAATCGGACCTTTAGCTGCAGTCTATAGTATTGTTGAATCTGGCGGAGTAATTGTTTCCAAAAGTGCACTGCCATCTTGGATATTGTTAGTTGGTGGTGGCGGTATTGTGTTTGGACTTGCAACGTTTGGTTTTAGGGTAATGAAAACTATAGGCAAGGGCATCACTGAATTAACTCCAAGTCGAGGTTTTTCTGCAGAATTAGCTGCAGCTACAACAGTAGTACTTGCATCGTATACAGGTTTGCCAGTTTCTACCACCCAAGTTTTGGTAGGTGCGGTTTTAGGTGTTGGTATTGCCAGAGGTTTGGCTTCTCTTAATATGCGCGTCATTAATAGAATCTTCCTTTCTTGGATCATTACATTACCTGCTGGTGCCTTAATGTCAATCTTATTTTTCTTTACGCTCAAAGGCATTTTCGGTGCTTGAATAATCTATCAAGTGCCATAATTAAGACTAAAATCAGCTTATTTACAGGCTTGTTTATGACTTTAGAAGAGATACAAAAAAAACTCGAATCGACTATAGAACAATCTCAAGTAATTATGGAAGGTGATGGTTGCAATTGCTCTGCAGTTGTTGTTTCTCCAATATTTGAAGGGCTATCACTTTTGCAGAGGCAAAGAATAGTACTTGCAGTGGTAAGTGAAGAAATCAGAAGTGGGGAATTACACGCGTTGAGCGTTAAAACGTACACCCCAAATGAGAGATAGTATATAATTCCCCTGCTTTTCATTTTTGATGATGGAACCAAATTCAAGGAAGGATAATTAAATGAAGAATTTTAAAATGTTGTTATCATTAATAACCATTACTATTTTATTGGCAAGTTGTGGTTCGTTGTACAGTGAAGAAAAGTACGGTGATTGGACCGCTTCTACTAGAGAATAAACCTCAATAAATTTATAAAATGAAAACAGATATTCATCCTGTTTACGATACCATTAAGGTTGTGTGTAGTTGTGGCAATGCTTTTGAAACGCGTTCAACTAGCACTAAAGATGAAATACACATAGATGTGTGTTCAAACTGTCATCCTTTTTATACGGGTAAGCAAAAAATTGTCGATACAGCTGGTCGTGTTGAGAAGTTTAAGTCTCGTTACGGTGCATTCAAGAGGTAAATAATAATTATTACCCTTGAAAAAGCCACAATGTGGCTTTTTTTTGTGCCAGAACGAAACATAAAATAAACTGCAAAATCATTATAATCAACTTTTCGATTGAGACATTATTATGGCATCTGACTACATAAACGCCCTTTTGAAAAAAGAAATAACGCGAACTCCGATTTGGGTTATGCGACAAGCAGGACGATATTTACCAGAGTATCGTGAGACTCGAAAAAAAGCTGGTGGTTTCTTAAACTTATGTAAGTCCAGCGAATTAGCATGTGAAGTTACACTTCAACCACTTGAGCGTTTTGATTTAGATGCTGCAATTCTTTTCTCAGATATTTTAACCATTCCAGATGCGATGGGCCTTGGTTTGTATTTTGTGGAAGGTGAGGGTCCCAAGTTTTCCAAACCTTTGACCACATTAGACGATATAGATAGACTTTCTAAGCCGGATGTTGGCAGTGAGCTTGCGTATGTCAGTGAAGCGGTCTCAGTAATCAAAAAGAGCCTCAAAGGTAGAGCCCCCCTTATTGGCTTTACTGGAAGTCCATGGACATTGGCGACTTATATGGTAGAAGGTGGTTCCAGCAAGAGTTTTTCAAAGGTTAAAGGTTTGATGTTTGAAAATCCCAATCATATGCATCAACTGTTAAACGTCCTGGCAGAGACGGTTATTGATTATCTGAACAACCAAATTGAAGCAGGTGCAGATTCAGTAATGATTTTTGATACTTGGGGTGGTCTTTTAAATAAACAGAGTTATGAGGATTTTTCTCTCAAGTATATGACTAAAATTGTCGCAGGAATTCACCGCCATTATGAAGGTAAAACGATTCCGGTTACACTTTTTACAAAAGGAGGCTCTGCTTGGCTTGAGAAGATTGCTTTAAGTGGCTGTGATGCTATTGGTCTAGATTGGACTATAGAGTTAGGAGAGGCTGAAAGACGGGTTGGTTCTCAGGTAGCATTACAAGGCAATCTAGACCCATCAGTTCTCCTTGCCACGCCTGAAGTTATTGTCACTGAAGTTAACAAAGTGCTTGACCAATTTAAAGGGGAAACTGGGCATGTATTTAATCTTGGTCATGGTATAACTCCAGATGTTAACCCCGAAAATATGAAAGTATTAGTAGATGCTGTGCATTCTTATCATAAAGTACAATAAATCAAACATTCTTGGATAGGACAATAAATTGTGTTGAAATGCTTCTGTGCTAAAATCTGACTCTCATTAATACGAACAAAGCTATGTCAATAATCTCAAATATTTTTAACGAACTCGAGCAATCTGGAAAAAAAGCTTTTATCCCATTTATAACAGCCGGTGATGGGGGTCTAGATAATTCTGAGGCTTTGGTGTTTTCTTTGGCGAACAATGGTGCAGACATAATTGAGTTAGGTGTGCCTTTTTCTGACCCCATGGCAGATGGGCCAGTGATTGCTAAATCTCACGAACGTACTGTTGCCGATGGTGTTAGTTTGAGTGATGTTCTTGCTATTGTTGAGAGGTTTAGAGAACATAACCAAAATACTGGCATTGTGTTAATGGGCTATACCAATCCAATTGAAGTTTATGGTTATAAAGCCTTTGCATCGAGAGCACAGGAAGTTGGAGTGGATGGTGTCTTGGTAGTGGATATGCCGCCTGAAGAAGCCCATGATCTTAAATCTGAATTGGATGCTGTTGAAATTGACTTAATTTTTCTGGTGGCCCCAACAACTACAGACGATCGATTAAAGGACATTTCAAAAATAGCAACTGGTTATATATACTTTGTCTCCTTGAAGGGTGTCACAGGTGCAGGAAATTTAGATATTGATTCTGTGAACCATCACCTAGCTAGGATGCGAAATTATATTAAATTACCAATTGGCGTAGGTTTTGGTATTAAAAATGCTGAAACAGCTAAACAGGTTAGTGAAAATGCCGATGCAGTTATTGTTGGAAGTACCCTTGTATCTATTGTTGAACAATTCTCTAGTGATACGGATAAAATGATTACTAAGGTTGGTAATCTGGCAAATCAAATCTCAAATGCCATTAATTAATCAAGGCCTACTATGAGCTGGTTAGAGAAAATTTTGCCATCAATTGGCAAAAACGCTAAAAAAAATATTCCAGAAGGTCTTTGGAGTAAATGCCCTGAGTGTAGTCGCGTACTTTATCAGGAAGAACTCGAACGCCTTTCTTATGTCTGTCCAAAGTGTGACCATCATTTAATAATATCGGCAAGAAGGCGACTTGAAAATTTCCTGGATGTAGAACATCAATTTGAAATTGCGCCCAATATTGAGTCCGTTGATCCTCTAAAATTTAAAGACCAAAAAAAATACAAAGATCGTTACATTGATGCTCAAAAAAAAACCAAAGAGAAAGACGCTTTGGTTGTTAAAAAAGGTTTATTGAAAGGCATGCCAATTGTAGCAGCGGCCTTTGATTTCAATTTCATGGGGGGATCAATGGGTTCAGTTGTTGGTGAAAAGTTTGTCAGAGCAGCGTATGCAGCAATTGAGAATAGTAATCCCCTTGTTTGTTTCTCTGCGAGTGGAGGTGCTCGAATGCAGGAAGGACTGTTTTCTTTGATGCAAATGTCTAAAACGTCGCTAGCTGTGAAATTGATGGCTGACAAGAAAATTCCTTTTATTTCTGTTTTGACTGACCCAACTATGGGTGGTGTTTCTGCGAGTTTGGCAATGTTGGGAGATATTCAAATTGCAGAGCCGAACGCAAGGATTGGTTTTGCGGGCGCTAGGGTTGTCGAGCAAACTGTTCGTGAAGAGTTGCCAGAAGGTTTTCAGAGAAGTGAGTTTTTGTTAGAGAAAGGCGCCATAGATATGATTGTTCATCGCTCAGAATTACGAAAAAAAATCTTTCAGATATTGTCTGCTTTGAATCATAAACAATAAATTAAATTTTCTCATTATTTTCAGTTTAAGATATTTTACTAATCCCTTGATAACAATAATTTATATTAAAAATGAAAGTATTTCTGGCTAATCCAAGAGGATTTTGTGCAGGTGTCGAGCGTGCAATTGAAGTAGTTGAGCGCGCTATAGATAAGCATGGTGCACCAATATATGTTCGTCATGAAGTTGTTCACAATCAATTTGTTGTCAACAAGCTGAAAGAAAAGGGTGCAGTATTTGTCGACGAAATTAATCAAGTACCCAAAGACGGTATTGTGGTTTTTAGTGCTCATGGCGTCTCTCAAAAAGTCAGAAAAGATGCAAACTCAATTACATCTACTATTTATGATGCAACATGCCCATTAGTAACTAAAGTGCACAAGGAAGTAACACGGCGTCAAAAACAAAATCATCAAGTTATTTTAATTGGTCATGCTGGACACCCCGAAGTTGAAGGTACTCTGGGTCAGTCAAATGACATCAAAAAAATCACCCTAGTAGAATCAATTAATGACCTTGAAACACTTGATTTTCCAACTGGCACAGATATCTCTTATACTACACAGACTACCTTATCGGTTGATGATACCAGTGAGATTGTTGAATCATTACAAACAAAGTTTCCAAAAATTCAATCCCCAAAAAAAAGTGACATTTGTTATGCTACACAAAATCGCCAAGATTCAGTAAAGGCCATCATTAATAATTCAGATATGTTGTTAGTGCTTGGCTCAAAAAACTCATCGAACTCTAATAGACTTCGTGAGATAGCAGAAAAAAATAATAAACCAGCATATTTAATTGATGGAGCTAAGGATATCGATCCTGCTTGGCTTAAGGGGTTGAATTCTATAGGTGTAACAGCAGGTGCTTCTGCACCAGAAGTTTTGGTTCAGGAGGTTGTAAATTATCTTCTAGATAATGGTGCGGATCAGATAGCTGAGGTAAGTGGGGTCAATGAGTCTGTGCATTTTCCAGTACCAAATGCATTAAGAGATAAAAGGTTGTGAACAAAACTACAATTATTACAGGAATAAATTTATATGAAAAAGTATGATATTTATGGCATTGGTGCTGCTATAGTGGATATTGAAGTTGTCGTTACTGACCACTTTCTTAGAAAAAACAAAGTAAAAAAAGGCATAATGACTCTGGTTGATGAGAAGCGACAACATCAACTAATCAACGCCCTAACTTCTCAAAAAATTCCTGTCAAACGTAATTGCGGTGGTTCCGCTTGTAATAGTATTGTTGCCGCCAGCAGCTTTGGATCAAAGACCTTTTATTCAGGCAAAGTAGCGGATGATTGGGAGGGTGATTTTTTCGTAAAAGATTTAAGCTCCGTTGGTGTTGATTTCCATAATGTAGCAGCAACCAGCGGCAGCACGGGAAAGTGTCTCGTTATGATTACCCAAGATGCAGAACGGAGCCTAAATACTTTTTTGGGAGTGAGTATAGATATTTCAAACCAAGAAATTGATATGAAATCCTTAGAAAATTCAAAGTGGTTATATATGGAAGGTTATCTTGTCACCGATAAAGCAAGGACTGATGTTGCAATTAATGCTATGGCTCACGCTAAACAAAAAGGTGTAAAAACATCTTTAAGTCTATCGGATCCTTACGTAGTAAAAGTCTTTTCTGAGAGCCTTAAAAGTGTTATAGGAGAAAGTATAGACTTACTTTTTTGTAATACCGATGAGGCTAGAAGGTTTACAGGAACGCATACAGTTGATGCGGCTGCCAATGTTCTCAAACAGTATGCAAAAACATTTGTTATTACTCGCGGTCCTGGAGGCTCTTTAACATATGATGGTCATCAGCTTATTCATACACCTGGGGTATCAACCAATGCTGTAGACACTAATGGAGCAGGAGATATTTTTGCAGGTTCCTTTTTGTATGCTATTAGTAATGGCCATGATTATGCTTGGGCTGCAAAATTTGCCAATGCTGCAGCTGCCCTAGTGGTAGGCCAGTTTGGCACTCGCATTGAGGCAATTGAGTACATTAGTCTTAAGCAACAATTCAATATCTAATCTTACTGTAATTGAT
This sequence comes from uncultured Gammaproteobacteria bacterium, assembly GCA_902606745.1. Classification (GTDB taxonomy): domain Bacteria; phylum Pseudomonadota; class Gammaproteobacteria; order PS1; family Pseudothioglobaceae; genus Pseudothioglobus. Next base: position 6,082 of record CACLHR010000004.1, read on the forward strand.
TTATTAGATTTTTGACTCTTTTAATTCGAGAACCATCTTCACCCATCGAAGCATTAAAGACTAAGGTATTTTGATTTTTTAATTGGTATTTTTGTGGTTGTGTTTGAATCAGATTAATTATTTTTTTTGTTTCAATAATGCTTTTTTGATTTAAAGTAATTTCAGCCTTGTTATCTGAAATGTTGATTTTGTCAATTCCAATCTTTTTGGAAAAAATTCTTAATGAAGTTGAGGCGAAGAGGTTTTTAGTTTCATCTGGCAACAGACCAAAGCGATCGATCATCTCGATCTTTAAATCTTTTAATTCAGTATCATCTTCTGCACTGGCAATTCTTTTATAGAGTATTAAACGTTCATGAACGTCGTCTAGATAAGTTTCAGGGATAATACAAGCAATACCAATATTGATATCGATTTCTTCGATCAATGAATCATCAAGGTCAAGTTTGGAGTTATTTTTGATTGCCTGAATTGTTCGCTTCAAGAGGTCATGATAAAGATTGAAGCCAATCTCGGATATCTTGCCACTTTGGTTCTCTCCTAACAAGTCACCAGCGCCACGTATTTCTAGATCGTGATTAGCCAACATAAAACCGGCACCAAGTTCTTCTAAAGAAGCAATCGCATCTAGACGCTTTTTAGCATCAGCGGTTATGGATTGATGTGATTTTATAATGAGATAAGCATATGCTTTATGATGCGACCTACCTACTCGGCCACGAAGTTGGTGCAATTGAGCTAGGCCAAAATTTTGTGCATTATTAATAATGATAGTGTTGGCGCTTGGAATATCAATTCCTGTTTCAATGATTGTAGTACAAACAAGAAGTTGAAAACGTTGATGGTAAAAATCAGCCATAATTTGTTCCAGTTCTTTATTCGGCATTTGACCGTGGGCGATACGAACCCGTAGATTTGGCATCATTTCACTTAGTGACGCTGCCATATTATCAATCGTATCAATGTCATTATGAAGGACAAAAATTTGCCCACCCCGGTGTAATTCACGCGAACAAGCCTCCTTGACTGTTTCATCATCCCATTCATCGACAAAGGTTTGGATGGCACTACGTTTAGCGGGAGGTGAGGCAATGATGGAAAGTTCCCTAAGCGAACCAAGCGCCATATTAAGTGTTCTTGGTATTGGCGTTGCAGTCATTGTCAATATATCACTTTGTCCTCGCAGTTGTTTGAGGGCTTCTTTTTGTTTAACTCCAAAGCGATGCTCTTCATCAATAATAATTAATCCTAATTTTTTGTATTTAATTGAACCTTGGATAAGTTTATGGGTTCCTATTACAATATCGATTTTGCCTTCATGAAGTGCGTCTTTAATTTGTTTTTGTTCTTTTATACTTTGGAATCTAGAAAGAGATTTGATCAATACAGGATATTTTGCGAAGCGATCAACAAAAGTTTGATAATGCTGACTGGCTAATAAAGTTGTTGGTACCAACATGACAACTTGTTTACCAGCTTCAACAGCTACGAAAGCAGCTCGCATAGCAATCTCAGTTTTGCCAAAACCTACATCCCCACAAACCAAACGGTCCATTGGTTTTTCAGATTGCATGTCGAGCAAAACGTCATCCATTGTTTTAAGTTGATCGGGTGTTTCTTCAAATGCAAAGCTGGCAACAAAAGAGCTATAAGAATCACTAGGCTCAGGGTAAGCAAAACCTTTTTGTGATTCTCTCTTGGCGTATATCTCTAATAACTCTGCGGCAACATCATAGAGAGCTTCTGCAGCTCTTTTCTTTGCTTTTGCCCATTGTCTGCTTCCAAGTTTATGAAGTGGAGCATGTTCAACGTTTGCACCAGAATAACGAGAAATTAAATTAAGAGACGTAATAGGTACCAACAGTATTGCACCATTGGCATATTCAAGGGATAAAAAATCTTGTTGATTATCATCAAAACTGCGACTTTTTAGTCCAAGATAGCGACCCACTCCATATTGTTCATGAACTATAGGGTCACCCAATTGAATCTCAATAAGGCTTTTAATAGCTTCATCAAAATCTTTGTGTTTAGCACGCCTACGTCGCTGTTGCTTAACAACATCTTTGCCAAATAAATTGTCCTCAGTAATGATTGCAAATTGATCACAAAAAATACCTTCACTTAGACTTGCATTGGTAATACAAAGCTTTTCTTTTTGTTCAAGAAAGTCAATCCAATGGTCACAATTAACCGCACTTAATTGATAACTTGAAAGTAGGTCAGTGAGTACACTCTGCCGTCCTTGAGACTCACAAACAATCAATACTCTTCCTTCAAAATTCTCTAGAAATTTGATTAATTTTTTGAGTGGATTTTTTGTTTGAGATTGAATTTTAAGAGGAGGCAACAATGCTGAAGAAAAGTTTGTAGATTCTTTTTTATTGGACTTAGAGGGTTGTGTTTGTATTTTCTTTTTGTCGTGCAATATTTTGAAGAGTTCATCAACATTCAAAAAAACCTTATTGATTGGTAAAGGTAGTCTTTGAAGTGAAAGTTTGCAGTGTTCAAAACGATCTAAGAGTTCAACACTATGCAGTTGAGTTGCCTCAACAAATCCTTTCTGATAAACAATAATTGGTTCTACGTCTAAATAGTCAAGTAGGGTATTTGTTTTATTAAAGAAAAGAGGCAAGTAGAATTCAATACCACCTGGAAACCTGCCTTCGCTGACCTCTTTATAAATGAAACCGTCTGTGTTTCCGAACTCGGATAGATAATTTTTCTTAAAGATTGAGATACTCTCGCTATCAGATGCAAATTCGCGTGCAGGCAAAAGGTTAATATGGTTTATAACCTCAATTGATCTCTGGGTTGAAGCTTTAAAGGTTCGGATTGAATCAATTTCATTGTCAAATAAATCAATTCGATAAGGACTTTTGACACCCATTGGATAAAGGTCAATCAAGGCACCTTTGATATTAAATTCTCCTTGCTCCATTACAGTTGATACCCTGCGATATCCAATTTTCAAAAGCTTGTTAACAAAGGGTTCAATTTCAAGTGTTTCACCAGCTTTCAAACTGAAACTATATTTATCAATATAATCAGTAGGGCACAATCTTTGTAATAAAGATTCTAAAGTTGTGATAACAATTCCAGTTTTAAGAGTGGCAAGTTGTGAAAGTGTTTTCATACGAGATGAAACAATATCTGGGTGAGGTGAAAAGTGATCAAAAGCTAGAACTTCCCAGTTAGAGAAACCCAGTATCTTCAAAGAAGAATTGTAAAAATTCAGCGCCCTATGAATTTGTACGTAATGTGTGATATCTTTCGCCACATAGAGTACAACTTGTTGTTGAGTTTTAGTAAGCTCTATTAATGCGAGTGCCTCTGAAGAACCAAAAAGCGAGCCCCAGTAACATGTTGAACCCGACGAAAAAGTTTTGTAGTTTTCAGGATAAAGGATGTTCATAAGAGATACTTAATTTAATTAAAAAACGCGTCATATCAACAAATCTCATTATGAGAAGTGCGTACGAACTTCTACATTTAATGCATTAGGTAGTATGCAGTTATTATACTTAGTGCGAACTTTAATGCGAAGTAGATGACTTCTCTAATCATCAAACAAGGGGATTTACTGAATGTGTTAAATACCACTCAGTCTTAATGCTCACATAGTATTAAATATGAATTATTAATGGGTACTTCAAAGATTATCAATATGTCTTTTAACTAAGCTTAAAATCTTAGAACAATCATTTTGCATTTTAGTAAATTGACCTGATTTTTGTCGTGACTCTTCATCCATGTATAAATCTCGTCTTATTTCAAATTGCAAAGCATGCTGGTCGATCTGTGGCCAGCCATACCGAAGTAACATTTCACCACCTGTGTATATTTTATTGAGAGTTACATCATAGCCACAATCAGAAAAAGCATCAACAACACATTCAGTAAGTTGATGGCCACAGGATTGACCATGACGGTTCAAAACATCGACCTGAGGCCTCCTCTCACCACCTCGAAATTTAGAACTAAATTCAGCATAAGAATGACAATCCAGGATGTATGCAACATTAAAGTTCTTTTTCATATCTTCAATGCTAGATGCTAACGCCTGATGAAAAGGTACATAACAAGTTGCTATACGTTGCTTCATTTCATCCTGAGACAATTTGCGGTTATACAAATCATAATTACCTAATTTTGTCTTCGACCAAAACAACGTTCCACCATTTTCTTTTTCAGAATCAGTAGATAGAAAACGTCCATACCATGACTCTTGAGTCTCCATCATACTAGGGTCGATATTATGTTGATGACGATTAACATCGATGTATGTACGAGGGAAATTAGCCCTTATAGACGGCAGACCTAATGACCTATGAGAATCAAAAAGCTCATCAACATACTTATCATTTGGAAAATCTATTATCTCAAATGGCAAAGCAGGGTTAGGTAAAAAATCATCTGGATAATTTTCACCACTATGTGGAAAGGTTAGAAGTAGTGGTGTATTATTATTTAATGCATTTTGAACTGTAATGCTTTGAATGCTCTCACCTTTACAAATTATTGAAGTCATGTAATATAAGATTTATTATTAATTGGAACTTAGTTTAAATCTATCCAAGATAAAAGTCCAAATTTCGTTTGATGTGTGTGAGGGTATTACTTATGTTTTTTTATTACACACTTATTACACACTTTTTAGGATATGTTATAGGAATAGGGGTTGTAAGTACTATAAAGTATTCATAAGATATGAACATTTTCCTTGGCAAGCATTTTGATTAGTTGTATCGTAGGTAAACCAATTAAGCTGTTTTGATCGTTACCTTCCATACGATTAACTAAAGTGACTCCTAAACCTTCAGATTTAAAACTCCCTGCACAATTAAGAACATCTTCTTTTTCAAGATAAGACAAAATATGATTATCTCTGAGAGACTTAAAAACTACTCGGAAAAACTCTACATTATTCTGAAGAATTCCAGTTTCAGTATTAAGTAGAGCAATACTTGTAAGGAATGTAACAGTTCTGCCTGAACTTTTTTGAAGTTGTGTAAAGGCATTCTGGTGAGTAAGTGGTTTATTGAGTATTTCATCTTCTTCTTCGTTACCACTGTCCAAGGTAGCTACTTGATCAGAAGCGATGATAAGTCCAGAGTGGGTTTTTGCTACCTCTTTTGCTTTATCTTCAGCCAAACGATAGACTAAATCATATGGCGTTTCCGCTGTTTTCCGTGTTTCATCAATATTTGGAGAGACAGCTATAAAGGAAACACCAAGTCTCTCTAAAATAGCTTTTCTGAAGGGCGAAGAGGAGGCAAGAATGAGCGACACTAGAAGTTCAAAAATTGTAAAATATCTCAATATTTTACTTTATTCAGGCAAGGCTTTATGCGCTTATCTATTGTTGTTGCGATGGATGATAATAACCTAATCGGAAAAGGCAATGGATTGCCTTGGTATCTTCCAGCGGATTTAACTTTTTTTAAAAAAATTACTACTGGTCATTCAATCTTGATGGGTCGTAAAACTTATGACTCAATAGGTAAAACATTACCAAATCGTCGAAACATTGTAATCACTAGAAACACGCATGTTTCAATTCCAGGTTGCGAGGTAGTTGACAGTATTGAAAAGGCACTTTCTATTACTCAAGACGAAGAAGAAATTATGGTAATAGGAGGAGCAAACCTATTCGAACAGTTACTCCCTGAAGTGAATAAACTCTACATTACTCGTATTGAAGGAGAGTTCGAAGGGGAAACTTATTTTCCTCATTACGATGAAAACGACTGGCTAGAACTGAGTTGTGAGTCACACCAGCCGGATGAGATAAACAAGCACGCTTACCACTTTATTACATTTAAAAGAAAGTGATAGATAAAAGTGCTGACCTTATAGACGAGCTGCCTTGTTAGCTAGCTTGCAATAGCTGTTTATTTTGTGCTGCTAAAATTTCTTTTAATGCTTTTGGCATAACTTTCACGAAGTGCGCCAATTCTGCATTCCAATCTCCTAAAATTTGTTTTGCGATTGGAGAGCCTGTAAGTTCGACATGCTTAGATAACAATTCCAACAACTCTTTTTGTGATTCATCATCCATCGGATCAAAATCGATCATGGATGTGTTAGCCTGACTTTGAAGTGTAAGGTTTGGATTGTAAACGTAAGCTATACCTCCACTCATACCTGCACCAAAGTTACGTCCAACCTCACCAAGAATTACTGCTCGACCTCCTGTCATGTATTCGCAGCCATGGTCTCCGACACCCTCAACGACGGCAATTAGTCCAGAATTTCTAACACAGAAGCGTTCTGCGACACAACCAGATAAATACATTTCACCACCCGTGGCACCATAGCCGCAAACATTACCAGCGATAATTTCATCCTGTGTAACGAATGTTGAATTTTTAGGTGGATAGATAATAATGCGACCACCAGAAAGTCCCTTGCCAACATAATCATTGGCATCTCCCTCAACAGAGAGAGTTATACCTTTTGCTAAGAATGCACCAAACGATTGTCCAGCAGAGCCTTTAAAGTTAACATGAATTGCATCATCAATTAGGTTATTTTTACCCCTTGTTTTAACAACATGGGAAGAAAGCATTGCGCCAACAGTTCTATCAACATTAGTAATAACTGACTCGATCTTAACTTTTCCGTTGCCCTCAATGGCGACCTTTGATTGAGCTATTAATTCATGGTCTAATTGCTGATCGAGTTGGTGATCTTGCGGGATACTTTGATAGGTACCAGCATTTTTATATTGAGTGTCAGCAGGTGTCAAAATTGCACTAAGATCAATAGAGTCTTGTTTCCAGTGATCAATTGCTTTATTCATTTCCAGCATATCGACACGACCAATCATTTCGTTGAGCGATTTAAATCCAAGATTCGCCATAATAGTGCGCAGTTCTTCAGCGACCATAAATAGGTAATTAACAACATGTTCTGGTTTGCCTGTAAATTTTTTACGCAAAACCTTATCTTGAGTTGCGATTCCAACAGGACATGTATTGAGATGGCATTTACGCATCATGATACAGCCGAGAGTAATCAGTGGTGCCGTAGAGAAACCAAACTCTTCTGCACCGAGCAATGCAGCTATAGCGACATCGCGCCCCGTTTTAAGTTGCCCATCTGTCTGAATGACGACACGTGAACGAAGATCATTCATTACCAGGGTTTGGTGGGTTTCGGCAACACCCAATTCCCAGGGCAGGCCGGCATGCTTAATAGAGGTAAGAGGTGATGCACCAGTGCCACCATCATGGCCAGCAATGAGGATGTGGTCAGATTTTGCTTTAGTTACACCTGCAGCGACAGTTCCAACGCCCACTTCAGAAACCAATTTCACACTAATACGGGCTTCTGGATTCGATCTCTTAAGGTCAAAAATTAATTGTGCTAAATCTTCAATAGAATAAATATCATGGTGTGGTGGTGGGCTAATTAGCCCAACTCCAGCAGTCGAACAACGTATCTTAGCAATACCTTCATCAACTTTTTTTCCTGGCAACTCGCCACCCTCACCTGGCTTGGCACCTTGAGAGATTTTGATCTGCAATTCATCGGCATTATTAAGGAATTCGATAGTAACACCAAAACGACCAGAAGCAACTTGCTTAATAGCGCTTCTTCGAGAGTCGCCATTTGAATCAGGTATCCAGCGTACAGAATCTTCGCCACCTTCTCCAGTATTTGATTTACCACCGATACGATTCATGGCGATGGCAAGTGTTTCATGAGATTCAGCGGAGATAGAACCAAAACTCATCGCACCTGTGGCAAATCTTTTCACGATTTCTTTGGCAGGTTCAACCATATTAATATCGACTGGGTTACCTGACTTAAATGACATCAAGCCACGTAGTGTGCAGTTACGGGTTCCTTCTTCGTTAGATTTTTTTGCAAATTCCCAATAGGCATTTTTATCGTTACTTCGAGCAGCCTTTTGAAGGTCTGTAATGGTTTGTGGTTCCCACATATGTTTTTCGCCACCACTACGCCAATGATATTGTCCGAGATTATCGAATGAAGTTGAAAGGTATGCATTTTTATGTTGCGTTTCAGTTTCAGTTTGAAGGACTTTGAAACCAACACCACTGATTCGACTGGCGGTTTCAAAGAAACATTTGTCCATCACCTCAGGAGATAATCCAACAGCTTCGAAGATTTGGGCACCTTTATAGGAAGCCAAAGTTGAAATACCCATTTTAGCCATCACCTTCAACATGCCTTTTGCAACACCTTTACGATACGCCGTAACAACAGCCTCATCATCTTCTAGTTTGATTAAATTATCACGCCTTGCCTGCCAAAGTGCTTCAAATGCTAGGTATGGATTAACCGCATCAGCGCCAAAGCCAGTCATTAGACAGAAATGATGGACTTCTCTAGCTTCTCCCGTTTCAACGATGATTCCAACCTGAGTTCTTTTGTGATGGGCTACTAAGTATCTGTGAAGCGCTGAAGATGCTAATAAAGCACTTATGGAAGCACGATTTGAATTCATTTTGCGATCAGATAAGACAACCAAGCTGTGACCATCTTTGATGGCTTGTGTACCTTGCTGACAAATATCATCAAGCATGTCGCTTAAGTTTTGTCCTTTATCAATTTCATAAGTGATATCAATGGTTTTACTTGTCCAGCCTCGATGGTTACAATTCTTAAGAGCTGACGTTTCTTCGTTCGTTAGAATAGGATGTTCAATCACCAAACGGTTAGCATTTTCAGCTTTATTACGAAGTAAGTTTCCTTCTGGCCCTATAGTGCAGCGCAATGACATGATCACTTCTTCACGAATGGAATCAATAGCAGGGTTGGTGACTTGGGCAAATAGTTGCTTAAAGTAGTCATAAATAATACGAGATTGATCTGAGAGACAGGCCAATGCTGAATCATTTCCCATAGATCCAACAGGGTCTCTGAGTTCAGTGACGAGGGGGAATAGCATGAATTCTAATGTTTCTGTACTGTAACCGAAAGCTTTTAGGCGTTGTAAAAGAGTTTCTGGATAGAGACCATGAACCTCCTCATTAATAGCTAATTCACTTAAATGAATTTGTTGTTCATCAAGCCACTTTTGATAAGGGTTTTTAGAAGAAAAATTGTCCTTTATTTCATCATCATCAACCAGTCTTCCTTGACCAAAGTCGACTAAAAACATTTTCCCTGGTCGAAGTCTGCCTTTAGTTTTGATATTATCAGTTGCAACATCAACAACACCCACTTCTGATGCCATGATGACTCTGTCATCATGTGTTAGGTAATAGCGTGATGGGCGCAGACCGTTTCGATCTAGGACGGCCCCGATATAGCGTCCATCTGAAAAAGTAATTGAAGCGGGACCATCCCATGGCTCCATAATATTAGAGAAGTATTCATAAAAAGCTTTCTTCTCGTCGCTCATTTCGTGATCATTTTGCCATGCCTCAGGTACCATCATTAATACAGCTTCCTGCAGGGATCTGCCATTCATTAAAAGAAACTCTAGAACATTGTCAAAGCTCCCAGAGTCTGAAACTTCTGTTTCAATAACAGGCAAGGTTTTGTCTAAATTGCCACCAAAAAAATCACTTTCTAAAACTCCTTCACGAGCTCTCATCCAGTTGTAGTTACCTTGGAGTGTATTAATTTCGCCGTTGTGAGCCATAAAGCGACAAGGTTGAGCACGATCCCATGAAGGGAATGTATTGGTTGAAAATCTCGAATGAACCATTGCCAAATATGTTTTGAATTTTTTATTTTTAAGGTCTGGATAGAAATCCAATAACTGTGTGCCCATCAGCATACCCTTATAAATAATAACTCGAGTAGATAGGCTACAAACATAAAACGATAGTGCTTGTGAAAGCGATTCATCCGTGCGTATTACTTTAGAAATATGCTTTTTTATAATATAAAGGGCGCCCTCAAAAGCATCATTATCTATGCCTTCAGTGTTTCCAATAATAAGTTGTTTAATGACCGGTTGGGAGTTTCTTGCAGTTTCTCCCACATCAGCCTTTATGACATCAATGGGAACGTCACGCCAACCAATCAGCGTTTGTCCTTCATCATTAACAACTTTTTCAACTATAGAAATGCAGTGTTGTCTTTGCTTATCATCTTGAGGTAAGAAAATATTACCAACACCATAGCTACCAGCTTGGACACTAACGCCAAATAGAGATTGTATTTCTTGAAAAAAAAACTCATGGGGAATGTTGGTTAATATTCCAGCTCCATCACCGGTATTCGCTTCACAGCCACATGCACCTCGATGGCCCATGCGAGAAAGCATTTCAAGGGCATCTTCAGTAATTTTGTACGAAGCCTTACTTTTTATGTTGGCAATAAAACCAACACCACAATTCTCCTTTTCATTCTTTGGATGATAAAGACCTTGAGGTTTTGGTAAGTATATTTGTTTTTTTGTCATGAAAACCCTAGGTAAAAATGAACGAAAATTTTTTACGTGATTATAACGTATAACGTAAACTTTTTGAATACCAAATACACTAGATTATATTGTTATAACAGGCATATTCGGGTAGAATGTTTAAATTTTTTTCATTAAATGCTAGCAATAATTTCACCTTCCAAAACTCAAGATTTTTCACCATGTGATATAAACTCTTTCACACAGACTAGGCAGTTGGGCCACACTCAAGAATTAGTCAATATCTTAAAAAATAAAACCCAGAAACAAATTTCAAAACTTATGTCTATTAGTGAAAAGTTATCAAAGTTAAATTTTGATCGATTCCAAGCATTTAAGACACCTTTCTCGTTAGACAATGCAAAGCAAGCTTTATTAGCTTTCAAAGGTGATGTATATAACGGTATTAATGCATCTTCACTTTCTGTTAAAGATCTTGACTTTGCACAAAAAAATGTGCGCATGCTTTCGGGTTTGTATGGTGTTCTTAGACCGCTCGATTTGATACAACCCTATCGTTTGGAGATGGGGACAAAGCTCAGTAATACTGAAGGGAATAATTTATATGATTATTGGGGGAGTGGCATTAGTGAAATTTTGAATGAAGATGAAGAAGAGTTGATTGTAAACTTAGCATCCAATGAATATTTTAAAGCCATTGATAAAAAAATACTCAAAGCACAGATACTGGATATAGTTTTTAAAGAAAAGAAAAACGACACTTATAAAGTTATTGGCATTTATGCCAAGCGAGCAAGAGGGTTAATGATTAATTATATAATCAGAAACCGTTTGACCGATGCCGATGCGCTCAAAGATTTTTCTGACGAAGGATACCAATATAATCAGGAACTCTCTGGTGAGTCGACATGGGTGTACGTTAGAGACTAGTATAACTAATTACTTTAGACTATATAGAAAGCAATGATTAAAGTATATACAACCTATTCCTGTCCTTACTGTACTAGAGCTAAAAACTATTTAGATTTGCACGGTATAGAGTATGAAACGTTAAATATTCAAGAAGATAATAAAGCTAGAGATTTTTTTATAAAGACTGGTTATCGAACAGTTCCTCAAATGTTTGTAGGTGATAAACTTTTATGCGAGGGAGGCTCTGATGGTCTTGTTAGAATGACTAAAGAAGATATACAAAATAAAGTTTTAGAATTAACAAGGGATAGCTACTAGATTTGACTGATACCTGCAATTCCCTGGGCTCCAATATTTAATGCTTTATCAAGCACTTCTTTGCTCATTCCCCCGAGTAGATATACAGGTAAGTTGCTTTTGCTGATAATATCCGCAGCTACTTGCCAACCAAGAGGTGGAATATGTGGGTGACTCGGAGTCGAATTTATTGGTGACAAACTAATATAATCCGCAGAAATCTTTTCTGCATGTTCTGCCTCCAGAGCATTATGAGTTGAGACACCAAGAAGTTTATTATTGTCGCAAGGTCTTTCTTTAAGAGACAAAAGTTCATTACTTGTTAAGTGCCAACCATGGCAAAGCTCTTGGTATGTTTTGTTCGGTGTATTTAAGATAAGACTTGCTTGGTTATCTTGACAGAGCCTGTATATTGTATCTATGTAAGATTGGTCTAGAGAAGCTTTACTTCGAAGCTGAATAATCATAGTGCCAGCAATTATGTGTTCTTGGCATTTTTCTATAACGGATTCAGAATGATGTTCATCTGGAGTGATCCAGTAATGCTCTGGTAGAGAAATTTTATGTACAATTTCCCTCATGGTGGGCAGCAATTTATATTTATTTAGCTGATCTAAACTACACCAAAATATGTTTTGCCCTTCTTGACCTGATGGCTTTCCAGAATATTTGTCAACATTGTATATCCACAATTTTACAACCTTGTCTGGGTATTGATGAAACATCGTGTGTTTAAGGCTGCTTTTTTTAACTGTAACTCCTAGTTCCTCAGAAAGTTCTCGTTTAAGGCTATCTTTTTTATTTTCACCAACTTTAATTTTTCCTCCTGGCAATTCCCAATATCCTGGCATAAACTGATTATTACGTCTTTTGGCAACAAGTATTTGTCCATTTTGGTTTAAAAGGATTCCAACAACTACTTCCTCTTCTATGATTTTTTTATTAGATTGCATAATTCAGTAATGATTTATGATATTGAACAGATATTTTCTATTGTCACCGTTTTTAACAGTGCAATGTAAAATACGTATTTTACTATTTGACTTAGTGAATTGGACCTTCTCGATAAAATTCAGTCGCTAGTGCCAGTTAAGGACACACTTACTCAAAACCTTATTGGTATTGAAAAGGAAAGTTTGCGTGTCTCGAAAGATGGCAGTATTTCACAAGAACCTCATCCAGAGGCTTACGGCTCTCCACTAACCAATCCTGCAATTACAACTGATTTTAGCGAGGCTTTAGTCGAGCTGGTTACCGAACCATTTGATAGTGCTGATAAAGCTCTCAATGAGTTAGCTAAAATTCAACATTTTGTGAATCATCATCTGACGCCAAATGAACGTTTTTGGCCAGCAAGTATGCCTTGTATTTTGCGAGGGCATACCAACATACCTATTGCGCAATATGGCAGTTCAAATTTAGGCATTATGAAAACGGTATATCGTCGCGGTCTAGCAAATCGTTATGGAAGTGTAATGCAAGCAATTGCAGGCATTCATTTCAATTATTCATTTTCTTTAGATTTTTGGCAAGCCTATCGAGATTTTATGTCACCTGATATGTCTGTAAGGAATTTTATTGATTACCACTATATGGGGCTTACACGGAACGTTATGAGGTATGGCTGGATAATCACTTATTTATTTGGAGCCTCTGCATCAGTTTGTAAGTCTTTTATGAAAGATTATCATGAACACGATTTAGAAGAGTTCGATGACAATACTTTTTACCTGCCATACGCAACCTCACTAAGAATGGGTGATATTGGTTATCAGAACTCTCAGGAAGAAGAAAAGGGAGTGAAGGCAAATTACAATAGTCTTTATCACTATATTCAGAGTCTTCGTGCTGCAATGCAAACAAGCTGTCAAGATTTTGAAGAGATTGGTTTAAAGAAAGATGGAGAATACCAACAACTCAATACCAATATACTGCAGATTGCAAATGAATATTACGCTTCTGTTCGACCCAAGCCTCTATTACATGGAATGGATAGGCCTTTGAGAGCTCTTACCAATAATGGAATTGGTTATATTGAAATTAGATCTTTGGATGTTAACCCATTAATAAGTTTAGGTATTGATAAACCACAGATACAATTTTTGGAGGTATTTTTATTGTTTTGCCTTCTTCAAGATTCTGCAGCTATCTCTACGTCAGAGCAATTCAACATTGATAATAACGATAATTTAGTGGCTCATAAAGGGCGACAATCTGGCTTAATGCTTTCAAATAATGGAAAGGAGATATTGTTGCAGGATTGGGCTAAAGAAATTTTTGCAGGGATTAAAGATTGCTCTAAACTTTTAACTAAAGAACATCAGAAATCTGTTCAAAAAATGTTAAGTCGTATTAGTGATCCAGATTTGACACCTTCGTCAATGATGCTTGAAGAAATGAAACAAAAAGAGTTAGGTTTTTTTGAATACGTTGATAAGTTTAGTCATCAAAATAGAGAACTATATCAAGGCAAGAGTATCGACAATGACTATTTTGATGCATTAGAGAAATTGGTAATATCTTCACATAAAGAGCAATTGAAGATAGAAGAGGAAGATGAGTTAAGTTTTGATGATTTCATTGAAGGATATTTTGCCGACGATGCTTAAGGTTGAAACTATATGCGCTATAGCTACTGCTATTGGACAAAGCGGTATTGGTGTTGTTCGTGTTTCTGGGCCCTTGTCTCGAGTGATTGCTAATAAAGTTCTTAATGTTAAACTCGAACCCAGAGTTGCTCACTATGGTTCTTTTTATGATGAAGAAAGAAATCAAGTGGATAAAGGTGTCGCAATTTTTTTTCCTGGCCCTCAATCATATACAGGTGAAGATGTTTTAGAACTTCAAGGACATGGAGGGATAAGTGTTTTACGAAAGTTGTTAGAGACAGTCACTTTTTTTGGAGCTCGACATTCAGAACCAGGAGAGTTTACAAAGCGTGCCTTTTTAAACGGCAAGATGGACTTGGTTCAGGCAGAAGCAGTGCAAGATCTTATTCAGGCAAGCTCTGATAAGTCTTCTCAAAGCGCAGTAAGATCACTTACTGGAGAATTTTCTGAAAAAATCAACCAACTACTGAGAGATTTGATTGATTTAAGGGTTTTTGTTGAAGCAACTATCGACTTCTCTGATGAGGAAATAGATTTTTTGGAATCTCACGATGTGTCAACAAAACTTGAAGTTTTAAAAAAAGAACTTCTTGACATACTTGATTGTGCAACTCAGGGAGCTATTCTAAGAGATGGCTTGTATGTTGCAATTGCCGGCAAGCCAAATGCAGGAAAGTCAAGTTTACTTAATGCTTTAACCAAACAGTCCAGTGCAATTGTTACCGATATAGCAGGAACGACACGCGACGTATTAAAAGAAACTATACATATTGACGGTATGCCGTTACATATTATCGATACTGCAGGTCTTCACAATAGTGATAATATTATTGAGCAAGAAGGTATCCGAAGAGCGCATGCCGAAATTGATAATGCTGACGTTGTATTGTTAGTTTATGATGCTAAGGACTCGTCAGCTGATCTTTCTATCTTGCCAGATTTCATGATGAGTAAACCAATCATATCTATAAGAAATAAGATTGACTTAATAAATGCTAAGGCCGGGATGGAACAATTTGAAGGTCAAACAGAAATTAGCTTATCGGCGAAATTTGGAGATGGGATTAAGTTATTAAGACAAGCACTATCAGATGTTGCTGGTTATAACCCCGAAGGTGACAGTATTTTCATTGCACGTAAGAGGCATCTCTTGGCAATTGAATCAACACTTATATCTATCGATAGTTCTATTGAGCAACTAGAAGTTGGTGCTAGTGAATTAGTTGCCGAAGATTTACGTCAAGCAGGTATTTCACTTGGAGTAATAACTGGGGAGTTTTCCTCTGACGATTTATTGGGTGAAATCTTCTCTTCTTTTTGTATTGGAAAGTAGGGAAAATTTGGACCTATAAGTTAATAACTTTACGGAACTTATATAGGGTAATTAATTAGGTCTATAATATTGCTTTTACAGACTATTATTGGTTGAGTAATTTTTGAAAGTATAGTACATCAGACTTAATTTTATAAATATTCAAAATTATAACTTGACGCAATATTTTGAGCCTGTATAATTTCTCGCTTTCACCGCTACAAAATGATCAATTTTGAGGTGGTAGTTCTTTAACAATTTATCAAGCAACTTGTGTGGGCACTCGTGCAAGAAATTGTGCAGTGCACATAAAAAACAAAAGCAGACAAGCTTTTAAAAAAATTGAACTATTGGTTATAAAATGCCATGTGTTCTAAAAAGTCAAAGATTGAACTGAAGAGTTTGATCCTGGCTCAGATTGAACGCTGGCGGTATGCTTAACACATGCAAGTCGAACGGAAACGAAACTAGCTTGCTAGTAGGCGTCGAGTGGCGGACGGGTGAGTAACGCGTAGGAATCTGCCTGATAGTGGGGGATAGCCCGAAGAAATTCGGATTAATACCGCATAATCTATTTTTAGTAAAGTGGGGGACTTTCGAGCCTCACGCTATCAGATGAGCCTGCGTAAGATTAGCTTGTTGGTAGGGTAAAAGCCTACCAAGGCAACGATCTTTAGCTGGTCTGAGAGGATGATCAGCCACATCGGGACTGAGACACGGCCCGAACTCCTACGGGAGGCAGCAGTGGGGAATATTGGACAATGGGGGCAACCCTGATCCAGCAATACCGCGTGTGTGAAGAAGGCCTGAGGGTTGTAAAGCACTTTCAATTGTGAAGAAAAGTTAACGGTTAATAACCGTTAACCTTGACGTTAACTATAGAAGAAGCACCGGCTAACTCCGTGCCAGCAGCCGCGGTAATACGGAGGGTGCAAGCGTTAATCGGAATTACTGGGCGTAAAGCGTGCGTAGGCGGTTTATTAAGTCAGATGTGAAAGCCCCGGGCTTAACCTGGGAACTGCATTTGAAACTGGTCAACTAGAGTATGGCAGAGGAAAGTGGAATTTCTGGTGTAGCGGTGAAATGCGTAGATATCAGAAGGAACATCAATGGCGAAGGCAGCTTTCTGGACCAATACTGACGCTGAGGTACGAAAGCGTGGGTAGCAAACAGGATTAGATACCCTGGTAGTCCACGCCGTAAACGATGATAACTAGCCGTTGGAGGGATTTACCCTTTAGTGGCGAAGCTAACGCGTTAAGTTATCCGCCTGGGGAGTACGGCCGCAAGGTTAAAACTCAAAGGAATTGACGGGGACCCGCACAAGCGGTGGAGCATGTGGTTTAATTCGATGCAACGCGAAGAACCTTACCTGGTCTTGACATCCTGCGAACTTTCTAGAAATAGATTGGTGCCTTCGGGAGCGCAGTGACAGGTGCTGCATGGCTGTCGTCAGCTCGTGTCGTGAGATGTTGGGTTAAGTCCCGTAACGAGCGCAACCCCTATCCTTATTTGCCAGCACATTATGGTGGGAACTATAAGGAGACTGCCGGTGATAAACCGGAGGAAGGCGGGGACGACGTCAAGTCATCATGGCCCTTACGACCAGGGCTACACACGTGCTACAATGGGAAGGACAAAGAGCCGCGAAGCCGCGAGGTGTAGCTAATCTCACAAATCTTCTCGTAGTCCGGATTGGAGTCTGCAACTCGACTCCATGAAGTCGGAATCGCTAGTAATCGTAGATCAGAATGCTACGGTGAATACGTTCCCGGGTCTTGTACACACCGCCCGTCATACCATGGGAGTGGGTTGCACCAGAAGTGGCTAGTCTAACTTTGTGAGGACGGTCACCACGGTGTGATTCATGACTGGGGTAAAGTCGTAACAAGGTAGCCCTACCGGAAGGTGGGGCTGGATCACCTCCTTAAGAAAAGTACGAGTGTTCACACAAGTTGTTTGATAAAAATATAATAAATAGAGGAAAGACCAATAACCCAAAATCAATGTTATTGATAATAAGGGTCTGTAGCTCAGTTGGTTAGAGCGCACCCCTGATAAGGGTGAGGTCGGTGGTTCAAATCCACCCAGACCCACCAATTTCACTGGGTTATTAGTTTTATTTGGGGGCTATAGCTCAGCTGGGAGAGCGCCTGATTTGCATTCAGGAGGTCAGCAGTTCGATCCTGCTTAGCTCCACCATTTTTTATGATGAAAACTTAAATAAGATTTATTGTTAAGTTTTATTTAAGTTTTTATACCTAACTTTAGTTAGGAGCTCTTTAACAATTTGGATATGAAGTAAAGTTTGTTAAATACAATACAACGTATAAGTAGATATATGAAAATGTTATCGAAGGTGTATTGCATTGACACAACAATTTCAAAAAATATGGATTCTCGATGATAGATTAATCTCTATTATTGAAAATTGAAATCACAGATTAGATCAAAAGATTTAGTTAGTGATTTCACAAGGTGAAATACGAAACCAGATAACCTAGATATTTTGGGGTTATATGGTCAAGTGAATAAGTGCATACGACGGATGCCTTGGCAGTAGAAGGCGATGAAGGACGTGATAATCTGCGATAAGCTTCGGTTAGCTGATAAATAAGCTTTAACCCGGAGATCTCCGAATGGGAAAACCCAGTGATCATAAGATCATTATCCTTAACTCAATACATAGGTTAAGGAGGCAAACCTAGGGAACTGAAACATCTTAGTACCTAGAGGAAAAGAAATCAACCGAGATTCCCTTAGTAGCGGCGAGCGAACGGGGAACAGCCCTTAAGCAATTTTGAGATTAGTAGAATGTTCTGGAAAGTTCAACGACACAGGGTGATAGTCCCGTATATGAAAATCTTTTAATTGTGAAATCGAGTAAGACGGCGCACGTGAAACGCTGTTTGAAAATGGGGGGACCACCCTCCAAGGCTAAATACTCTCTACTGACCGATAGTGAACAAGTACCGTGAGGGAAAGGTGAAAAGAACCCCGGGAGGGGAGTGAAATAGAACCTGAAATCGTATGCATACAAGCAGTGGGAGCAGACTTGTTCTGTGACCGCGTACCTTTTGTATAATGGGTCAGCGACTTACTTCTCAGTAGCAAGGTTAACCATTAGGGGAGCCGTAGGGAAACCGAGTCTTAAATGGGCGATTAGTTGCTGGGAGTAGACCCGAAACCGGGTGATCTATCCATGGCCAGGGTGAAGGTTAGGTAAAACTAACTGGAGGCCCGAACCCACTTATGTTGAAAAATGAGGGGATGAGCTGTGGATAGGGGTGAAAGGCCAAACAAACCCGGAGATAGCTGGTTCTCTCCGAAATCTATTTAGGTAGAGCGTCATGTATTACTTCTGGGGGTAGAGCACTGTTATGGCTAGCGGGTCGTCAAGACTTAGCAAACCATTGCAAACTCCGAATACCAGAAAGTATAAGCATGGCAGACACACTGCGGGTGCTAACGTCCGTAGTGGAAAGGGAAACAACCCAGACCGTCAGCTAAGGTCCCAAAATTATAGTTAAGTGGGAAACGATGTGAAAAGGCCCAGACAGCCAGGAGGTTGGCTTAGAAGCAGCCATTCCTTTAAAGAGTGCGTAACAGCTCACTGGTCGAGTCGATTTGCGCGGAAGATTTAACGGGGCTAAACTATATACCGAAGCTGCGGATCGCAATTTATTGCGATGGTAGGAGAGCGTTCTGTAAGCCGTTGAAGGTGAACTGTAAGGTTTATTGGAGGTATCAGAAGTGCGAATGCTGACATGAGTAACGATAAAGGGGGTGAAAAACCCCCTCGCCAGAAGTCCAAGGTTTCCTACGCAACGTTAATCGGCGTAGGGTTAGTCGGCCCCTAAGATGAGGCAGAAATGCGTAGTCGATGGGAAACGGGTTAATATTCCCGTACTTCATATAACTGCGATGGGAAGACGGAGAAGGTTAGCTCAGCAAGGCGATGGTTGTCCTTGTTCAAGCGTGTAGAAATGGTTCTTAGGTAAATCCGGGAACCTCTATTTCAAGGCGTGATAACGATCCCTCTTTTGGGAGAAGTGAGTAATACCATGCTTCCAGGAAAATCCTCTAAGCTTCAGGTTATATGAAACCGTACCCCAAACCGACACAGGTGGACGAGATGAGAATTCTAAGGCGCTTGAGAGAACTCGGGTGAAGGAACTAGGCAAAATGACACCGTAACTTCGGGAGAAGGTGTACTCTTTGTATGTGAAATCACCTGCTGATGGAGCAGAAAAGAGTTGAAAATACTAGGTGGCTGCGACTGTTTATTAAAAACACAGCACTCTGCAAACACGTAAGTGGAAGTATAGGGTGTGACGCCTGCCCGGTGCTTGAAGGTTAATTGATGAGGTTAGCGCTTGCGCGAAGCTTTTGATCGAAGCCCAAGTAAACGGCGGCCGTAACTATAACGGTCCTAAGGTAGCGAAATTCCTTGTCGGGTAAGTTCCGACCTGCACGAATGGCGTAACGACGGCCACACTGTCTCCACCCGAGACTCAGTGAAATTGAAATTGCTGTTAAGATGCAGTATACCCGCGGCCAGACGGAAAGACCCCGTGCACCTTTACTACAGCTTTGCATTGAACTCTGATCCTGCTTGTGTAGGATAGGTGGGAGGCTTTGAAGCTTTAACGCTAGTTAGAGTGGAGCCATCCTTGAAATACCACCCTAGTATGGTTGGGGTTCTAACCTAGGTCCGTGATCCGGATCGGGAACAATGTATGGTGGGTAGTTTGACTGGGGCGGTCTCCTCCTAAAGAGTAACGGAGGAGCGCAAAGGTATCCTCAGCACGGTCGGACATCGTGCAATGAGCGCAAAGGTAAAAGGATGCTTGACTGCGAGACTGACACGTCGAGCAGGTAGGAAACTAGGTCTTAGTGATCCGGTGGTTCTGAGTGGAAGGACCATCGCTCAACGGATAAAAGGTACGCCGGGGATAACAGGCTGATACCCCCCAAGAGTTCACATCGACGGGGGTGTTTGGCACCTCGATGTCGGCTCATCACATCCTGGGGCTGAAGCAGGTCCCAAGGGTATGGCTGTTCGCCATTTAAAGTGGTACGCGAGCTGGGTTTAGAACGTCGTGAGACAGTTCGGTCCCTATCTACCGTGGGCGTTGGAGACTTGAGGGAAGCTGTTCTTAGTACGAGAGGACCGGAACGGACACACCTCTGGTGTTTCGGTTGTGACGCCAGTCGCATTGCCGAGTAGCTATGTGTGGAAAGGATAACCGCTGAAAGCATCTAAGCGGGAAGCCCCTCCCAAGATTAGGTCTCCCTGATTATTTAATAATCCTAAAGATCCCTCGAAGACTACGAGGTTGATAGGCTAGGTGTGGAAGTGCAGCAATGTATGAAGCTAACTAGTACTAATTGATCGTGAGGCTTGACCATATAACACCCAAGATATTTGGAGATGTTGTTGTGTCAACAGGCAATATGCCTTATAAACTTTACTTTATTCCATTTTGTTATGCCTCTTTGGTATAAAAACTTTTAAATCCGTTTGAGTTAAGTTATATCTTAAATCAGACAAGCAGTTTGCTTAGTGATAATAGCAAGTGTGACCCACCTGATCCCTTCTCGAACTCAGAAGTGAAACCACTTAGCGCCGATGGTAGTGTGGGGTCTCCCCATGTGAGAGTAGGACATTGCTAGGCTTTAATTCGAAATACCCCAATAATCAAAAGATTTTTGGGGTATTTTTTTTTAATTTTTATAGTAAAAAAAATACTTGATTTAAATCGATTTGAGTCATATTTATGATGTTAGAATGTGATCTGAATTTTTTACTAATTCATTATGAAGGAACTACTCTTATCTCTTAACAAGTACTTTGCCATAGTTCCTGGCCAGTTAAGACCTTATCGAAAAATTGTCCTCATACTTGCACTACTCTCAACCGTTTTTATGGGTTATGGGACGACTCGTTTTGTCTTAGACGTCTCTTTTGAATCTTGGTTTAGCGAAGAGGATCCGGCAGTAAAGTCCTTAAATGAGTTTCGTGAGCAGTTTGGTAGTGATGATGGACTCTTTATTGTATATGAAGCCAAAGACGGAGATGTATTCTCAAATCAATCTTTATCTTTAATTTCTGAAATAACTGAAGTACTAGACAATGACGAGCAAATTAGCGATGAGACTTGGCTTGAACAGTATGGATTAAACTCCAAGGTTGCAGAGACACTAAAACATATAAAGCGGGTTCAATCTTTAACTAATATTCGCATTCAAAAAAATGAAGATGATGTCTTGAGTGCGCCTCTCTTGGTTCCAAAAACCATTCCTAGAGATATAAACATACTTGGTGAAATTAAGTCTGAAGCTGGCAAACAATCCAGCCTGCCGCTCTTTATGTTTTCAAAAGACCACCGTTTTGGTGCAATCTCAATTACTACGGATTTTGGAACGATTCCTTTGATTGAAAATCAAAATGAGGATCAGTCTTTGTTTTCTGATGACGATTGGAGTGACGATTTTGAAGATTCAGTAGATGACCAAGCTGTTCTTCAAAAAGTTAAATTTAAAGATATAGAGCCAACGCTATATATTCCTTTTATGCAGGCTGTTTCAGCCGTATATGAACAGCCACGGATGTTGGAAAATTTTGATTTTTATCCGATCGGAACTTCGGCGATGGTTGAGTTGGCTTTGGGAACAATGATTCAAGCGGCTTTCCTTTTGGTAGGTATGCTGATTATTATTAATCTTTTGCTTTGGACTTTGTTTCGTTCAGCCAGCGCTGTAGTGCTTCCACAGTTAGCTATCGGTCTTAGTATTTTGTTTGTAATTGGCGGCCTGAGTTGGCTTAATATAGCCTCCAACTCACTCATTGCTTTAACAGCAATGTTAGTGATCGCAGTTGGTGTGGCAGACTGTGTCCATGTAATGAGTTCTTATCTATTGTTTAGGCGTTCTGGTAGTGACCATAATCAGGCCTTGTCGCAAGCTTATGGCAAAGTTGGGGTACCAATCTTGCTCACCACTATCACAACAATGGCAGGCATGTCATCATTGGCAGTGACAGGAATGCCACAGTTTGTTCTGTTTGGATTTTCTTCTGCGGCAGGAGTTGGACTAGCTTTTCTATATACAATTTATCTATTACCAGTGTTACTGGATTACTGGCATCCAATGCAAGAAAAGAAAGTTTCAAATCTCGTTCAAGAAAAAAAAACTTTCATAAGCCTAATGAAAGTTTTCTTTAAGGTGATTCAAATAAAGGCTTTAAAGTTTTTATGTTTTTTTGCGAAACCAATAATAAATTTATCACAAAGAATTGGCTTAGCTTGGTTGCTAGGAGCAGACTGGCTCCAACCTCTGTTAGATAAGATTCCAGCTTTTGTACAGCGTTTTCGATATGCAGTAGCTGTGATTTTTTTTGGCGTATTTGGAATCTGTTTGTACGGTGCAACTCAAGTCAAAATTGACTCCAACTTGGTTGAACTTTATTCTGATGATGTTCCTATTGGCCAGGCATATGATATCGTTGATGAACACATGATGGGTACAGGTAATATGATTATTGTGGTTAATACTGGAGAGTCTGATGCCATCACGGACCCAGCAGTTTTAAACGCAATGAGTCGTCTCCAGATTCAAGTCAAGGAAAGTTATAGCAAATATATTATTCGAACTAACTCCTTAGCAGACTTGGTTAAAGAAACTCATGCCATTATGCAAGATGATGAACAGTATCGAACCATCCCTGACAGTCAAATCACAGTATCACAGTTGTTGTATTTGTTTAACAGCGCCAACCCAGAGGAGCGTCGAGCTTTGGTGAGTGATGACTACAGTAAAAGCCACATTAGTATTCAGTTAAAAAATGCAGGGTCACATGAATATGCAGAATTTTTTGAAGGCATCCGAAAGGACATAGATAATGAATTTGATACATTGAAAGACCGTTACCCTAATTTGGACGTTGAAATTACCGGTACTTTTGCAATGATGATGAGACTTGCAGATGATTTAAGCAGGAACCAGTTCAAGAGTTTAGCTATAGCTGCTGTAGTTATTAGTTGCTTGTTGATGGTTACACTAGGTTCACTGCAGGCAGGAGCTATGTCGATTGTCCCTAACTTAATCCCAGCCACTCTGGCGTTTGGCTTGATGGGTCTTTTTGGAATCCCACTCGACACCGATACTCTGATGATTGCACCCTTGATAATAGGTATAGCGGTAGATGATACGATTCACTTTATTAGTCATTATAGAATGTCACTAGCTGAAAAAAATAACATGCGATTAGCCTTGATTGGTGCAATAAAAGAGGTAGGTCAAGCGGTTACATTTACAACATTAATACTCGGTTTTGGATTCTTTATGCTTACGTTTAGTGACTATTTAGGTTTGGCAAAGATAGGCGGTTTTGGTGCATTGGCCATATTTGTTGCCCTGCTCTGTGACTTGCTCTTTTTCCCGGCACTGATTATGATATTTAAACCAAAATTTGGCCAGAAAGATGTTGAAGATAATTTAAATTTTATAGAGGTTGCAAAATGAATCGATTACTAGTTACTTCAAATTACTCATTGCTCGTTATCGTGCTGACTGTTTTTTTATCACTTTCTAGTGTGCAGGTCTATGCAGAAACTGACTTAAATGCAAGAGAAATTATGGAAAAAGTTGACGAAGAAAGCCGTAAGTCTTCAGACTCTGCCTTCACTCGAATGAAGCTTACTACTTGTAAGTATGGTCTTAGTGGAGGAAAGGTAAAGTGTGCCGAAAAAGCGCGTGTTAAGTTAGTTGAGAGTGCACAAATTAATACCGGTCAAGATAACAAAGATTCCAAGAGTATTGCTATCATCCTTGAGCCTTCAAGTGAGAAAGGTATTGGTATGTTGTCTTACAGTTATGACGATAGTGATCGAGACAATGAAACTTGGTTGTACCTCTCTGCTCTCGGAAAAGTGAAGAGAATTAGTGTCAGAAACAGTGACGATGAAGAAACTGAATCAGCCAGCATCTTTGGAACAGAAATGACCACTGAAGACCAAGAGACTGGGAAGCTTGACGACTATACTTACGAGCTACTTGGGCAAGGAAAGTTTAGAGGAAGAGAGGTTGCAGTAATCGAGTCAACACCTAAGCCACACCGTCTCAGTAAAAGCAGCTATGGAAAAACGCAAAGCTGGATTGATACGGAAAGATTTATAATTCTTAAAGTACAAATGTTTGATAAATACAATAATCCTATCAAGAAGCTTGAGGTAGGTAAAGTTGAAAAGATCAATGACGTTTGGATGGGAAGAAGCCTTACATTTTTTAATACAGTCAGCAACAGGTTAACCAATATGAAACTTGAGGCAATAAACTTTGATATGGACATTAAAGAAGATTTTCTTACCCAAAGAGCATTGACAGATCAAGCTTTTAGGGAAAAGTTTCTCAAAGATTTGCGCAAACAGGCTAAATAATTTCTAAGTAAGTTATGGCTAAATTAATCAACAAGCTGATTATCTGTGTTTTTTTTGGTATATCAATTAGCCCTTTTGTTTCGGCTGATGACTTATTGTTTGAAGATGAAGTACTTTTTGAGGAGTCTAGTCAAGAATTTGATGAATGGTCAGATGATAGTGATCTCTTTGCCGATGAAATTAAGAATGCAAGGCCTTTTGCCTGGTTAAATATTGGAGTTGCGCAAAAATGGGGATTCAATCCAGCAAGTGATTGGATTACAACGAAGGAGAGGACCGAGCTTATTCTTGGAACGACTGGCTCTGTTTCTGATGCCGGATACGGTGAATTGGAGATAAAGGCAACCAAATACTGGCCAAGTGACAGTCACCACTCCACTGAAGCGAGTGATATCGAGATAGAAAGAGCCTTTTTACAGTTTAGCTTTGATAAATGGAGCGCTAAGCTGGGCCGTTTCACCATCGGCTGGGGTGAGCTTGAAGGCGGTGCGCTAGACGTTATCAACCCATCAGGTGGCTTGACTGATCCCTCGATAACTTCTCAGTGGCTTATGAGTGCCACTCGATATGGGGATAAAAGTGATATTAGTGTTTTTTATAATCCCAATCCTAAGATTACGAATAGCACTTTATTGTCCCTAAAGGATGAAAGGCACCGTGAATTTGGACTGCGTTACGGGCTCAATACAGAGGGTAGTGACTTAGCATTCTATGCCGCTCAATTGATACCCAATGATGCCTTAAAGAATCTTACTGATGATCTGGCTTATGCAAGTCCATATGAGTTACTAGGGTTTGGTATGAATAAGGTATTTGATGACTATTTGCTTAAATTTGATATAGCCTATAAACGCAATCTACGCCACAACCGATCAGGGCAGTTTATCAATACTGACAGGGTTGATTGGGACCTTGCTTTTGATATTCAGAAGGGCGATAGGCAATGGTTGATTACAATTAATTCGCAATATTGGTTGGATTTTTTCAATGACTATTTAACTCCTACTCTGATAGATAGTGTTAGTACAGAAAGAAATAGCATGACCTATATGGCTAATGTAAGTGACAAATTCGGTGATTCCGATTGGAGCTGGAATCTATCCAATATCATTGCTGCTAACAATGACCTTTCATTAATTACTGCTGGTCTTGAATGGGATATCAGCGATAACTTTAATGTCAAATTAAATGCCACAAAAGCAAATGCTAAACTTGACCGTGCATTTAGCTTACTCGACGACTATCAGCGAGTTAATTTAGAGGTTAAATTCCAGTATTGATTTTGACAGACATATTTGGTTAGTGTATTGAGTAGAGAATGAGTCTTATCAACTCCTCTAATAGCATAGGACATAGTATAATTTGCGTAAGTTAATTTAGGTCTAAGTAATGTTAGATAGTAAGCTTTTAAGGGCCAATATAGATTTTGTGGTTGAGCAACTCAAGAGGCGAAATTTTACTTTTGATGTTGCTCAATATAATAAGCTTGAAGATCAAAGAAAAGTAATTCAGGTTCAAACTCAAGACTTGCAAAATCTTCGCAACACAAAATCTAAGGCAATTGGTCAAGCAAAAGCTTCTGGTGAAAATATGCAACCACTGCTTGACGAGGTTTCAGAGTTAGGACAAAAACTTGACGATGCCAAGTCAAAATTACAAGATATTCAGGCGAAGATTGAGGAAATAGTGATGGTGATACCAAACATTCCTCATCCATCTGTACCAGAAGGCGATAGTGAAGATGATAATGTTGAGATATCCAAGTGGGGTGAACCAGCAACACTAGATTTTGATGTAAAAGATCATGTCGAGTTGGGTGAAACGCATGGAATGGATTTGTCTGCTGCTGCAAGAATTTCAGGATCAAGGTTCGTTGTTATTACTGGAAAGCTTGCTAAATTGCAGCGTGCCCTAACTCAGTTTATGTTAGATCACCATATTGAGAAAAATGGTTACACTGAAACCTATGCGCCCTACTTAGTTAACGCAGACTCTTTGATGGGAACTGGGCAATTACCAAAATTTGAAGCTGATTTATTTAAAACCCATCTGCATGGTGAAGAAGGCGAAGCAAAGGCGCTTTATTTAATACCAACAGCAGAGGTTCCGGTGACCAATATTGTTCGTGAATCAATCATTAAAGGCTCTGAACTGCCACTTAAGTTTGTTGCTCACACGCCGTGTTTTCGTTCTGAAGCGGGTTCATACGGAAAAGATACTAGGGGCTTGATTCGTCAGCACCAGTTTGAAAAAGTTGAATTGGTGCAAATTTCTAAACCAGATAATTCTTATGAGGTGCTTGAAGAGTTAACTTCTGACGCTGAAGGTATTCTGCAATTATTGGAATTGCCTTACCGGAAAGTTAACCTATGTACTGGTGACTTAGGCTTTTCTTCAGCTAAAACCTACGATCTAGAAGTTTGGTTACCAGGCCAAAAGGCGTATCGTGAAATTTCTTCATGTTCATGCTTTGAAGGATTTCAAGCGAGACGCATGCAACTCAGATGGAAAAACCCAGAGAATAAGGAAACAGAATTTTTACATACCTTGAACGGTTCTGGATTAGCTGTTGGTAGAACTTTGGTTGCTGTGATGGAGAATTACCAAGATTCTGACGGCAGTATTGCCATCCCTAAGGTCTTACAAAGCTACATGGGTGGGATAACTAAGATAAAATAACCCCTTTTATATTTTTTTGGAGTCTAAGATGAATTTACCCCCAGAGATTTTTTTGGTTGCGATGTTTGTGCTGATGTATTTTTTGTTAATCAGACCACAACAAAAGCGTGCTAAGGATCATAAAAATTTACTGAAAGCACTCAAAAAAGGTGACGAGGTTGTTACCAATGGAGGCGTTGTAGGCAAAGTTAACTCTGTTGACGAGTCTTTTGCAGCATTAGAAATTGCTGAAGGCGTGGTTGTAAAAGTACAAAAACAAGGCATTAATCAAAAAATGCCAAAAGGTAGTGCTAAGCTTTAACTTATAAACAATTAATTTAGATGAATCATTATCCTATTTGGAAAAACATACTGATTGGTTTTTTCCTATTTATCTCAGTACTATACGCATTGCCAAATATTTATGGTTCGGACTTAGCTATCCAAATCTCTGGAACTGGTGACTATGTTGTCCAAGATCGAGACGTCAAAAAAATCAAAAACACATTGGTTGATAAAGAAATTGACTATAAATCAATAGGGTTGGTCAATAGGAATATCTTGATTCGTTTTGAAGATTCACAATCGCAACTCTCTTCAAAGACTTTGTTAAAAAACACTCTTAGTAGAAATTATGTAGTTGCTTTGAACCTAGCTCCTTCAATTCCCCAGTGGCTGTCAAATATTGGTGGTAAAGCTATGTCATTAGGACTAGACCTAAGGGGCGGTGTACACTTTTTGCTTGAAGTCGATATGGAAGCTGTAGTATCAATGGCTGTTGACCGTTACTATAATGAATTAAGAACCATTCTTCGTGAAGATCGCTTATATAAAAGCATTCGCAAAGAGGACAATCTTTTAGTGGTTAGCTTTAAAACTGAAAGCCTTAAAACTCAAGCTAAACAGCTTATCAAAGATGAGCTTTCTGATTTAGTTGTTGTTGAGGGAAGTGAAACCGATCTACAGTTGAGTTTGGAGATTTCATCTAGTGCACAAAGTGCTGCTAAATCGGGAGCTTTAAAACAAAATATCACAACGCTTCGTAATCGTGTGAATGAGTTAGGTGTTGCGGAACCTATTATCCAACAGCAGGGTTCAGAGAGGATTGTAGTGCAATTACCTGGTGTGCAAGATACTGCTAGAGCCAAAGAAATTTTAGGTGCAGTTGCAACGCTTGAGTTTAGATTGGTTGATGAGAAAAATGATTTACAGACGGCCGTTCAATCAGGAAAAATTCCAGTAGGTTCGAAGCTTTATAAATTTAAAGACGACACTCCGTTACTTCTTAAATCCGCTGTTATTGTAACTGGTGAGAATATCGTTGATGCAGCATCAAGTGTTGACCAAGATAACAGTCCGATGGTTAGCATTACCTTGGATAATGCTGGCGGAAGAACGATGCTTGAAACGACCAAGGAATTTCTACATCATCGTATGGCTGTTGTTTACATTGAGAACAAAGTTGAGACGATTGTTGAAGATGGAAACACAGTAAAAAAACGTAGCAAAACTCAGGATATTATTAATGCTGCAGTTATTCAAGGTACTTTTTCAAATCGCTTCCAGATAACAGGTTTAGATAGTGCTAGAGAGGCAAGAAATCTTGCCTTGTTATTAAGAGCAGGTTCACTTTCAGCGCCTATTGAAATCATTGAAGAGCGAACTATTGGACCAAGTCTAGGTGCAGACAATATTCAGAAAGGATTGATATCTGTTTTAGTTGGATTTTCTTTGGTTTTACTTTTTATGGGCTGGCGCTATAGAGTCTTTGGATTGGTGGCGAATTTAGCTCTAACACTTAACTTGGTGACAATTGTTTCCATTCTTTCTATGCTGCAGGCAACCTTGACATTACCAGGTATAGCCGGCATCGTCTTGACTGTAGGTATGGCAGTTGATGCAAATGTACTAATTTTTGAACGCATCAAAGAGGAATTACAATTAAATAAAAATATTCAAAAGGCGATTTCTACGGGATACGCAAAAGCACTATTAACGATTGCAGATGCCAACATTACCACATTGATTGCTTCATTGGTTTTATTTAGTTTTGGCACAGGTCCAGTTAAAGGTTTTGCTGTAACCCTTTCAATCGGAATTATTACATCAATGTTCACTGCAATCGTTGTTTCTCGAGCAGTGATTAATCTCATCTATGGTGACAGAAAAGTTGAGGAGCTAGCAATATGAGTCTGAGAACATTCAAACTACCTACAATAGATTTTATCAATAAGCGTAAATACGCAATGATATTTTCTGCATTGTTGTTGATAGTTTCAATCATCTCAATTGGTTTGCAAGGGCTTAAACTTGGAATTGACTTTACTGGAGGAACCTTGATAGAGGTGGGTTACCAACAAACAGCTGATCTTCAAGATATTCGTACAAAATTAGCTAGTGCTAATTATACTGGCACAAATGTACAGTACTTTGGATCGGACACAGAGGTTCTTATACACTTAGAGCCTCAGGCTAGTTCATCTGCAAAGCTTAGTTCTTCAATTATTCAGATGCTCGGTGACGATATTGATATGCGTCGAGTGGAGTTTGTAGGACCCAAAGTTGGTGAAGAATTAACTAATGATGGTGGCTTAGCATTGCTTTATGCTCTAATAGGTATTTTGATTTATGTCGCTTTTAGATTTGAATATCGTTTTGCTTTAGGCTCAATTACTGCCCTGATTCATGATGTTATTATTACATTAGGTGTTTTTTCAATACTGCAAATTGAATTTGATTTAACTGTGTTGGCTGCAATTCTTGCTGTCATCGGTTACTCACTAAATGATACGATTGTGGTTTTTGATCGGATTCGGGAAAACTTTCTTTCCACCCGACACACTGAACCTATGCCGATTGTTAATGACGCACTAAATCAAACATTAGCACGAACGTTAATGACATCATTGACGACATTGCTGGTTCTTTTAGCTTTATTTTATTTGGGCGGTGAAGTGATACATAGCTTTGCTGGTGCACTTATAATCGGTGTTCTTATTGGTACCTATTCTTCTATCTTTGTAGCTAGTTCTATGATTCTAGTACTAGGAATTTCCAAAGAGGATATGCTGCCTTCTGAAAAAGAAAAAAAGGAAATTGACGCCAGACCATAAACATTAAGTTATAGTTTCAATGTATAAAAATAAGGTTGTTAAGGTTTATTGATTAAATCGTTCAAATACAAGGCAGGCATTTGTACCACCAAATCCAAAGCTATTTGATAGTATGCGATTGAGCTTTATTTGTGTTGTTTTTCTAACAATAGGCATTCCCTCTGCTTCCTTGTCAAGTTTCTCAATGTTCACTGATTCAGCGACAAAATCATTTTCAAGCATCAGCAATGAGTAAATAGATTCATTCACACCTGCAGCGCCTAATGCATGTCCAGAAAGAGATTTTGTTGAACCTATAAGTGGAATTTTTTCATTAAATACCTGTCTGATGGCTTGTAATTCTTTCATGTCGCCGACAGGAGTTGAAGTGCCGTGTGCGTTGATGTAGTCTATAGAACCGCTGATTGTACTAATTGCTATCTCCATACAACGTTCTGCGCCTTCACCAGAGGGCGCAACCATATCATAGCCATCAGAAGTTGCACCGTAACCAACGAGTTCCGCAATTATATGAGCATCGCGAGCTTCTGCATGTTCTAAAGATTCAAGTACGAGTGCACCACCACCACCCGAAATAACAAATCCATCTCTATTTACATCATAGGCTCGGGATGCTTTTTCGGGAGTATCATTATATTTTGAGGACAATGCTCCCATTGCATCGAATAACATGGTTAGCGACCAGTCTAACTCCTCACCTCCACCAGCAAAGACAACATCTTGCTTGCCAAGCTGTATTTGTTCCATAGCATTACCAATACAATGAGCGCTTGTCGAACATGCTGAACTTATTGAATAATTAATGCCTTTAATTTTAAATAGGGTAGATAGACAGGCTGAGGTTGTCGACCCCATGGCTCTGGGGACACGATAAGGCCCCACTCTTTTAATGCCTTTTTCTCGTAATATATCTGCAGCCTCAACAACATTCTGATTAGAAGCTCCGCCAGAGCCCATAATCAGACCAGTCCTCTCATTGGAAACTATTTCTGAACTCAGTCCTGACTGATTGATTGCTTCATCCAGTGCAATAGAATTGTAGATTGCAGCATCTGCCATAAAGCGCAACATCTTGCGATCAATGACGTCACTCGTGTCGACTTCTGAAATAGAACCATAAACATTTGACCTAAGCCCCATTTCTGCATATTTCTCACTAAACTCTATGCCTGATTTTGCTTTTTTTAATGATTCAAGCACTTCTGATTTATTGTTGCCCAAGCTGCAAACAATACCCATACCGGTTACAACAACACGTTTCATCAGAATGAAGACGTATCAGTAAACAAGCCAACCTTTAGGTTGGTAGCATCATAAATCAATTTTCCATCAACCTCCATGGTGGCATCAGCAACTCCCATATAGAGCTTTCTTGCAACAACTCTTGAGAGGCTCACATTGTAGATTATTTTTGTGTTGTGAGGTAAAACCTGACCTGTAAATTTAATTTGTCCAGCACCCAAAGCACGTCCTCTGCCATGACCCCCCAGCCAACCTAGGTAAAAACCTATTAATTGCCACATTGCATCAACACCAAGGCAACCCGGCATAACAGCGTCTTTGTTGAAGTGACAGTCAAAAAACCATAGGTCTGGGTTGATGTCTAATTCAGCTGTTAATCCACCCTTCCCATATTCACCATGACTTTCACTAATATTCGTGATGCGGTCAAACATCAGCATTGGTGGTTGTGGCAGCTGAGCGTTACCAGGCCCAAATAACTCTCCTTTGCCACAAAGGATTAAATCGTCATAAGAGTAACTTTTCTGCTTCATGAGGCTTGATATATTGAATATAGCAAGAATTTTATCATAGTTAATTTAAGATAGAAATTCAACTAAGGATTCAAATCATTGATAATATCGCTTATATCTTCTAATCCTACAGAGACACGAATTAGGCTTTCAGAGATATTGCTCTGCTTTCTTTCATCTTCTGAAAGTCGAGCATGAGTTGTTGATGCAGGATGAGTAATGGTACTCTTGGTGTCTCCCAGATTTGCAGTAATCGAAATCATTTTGGTATTGTTTATGAGACGAAAAGCAGCTTTCTTTCCACCGGATACTTCGAAGGAAACAATACCACCAAAATCACATTGTTGCTCTTTAGCAATTTGATGATGAGGGTGTGACTCTAGCCCAAGGTAGTGTATCTTTTCTACAAAAGACTGATCCCTCAACCAATTTACTAGTTGTCGTGCATTTTCACAATGTGCCCTCATTCTCAGAGGTAGTGTTTCAAGACCTTTGAGAACAATCCAAGCATTAAAGGCACTTAAGGTTGGTCCTGTTGTTCTAGCAAAGCTACTGATTTCCTTAATTAGCTCAGTACTACCCGCAATAGCTCCTGCGAGACATCGGCCCTGACCATCAATATACTTTGTTGCTGAGTGAATGACTATATCTGCGCCTAATGCTAATGGTTTTTGAAGGGCCGGCGTCATAACACAATTATCAACAGTTAATATTATATTGTGTTTTTTTGATATCGCTGAAAGTGCTCTTAAATCGACAACCTCACCTAGGGGGTTTGATGGTGTTTCTAGAACGAATAATTTAGTGTTTGATTGAATACTGCCCTGCCAAGTGGCTAAGTCGGGTAAATCTACAAATGTTACTTCGATGCCAAACTTATTAACAATGGTATTGAGAAGTACATGAGTGGTGCCAAACATTCCACGAGATGCAACAATATGATCTCCGGATTTAGATAGTGCCATAATGGTGGCGAAAATAGCCGACATTCCACTAGCGGTTGCAAGACATGATTCAGCACCCTCTAGGGACGCTAATTTTTTTTGAAAAGCATCCACAGTTGGGTTAGTGAATCTCGAATATACATTGCCTTGCTCTTCCTTGGCAAACCTTAGAGCGGCCTGCTCAGCGCTATCAAAAGTAAAGCTAGAAGTCAGAAAAACAGCAGCAGAATGCTCTTGTTCTTGGGTAGTTTTATAACCTTCACGAATCGCTTTGGTTTCAAATTTATTATCTTTCATGTAAATTTATATTAAGTCAATCAACTTCATTGTAAATTAATTCTGAGTTTTCATTGGTAATATTGTTTTGTTTAGCATTATCAGATCTTAGGGTTTCAATATTTTCTAGATAAGAGTTATTAATATCTTTAGTCAGATATTTACCGTCAAAACAGGAACAATCAAAAGATGAGATATCAGAATTGCCTTGTTGAACAGACCAAATCAAATCCTCTAGATTTTGATAAATCAATTTATCAGCACCTATTGTTTGGCACACTTCATCGGTTGTTTTATTGTGTGCAACAAACTCGTTCTTGCTGGCCATGTCAATGCCGTATACATTAGGGTATCGAACAGGTGGTGCTGCTGATGCAAAAAAGACTTTTTTTGCGCCTGCAATTCTAGCCATTTGTACGATTTCTTTGCTAGTTGTACCACGTACAATGGAGTCATCCACTAGAAGAACGTTCTTATCCTTAAATTCGAGCTGGATAGCGCTTAGTTTTTGACGTACAGATTTTTTTCTTTGTTTTTGTCCTGGCATAATAAAAGTTCGAGCGATATAGCGGTTCTTAATAAAGCCTTCACGATACTTAAGGTCCAATTCATTGGCCAGCTGAAGAGCAGCTGTTCTTGAGGTGTCAGGAACAGGCATAACTACATCAATTGTTTCATCTGGCCACTTTGATTTAATTTTTTCTGCTAGTCGTTCGCCCATTCTGAGGCGTGATTTATAAACTGAGATTTTGTCAATAATGGAATCAGGTCTTGCAAAATAAACAAATTCAAAAATACAGGGAGATAATTCTGATTTTTCTGCACATTGTTTAGAGTGAATATTTCCTTTACGATCAATTACAACAGCCTCTCCTGGCTTTACATCACGAGTAATTTTGTAACCAAGAGCTGTTAAAGCAACACTCTCAGATGCAACCATGTAACTGGTGCCTTTCGCTGTAGTTTTTTCACCAAGTATGAGAGGTCTTATTCCGTGAGGGTCTCTAAATCCAAAGATGCCATAACCTGGGATCATTCCAATCGCTGCATAAGCCCCTTTGACACGCTGATGAAGTTTTTTTACCGCTTTAAATATATCCGTTTCGTTAATTCGATGTTTTTGTTCTTTTGCTATTTCACTTGCCAGTATATTGAGTAGTATTTCTGAATCAGAATTGGTATTTATATGTCTTAGATCTTGTTCAAATAGCTCTTTCGTTAGTGCCTCAGTATTAGTCAGATTGCCATTATGTGCAAAAGCGATTCCGTAGGGCGAGTTTACATAAAAGGGCTGAGCTTCAGCACCTGAAGAACTTCCAGCCGTTGGGTAGCGGATATGTCCAATCCCCATATCACCTATCAATTTAGTGATATGTTTTGTTCTGAAAACACTGCGCACCATGCCATTACCTTTGCGCATGTAAAAGCGTCCTTTACTGGCTGTGGTTATTCCTGCAGCGTCTTGACCGCGATGCTGGATAATAGTTAGTGCGTCATAAATATAAACACCCACATCTTTTTTTGTAGTGGATAGCATTCCAACAATACCGCACATAAATTATTCCCCTAATATTTCGCTTTCTATAAATGTAGCAACTGCGTCGCCAGGTTCGAGTTTAACAAATAACAAATGTTCTGACAAAAAAGGTTTAATATCAAATGCCAAATTTTGAAATGTTCTCAGTGCTCCACTGGTTTCAACCCATGCATGATTTTGAGTGACCCAGCTTAGGTTTTGCAATATAAGTACTATTATTAGAACAAAAATTCCGGCCTTAAATAAACCCAAAATTGCACCAAGAAAATTATTCTTCAATCCACCAACATTGCGCGCATTAATTAACACATCAAGAGCTTGAAGAATGTTGAGAATTCTTTCAAATACTGGCGCCATCAGGCAAGGTTTTTCAGTATCAACGGTAATATTGAGAAGTTTGGATAAAGCCAAAACAGCAGTAGTAAGTGCAGCAAAAACAATTCCGAATGACACAAAAATACGAAATGAATTACTACTCACAATAGATTCTATGGTTTGGAGTTCAGCAACAACTCCCATGTAGTGGTAACTCAGAATGGCGATCAGTACCGTTATTATTATCTTTGTGAATGAACGATTAAGCTCACAGGGATTTTCAACTTGTGATGAAGCTGCCGCTGTCTTGTAAAGCGCCCTCTTGACAAACCAAATACCTATAAATATCGCTCCAAAAGAAAGCGCGAAGATTGAACGACCTTCCGAAGTGCTTGGGTCACTTAACAAAGCGTTGGCTAAATTATCATAGTAAAGCCAGGCAAGAGCAATCGCCAGAATAACAAATAATAGGCTAATAATCTCCTTTGCAAGGCCCTGTATAAAACCTCTAATAACAAAAAAGACTAGAATGATGAGGGTGAACCAATCTGACCAAGCCAGCACACTTATCGTGTTCCAAAAGTTGTCAAAAAAATTGCTCATGGTCTCCCTGATTTATAAGGCTAATTTTACAATAGTTTCCTACGGCAGGGCACGAACTCCATTAACTAATAATACTCAGATTTCATTTAAAATAACACTGGCATCAGCTACCGTATAGAAGGAGCCAAAAATGACAACCCTTTGAATCTCTTTCAGAGTAAGTGCCTGTTCTATAGCGCTAGCCATACTAGTGCAAACCGTTGTTTTCTGAGAGTCGCCAAACTTATCTTCAAGGGCGTCCATTTTAATAGAACGTTCAGCTGAGAGTGGTACTAAAAACCAGTGCTTAATATTAGATGAGGCCAACTCAATCATGTCATCGATATTTTTATCAGCCAGTGCGGAAAAAATAGCCACCGTCTCCATGGCTGATTCTGACAATGTTTTGATAAGAGTTTTAACGGCTGCAGGGTTGTGGGCAACATCAAGAATTACAGTTTTATTACCTACGCTGACTTTTTCAAATCGGGCAACAATTTGGGCTTGTTTTATTCCACTTTTAATCATATCATCGGAAACAGGAAATTCGTTACTGATTGCTTCAATGACTTTTTTAGCAACAGCTGCATTTAGTTTTTGGTGGTCACCTTCTAGTCCTATTTCGCCTTTATATTGTTCCTTGACAAGCGTCAATGGTGTGCCTATCTTTTTGGCGGAGGCTAGTACACTTTCTGGCGGATCTTGATCACCACAAATACAAGGCTTTGTAGTACGCATAATGCCAGCCTTTTCAGTACCGATCGATTCGCGCGTGTCACCAAGGTATTCGGTATGATCTATTGCAACATTTGTTATAACACTAACATCGCTATCGACAACATTGACGCTATCTAGACGACCTCCAAGTCCTACTTCGAGGAGAGCGATATCAACATCAGCTTCAGAGAAAATAATTAATGCTGCCAAGGTTGAAAATTCAAAGTAAGTTAAAGACACGCCTTGCCTTTTTTTCTCAATCGCTTCAAAGGCCTTAATGATTACCGAATCATTAACGATCTCTCCGTCTATAGTATAGCGCTCGTTATACTTAATAAGGTGCGGTGAAGTGCAACAACCCACTTTATATTTTGACTCTCGATAAATACTATCGATAAAGGCGATTGTTGAGCCTTTACCATTTGTGCCACCAACTGTAATGGCAAAAAATGGCACTCCATCAGGGAAAAGACGTTTATAGACCTTTTGAACTCTGTCTAAGCCGAGAAGTATAGTTTCTTCCATAAGCTGCTCTTGCCAGCTTAGCCATTCATCAAGAGTTTTTTTGTTGTGCATAGTGAGAAGTTACTATACCTAATTGCGAATTAGTAAAAAGTTATTTGTCTTCCCAAAACTCACCTTCGATAGTTTCATTTTTGTTGTTGCTCGTTTTCTCTTGATTTCCAGTTCTGTGAATAAAAATTGCATTTCTCTGTCTAAAAAAACGTTCCGCATTTTTCTCAAGGATGTGATTAATAAAATATCTTCTAGACCAAGGCATTAAGCCTAACAAACCCAAGCCATCAGTAATAAAACCAGGCGTTAATAGTAAAACACCTGAAACAAGAATAACGACACCCTCCAGCATCTCTATTGCGGGTGTTTTACCTTCAGCTATGCTCAGTTGAGCCTTTGCCATTGTTGACCATCCTTGCTGTCTTAAGAGGGTCGAGCCAATCAGTGCAGTCAAGATAACGAGTAGCACAGTTGACAGACCACCAATAGCCTGCCCGACAGTCACTAGGACGTAAATTTCAAGAAGAGTCATCACCACAAAAATAGGGAATAACATTTAACCTCCTTTCGAGTTAGTAAAAATAATATCCCAGACACCGTGACCTAATTTTTGACCACGATTTTCAAATTTGGTCAACGGCCGATGTTTGGGTCTTGGTGAGTATATATGGTCTCCCAAGGTGTTTTTAAAGTGCTGATGAGATTCCAGCGTTTCCATGATGTGTTCTGCATAGTCTTCCCAGTCAGTTGCTATATGGACGATTCCACCTTTTTTTAGCTTTTTTGTAAGCATGTCCAGAAAGCTGGTTTGTATAATTCTACGTTTGTGATGTCTTTTCTTATGCCAAGGATCTGGAAAAAATAATTGAAATTTTGAAAGACTGTCATCAGCAATATGATTTTGAAGTACTTCAACTGCGTCCTCTTTAATAATTTTCAGGTTGCTTAGTTGGTTTTTGTTG
Organism: uncultured Gammaproteobacteria bacterium; assembly: GCA_902606745.1. Lineage (GTDB taxonomy): Bacteria > Pseudomonadota > Gammaproteobacteria > PS1 > Pseudothioglobaceae > Pseudothioglobus. Next base: position 44,377 of record CACLHR010000004.1, read on the forward strand.
GCTTCATTAATAAGCCTGCCAACACCAGCCTCGTAGACCTCGATTCCTAGAAAGTTTTGATTAGGTTTTTGGATTGCCATTTCTAGCAAACTATCACCATTTCCAAAGCCAATCTCAAGGGTTACATCATGAGAGTTCATGAAAAGATCCCCGAAGTTGAGTTGATCGTCTGTAAGACTGACACCATATTCTGACCACAATTCCTTTAAAGCAATTGCTTGAGCCTTGGATAGTCTTCCAGAGCGCTTAACGAAACTTTGAATTTTACGTAAGGACTTGACTTCAGTCATAAGTTGTAATCCATTATCAGTGGTGAGTGGTCAGAAAAACGTTCTTTTTTGTAGATCTCGCAGGCTGTCGCATGACCAGCTAGATTCGAGCTTACCACCTGGTAATCGAGACGCCAACCGGTATTGTTTAGCCATGCCTGACCTCGGTTGGACCACCATGTGTATTGAAATTCATCTTGATTAATCTCTCTGAAAGCGTCGATATATCCCACCTCATCATAGAGTTTGTCCAACCAAGCTCTCTCTTCGGGAAGAAATCCAGAGTTTTTTTGGTTTGATTTCCAGTTTTTTAAATCAATCTTTTTGTGGGCGATATTCCAATCACCACAAATGATGTACTTTCTACCATCTTTTTGTAGTTTACGTAAATGAGGCAAATAACGTTCAGTAATAAATTCCATTTTGAAGGCTTGCCTTTCTTCCTTTGATGACCCTGAGGGTAAATAGATAGATATAACGCTTAAATCTCCAAAGTCAGCCTGAATCAGTCGACCCTCAGAATTGATGTCCTGCCAAGGACTATAGATGACTCGATCAGGTTTTAATTTGCAATAAAGAGCAGTTCCGCTATAGCCCTTCCTTTCCGCACTATGGTAATAGGTGTGCATTCCCGAAGGGTAGAAGCGCTCATCGAGCTGCTGTTCTTGGGCTTTGATTTCTTGCAAACAGACAACATCCGCATTTTGTTTTTTTAACCAGCTGAAAAAACCTTTTCGCTCAGCCGCTCGAATTCCATTGACATTAATTGTTATAATTCTCATTGCGATTATTTTAATAGTTTAGGAATATTCGATGGAACAGTATCAGAAGGATTTTGTGGACTTCACATTGGAAACTGGCGTATTAAAGTTTGGTGAGTTTACTCTGAAGTCTGGAAGAGTGAGTCCCTATTTTTTCAATGCAGGACTATTCAATACAGGTAGCCATCTGTCCGAGCTTGGAAAATTCTATGCTCAGGCCATTGAGGCCAGTGGACTAATGTTTGATGTTTTGTTTGGTCCAGCCTATAAAGGCATTCCTTTGGCTGCTGCTGCATCAATCGCACTTAATGACAGCTTCAATAAAAATATTCCCTATAGCTTTAATAGAAAAGAGGTAAAAGATCATGGCGAGGGTGGCAGCATTGTTGGGCATCCTCTGGAAGGAGATATTCTTGTCATTGATGATGTAATTACAGCAGGGACTGCAATCAGAGAAGCCCAAGATATTATTTCATCAAATGGAGCTATTACCAAAGGGGTGATTGTGGCCTTAGATCGACAAGAAAAGGGCAATAGTGAACTATCGGCTATACAAGAGGTTGAACAGATTTTTGGAGTATCTGTTATAAGCATCATAAACCTTTCTCATATTATTGAGCATCTTAAGTCTGTTAACAATGAACAGATTCTTCAGAAAATAGAGAGCTATAGATCTCAATATGGCATCAACGAATAATATCCTCAGATATCAATTTCCGGTTTTAATCTTTATTTGATGGTTCAACAATAAGGGTTGAAGAATCTACATCTACAATTTGAACCTTTTGTCCAACAATCATTTCACAACCCTTCGCAAACCATAAAGACTCACCCAGCCTAACTTTGACAATGCTGTTTTCAATAGAGACAACTGTGCATTCCTTGCCAATGTGGCTCTTGGCATTAATACTTAGCTCATCATCAACCGTTTTCACTGGGTAGTATTTTTTTGCTAAAAATGTGGAAACTGCTGAGAGCAATAAAAAGCTTACAACTTGTAATCCAGAGGAAACTCCAGGGTACAAATAGAACACAATACTAATTGTGATAGCAGATGCACCAATCCAGAGCAGGAACATTGACCACAAGAACAGCTCAACAATGACTAGGGCGAGTCCGAATACAAGCCAATGCAAGTAGTTTAGGTTTTCTAATAACATTTCCATGAAGGTGATTTTATATTCTTTATGAGGGAGTAATAAAATTTTCCTTGGTGTTCGTATAAAAAATATTTATTTTTTTTGCAATTTAGTTCATAATGCAGGTACTACTGGGGTCTTTATGGAAAATGGAAAATCTATAAAAAATACAAATTTGGTTGAAAAGTTTCAAAAGGACGGCTTTGTCGTTCTTGAAAATGCGTTAACTGATTCTCAATTGTTGGCACTCAATAGTGACTTATCAATGTGGGTTGAAGAGAGCAGAGGAAATGAAAAGTCTTACGGAAAAATCATGGATGGAAGGCCACGTTTTGATTTGCAACTAGATACCCATTCATTTGATAACCCTGCACTTAGAAGAATAACTTCGCCTGCCGAAATTTCACAAGCATGTCTCGATGTGGTTAAAGATAATACAGCTCTAGATTTTGTTAGTGAAATTTTTGGACCAAATATCAAGCACTGGACGAATAAAATCAACCTTAAACTTCCAGGCTCTGGCACGGAGGTGAAGTTCCATCAGGATTTCCCTTATGAACCGCATTCAAATGAAGACATCATGACAGTTTTATATTTCCTTGATGACGTCACACTTGAAAACGGGCCCTTAGAGGTTATTGCGGGTTCACACAACGGACCTCTTTATTCGCTATGGCATGACGGCGTTTTTACTGGCGCCGTTTCACCAGAAATTGAAGCCGAATGTAAAACAAAGGCTATTAGTTGTGTAGGCAAGGCAGGTTCGGCATGTTTGATGCATTCCAAATTAATGCATGGTTCTAAATCAAACAAAACTCAATCCGCACGCTCTCTGTTTATTGTTTCTTATACAGCAGAAGACGCAGTCAATCTTGCTGAAAATCCTCTCCCAAGTAAATTAGATGGCATGATTGTTCGAGGCAAGAAAACTGGTATCGTTCGTTCTACTAGCTATAGTGTCGAATTGCCAGAGTATCCTCAAGAGGTATCATTCTTCGACCAGCAATCCAAAATGAAAGATATTTGATTATCATTCGCAATTTTTTAAGATATTGGCATGTCACAGATAAAAGAGCTCATAATAAAACTCTCTATTGCTGATGATGAGTTAGTCATTGAGTGGTATGACGGCAAGGAAAGTCGACTATATAGCCAGTGGCTGCGCGATCATTGCCAAATGCCAACGTCTATAAATACCGATAATGGACAGCGCCTGTTCAGTGTCGTCAATATACCCAAAGAAACCTACATCGAAAAAGCCTATCAGGATGACAAAGGAAATGTCTGTGTCCGCTTCCAACCAGAAAATCATATGTCTGTTTTCTCACAGAGCTGGTTAAGAAAGAATTGTTATGACCTTAATCTTCATTTCGATGACAGAAGTGAGAAACAAAAACATTTATGGCAAAAAGACAGTTTCAAGGATGGTTTACCGTTTATTAATTACGAATCCATGTGTAATGACGAGAGTATTAAGCTGGATGCATTACGTTTGGTCAGAGATATTGGTTTTTTTGTTCTTGAAAATGTCCCAACTGCCGAAGGTCAAGTTTTAAAAGTTATTAGTGAGTTGGGTTACACTCGAGAGACAAATTATGGAGCCTTATTTGAAGTAAGAACTGAAGTCAATCCCAATAACCTTGCTTATACCAACATGGGACTCGGATCTCACACCGATAACCCTTACAGAGATCCTGTGCCAACAGTGCAGCTTTTGCATTGTCTAGATAGCTCCACAGAGGGTGGAGATTCAGTGCTAGTTGATGGTTTTAAAGCAGGCACTGTTTTACGTCAAGAAAGTAAAGAAGATTTCGACATCTTAACCAACACCTGGGTTAATTTTCGCTTTTCAGATGAAGCAACTGATCTTCGCTCTAGAGTGCCGTTGATTGAACTAAATGATAGCAGTGAAATTGTCAAAGTGAGGTACAACAATCGCTCAATTGACACAATAAAATTGCCTGCAAAAAAAATCCGGAATTTTTACAAAGCCTATCGTCATTGGAGTGAAATTATTGAAAGAGAGGACTTAAAAATTACATTTAAGCTCTCAGAGGGCGATTTAATACTACTTGATAACACCCGTATAATGCATGCCAGAACAGCCTTCTCTAAAAAAGGAAAGCGTCATTTACAGGGTGCCTATACCGACCTAGACGGTCTTTACAGTCTGCTCAATGTTTTGGAGAATCAACAACAAAATGGATAGGATTGGTGCTGACAGTATTGTCAATCATATCGAAGATGTATTTAGACGTCGTGGTTCTGAGTCATACTTAGGCGAGCAGGTTACCATGGCTCAACATATGCTACAAACCGCACAATGTGCTGAACTAGCAGGTGCAGTTGGTAGTCAAATTGTTGCCGCTCTATTGCATGATATTGGTCATTACAAAAACGAAATCCCAGAAACATCTTTAGCGAAGGGTATTGATAATTTTCATGAAGAGGCGGGCGCTAATTTTTTGGAAGATTACTTTCCAATATCTGTTGTAGAGCCTATTCGTCAGCACGTTGCTGCAAAACGTTACCTATGTGCAGTTAAGTCAGACTATCTCGAGCGACTTTCTCCTGCTTCTGTTCGCACTCTTAGTCTGCAAGGTGGACCAATGAATGCAATAGAAATAGTAGAATTTGAAAGAAATGACTATTTGGAACAGTCTATACAGCTGCGTTACTGGGATGATGATGGAAAAGACCCTGATAGAGTGCACCCACCCTTTTCTTACTATCGCTCTTTGATTGAATCTCTCATCAAACACTAATTATTTGAGTTGCCATATAGTCCTAATATTGAAACGTACGACACATCCTCATTCGGAAAGTATAATACTGTTCTAATAAATTGAACTCATCCACCTAATGAAAAACAATAAATTACTAATAATGAACGGCCCTGGGCTCTCAGATTTAAGTAACTACAATGAGAGGGGTTATGGCCACCTAACATTAGACATAGTTCAAAAAAAATGTGCAGAAACTTGTAAAATTTTCGGTCTTAAAATGGACTTTCGCCAAACGGATGATGAGGCTGAGTTATCTCGTTTTTTAAAAGATGGTATTGAAGATTTTGATGCTCTAATAATTAACCCAGCTGGATATTCTCATGTGTCATCCGTGGACTATACTATTTATAGTTCTGCAATCAAAACAATCACTCGACAAAACAAGCCAGTTATTGAAGTGCATATTTCAAATATTTTTCAACAAGGTGTTGAAAATACTAAGCCAATACAAGTTCCAAAATGCGAAGTGGGTTTTGTAAGCGGGCTTGGCATTCATAGCTATGATCTTGCTATTAGGGCAGTTAACAAGAAACTCAGAAAAAATTAGATGAATATATACGTTATAAATGGTCCAAACATAAATCTTCTTGGCACTCGTGAACCAGAAATTTATGGCAAGGAGACGTTAAAAAGTATCTCAAAAAAATGTATACAGCAGGGCTTGAAAGATGGACATGATGTTAAGTTTATGCAATCTAATTATGAAGGAGAAATAGTTGAATGGATTCAGAATGCAATCACTGAGAAAGTTGATGCAATTGTTATCAATGCTGCTGCTTATACTCACACATCAATAGCAATTCATGATGCATTGAAATCATATTCTGGTTTCAAAATAGAACTACATATTTCGAATCCACATTTGCGTGAAACTTTTAGACATGTTTCCTATATTTCTTCAGCAGTGGACGCGATTGTTGCCGGACTTGGTCCTGACGGCTATAGTCACGTGATCGAATTATTGGCGGATCTCCAAAAGCACTATAAACAAAAAAAATAAAAGCCTCAATACCTGTTAAGAAATTATCTCGTTTTTGAGAATAACTCTCTACGCATCATATCAATGTGGTCTGTATGAACACCACAGCAACCACCGATAAAATTTATACCACGCTGTTTCCATTTAGAAGAATATGTACAATAGCCCTCAGCCGAAATTACGTTATTAAATGTCCAATCACCACCTATAGATGTTCCAGAATGTGCATAGATGCCGATATTGCCATTCCACTCACTCTGAAGAATATCTAAGCATCGATCAACATATTCAACCTCTGTGTGCATTATATTTATTACATCTGGGTTGTATGATTTCAACTCATGAATGGTGTCTTCTAGGCTATCTCCATCTAGCAAACACATTTTTTGTGATTTGTCAGGCTCACAAGTAAGCCCTACCCAAACAGGTAGTCCAGAAGCTTGAGAAGCTTTCAGTGTAGTCATCATCTGCTCTATGTCAATCATCATTTCAAGCATTATTAAATCTGCACCGGCGTCTGCCATAATTTTTGCTTGCTGAGTAATCGAAGAATTTAGTTCACTCAAAGAAGGTTTGTTGCCAGTCCAGGTCCAATAGGAAATACCTCCAGCAACCAAAACATTGTCTTTATTCAAGTTCTCTCTTGCTTCAACAGCAAGTTTTACAGCACGTTCATTCAAAACTTCAAAGTTATGACCTTCATCGGCATCAGATAGAGCATGCTTATTCGTTGAAAAAGTGTTACTAATTACAATCTCAGCTCCTAGATTAATATAGTCTTCATGAACTTGTCTTAAAATTTCAGGATGACTTAGAGCCGCTGCACCGTTCCAAGCGTTTTTGTGTTGAGGCACTCCTCTACGTTCAACTTCTGTACCAGTAGCTCCATCTATTAATATGCATTCTCCATCCTTAGCTCTTTTCATTAAACTACTGTATCTGTCCATAAATTGCTCCTTTTAAATAATTGAATTATATTTGTAAACGCTTATGACTGGGATCGTATGGTCCAGCTGTAATAATCTCAACTGGTACCAACTCTCCTAGAAGATCTAGTGTAAGTTTGGCCCCAATCTTGGATTTGTTAGGGTCTACAAAGGCATAGGCTAAATTCATGCCAACACGATGACCCCAATCACCTGAGGTGATTGTGCCGATCACTTTGTTGCCGTCCATTAACGAGGCTCCGCTGTGAGCAGGTGCATGGCTACACTTAATGATGAGACTTACTAGTTTCTGATTTGGTCCTTCCTTGAGGCGTTTTTCAAGGGCCGACTTACCGATAAAATTACCTTTGTCCAAGGTTACGAAACGATCAAGTCCGGTTTCAAAGGGATCAAATTCAGTTAGCAAATCAGACTTCCAAGAAAGAAATCCTTTTTCCATTCGCATCGACTCCACTGCACGCAAACCAAAGATCTTCATTCCATGCGCTTCACCCGCTTTTCTAAGTGAAAGATATGCCGCATATAGAGATTCATTTGGTACATGGATTTCATATGCCAGTTCTCCAGAAAAGCTGACCGACATGACGGTAGCGGCAGAGAAACCAATAAAGCATTCTCTCACACTAAGCCATGGGAATGGTTCTTTACTCCAGTCTTCCCTGCTGCAAGCTGAAAGGACATCTCGAGCTTTAGGTCCGGCTAACAGCAAGATTGTTTGATCGTTTGTTAGGCTTTTAATCTGTACTTTCTCGTTGTAATTAATATGCTGAGTTAACCAATCCATATCATGAAATTCTGATGCCGCAGCCGATCCATACCAAATCCGATTTTCACCTCTATCTGAAGCAGGGATATTGGCGATAGTTGCTTCACTTTTCACCATTCCAAAATCGTTAAGCAGATATCCCAATCCAACACGACCAGGCTTGCGAGTTACAGGTTTACAAAACATTCGATCAAGGAAATTATAAGCGTCTGGACCTTTGATCTCGAAGCGATTAAATCCGTTCACTTCACAAAGCCCAACATTATCTCGAACATTTTTGACCTCGTCTGCAACTATTTCAAATGTCTCATCGAAATGAAATGATAGTGAAGGATGGAAGTCAACAGAAGGTTTTATATATTCAACCCTCTCCCATCCATTGACAACGGTAAACTCAGCGTTTTCAGCAGCTAAAACTGCTGTTAAAGAAGTAGTTTTAGCTGGCCTACCTGCTGGGCGATGTTCATGTGGAAAATGGAAACGAAATTCATTTTGATAATCTTCTACAGCTTTTAATGAGGTCAATTCAGTATTGGCATGAGCCGTGAATCTGCGTGGATCAATACACCAGGTATCATAGCAAGACTCACCGTGTACAATTTGCTGGGCTAGTAGCCAGCCATGTCCGCCACCTTCACCCAAACCTGCTCGAAGACCGATAATACAGTAAGCATTGCGCTTACTAGGAATAGGTCCAACCAATGGAGCGCCATCAATTGTATAGGTAATTGGTCCATTAATAATACTGCGGATGCCTGTTTTTCTAAGAACAGGCATTCGAGCGAAAGCTCCTTCCAAAACATCTGCTACTCGGTCTATGTCGTCTGGACATAGTGCATTAACAAAGCTCGGATCGATTCCATCCATCCCCCAAGTCTTACAGTTCTGCTCATAGAAACCGATCAAGAGTCCATTCTTTTCCTGGCGACAGTAATAATCAGAAATCGGACAGCGGAGAAGAGGCATCCGGTGACTCGCCTGCTTAATGGCAAAAATATCTTCGGTCAGGAAATATTGATGCTCCATAGAGGCGACTGGATGTTGTACGCCCATCATCGCTCCAACCTCATTGACACGATAACCGCATGCATTAACTACGATATCGCAGTCAATATTGCCTTTTTCAGTGTGCACATTCCACTCTCCGTTTTCATACTGTTTCAGAGCAATTACAGGCGTTTCTGTATAGACTTCTGCCCCAGCTTTTCTTGCTCGCCTAACCAAAGATTGACACAACTGGTAAGGGTCAATATCACCGTCAAGAGGATCCCAAAGACCTCCAAGTAGATTGTTCGTTGATATCAAAGGATGACGACGCAGGCATTCTTCAGCATCTATTATTTCAAAGTGAACATTCATACCTCTTGCCATAGAGGCAAAATGACGATAGCCTTGCATTTGTTCTTCAGTATTTGCCAAACGAATCCCACCATCTCCATGGTGATAGGTAATCGGATAATCTGGATCATCGCTCAACTCTTTGTATAGGTTTATGGAATGCGTTTTCAGTCCAACCATTGTCTGATTCATACCAAAATTAGTCACCTGAGCAGCTGAATGCCATGTAGTACCGCTAGTTAGTTCGTTGCGTTCAACTAGAACAACGTCTGACCAGCCTTCCTGAGTCAGGTGATACAGAGTAGAGCATCCCGCTATACCACCACCAATGACAACAACTCTAGTTCGTGATTTCATATACGGAATTATATATATACAAATATATATAATAAGGATGAAATAAACCTTTTTTAGAAGGATAAAAAGATTTTGATAGGTTTTTCTTTAAGAACTAAAATTAGTTTTTACGCTAGTATACTTTGGTTATTTTTTTCATTCTTTATTGCCACTACTTATTCCAAGCTTAGTGGTGAAATAATTGCTAGTTGGTTTGACTTTTATAATGTTTATTGGAGCATATTTTATCTATTGAGTATGCCTGTTTGGATATATTGGATAGTGATACGACCTTATAATTGGATCAAGAAAAAGAAGAAAAACAAGTAATAGTCCAAACTTCGCTTAATATGTGGTGGAGGGACAGGGATTTGAACCCTGGAAGGGTATTAGCCCTTGCTGGTTTTCAAGACCAGTGCATTCAGCCGCTCTGCCATCCCTCCGAAAGATTGGTATGATACAGTTTTTATCAATAAAGTAAATAAATATATATAAAAAAACTGAGAATTTTTGCGTATAATTTCTCCTTTTTAGAAATTTCTAGGTAGTCGGTATGGCTAAAATATGTCAAGTTACTGGTAAGCGGCCTTTGAGTGGTAATAATGTCTCGCACGCACACAATAAAACACGCCGTCGCTTTTATCCAAATCTGCATACTCATCGTTTTTGGGTGGAAAGTGAAAATCGTTTCGTGAAATTAAAGCTTTCCGCGAAAGGTCTTCGTGTAATTGATAAAAAAGGCATAGATGCTGTTTTGTCAGAAATCCGTGACCGTGGTGAAAAGGTGTAAGGAGTAACTTATGAGAGAGAAAATAAAACTAGTGTCTTCAGCTGAAACGGGACATTACTACACAACCACTAAAAATAAGCGTCTTCATCCCGATAAGATTGAAGTAAAGAAATTTGACCCTGTAGTTAGAAAGCATGTGATGTATAAAGAAGCCAAAATTAAGTAGCTCTTTGAATCTATCGTTAAAAAGCCGCTAAGCGGCTTTTTTTATGTCCAATTTGTTTAACTTTGGAGAATCGTTTCAAGAGGTACATTAGCTGCTGCTTCTTGGTAATCTGCAATCTGATCAAAGTTAAGGTATTGGTATATTTCACCTGACATCGGTTCAATACCTCTCATTAATGAGAGGTATTCTTCAATACTAGGAATGTATCCTAGTTTTGCAGAAATCGCTGAAACCTCAGCAGAAGCTAAAAAGACATTAGCGTTGTCTCCAAGTCGGTTAGGGAAGTTTCTTGTCGACGTTGAAACCACAGTTGCCCCTTCTTTTACTCTTTTTTGATTGCCCATACACAAAGAACAACCCGGCACTTCTGTATGTTCAGTCAACTTCTCAAAGGTTTCATAAATACCTTCTGCGCGTAACTGTTTTTCATCCATACGGGTAGGTGGTACTACCCACAAAACAGTATTTAGTTCAGTTTTATCCTTAAGTAATTGTGCGGCAGCCCTAAAGTGACCAATATTTGTCATACATGAACCGATAAAGACCTCATCGATAACTGTTTTTGCGACATCAGAGAGCAACTTAACATCATCTGGATCATTTGGACAGGCAAGAATCGGCTCTTTAATTTCATCTAAATTAATTTCAATAATTTCAGCATATTCACAGTCTGTATCAGCTTTCAATAAATTAGGTTGATCAAGCCATTTCTGCATATCAATAATGCGTTTGGCAATTGTTTTTTTGTCTTCATAACCGGAATCAATCATGGAAGAAAGCAAAGTAATATTTGATTGTAAATACTCTTCAATGGGCTCTTTATTGAGTTGCACGGTGCAGCCATTAGCAGATCTTTCTGCTGAGGCGTCTGCAAGTTCAAAAGCTTGCTCTACTTTGAGATCTCCTAGACCTTCAATTTCTAAAACCTTTCCCGAGAAGATGTTTTTCTTGTTGGATTTCTCGACAGTGAGAAGTCCTTTTTGTATTGCTATATAGGGGATGGCGTTGACTAAATCTCTCAAAGTTATACCCGGTTGCATTTTGCCAGTAAAACTAACTAAAACTGATTCAGGCATATCTAATGGCAGGACACCTATAGAAGCACCAAAAGCAACTAAACCAGAACCTGCCGGAAAACTAATTCCAATTGGAAAACGAGTATGAGAATCACCACCAGTTCCAACAGAGTCTGGTAGCAACATACGATTCAACCAGGAATGAATAATACCGTCTCCTGGTTTCAGCGAGACACCACCGCGTGATTGCATAAAGTCTGGAAGTGTATGTTGTAACTCAAGGTCAATCGGCTTTGGATAGGCTGCTGTATGACAAAAACTTTGCATGACTAGATCAGCAGAAAAACCTAAACAAGCTAACTCCTTGAGTTCATCGCGTGTCATTGCACCAGTTGTATCCTGCGAACCAACCGAGCTCATCCTAGGTTCACAATAAGTTCCTGGACGAACACCCGAAACACCACAGGCTTTGCCGACAATTTTTTGAGCAAGAGTAAATCCTGCCAAGCTATTTTTTGGGTCTACTGGACGAAGAAAAACATCGCTAACTTCTAAACCAAGCTCAGTTCTGATTTTATCTGTCAAGCCCCTGCCAATAATAAGAGGAATTCTTCCACCAGCACGAACCTCATCAGGCATTGTGCTTGGTGTCAATTTAAAAGTTGAGATGGTTTGGCCAGAAGAATTGGTGATAATACCCTTAAATGGTTGAATCGTTATTTCGTCACCCATTTTTAATTTTGTGACATCACACTCGATGGGTAAGGCGCCTGAGTCTTCAGCTGTATTAAAGAATATAGGTGCAATTTTTCCTCCAAGAACAATTCCGCCAGTATTTTTATTAGGAATGTAATCAATAGGCTCGCCCATGTGCCATAAAACAGAGTTAATGGCAGATTTACGAGAAGATCCAGTACCAACTACATCACCAACATAAGCTAATGGAAGGCCTTTTTTCTTAAGTTTTTCGATAGTTTCGAGAGGTTTATCCATCTTTTTGACAAGCATTGCTTGGGCATGGAGTGGAATGTCTGGACGAGACCAAGCTTCAGTTGCAGGAGACAGATCGTCAGTGTTGGTTTCACCGTCCACTCGAAAAACCACTGCATTAATAGAGTCAGGAAGAAGTTCTTTTGTAGTAAACCATTCAGCCGAAGCCCATGAATCAACGATTTTTTTAGCATAAGAGTTGTGAGCTGATTTATCAAGTACACTCTGGTATGCTTCATAAACTAGGATCGAGTGAGATAGGGCTTTACACGCTGCCTCAGCTGTCTTATCAATATCAAGTAAATCAATTAATGAGTTAATGCTATAACCGCCAAGCATCGTTCCTAATAGAAAAGTGGCGTGCTTCTGTGAAATAGACAGACAAAGCTGATCACCTTTGGCAACACTGGTTAAAAAACCAGCTTTCACGTAGGCAGCTTCATCAACACCGGGCGGTATTCTATGAGTTAAAAGATCTAAAAAGAATTCATCATCTGAACCAGAAATGAGGTGATCGACAACTGATTTAGCTTGTTTAGCATCAAGTGCTAAGGGAGGTAAATTATTTTCTTTTCTTTCTTTACAGTGTTTTAAATATGTCTTTTTCATCGATAATATTTGATTATATTTTGATGCAAATTGAATTATTTATTTTATACTTTTTAGATTCAAGGCTAAAATTTATTGATTCAATTTTTCATATTATAATTTAATCATCTATATTATTTGAAAGTCCTCTCTCCACCTTCATCTTGATTTATACAAACTTGATAGTTTATAAAGTATTATTATATCTAATTTATAAAGATACAAAAAATATCTAAATTCAATAAAATACATAAATTATCTATTATAAAATAATAATAATTAAAATATATAGTTAAAAGATACTAAATTGAGCTGAGATAGAAATGGATACTTGGATTATACAGGCAAAAAAAATAATGCGTAATCAGGGTATTACGCAAAAAGACATAGCTTCTGCAATGGGAAAATCAACTCGTGGTGCTGTGGGGCATTATTTTACTGGTCGATCTCAACCCACAGTTAAACAATTAAAATCCTTAGCAAAATATTTAGGAATCACACTTGCTGAACTTGTTGACCCAGAAAACGTAAATTGTAATCCATTCAATATTGACACCCTAGAGTGTTTTTCACCTGCTGAATTTAACACCCTAAAATCGATTTCTCCTATAGATGGTCGCTATAGCAAAAAAACAAATGATCTTAGTTGTATTTTTAGTGAATTTGGATTAATCAAATACAGAGTGTTAGTTGAAGTAAGATGGCTTCAAGCGATGTCTCGAAATTCTGAAATTACTGAAGTTCCTGCCTTTTATGATTCGAGTGCTAGTACTTTATTAGATAGTATCGCTGCTAACTTTTCAGTTTCAGACGCTTTGCATGTGAAGAAATTCGAAAATACAACCAACCATGATGTTAAGGCAGTTGAGTATTTTTTAAAAGAAAAAATTTCAATAAATCTTACATTAGCAAGTATCAGGGAGTTTATTCATTTCGCATGTACTTCTGAGGATATTAATAACTTATCCCATGCGCTTATGCTAAAAGATGGTAGAGACATACTGCTCACTCAAATGCGTGATGTGACAGAACTTATCGTAAGTTTATCTCATGAAAATGCCTTGATACCAATGCTTTCTAGAACGCATGGTCAAACTGCATCACCAACAACACTTGGTAAGGAGATGGCTAACTACATTCATCGATTAAAGCGACAAATTAAACAGTTTGATGAAGTTAAAATAATGGGTAAGTTTAACGGGGCTGTTGGAAATTTTAATGCTCATTTAAGTGCTTATCCTGATCTCAACTGGGAGACTATTACTAAAACTTTTGTTGAAAGCCTTGGTATAAATTATGCTTCCTATACGACACAAATAGAGCCCCACGATTATATTGCTGAGTACTTCCATACATTAAACCGTTTCAATACAATCTTAATTGATTTTTGTAGAGATATTTGGGGCTATATTTCACTCGGATATTTTAAGCAGAGAACAATCGAGGGTGAGATTGGTTCTTCCACTATGCCCCATAAAGTTAATCCGATTGATTTTGAAAATGCAGAGGGTAATCTAGGCATTGCTAATGCGATAGGCGATCATCTAGCTTCGAAATTGCCTATTTCACGCTGGCAGAGGGACTTATCAGACTCAACAGTCTTAAGAAACTTAGGTGTCGCTTGTGCTCATAGCTTAATCTCCTATACTTCAATTTGTAAGGGTATTTCTAAATTAGAAACAAACGACGAACATATGCTATCTGATTTGAACAATTCATGGGAGGTTCTAGCAGAACCTATCCAAACAGTGATGCGTCGATATGGTGTTGAAAACCCTTATGAAAAACTTAAATCCTTAACTCGTGGCCAGAAGATTGACGCTGAAATAATAAAAGATTTTGTGGATTCGTTGAATATACCTTTTCATGCCAAAGAAGAGCTTTCACAGCTTACACCTGTTAACTACATCGGTGATGCAATTAAATTAGCACGAAACATCGATAACTGATATAATCTGCCGCCTTAAGAATTTAACAATATAAGGAAGCAAAAAACCCATGGTTAAGATTAGACTAGCCCGAGGTGGAGCCAAGAAAAAACCTTTTTATTCGATTGTAGTAAGCGATTCTAGAAAGAGAAGAGATAGTGGCTATATTGAGCGTATTGGATACTTTAATCCTGTTGCTCGCGGACAAGAAGTAAGGCTTCAACTTGAAGAAGATAAACTGGCATATTGGATTTCACAAGGTGCACAGATTTCTGATAGAGTGAAGCAATTGGCCAAAGAATATAAAGATCCTTCAATTCGTGAAAAATATCTAGCTGCTAAAACAGCAAAAAAGGCCGCAGCAGAGAAAGCTAAATTAGATGCAGAGGCAAAAGCAAAAGCTGAATTAGAGGCTGCAGCAAAGGCTGAAGCAGCTGAAGAAGTTCCTGCAGAGGAGGCGCCCGCAGAGGAAGCTCCAGTGGAAGCGGCAGCTGAAGAAGTTCCTGCAGAGGAGGCACCCGCAGAGGAAGCTCCAGTAGATGAAACATCGGCGGAAGAGAAAGACGCTAAGTAATTAGGTGGAATTAACACCACATTTAGAAGAAAAAAAGCTATTAGTTGGAAAAATTAATGGTTTTTTTGGTGTTCAGGGCTGGGTAAAAATTTTTTCTTATACAGAACCTAGGAAAAATATCCTTAAATATCAGCCTTGGTACTTTATTCATAACGGAACTTTCAAGGCCATTAAAATGACTACGGGTCGCGAACAATCCAAGACTATTGTAGCTCATCTAAAAGGCATTGAGAACAGAGACCAGGCGGCTCAACTGATTGGAAAAGGTTTATATATTGATAAAGATCAGCTTCCAGAGCTCGATGAAGGTGAGCATTATTGGCATGAATTAGACGGATTTCGAGTGATTAATAATAATGGAGTTGATTTGGGGGTAGTGGACTATCTAGTAGATACAGGTTCAAACAATGTTCTAGTTACTAAAGGTGATAAAGAGCACTGGATTCCTTACATCGAGCCATACCTCGTTTCGGTCGATAAAAAAAATAGAGTGATTAGCGTTGATTGGGATGAAAATTTTTAAGCTTTATTAATTGATAATTGAGCTGTCAACTTCAATTTTCACAAGAATTTATGCACTTTACCATCGTTGCCAATCACTTTAATTTCTATGAATCTCTACTCAAAAGTGATATTATTTGGTAATTAATTCAGTCAATACAAAGCGATTGGCATTTAGCTCGTACATTATAATGGAAAGTCGCAGGCAATTTTTTTGGTGTCTTTGGTCTGTGTGTACAATATTCTGAAAAAATATTATTTAATGAACTGGATAACAAAACTATTTCCATTTTTGTTATGGATTAAGGATTTAAGAAATCCTAGAGTGCTTAAGGCAGATACTTTGGCAGGTATAACTGTTGCTCTAGTAATTGTTCCTCAGTCAATGGCGTATGCTCAGTTGGCAGGTTTGGGTCCTCAGTATGGACTCTATGCCTCATTTTTCCCGGTCATGATTGGTGCTCTTATGGGGTCATCAAGACAGCTATCTACAGGTCCGGTTGCAGTTGTTTCATTATTAACAGCGGCTGCTCTAGGGGAAATAGTGACCGATGCTTCAAGTTATGCTGTGTATGCAGCCTTATTGGCTCTAATTGTTGGGCTATTTCAGTTTTTCCTTGGTGTTCTGAGGATGGGTTTTGTAATTAATTTCATGTCTCACCCAGTTGTCAGTGGTTTTACAAATGCTGCGGCAATCATCATTGCAACCTCACAACTGCATAAGGTTTTTGGCATTAGAGTAATCAATAGCAGTGACACTGATTGGGTTTCCGCTTGTCAACCATTGACTTTGATAGACAGGTTAGAAAAAGTCGGTAGTGACGGTCTGCACACTATCTGTAATGCAGACCAAAATTACGAAACTATTGGACGTTTGCTGGAAGCTGCAGTATTTTATACTCATATACCAACCTTTACTATGGCTGTAATGGGAATACTTGGTATTGTGCTATTAAGGCGACTCTATCCAAGAATTCCCGCGATTTTGACGGTAGTAGTTGTTTCAACTGTGATTTCATTTTTGATTAACTATGAGTCGATGGGTGGTGCCATTATTTCCTCTATCAATATGGAAGGCTTATTTAGTTTCAAAATCCCTAGTTTTGATTTTAATGCCATGGGCACTCTATTCATCTACGCAATCACCATCTCTGTGATTGGTTTTATGGAAGCAATTACTGTCGCTAAATCTATGGCGGCAAAAACCAAGCAAAGACTTGATATTAACCAAGAGCTGATTGGTCAAGGCTTGTCCAATATTGGCTCAAGTTTTTTTCAGGGATATGCAGTCTCTGGTTCGTTTTCACGAACCGCAGTTAACATGTCAGCTGGCGCAGTAACTGGTTTTTTCTTCGGTAGTGACAGCCCTTATTGTGGGTATAACTATTGTTTGGTTGACGCCTTTATTGTATCACCTGCCTCAGGCTACCTTAGCGGCCGTGATTTTAATGGCAGTAGTGAATTTGATCCATTTTGGACCAATCAAGCATGCATGGAAAGTAGAAAAGCAAGATGGCATTGTTGGCCTATCGACTTTTGTAATGACCCTGATTTTTGCGCCACACCTTGAAAACGGCATAGCATTTGGCATTATTTTATCTCTGGGATTGTTTCTTTATCGAACTACACAACCAAAGTTCACTGAATTAGCTGTGCAAGAAGGGTCGATTCATTTTTCTCCCTTTGGAGGTGAGGATATTGAAAGTAGTGATGTCGTGAAACTTGTTAAATATAGCGGATCACTATATTTTGCTAATGCCGCTTACTTTGAAACACAGATGCTTGAAATAATCGCTAAAAATAAAGATCAATTAAAATATATTGTCGTTGATGTTGGCGCTCTCAATCAAATTGATGCTAGTGGTGAAGAAGTGTTATCTGAGTTGGTTCAGTCCTGTTCAGACTCTGGAATACAAATAATTTTTTCAAGAACTGAAAGATTAGAGGCTGAATTATTTCGTTCTGGATTTAAAAAGCGTTTCGGTGAAGATCGTTTTTTTAGTCGCACAGCTCAGGCACTTAAGCATGTTTGGAAAGAGCTCGAAGGTGAGGAAGAGCACAACGGCAAGGTAATCAATATCTCCTAATTTTTTGTTGGATTACTATCTTTTTTAAAAATTGTGATAATAAGCTTTAACGAAATACAAGCCCTGAGGTTCAGCTGTTGGACCAGCTTTTTTGCGATCTTCGCTTTGTAAAACTGACAACATCCAGTCAACTTTCCTCTCATCTCTACCTATTTTAAGAAGCGTTCCGACTATATTGCGGACCATATGATGCAGGAATGCATTGGCTTTGATTTTGATCAGTAAAGTATCGTCAGTGTTAATTATCTCTATAGATTCTATAGTTTTAATAGGGGATTTTGCTTGACACAATTTCCCCCTAAAAGCTGAAAAGTCATGTTCGCCAATTAAAAAATCCGCAGCGCTTCTCATCTTCTTGATATCAAGTGTCCTTGGCTCCCATAAATTGTAGTTTGCTTTTAAAGAGGAGCGCACAGGGTGGTTATGTATTTGATATTCGTATAACCTAGCGTAAGCATCAAACCTTGCATGAAACCCATCGTTGACCTTTTTAACCCAGGTGAAGTTTACATCGCTCGGGAGGTTGACGTTACCACCAAATAGCCAAGCCTCACGGTCTCTATTTGAATCAGTTTCAAAATGAATGACCTGTTCTTTTGCATGTACACCTGCATCTGTCCTGCCAGAGCAAAACACGCGGACAGAATGGTCTGCAACTTTAGATAAGGCTATTTCAACAACCCCCTGTACTGTTCTGAGTCCATTTTCCTGAATCTGCCAACCGTGAAAATCAGTTCCTTCATATTCAACACCAAGTGCAATTTTCATAAGCAACGCCAATTTTTTTTTATTGTAAAATTGATACTAATATTTTAACAAAGTATTACATCCTTCCAAATGAGACTCATCATCTGGAGGTAAAGATTATATGGACAATAACACCAAACCAACAGGTATTAAAAAACTTCTATCTGCATGTGTCTATTCAGCTCAAGGATTCAAGGCTTGCTATCAATCTGAGTTCGCCTTTAGGCTAGAGATTTGGTTAGCTATATTTTTGATACCGATTGGCTATATGCTTGGTGAATCTGAAGTTGAGAGGGTATTATTGATTATCCCTATTTTTATTGTTTTAATAGTTGAAATGTTGAACTCAGCTATCGAAGCTGTGGTAGATCGAATCAGTATGGAACACCATAAGCTTTCAGGATATGCAAAGGATGTTGCATCGGCTGCTGTGCTTTTGTCTTTAATTATTTTTCTGGTTACGTGGTCCATTATTCTTCTCTAATCGATTTATTACCAAAAGATCTAGAATGTCATTTTTTTGACTCGATTGAGAGTACAAATCTTTTTCTTACCAATAGAACCTTTACAGATAAGGTGCAGCTATGTCTTGCTCGTGAACAGACTCAAGGAAAAGGACAACATGGGAGGCATTGGGAGTCACAGATGGATGGTAGTATCTTGTTTTCCATTCGACGCAATTTCTCACAAGAGTGTAACCTAAATGGGGTTAGTTTAGTCGTTGGACTGGCAATCGTAAAGGTTCTCGAGAAGGAGTGTTTAGTTGAGGGTTTTAAAATCAAATGGCCCAATGATATCTATTTTGAGAATAAAAAATTGGCTGGAGTTTTGTTAGAAAATCAGATGCAATCAAGAAACCAATCTGTAGTCATTGGGGTAGGTATAAATTATTCTATAGATCAAAGTATGATTTTAAATAAACCTTGGACTGATTTGAAAAAAACAACAAAAACCTTGCCTGATATTAAGTTATTGACTGCTATGATCATCAACAAGATTCTGGTTATGTCAGAGCATTTTAGTATATTCGGGTTTGATGATTTTCAATTGGACTGGGAAAAATATGATTTGCTTAAAGGCAAACAAATCAAATACACAAATCTAGAAGAGTCTTTTGAAGGTGAAGTGGTCGGTGTGAGCTCTCAAGGAGCACTAAAAATATTGACAAAAAATGGAGTCAAAGAACTATATAGCTCTAAGCATATACAATATATTTAGGGTAAGATAGTTGCACCCATATTCAAACAGAAAAAACGGATGTCAGACCATATATTAGAAGTTAAAAATATTCATAAGACGTATGCTCGACGTGAAGTTATAAGTGACGTTTCCTTTGACGTCAAAGCAGGAGAAATTGTTGGACTGCTTGGGCCAAACGGAGCTGGTAAAACGACCTGTTTTTATATCACCTGTGGTTTGGTTAGATCTAATAAGGGTGAGGTGTTTCTTAACCATAAAAGTATTGGGCACATGCCGATTCATAAGCGTGCTAATTTAGGGCTTGGCTATCTACCACAAGAGCCTTCAATTTTTCGAAAATTAAGTGTTGAAAATAATATCATGGCTGTTTTAGAGCTAAATAAAACGTTGCCAGCTAAGCTGAGAAAACATCGACTTGAAGAGCTTTTATCAGAGCTTAATGTTGAACATGTTCGTCATATCAAAGGTATTACTCTTTCAGGAGGTGAGCGTAGGCGGGTCGAAATTGCCAGATCACTTGCAATGGACCCAAAATTTATTTTATTAGATGAGCCTTTTGCAGGTATTGATCCTATTTCAGTTGGTGATATTCAAGAAATCATCTATCAGCTTAGAAATAAAGGTATTGGCATTTTAATTACAGATCACAATTATCGAGAAATGCTTGATACTTGCAATCGTTCTTATGTTTTAAATTCTGGCAAGATAATTGCACAAGGAGCCAAAGAATCTATCTTGACGAATGATGATGTAAAAAAGGTTTACTTAGGCGAAACTATCAGTGAGTAAGAAATCATTTGCTACATTAGGCATCGAATCTTCTTGCGATGAAACAGGTGTAGGGCTTTACAGTAGTGATCGGGGTTTGCTCGCTCATAAATTGTTTTCACAAGTAGATTTACATGCTGAATATGGTGGCGTAGTGCCAGAACTTGCTTCTAGGGATCATATTCAAAGAACTTTGCCGTTAATTAGAGAAACACTTAAGGTAAGTAACATTAAGTTAGAGGAATTAACTGGTATTGCATACACTGCTGGACCGGGTTTGTCGGGTGCTTTACTTGTGGGAGGTTCTATTGCACAGAGTCTTGCATGGGGTTTGGGAATTCCTGCTTTAGGTGTTCACCATATGGAGGGTCATTTGCTTGCACCACTTTTAGATTCATCAAAGCCACAATTTCCATTTGTGGCACTTCTGGTTTCAGGGGGGCATACCCTTCTTGTCGAGGTTGATGGTATAGGTGAATATAAAATATTAGGCCAATCATTGGATGATGCGGTCGGAGAAGCTTTTGATAAGACAGCAAAAATTCTTGGTTTAGGATATCCTGGAGGCCCAGCATTGGCTCATTTAGCCACCCGGGGAGAGGAAGGTCGATTCTATTTTCCTCGACCAATGATTGATAGACCAGGCCTAGATTTTAGTTTTAGCGGTTTAAAGACATTTGCTCGAAACACATATATAAAATTTCCGGAAGAAAAAGCTAGTATCGCTAAGGCTTTCGAAGTCGCTGCTACTGAAACTTTGACGGTTAAATGCCGAAGGGCGCTCGAACAGACGGGATTTGCAACACTTATTGTTGCAGGAGGAGTGAGTGCCAATTTAACACTTCGTCAAACCATAGATGAAATGGCAAAAAAACTTAACGTCAATGTTCATTACCCAGGCCCCGAATTTTGTACAGATAATGGAGCAATGATTGCTCTTGCGGGCCATTACCGCTTAATTTCTGGTCAAAGAAACGATCACTATGAAATTCTGGTTAAGCCACGTTGGAACTTAGAAGAATTAGAAGCGATTTAAAAAAACCAAGTTAAGACATAGTCAATTAAAGAAAAATTGTAGCTCAATAAAGATTCATGACAATGGTGAAAATATCAGACAAGAATATTGAAACGCATATAATAACGAACTTCAGAGATAAGTTAACCCGAATCAAGCAAACTCTCAAATATAATTAACAAATTTTATGCTGATTATTCCCGCAATAGATTTAAAAGATGGTCAATGCGTTCGACTTAGAAAAGGCTTGATGTCTGATACAACAGTTTTTTCAGATGACCCCAGTGAAATAGCCACTAAATGGGTCAATGAAGGGGCAAGAAGATTGCATTTGGTTGACCTTAACGGTGCTTTTGAAGGTAAACCAGTTAATGCCAATTGTATCAATAAAATTACCCAAGCTTTTCCAGAGCTGCCGATTCAAATTGGTGGTGGTATTCGTGATATTAAAATTGCCAACGCATATATTGAAGCAGGTACTAGTTATCTTATTATTGGTACGATGGCTGTGACTCATCCTGAGTTTGTTTCAGAGTTATGTAGAGAGTTCCCAGGAAAAATTATTGTTGGTTTAGATGCTAACAACGGTCTTGTTGCGACTGATGGTTGGGCTAAACAGACAGATATAAATGTAGTTGATTTATCAAAAAAGTTTGAACAGGAAGGTGTCAGTTCAATTATCTATACTGATATAGCAAGGGATGGAATGTTACAAGGTGTGAATGTTATGGCAACTGTCGATCTTGCTAAGAAAACCTCTATTCCAATTATTGCCTCTGGAGGTATAGCTAATCTTGATGATATTGCAGTGCTTCTCAAAAATTCCCATCACGGTATAATTGGTGCTATTACTGGGAGAGCGATTTATGAAGGATCGCTTAATTTTAATGATGCACAAACAATGAGTGATATTTATGATCGTTGAAGTTGCCTATGCGCTTCCTGATAAGCAAAGCCTAGTTAGTCTGGAAGTTGAAGAAGGAACTACAATAAAAGAAGCTATCGAGGCTTCTGGCGTTCTAGACACCTATGACCAAATTGATCTTACAAAAGATAAGGTTGGTATTTTTTCTAAGTTTGCAACACTTGATACAGTATTACGTGAAAAGGATCGTGTTGAGATTTACCGCCCTTTGATCGCTGACCCTAAAAAAGTGCGAAAAGAGCGTGCAGCTAAGGGGAAAGCAATGCGAAGTGTAAAAAAAGACTAATCTAAGGTAAGATAGACTACTGAAAATAAAATTCAAAAATACATGAGCGAAGACAAACCTCCGAGTCGGCCTTTTTTTCAAAGGTTATTCAGTAAGTTTTTTCATCAAACTTTAAAACCTAGAGCGCAATTAATGCAAGCCTTGGAAGAGGCAGAAGATAATCTAGTTATTGATCCATACAGTCGGTCGGTGATTGAAGGGGCTATGCAAGTCGAAAGTCTAAAAGTGCGTGATGTGATGGTTCCAAGATCGAAGATGATAATGATTGATTCTGAATTCTCTACAGCCGAATTATTGAAGATCATGGTGAGTTCATATCACTCTCGCTTTCCGATTCACAACCAGGATCAGGATTCCATTTTAGGCATCGTACTGGCGAAAGACTTACTTTCTCATTTTGCCCAAGATGGTAGTGATGAATTTAACTACCGTGAGTATCTTAGAGAGGTACTATCTGTTCCTGAAAGCAAGCCTTTAGGAGGACTTTTAAGGGAGTTCCAACAAAATAAGTCTCATATGGCGATAGTGATGGATGAATACGGTGAAATTGCAGGTCTCGTTACTCTTGAAGATGTGATTGAGCAAATTGTTGGCGAAATTGAGGATGAACATGATCTTGAAGAAGATAATATTATTGACTATGGCGATGGCCGTTATTTGCTTCAAGCCAACACCCCTTTAATTGAATTTAATGAGTTTTTTGATACATCTATAACGAATGATGATTATGACACCGTGGCAGGCTTGGTTATCTCAGGTTTTACATACTTGCCTGAACAAATGAGTGAAATTACGCTTCATGGTTTTCAATTTAAGGTGCTAAAAACGGATTCACGTCGCATTCATCTCTTAGAGGTTCAGCGAGTTAGTCAAGCTATTGAAACACCTATAGAGTCAAGTAGCCGTTGATAGAAAAATCATTAATAGTTAATCGCTGAGTATAATTTATCGTTATGAATACCCTTGAAGAAACTACAGAGCTTGCTATAGATTTAATAAAAGAGCAACAAGCAACCGACTACGAATTTTCAGTAGGTAAAAGTTCAGGTGTTTCTACTACAGTGAGGCTGTCAGAAGTAGAAACATTAAAGTATCACCTTGATGCAAGCTTTGATATCAGTGTTTATATTGGTCAAAATAAGGGTCAGGCGACTAGCGTTGACCTTAGTGAAAAGAGTTTAAAAAATGCAATTGAGTCTGCCTGCTTAATCGCAAAATATACCCAAGAGGATCCTTTTAACGGCTTAGCGCCGAGTGACAGGATGGCGTGGCAATTCCCCGACCTAGAACTTTATCATCCTTGGAATCTAGATGCCAAGAAAAGTATTGATATTGCCATGGAGTGTGAGCAAATTGCTCTTGAACAGCCAGAGATAGATAACTCTGATGGCGCAGAGCTTTCAAGTTTTGAAGGAGAAAGCATCTATGCAAATTCTAATGGCTTGATTGCAAAATTAAAAAATACCAAACACACGCTTTTCTGTTCATTAATTGCCAAGCGCAATGAAGAGATGCAGACAGCTTATGAATACGGCATTGCCCTTGACGCTAATGACCTGACATCGGCTACGGAAGTTGGCTTAGGGGCAGCGAAATTAGCCCAAGAGAAGTTAGGCTCTCGTCACTTAAATCCCCAAAAATGCCCAATCATTTTTACTCCAAGACAATCTTCTGGTTTATTTTCTCAACTACTTGGCGCTCTTAGTGGTTCTAGACAATACAAAAAAACTTCATTTTTATTGGACTCTTTGGGTAAAGATGTGCTACCTAAAACGATCAATGTATATGAAGATCCACTTAAAGTAAAAACTCTCGGTGCGAGAGCCTTTGATCAAGATGGTGTGTTAAAGAAAAAGCAGTTTTTTATAGAAAACGGCAGTGTTTCAAGTTATATCATGGGACAATATTCTGCCAATCAGTTAGGTTTAAAATCAACGGCAAATTCGGGTGGCGTCAGCAACTGTTGTATTGGTGCCAACTTTGATGGCGGCTTAGTTGAACTTACTAAGAGTATGGGTAGAGGGCTTATTGTGACGGATCTGATGGGCCACGGTGTCAATATAACGACTGGGAACTATTCAAGAGGAGCGAGTGGTTTTTGGGTTGAAAATGGTGAAATACAACACCCAGTATCGGGTATCACCATTGCCGGCAATCTCAAAAACATGATGAGAGATATTGTCTCGGTGGGCAGTGATGTTGACAACAGGAGTAACCTTAAGGTTGGTTCAACACTTATTGGTGAAATGACAATCTCTGGAGAGGGATAGTTGCAAGAGTTCGATGTCATTGTAATTGGTGGGGGAATGGTAGGCCTTGCTTTTGCTGTAGATCTTTCTCAGAAAAAAAACTGTTCAATTGCAATTGTCGAACCGAATACTATTGACCCATCAATCAGTAAGATGTTTCATACTCGTGTCAGTGCAATTACACTGTCCTCAGAGGCATATCTAAAATCTCTCAATATTTGGGACAATATTAAGAGGAAGCAAGTATTTATCGCAACCAAGGTGTGGGATCAGAATTCTCACGGACGTCTTAACTTTCATGCAAAGGACGAGAATATGGATCATCTTGGGTATATTATCGAGAATGATTTAATTCAGTCTGCCTTATTTGGTGGTATTGATAAAAATAAAATTGAGCACATCAATGCAAAATTCAGTGGTTTAAAAAAAACCGAATCTGGCTACGAAGTAAACCTTGATAATGAAGCCAGTTTGTCTTGTCGATTGCTTGTCGGTGCAGATGGAGCAAATTCGCCGGTAAGAACCTTGTCAGCAATTCCAGTAAACGAGCGTGATTATCAACAAAAAGCAATTATTGCTAACATTATTGGTGAAAAGTCTTTCCAGAAAACAACATGGCAGCGTTTTTTATCAGATAGCATAATTGCTTTATTGCCGCTATCGGAAAATCAGGCGTCAATTGTTTGGTCGTGCAAGAACTACCTAGCGGATGAGTTGACAAAACTAGACCATAACAAATTTAACCAATCTTTATCTGAGGCTGTTGAGTATCGTTTTGGTAATCTTGAACTGGAAACTGACAGGCACGTCTTCCCTCTTATTGAGCGAAGCGCTAAAGACTATACAAAGCCTAACTTAGCACTTATTGGAGATGCTGCTCACAATATCCATCCTTTGGCAGGTCAAGGCGTTAACTTAGGTTTTGCTGATGCTAGAGAACTTAATCTTCAACTTTTGACCAATAGTGGTAAAGCCTTAGGTGATCATTCAGTATTAAGAAAATATGCAAGGGCACGGAGATTAGATAATGAGCTTATGGCTAAAACTATGACAGGTCTGGATTGGATATACAAGGAAAATAACGAACCCCTTCGTTGGTTAAGAGGACTTGGGATGAATGTTATTGACGAGACACCAATTCTGAAGTCTTTTTTTCAGAAGCAGGCCTTGGGTAAGTCAGAGTAATATTATGCGTTTTTGTAATTCCTCAAAATTAACTATCCAATAAATCTTGTCGGCGTAATAATGCCATCAACAGGCATATCCCATGGCTTAGTGTCCAGTTGCTCTACTTCCTGACAGTCAAACGCTAAACCAAAAAGTTTCGGCACCCTGTAGTTCAAACGATTTTTTTGAAAACTAAGAGTTTTGTCATAGAAGCCACCACCCATACCTAAGCGATTTTTGTGTTTATCGAATCCTACCAACGGCATCAAAATAAGGTCCATTTGATGAGCTCCCATGAGAGCGGTAGAAACCGGCTCATTAATGCCGAAACGATTTTTTCTAAAGCATTTTCCAATCTTTGCAAACTTGAGTTTTTCTCCTGCCAATATTGGCAAGTAGACCCAGAAGCCTCGATTTTTAAGAAAATCTATTGTATTTTCTGTTTCCACTTCTCCATCGTTTGGAGTATATATTGCGATATGTTTAGCACTTCTAAATAGTCCATTTTTTTGACATTGATGGAGGATTTTTTTGCCCTGTTTCTTGCGAGTAGGAATATCAATCGATTTTCGGCGTTCTCTGAGTTGACTTCGTAACTCTTTCATTAGAAATAATATTAAAGCAATAGACTAATTTTATCAGTACCATTTATTTAACTATATTTAATTTGAATATGAAAAAAAAATGCCAACTATAGGAATTAAAGTTTACAGAAACGGTATTTAAATAAAAGGGAGGTTAGATAGATGTCCGTTGTGCCGTGTTGACATGGACCTGAACCATATGGCTCAAGGCGGAAGTTCGATGCTTACCGTAGGTTTCCCATTCAAGGATGGGCTTGCACAATAGTAACCAATCTCATCTCCTATTATTTACGTAATCGGCTCAGGGAAATAAATCAAAGCACGAACACAACAGATAATTTAATTATCACACCAGATTTTATCAATTGCAATCAAGTTTCTTCTTTTTTTATAATAGTTGTATTTTCATTTAACATAGTTCACAATCGAGATGATATAGTTGCCATGCTTCAATTGGCAAGATATAATGCATCCTTTTTTTTGTATTAATAATGGCAAAGAATAACGCACCTATTGTGATGAAGTTTGGGGGGACAAGTCTCAGGGATGATAGTTGTCGTGAAAGCGCCTTGACGCATGTCAAACACTATGCTGAGGCTGGTGAAAAGATTGTCGTTGTAGTTTCTGCTATGGGTCGTAAAGGGGAACCCTATTCAACCGATACGCTCGTTAACTTATTAAAAGAAGTTGGTCCCAATGTTTGTCCGAGAGAGCTAGATCTAATTATGAGTGTTGGTGAGAGTATAAGTTCTGCTTTCTTTACACACCTATTAAGTCAAAATGGGTTAGCTGCAATCTCTTTTAATGGACGACAGGCAGGCATCTTAACAGATGATAATGCTGGTAATGCGGAAATAATTGAGATTAATCCAGTGCGTATTATAGAAGCACTTAATGAAGGGAGTATTGCTGTTGTAGCGGGCTTCCAGGGAGTTAATGATAGAGGTGATATTCGAACATTAGGTCGTGGTGGTAGTGATACCTCTGCTGTTGCATTAGCTGCTGCCTTAGGTGCAGAGAAAGTAGAAATATTTTCTGATATAGATGGTATTGCAAATTGTGATCCAAATCTGGTCTCGGGATCAAGATATCTAGCGTCGATTAGTGTCAATCAGATTTTGGCGATGGCTGATGAAGGTTCAAGAGTAATTCATCCTCGAGCTATCAAGGCTTCTTTAAAGACTAAAACACCGATCGTTGTAAGGAATACATTCAGCGATTTACTAGGAACACTAATTCATCACGATAAGTCTTTAGATAAAAAACGTATTGCTATTGCTCATCGTGAAGGTATGGTTTTGGTTGAGTGTTATGATGATCATGATGCAAAGACTGATGTTGATGGAGTTGTAAAGATTGATTCAAGACGAGTATTACTTAGGGACGATGCTTATTTGAGTGGAAAACTTTCACAGCTTGAAGAAAATTTTGGTTTTTATAAGTTAAGCAGAAACTGGGCAACTGCTTCAGTTGTATTTAATTCCAAGGCTCCAGAAGCGAGTGATCTTGATTATGCTGAATTGTTAAATTCATCTAAAAATATAATTAGCTATTTACTTAAAGAGCCAAGAATCAGAGAAACACTAAATTTTTTACACGCTAAATATACTTTAGAAGAATAAAATTTGATTTAGACCTCGTAAAGGCTTAAGGTTTATAGCCTCCATTATTAACGTAATCTAGAAGTACATTTTGTGTAAAAGCTGACTCTAGTTCTGCTGCTTTACCAGCAACCGGTTCCTTCATGTCGCCATCAGGTATATCGATTATCTCATTATGCCAATCCGAAATATAAGCGTCAGTATCTGTAGCATCTGCAATAGTAGCCGCAGAATCAACTGCTTCCATAAATCGATTATCTAGTTGAACTTTTTCTACTTCTCTACGACTCTTTTTAATCATCACTTGGGTGGGTATATCACGCCATTTGATTATGATCAGTTTCATTGTGTCCTCCGCAAAACGAGTCAAATATCACATAAATTAAATTTCAAGAAATTCTACCATTAAGTAAATAAAGTAATTGCTATAATTTAGGTATATAATGCCGTTTTTTAAGTTGAATTATCCTTGGGGGTGTAATGAAAAATAAAGCACAAGTCGTTGTTATTGGTGGAGGTGTTGTAGGTGCTGGAACGCTTTATCATTTAGCAAAAAAAGGATGGACCGATGTTGTATTACTTGAGCGTAAAGATTTAACTTCGGGTTCAACTTGGCATGCTGCTGGTCTGTTACCTCTATTCAATATGAGTTACTCAGTTGGCAAATTGCACCAATATTCCGTTAATTTTTATCATGAACTTCAAGAAGAAACTGGCATGAATGTGGGCTTTAGTGTGGTTTCAAATATCCGCCTTGCAAATTGCCAAGATCGTATGGATGAGTATAAATATTATGCAGGTGTAGGAAGCACTGTAGGTGTAAACGTTAATTTCTTAACACCCGATGAGGTTAAAGAAATATGGCCTCTATGTAACACTGAAGGTTTGGTTGGAGCCATTCAACACCCTGATGATGGATATATTCAGCCAGCTGATTTGACGCAAGCATTATGTAAAGGAGCAAGAAACCGTGGCGCTGAAATATATGAAAACACTAAGGTTACCTCAATGGAACAGCAAAAAGATCATAGCTGGATAGTTAAAACTGATCAAGGTGATATTGCCTGTGAGCACGTTGTTTCTTGTACAGGTAGTTTTGCTCGAAAAACCGGAGAAATGGTGGGTTTAGATATACCAGTGATTCCTGTTGAACATCAATTTATTGTCACTGAACCTCATCCAGAAATTCTGGAGCGCAAAAAACAAGGTTTACATGAGATGGGAGTATTACGTGAATCTGACGCCGGCTATTACTTGCGCGAGGAGGCGGGAGGTTTGCTGTTGGGGATATATGAAAAAGGAGCACCAGTTTGCTATATAGACGGACCGAGCGATGATTGTCAATATGAGTTATTTAATAGCGAACTTGATCGTTTGATGCCGCATATTGAATTTTGTATGAATCGAGTGCCAGCGTTTGGTGAGGTGGGAATTAAGGATGTCTATAATGGAGCTATTGCCTATACCCCTGATGGAAATCCAATCGTTGGACCTGCACCTGGATTGAAAAACTTTTGGCTCAATGAAGGACATAGTTTTGGTATTACAGCTGCAGGTGGTGCGGGATGGCAGTTGGCAGAATGGATAGTTGATGGTGAACCGACGGTTGACATGATGGGGGTGGACCCTCGTCGTTTTGGACCATATGCCACCCGTGGATACTTAAGAGAGAAAAATGAAGAAGCATATTCAAATGTTTTTACCCCGCACTACCCAGATGAGGAACGAGGTGCCGCGAGACCATTAAAAACAGCTCCTTGCTATGATCGCATGAAGGATTTGGGTGCAGTTTTCGGTTCCGTCTATGGCTGGGAGAGGCCAAACTGGTTTATGCCAAGTGATGATTACGCTCTAAGCGCAGAAGACCTCAACCAGTCTGACCCATCTCAAGTGCTGCTTAACAAAAATCACTCTAGTCCTCTAGAGGATGGTCGTATTGTCGAAAAAAACTCTTTTCGACGCTCAAACTATTTTGAACACGTTGGCAATGAATGTAAACATGTTAATAAAAAAGTTGGACTTTTAGATATGTCTGCATTTGCAAAATGTGTGGTTAAAGGCCCGGGTGCAGAAGCATGGCTAGAGTCAATATTTGCGAACAAAATGCCAATGAATATTGGTCGTATTAGTTTGATACACATGTTGTCATTGAATGGCGGAGTGCGCGCAGAATTCACAGCCTATAAAACAGGCCCACAAAGCTATTACTTGGTATCGGCAGGCGCATTTGAGGCCCATGACCATGATTACTTGTTTAAGCTTTTACCAACTGATGGAAGTGTCAGTATTCAGCGAGTAACAACACAAACTGGTGTATTGGTGTTGGCTGGACCTAGGTCACGTGATGTACTTCAAAAATTGACGGATACTGATTTGTCTAACGATAGTTTTAAATGGTTATCTGGGAAAAAAATTAATGTAGGGTATGCTACTGCTGAAGCCCTTCGAGTTAACTTTGTTGGCGAATTGGGTTGGGAATTACATCATCCAATTGAGATGCAAAACTACATCTTTGATCAAGTAATGGAAGCTGGTGCTGAGTTTGATATCAAGCCATTTGGTATTCGTGCAATGGACAGTATGCGTTTAGAAAAATCTTACCGTTTAATACCAAGAGAGATGTCGATTGAATACTCTGCTTTTGAGTCTGGTCTTGATCGTTTTGTTCGGTTCGATAAAGAAGATGATTTTATTGGTAAAGCTGCATTGGAAGAATGGCAAAAGCGTGGTTCAGATAATGGCTTTGTTACTATGGAAGTTTTAGGTGTTGTTGACGCCGATGCACGCGGCTCTGAAGCCATCTATAAAAATGGTGAAGTTGTTGGAAGAGGAACTTCTGGTGGTTACGGGTGGCGTTGTGCAAAATCATTAGCACTTGGATTGGTAAGGGCTGACTTGGCAGAGATTGGTACTGAACTTGAGATTGAAATATTGGGCAAAAAGTACCAAGCTATAGTTATAGAAGAGTCACCCTTTGATCCAAAACATGAATGTTTAAGATCGTAACATAATAAAATCCCATGACATAAAGTTATTACATGGGATGATAGCTTTCTTTTAGTTAGTCAACTCTTAATAATCTTAATCTTAGAATTTTGGTGAGTATTTTGTATCCAAATATGGTTTAATATTCGAACTTTTTACAAAAGAAACTTATGTCAAAAATTGCAAACAAGTCTGACTTACATGAACAAATGGTGACTTGGCGACACCATCTACACCAGCACCCAGAGCTCAGTTTTAAAGAAAAGATGACTAGCGATTTCATTGCATCCGTATTGCAATCTCATGATATTGAGATTCATCGCGGATTAGCTGTCACCGGTATTATTGCAACAGTTCATGGCCAACGAGATGGTAATGTTATTGGTCTTCGAGCCGATATGGATGCCCTCCCAATTCAAGAACTTAATGATTTTAGTTATAAATCGGTTCATGATGGCAAGATGCATGCTTGTGGTCATGATGGCCATTCAACGATGCTTCTTGGGGCTGCAATTTATCTTAAAGAAAATAATGATTTTTCAGGTACAGTGCATTTTATATTTCAACCCGCTGAAGAAGGCGGTGGCGGTGGTCGCGTGATGGTTGAGGAAGGGATATTTGAAAAGTTTCCATGTCAAGCGGTATACGGTATGCATAATTTTCCAGGTATAGCTGAAGGTCAGTTCGCTGTGCATGATACAGCAGTGATGGCTGCCAACGAAACACTTAACATAAGCATTAAAGGAAAAGGTGGTCATGCCGCTATGCCTGACCAATGTATTGATCCTGTTGTTGTTGGTGCACAAATTATTAGTGCCCTTCAAAGCGTCGTTGCTCGAAATGTGGCACCACTTAATTCTGCAGTTGTGAGTATAACGATGGTCAATGCTGGCACTGTTTCTAACGTCGTCCCTGATGATATGCAATTAACTGGCTCATTAAGATACTTCAGCAAAGAAGTGGGAGATGAAGTTAAGGAAAAAATAAAGAACATTGTTGAAGGTGTTAGTCAATCCATGGGAGCAAGTGCAACATTTGAATCGGTGGGAAACTACCCTGCAACAATCAACATACCAAAGCATGCTGAGCTTTGTGCCAATGCTGCAAGTATGGTGGTTGGCGAAAATAACGTACTGAGAAATGAACAGCCAACTATGGGATCTGAAGATTTTGCCTTTTTGTTAAATGCATCAGAGGGCGCCTATATCTGGATTGGTAACGGATTGGTTCCTGAGGATAGCCCTAAAGGAGGCTGTATGTTACATAACACGCAATACGACTTTAATGACGAAATACTTCCCATTGGAGCTAGTTACTGGGTTCAACTTGTTCAAAATATCCTCCAATAAATTTTTTCTATATCAGCAAAATGACTAACACAGACTACTCAAAGTTTGGCAAAAGATTTTCACGAGAAAGTGGCATTACCCAGTTGATGGCTGACCTTGGAAAAGCTAATCACAGCAATGATCCAAATACTGTAATGCTAGGAGGTGGCAACCCAGCAATCATTCCAGCCGCGCATGATAAATTTGTAGATGAACTACAAAAACTTATTGCCGGCTCAGGTGTTGATCAAATGATTGGATTTTATGATGGTCCGCAAGGGAGCGAGGAGTTTATTAGAGCATTAGTGGTGATGCTCAACGATCACTATGATTGGGCGTTGGATGACAAAAATATAGCCATCACAAATGGATCTCAAAGTAGTTTTTTCAGTCTCTTTAATTTGTTTGCAGGAGAAATGTCAAACGGCTCCCATAAAAAAATTCTGTTGCCAATAGTTCCTGAATATATTGGCTATGCAGATCAAGGAATTACAGACGACATGTTTGTCTCGATAAAGCCCAAAATCCAGATGTTGGATGATAAGCAATTTAAATATCAAATCAATTTTGAAGAATTGATTTCTGTTGTGAAATCTAGCAATATAGGTGCAATTTGCATTTCACGACCGACAAATCCAACTGGCAACGTTATTACAGATGATGAGCTCAATCAATTAGATTCAATTGCTCAAGAGTATGGGGTTCCATTGATTATTGATAATGCCTATGGACAACCCTTTCCAGGTGCTATTTATACCCAAGCATCACTGAAGTGGAATGCCAACATTATTTTGTGCATGTCGCTATCAAAGCTTGGCCTTCCGGGTCTTAGAACTGGAATCGTTATTGCTAATCATGGGACCATTGAAGCTTTAAGTAGAATAAGTGGAATTATGGCTTTAGCGCCAAGTAGTGTTGGACCTAGCTTGCTCACAAGAATGATTAAGGATCAGGAATTACTGCGACTTTGTCAAGAGGTTATAAGGCCTTACTACGAAGAAAAGGCGACAACGGCAGTCAGTCTTTTTAATACTATACTTGCTGATACAGATGTATATCTTCATAAACTTGAAGGCGCATTTTTTATGTGGCTTTGGTTTCCAAATTTATCAATAACATCCGAACAACTCTACAAAGACCTCAAAGCTGAAGGCGTCTACATCATACCTGGGCATGATTTTTTTTATTGGATTGGATGATGAATGGAGTCATCAACACCAATGTATAAGAATAAACTATGCAAAAGAAGAAAAGACCCTCACAAAAGGACTTGAAGCTATATGTCGAAACACCAACTGGATAGAATGGTGAAGATTAATTGATGAGTCATCTTGTGTTTACCAATGCCATTGTAAGAACTCCAGGAAGAAGTATTGTTGAGGGTTTAAGCAATTCAATAACTCTAGGATTGCCAAATTATGAACAAGCAATCATTCAGCATCAATCTTATATTGATGCTTTAACAAAATGTGGTTTAGATGTTCTTGTATTGGAACCTTGTGAAGAATATCCTGATTCTACTTTCGTAGAAGATGTTGCACTAATCACTCCAAAATGTGCAATTATCACGCGTCCTGGTGCTCTTTCACGAAGAGGTGAAGTGCATGAGATAGAGTTTGTACTAAAACAAAGATTTAACAACATCGAAGCGATAGAAGCGCCTGGAACTATAGATGGTGGAGATATTATGATGGTTGGGGGTCACTACTATATCGGACTATCAGAGCGGACCAATCATGAAGGCGCCAAACAAATTATCCAGATTCTAAAAAAATATGGTATGAGCGGATCAACTATTTCCTTAAATAAGGTACTACATTTAAAAACTAGTTTGTCCTACTTAGAGAAAAATAATTTAGTTGTTAGTGGTGAATTTATAAACGATTCTTACTTTGGACACTACAATCCAATAGAAATTCCTGAAAAAGAAAGTTATGCTGCTAATTGTATTTGGGTTAATGAAACAGTAATCATTCCACAAGGGTACCCAACTACAAAGCAAAGAATTACGAATGCAGGCTATCAGGTAATAGAAACAGATGTTTCAGAGTTTAAGAAATTAGATGGTGGATTAAGTTGTCTTTCACTACGATACTAGCAAACATCCGTGATTCTCCATTTGAGATAGATAAAGTTAATTTTTTATGAACAATATTGTACAAAATATCTCTTTAGCTAATTTATCTTTAGCGTTTATTCCAGTTTTAGTGGTTATCGCCATAATATGGCGTTGGAATATGGGTTATAAAACGACTATCTACGCGATTTTCAGAATGTTAGTCCAGTTATTATTGATTGGATATGTGCTAACATATATTTTTCAAACCAATAGTAATTACATTGTAATTACAGTACTCATTATCATGCTATTAGTAGCCAGTTGGATATCGTTAAGAACAACTTCCTTACCTCGAAAAACATTATTATTGAACGCTGTTTATTCGATAGTTTTAGGTGGAGTTACAGTTCTTCTCTTGATGACTCAAGGTGTCTTGTCATTAAATCCTTGGTATTCACCTAGCTACATGATTCCACTGGGGGGAATGATTTTTGCAAGCTCGATGAACGGTATAAGTCTGGCAGCTGAACGTTTAGAGTCAGAACTTAGACAAGGTCAGCCATATGAAAAAGCAAAAGTTATTGCACTCCGAACTTCATTGATACCAATAACCAATATGCTACTAGCTGTTGGGCTGGTATCAGTGCCAGGTATGATGACTGGACAAATATTGTCTGGAGTATCACCTTTGATTGCAGTCAGATATCAAATCATGGTGATGTGTATGATATTCGGTTCGACAGGGATATCAGCAGCTGTATTTTTACATTCTGTAAAAGGCTCATTTTCTGAAACTAAAAATCGTTTCGAATAATCTTCTTAGTAAGTCTATTAAATTGATCTTAGACAGGATTAGCCAAAAGCATCTTTTATATCTTCAAATGTCTCTGTTATAGCATGGACATTGGTATAACCCATCTTTTGCAAAGTTAATGCAGCCAATGATGCACGACCACCACCACCACAGTGGGTCAAAATTAAGGTTTCAGAATCTGCACAATATTTGGCAATTTTCATTTCAATTAACCCACGAGAAATATTGATTGATTCTTTGAGTTTAGATTTTTCTGCGTTTTTTGCCTCACGTACATCAATAATTACGGGATTTTCTGCATTATCGTAGAGCGTTTTGGCTGAAACTAGATCAACACAATCAATCTGAGTTTGGGCTTCAGCTATCAATTCTCCTGCAGTCTTTATCATAATAATATTCCCTATAAAATTTTCACTTTAGTGTTTAAAGTGTCGCATGCCTGTAAACACCATAGCAATTTTCTGTTCATTGGCCGCTGCAATTATATCGTCGTCACGTATTGAACCACCTGGATGAATAATTGCCTTAATGCCAGCTTTAGCGGCAGCTTCTATGGCGTCGCGAAATGGGAAGAATGCATCTGATGCCATAACGGAGTCTTTGACTTTAAGATCCTCGTCTGCGGCCTTAATGCCTGCTATTTTTGCAGAGTAGATTCGCGACATTTGACCAGCCCCTATCCCTATTGTCATTTGATTATTGGCGTAGACAATGGCGTTAGACTTAACACATTTTGCTACTTTCCAAGCAAATAACAAGTCAATCATTTGCGAGTCTGTTGGTTGAGTTTGGGTTACACATTTCAGATCGTTTATGTCTAACTCTCCCAAATCTTTATCCTGAACCAACAAGCCACCAGAGATTCTCTTATAATCTAATGAAGGATTTTGTTTGTCTAGATTTCCACATACAAGGACTCGAATACTTGTTTTGTTGGATAGGGTGCTTATTGCGTTGTTGCTCAAGCTTGGAGCAATAATAACTTCTACAAATTGTTTCTCAATAACGCTTTGTACAGTTTTTTTGTCGAGTTCGCGATTGAAGGCAATAATGCCACCAAATGCTGAGGTTGGGTCAGTTTTGTATGCATCCAAATAGGCTGCAAGGATAGTGTCTCTAGTTGCTACACCGCATGGATTGGCATGTTTAACAATAACACAGCTAGGATCATTAAAATTTCGAACACATTCAAGGGCTGCATCCGCATCAGCTAAGTTGTTATATGAGAGTTCTTTGCCTTGAATTTGTTTGCTGGAAGAAATTGATGACTCATTTACTTTAGTTTCTTTATAAAACGCCGCTTTTTGATGTGGGTTTTCACCGTATCGCATAGTTTGTGATTTAATAAACTGTAAATTTAAAGTGTTCGAAAAACCATCATCTCCTCGTCCCAGGTAGTTTGCAATAGCACCATCATATTGAGCTGTATGCTCAAAAGCCTTAAGGGCAAGTTTTTTTCTTGTCAATAACGAAGTATCTCCAGACGTATTTAATTCATCGAGCACTGATTGATAATCTTCGCTATCAACTACAACTGTCACTGATGTGTGATTTTTTGCACTAGAACGCAACATTGCAGGGCCACCTATGTCAATGTTTTCAATCGCCTCTTCGATACTACAATCAGGTCTTGAGACAGTTTCTTGGAATGGATACAGATTAACAACAAC
Organism: uncultured Gammaproteobacteria bacterium; assembly: GCA_902606745.1. GTDB lineage: Bacteria > Pseudomonadota > Gammaproteobacteria > PS1 > Pseudothioglobaceae > Pseudothioglobus. The sequence continues at coordinate 81,736 of CACLHR010000004.1, forward strand.
GAGATCAATAGGATTAATTTCATTTTGAGACATTACTTTTTCATCTACTCCTCTTCGAGCCAAAATACCACCATGTATTTTAGGATTCAGAGTTTTGACACGACCAGCCATCATCTCAGGATAGCCTGTGTAATCTGATACCTCTATTACAGGTATGTTGTTCTCTTGAAGCAGTTTTGCGGTTCCACCCGTCGAAAGAATTTCAATATTGAGTGATACAAGTTTTCGGGCAAATTCAATAATTCCTGATTTATTGGAAACACTAATCAGGGCGAGTTTTATAGACATTTAATATGCTTTAAGATGGAGAAATATAAATGAAATTAATTATAATGTCTTACAGTTTGTAAAGAGCCGTTTTTTTCTTCAAGGTGGCACGATTAATGCCAAGAATTCTTGCAGCTTCACTGTGATTATGATTGACTTTGTCAAGAACAAATTTTAGGGTAGTGGACTCAGCTTGATTAGTGACCATTTTGAATACACCATTTGGTTTCTCCCCATTCAAATCAGAGAAGTATTTCTCAAGTTTGTCATTAATACAGTCTTGTAAATCTCTTTTTTTCATAAAGAATACAAAAAATCGTGAAATTTGAAATATTGTTCAGAGTGATCAGACACTCTGTTAATGCTTGGCCAAAAAGCAGTACCTTTTTTTGGGTCAAGGTGTATAGAATACCAAAAAATATGCTTTCTGGATAACTGTGTTCCCATTTTATTGCCATAAAATTCATGAATCTGGCGAATATGGTTCAGTATTAAGGATATTTTTTTCTTTAGTTTTGGAGGTTGAAAGTTCTCGCCAGTCGATAAGTATTGGTTAACTTGACCAACCAGCCATGGGTTTCCTTGCGTTGCACGGCCTAACATTACACCACCCGCTCCAGTGAAATCTAATACTTTTTTAGCCTTCTCTGAGGTGGTGATGTCGCCATTTGCAATAACAGGTATTGAGACAAGTTCAACTATTTCTTTTATCGTGTCATATTCGGCGTGACCATTATATTTTTGTGCTCGAGTTCTGCCATGAATTGCTAGCATTTGTATACCATAATCTTCAGCTATTCTAGCTATAGTAGGTGCATTCTTGTTTTCTTCATTCCAGCCCGTGCGCATCTTAAGTGTTACTGGAATATCAATCGCATTAACAACTGATTTAATAATATCTTCAACTAGTTTTTCATTTTGCATTAGTGCAGAACCTGCAGCTTTATTACAAACTTTTTTAGCAGGACAGCCCATATTAATGTCGACAATATCGGCGCCAAATTCTACAGCCCGTCTGGCTGATTCAGCAAGCTCTTCAGCTTCGGAGCCTGCAATTTGAATACTGATTGGTGACTTTTCTGAACTAAAATCTAGCCGATGTTTAGATTTGTTGGTGTTCAGAAGGTGTTTTTGGAGAACAACCATTTCAGAGGTTGTAAGGGCTGCACCTTGTTCTCTACATATTATTCTAAATGGCTTGTCACTAGTTCCTGCCATTGGAGCAAGTAAGACTTTCGAGTTGAGGTGGTGAGGTCCGATGTTCATTAAATCTTAAAGCTTTGTTACTTTCTTTTCGGTTTTTTTCTTGAGACGTTTTTGTTTAAGTTTAGAGAGATGGTCAACGAACAAAATCCCATCCAAATGATCGATCTCATGTTGGATGCATACGGAAAGCATTTCACTAGCTTCAAGTTTAAATGTTTCGCCGTGTTGATTGAGGGCTTGAACTTTTATGTCATTAGCTCTGATGACATTTTCATAGTAATCAGGTACAGAAAGGCAACCTTCTTCCCATTGAATTTCACCTGATTTTTCAATAACTTCAGGATTAATTAAACAAATCGGCTCGTTGCACTGATCTGAGACATCAATGACGATTATACGTTGATGAAAATTAACCTGTGTAGCTGCAAGTCCGATTCCAGGGGCTTCATACATGGTTTCAAACATATCCTTAACTTGCTGTTTAATAGTTTCATCGACACTAACAACGGGCTTGGCAATAGTTCTTAATCTTTTATCAGGATACTTTAAGATGTCTAAAATCATGATTTAATGATAACACTAAGGATTTATTTTTGGTTTAAAAGTTATCAGAAGTTTTGGAAGTAAAGTAAGGTTAACCAAAACAGCACTTAGCATAGCAATTGCCATAAATACACCAAAATAAATACTCGGGATAAAGTTCGATAAGACCAATACTAGGAAACCAATCGATACCGTTATTGCCGTGTAAAAGATTGCCAAACCAATTGAGCCATGAGTGCGATACATTGATGCTAAATAGTCACTATCTTTAGCAAATTCTACTTGGAATCGGTTAATGTAATGAATAGCATTGTCAATACCTATCCCTATAGCTATAGCGGCAATCGTTATTGTCATTAAGTCAAGTGGAATATTAGCCAATCCCATAGTACCTAAAATCAAAAGAGAGGGAATTGTGTTAGGAATCACTGCCAACAGAGCAAGGCTTGTGGATCTAAAAATAAACAGAAACATTACAAAAATAATCACAAAGACGGTCGAAATAGTTTTTATTTGAGAATCAAACAAACTTTGAAGTAAATTATTGTAGAGAGTAAATGATCCAGTAAAGTGAAAACTCTCAGGGCTGAAGCCGAACTTTTCGACTAATATTTTATTGATATCGTTGATTAGCCCACTTCTATCAAGTGTTGGATATGTCTCTTTAATTCGAGCAACAAACCTTAATTGGTCAGTTTCATCAGATATATGAGGTCTCAGTATCTGAGATTTTGTAAATTCAGGCATTTGATTTTTGCCTAACATTAGTAAAAAACCATTAGGAGCCTTACCATCATTAGACTCTATGAGTAATTGCATGAAAGTGTCAATCGAAAGCACTTTTCCTACACTATCAATACTATCAAGATACTGATGAACTTGATGAATATCTTCTCTCAAACTCTCATCTGCCCAGTAAGCACTTGCCAAGTCATCGAAGACAATTTCAAGTGGTATAGTACCACCCAACTCCTGATCAATAAAATTAAGTCCTTGGTTGATTTCAGTTGATTGTTTAAAGTAATCTATAAAACTATTTTCAACACTTAGTTTGGTTACCCCTGACAGAGACACAATTACAAGTAAAAACAAAGCAATAATGATCTGCTTACCAAACTTATCGGTAATAATGGCGAGTTTCTGAACAATTGGAAATTGGTCAATATGATTGTCAACTTTTGGCTTGGGTAATAGAATCATTAAAATAGGAAAGGCAATAAAGGAGATCAAAATAGCAATACTGACACCGATACTCATCATGAGTCCAAAATCAATTACAGGCCGAACATTACTCATAGCAAGTGAGGCAAATGCTGCGATAGTGGTGATTGTTGTTAAAAAGCATGGCCTAATCATTTGTTGGAGGGTTTGTCTAATTACATTACTCAGTTCAGCCTCTGGATTATTTTGGGCAAGTTCTCTAAATCGGACCACTAAATGAATTGTGACTGAGAGGGTCATCACAAGTAACAAAGAAAAAAAGTTTGCAGAGATTACTGTAACCTTCCAACCGATAGCTCCAATCAAACCTGTCATCAAGAGTGCTCCGGTTACACTAATCATAATTGGCATTAAAACCCATCTTATACTTTGAAAAATGATCGCAAGAATAATTGACATTATTAGGACGACCGCTAGACTAAATAAAATCAGGTCACTTGTTATATAGGCAATGACGTCGTTTCTTATCATTGGCACACCGCCTAGGAAAAGACTTGCATCATTGCGATATTCATCCATTGTGGAGCGTATTTTTGTAATTGTTTCTTTTAATATTTCATCATCGACTATAGCTGTTGGGTCGGTTGAGCTTAGTGGGATGATAAGTGCAGTCGTTCTAAGGTCTTTACTAACCAGATTATTTGCATAAATTGGACTGGATTGGAATTCACTTTCAACGAAAGACATGTCAGCTTTTCCGTTGTCAATGGTGATTAAATTATTGGCTAGCTCAACCAGAGAAAGTGGTGGAGATTTAAATAAAGAGACGTCTAGTATCGAGATGACAGAGTCTACTTCTTCAATTCCGAGTAGGCTATCTCTAAAGGATCTAAGGTGTTCTAATTGATCAGCATTGATAATGCTCTCTTTCGCAGTGTAACTGATAATGAGGGACTCGTCAGAACCGAAAGTCTCTAGTGTTTCAAAATAGAGCTCAAGGTTATCGTCTCCCTCTAGGGAAAGTGAATCTGATGAGGCATCAATAGAAAAGTATTGAATTTGTGTTAGTGTTGTTACTATAACGATTAGCAGGAGAACTAACGACCATGCTGGCTTTTTTATTAGAAGGTTGAAAAAGGAATTCAACATATCACATAGATTTGCCTAAAAAGCAAATTTCACTGAGGGCTCTGATCCTTTCATGTAATCTAGATGTGTTTCAAAAAGTGATTTTGACTGCCAATCATTTTCATTGGTTCGCTGAACAAGTGTTGCTTGCATTTGGTTTATTGCGCCTACCACCACGAATAGTTTGCCGCCTGGTTTAAGTAATCGAAAAAAGTTCTCGTTTTTATTTGGTAGAGCACAACCAATCACAATGGTATCGTATTGTTCGTTGTCAAAATTGTATGCTAATGCATCATCATTTATGAAAGTAATATTGTTCAAGTTAAGTCCTTTGACTTTATTTTGTGCTGATTCACTTAATTGTTCGTCTAACTCTATAGTTATAACTGACTGAGAAAGTTTTGCAAGTACAGAAGTGAAATAACCGCTGCCAGTTCCAATCTCGAGAACAGTTTCATGACCTTGAATATCAAGACTATCTAAAATTCTTCCTTCTATCTTCGGTGAAAACATCTTTGCACCGCTGACCAACGGGACTTCAATATCTGCAAAAACCAAACTGAGATACTCTTCTGGTACAAAATTTTCTCTAGGGATGTCACTTAAAGCTTGGTTTGCACGAACATTCAAACCACCCCAAGGCCTTATTTGCTGTTCAATAACATTTTTTCTTGCTTTCTTGATATCCATATTTTTTTTATCTATTTTTTTGGCATTAGATCTGTAATAGTACCTTCTGCCATTTCAGCAGCAAACGCAGTTGTTTCTGAAAGTGTTGGGTGAGCATGAACTGTCAACGCAATATCACTCATATCACAACCCATTTCGATAGCAAGACTAGCTTCTGATATTAACTCACCAGCATTTGTTCCACAAATACCCATACCAAGGATCTTACCTGTTTCAGAGTCAAACAAACCCTTAGTAACACCTTCACTTCTTCCTATACTCAAACTCCTACCCGAGGCGGCCCAGGGGAATACTCCTTTTTTAAACTTGATGCCTTCTGTTGTTAGTTCTTTCTCTGTTTTGCCAGTCCATGCCACTTCTGGATCTGTATAAGCTACTGAGGGAATTGTAAGAGCATCAAAGCCAGATTTTTGTCCACAGATTACTTCTGCAGCAACCTTAGCTTCGTGCACAGCTTTATGTGCTAACATTGGCTGACCTACAATATCCCCGATAGCAAAAATATTGTCCACATTAGTTTTCATCTGTCTATTTGTTGCAATAAAGCCATTTTTATCAATAACAACACCTGCTTTTTCTGCATCTAAAAGATCTCCATTTGGTGAACGACCTATTGACACTAAAACCTTATCAAAGGTATCCGTTTTAGGTGCATCTTTGCCTTCAAAACTAACTTTGATTCCTTTTTTGATTGCAGTCATTTTAATGACTTTAGTATTCAAAAAGATATTTGAATAGATTTTTTTGATACGCTTGAAGAGTGGGTTAATAATATCTTTATCTGCAGTCGGGATAAGTTGTTCACCCAATTCAGCAATCGTAATTTCACTACCTAAGGCATCATAAATTGTTGCCATTTCAAGACCAATAATTCCGCCACCGACTATGAGTAGTCTTTTTGGTATATCGTCTAGTACAAGTGCATCTGTAGAGTCCATAACTCGCTCATCTGTAAATGGAAATATTGGTAATTTAGTTACCCTTGAACCGGCTGCAATTACACAATGTTCGAATTCAATAATTTCATCAGTCCCTATAAGTGTAACTTGATTAGTAGAGAGAAATTTTGCATAACCTTTCAGTACTTTTACTTTTCTGGCTTTTGCAAGAGCCGTTATACCACTAGTTAGTTTACTAACTGTAGTTTCCTTATTTTTCCGAACACTCTTAATATCAATTTTTGGACTTGCAAAATTTATACCAAGTTGATTAGCAGATTTAGCTTCATTGATGACCTGAGCAGTATGAAGGAGGGATTTTGAAGGAATACAGCCAACATTTAAGCATACACCGCCTAAATTGTCATGATTCTCAACTAAGACAACCTCCTTACCGAGATCTGCAGCACGAAATGCTGCAGTATAGCCTCCAGGTCCAGAGCCGATAACTAAAACTTGTGTTTTAATCATAACAACATCTCCGTAATATTTCTAAGAACTTGATTGAGGTCCGCCATGAATCTTGCACCTTCTGCGCCATCAATGACTCTATGGTCATATGAAAGTGCGAGTGGAAGAATTGCGGTAGGTTCAAAAGTCTCGCCATTCCATATTGCCTTTATCTGTATTCGTGAGACACCCAATATTGCAACCTGTGGAGAATTTATAATGGGTGTAAACTGGGTTCCGCCAATACCACCTAGGCTTGAAATGGTAAAGCCTGCATCTTTCATCTCTTCCGATTTTAATAACCCTTCTCTTGCCCTTGCTGAAGTCTCTGTTAGCTCTTGAGCAAGCTCAATTAAGGATTTTTTGCCAACATCTCGAACCACTGGCACAACTAAACCATTAGGAGTATCCACAGCAATTCCGAGATTAAAATATTTTTTGATTACAAGATTCTCACCATTTTCGTCTAGTGAGGCGTTAAAGTTTGGATGATTTTTTAGAACTTGTACAACAGCTTTCATTATAAAAACTAATGGACTCAACTTAATGTTTCTTTCTTTTTGATGTTGACGGAAGTGCTCCATTTGTTCAATATTGACTTCGTCAAATTGAGTAACATGGGGTATGGTTGTCCAACTTTGTGTTAGATGCTTTCCCGATATTTTCTTAATTCTCGAGAGTGGTATTATTTCCACCTCATCATCAACGTTTCCAGTAGTTACAATTTGTTTAACATAAGACTTTAAATCTTCTGCAAGGATTCTTCCTTTTTGACCGGAACCGCTAATTTTAGATAAACTGACACCAAGTTCACGAGCAAGTTTTCTGATGGAAGGTGAGGCATGCGAGCTTGGTTCAGTATTTAAAGAGATTTCTTCTTTCGATCGATCAGACTTGTCGGACTTGTCTTTAGTTAGCGTTGAATCCTCAGGACTTACCTCTGGTTCTGTTTCTTTTGTTTTCACAGAAGGTTCAGATTCTCTTTCAGCGGGCTCGGAGTCACTTTCAACAGTGAGAATAAGATCACCATGACTTACTTTGTCACCCACCTTAATTGCCAGATTAGTTACCTTGCCTGAGAAGGGAGCTGGAATTTCCATTGTAGCCTTGTCAGTTTCTAGTGTAATAATGCTATCATTTTCTTTGACAAGGTCGCCAATTTTAACCAATATCTCGATAACATCAACAGAGTCAAAATCACCAATATCTGGCAAATTAACATTTTTTGTGGTAGACATATAGATTAAATAATTAGTTTATTAATCGAGCAACGTAATTATCCCAAAATTAGCCTAGTAAGGGCGATAAATGATAAAATAATTTCGCATACTAAATTCTTAAATCATTTTCTAAAAAACCCACTCTTTGTTACTTTCAATTTAGGTTGTATTTATGGCGTTAGCACTGTCTACAGAAAAATTAACTAAAACCTATTCAAATCAATTGAAGGCACTTACAGGAATAAATCTTAAAGTGGAAAAGGGTGATTTTTTTGCACTTCTAGGTTCCAATGGCGCTGGAAAAACAACTGCAATAGGAATTATATGTGGACTGTTAAAGAGTACTGCTGGGTCAGTTGAAATTAATGGACATGACCAAAAAACGCATGTCAATAAGATTAAGAGAATAATCGGCTTGATGCCCCAAGAATTTAATTTCAATCCCCATGAACCAAATATCGAGATTTTGATTAACCAGGCCGGTTATTTTGGTATACCTCGAACTGAAGCTAAAATTCAAGCAGAAAAGTTACTAAAAATAATGGAACTATGGGATAGACGTTTTGATATTGCACAGTCTTTATCTGGCGGAATGAAGAGACGCTTAATGCTTGCAAGAGCATTAATGCATAAACCCGAAATATTAATTTTGGATGAACCAACAGCTGGTGTAGATGTTGAGATACGGCAATCAATGTGGGCATATTTAAAACAACTAAATAAAGAAGGGGTGACGATTATTTTGACGACCCATTATTTAGAAGAGGCTGAATCACTGTGTCGCAATATAGCGATCTTGGATAAAGGTGAATTGGTTGAACAGTCAAACATGAAAAAACTCCTTTTAAAAGCAAAACATCAAGTGTTAATTATTGAAAGTATCGATAAATTACCAGAAAATATTGCTGTTGAAAATTGTGACTGTGAAATATTAGATGATCATACTTTACAAGTATTCCAGGGAGAATCAACTTCAATTTCTGATGTAGTTATTGCGTTGTCAGCTCAAAATATCAATGTTTCTCATCTACGTAGCGCACAAAATCGACTTGAAGCGTTGTTTTTATCACTTACCAACTAGGTTAGATATTATGTGGATTGCATATAAAACAATTGTATTTAAAGAGGTTCGTAGGTTTGCACGTATTTGGATTCAAACTATCATTCCTCCAGTTATTACAACTTCACTCTATTTACTTATATTTGGTGGACTGATGGGTAGTAGGATTGGTCAAATGCAAGGTGTTGACTATTTACATTTCATTGTTCCAGGAATTATTCTTATGACTGTTATTATGCAGTCCTACGCCAATACTGTTTCTTCATTTTTTATGGCTAAATATAACAATAGTTTCGAAGAGTTATTAGTCTCCCCTACTCCTAACTGGATTATTCTAATGGGATATATAAGCGGAGGTGTGTCAAGAGGTTTCTGTGTTGGACTTGCGGTCACCTTTACCATTTCTTTTTTTGTAGAGATTAGGCCTTACAGTTTCTCTATTTTGATAGCTACATTCTTTCTAACTTCCATAATGTTTTCCCTAGCAGGATTTATTAACGCCATATTTGCCAGAACTTTTGATGACGTTTCAATCATTCCTAATTTTGTTCTTTTGCCGCTAACTTATTTGGGTGGAATGTTTTATAGTATTGATATATTGCCAAGTTTTTGGAGGGGGTTGTCTTCATTTAATCCCATCTTCTATATGATGGACTCCTTTAGATTAGGTTTTTTAGGTATCGGCTCTGTTGAACTTTGGAAAGCTTTTATAGTACCCCTAGTGATGATTCTTTTGTTGGCCTTGATTGCCAATTATTTTCTAAACAGAGGAGTAAGTATCAAAACAGAGTGACTTAGATGCTCTACAACCCCTATTACTACAACATATCTTAAAAAGTTTGTATTAACTTTGTGTTAAAAACATAAATTTCACTCTCACACATCATGCACCACTATTAGAAAGATAGGAAAGTGATAATTCACCTTCTAATATCTCTTCCATAAAGTCGCCCAAGCCATTATCAACCCTAAACTTAAAATACGCTTGATGCTCCTCTTTTGTATCCCATTGTTCGTATAAATATATTGTCTTGTTGTCTTCATCAACCAAAAGTTCAATATGCTTAAATCCCTTGTGAGTTCTTGTTACTGAAAATCCATCGTCACCTTTTGCCCAATCAATAAGCTTCGATGCTCCTTCTTCATGACACGGACATTTAACAATTACATAAGTCATTTTTCGCTCCTAGAAATATTATTAAAAAAGTTTCATTATAGTTAAAAAAAAAACTCTATTACTCACACATCAAACGAAGTTTCGATTTTAGTTCAGATTGACTTATAATCCTATACACAACATTTAAATTATAAAAATTAGGAGAAAATTATGAATATATGTGTCGTATCAACTTTTAATGGTACCACTGATGACTATATGGAAATGTTTAATACAACCAAAGAAAAGGAAGCAGATTTTTTCGGTGATTACGATATAGGCATTATAAGAGAAGGAAAGATTGCTTTGATGATTCACATAACTGATATGGAAAAATTTCAGGAAGTAATGTTGTCTGAAGAAATGCAAGCATGGGATGCGAAATTCAATTGTGTCGATGAAGTCTATTCGCTAGAAAAAAATAATTAATATAATCTATTTTTTTATCTGATTCAATTCAACTAACGCCTTTAAACCGATATCGATTGTGTTTCCTATAGCTACATCATAGTCTATGATTACGTCGCTCTCTGTCGGAGCACTGATCACTGTACAAATTGTTCCAGCACGGTAACCCATCTGGCTACACAAATGAAAAAATAGACTAGATTCCATTTCCATGTTTAACACCTTCAACCCGTCAATATTAAGCTTTGAAAGGCTTCCTTTGATATCGGGCAACGTGTTTTTCAACCCATCAACGAAACGTGAGGATGGACCATAAAACCCTGGAGATGAGACAGTTATTCCGACTTCGAATGCGACGTTATGATTTTTTGCTTGATTTACCAAAGCGTCGGTTACTTCAGCAGATGCTTTTGACGCATACGGAATAATTTTTTCTTTGAATCTTGAAGTGTTGTCTATAGCTTCAGTCAGAATTTCTTTTGCTTCCACTTCAATTCTTTCAACAATTTCATCTTCTGGAGGTTGATCGTAGTAAAGGCCTGTACTATCTATGCCGAGTGCATACGAGGCAATCGCAAGTGTTCCGGGCGAAATATCTGGTTGAACTCCCCCAGATGTTCCAAGCCTTATGAATGTCATCGGTGAGCAGTCGCTGTTCCGAGTGCTATTTTTAAGATCGAATTCGTGGGCAAT
>CACLHR010000005.1 GCA_902606745.1 uncultured Gammaproteobacteria bacterium
ATGCTTCAATTCTCCAGCTGGATATGCTTCAGCATGAATGTAGCTTATCTCTTTCAACTTAAGTGCACCTTCCATCGCTATTGCATGCATAGTACCTCTGCCTAAGAATAATGCACTATTTTTTTCCTTAAAACGAGTAGCTAGTTTCTTAATCAAATCTTCTTGTAACAAAGTCTCGTTAATTAGACCTGGTAATCGTTTTAATCCTTCGACAATTATTTTTTCTTTTTGTTTATTTATAGTTTTTTTGCTAGCCCCTATACAACAAGTTAGTAGTGCTAATGCAACCAGTTGGGTGGTAAAGGCTTTTGTGCTAGCAACGCCAATTTCAGGTCCTGCATGTGTTAAAAATACAAGATCAGAATTTCTTGTAATGCTTGATTCGGCACAATTACAAATACAAAGTGTAGTAATTGTATTATTTATTTTTTTGGCGGCTTTAAGGGCTTCCAGTGTATCTGCCGTTTCGCCACTTTGAGATATAGTAATGAACAGTGTTCGATCTAAGATGAGTGGGTGACGGTATCGATATTCGCTTGCGACTTCCACATTGCAAGGAATTTTGGCAATATCTTCAAGCCAATATTTTGCTACTAGTCCAGCATTAAAGCTGGTGCCACAAGAAACAATTTGTACTTGTTTAATATTGTTAAAAATATTTCTAGCATTATGCCCAAAAGCCGAAGCAACAACATTATTGTTGGTAATACGAGACTCTAATGTGTCTCTTATAGCCTGTGGTTGCTCAAAGATTTCTTTTTGCATAAAGTGTTTATAATTTCCAAGTCCAACTTCGCCATACTTAATCTTTGAGTACTTTATAGGGCGATTAACCTTGATTCCATCTTTATCGTAAATTTTGATTTTTTTTAGTTTCAATTCAGCCACATCACCTTCTTCAAGGAAAATATGTCTTCTTGTGACTGATAAAAGTGCCATTTGGTCAGAGGCAATATAGTTACCATGATTTCCAATCCCTATAATGAGTGGCGAACCTTTACGGGTGGCAACAATTGTATTTGGATATTTAGGTGACATAATCCCTAGTCCATAAGCACCATCGAATGTATTTATGGCTTTTTGTACTGACTGAAGTAAAGTATTGCTAGATTGCATTGCAAATTCAACAGCATGAGCAACAACTTCGGCATCAGTATCGGAAGTAAATTTGTAGCCCTGCTTTATCTGAATTTCCTTAAGTTTCAGATAATTTTCAATAATTCCGTTATGAACTATAGCAACATTTTTTTTTGAAATATGTGGATGTGCGTTGCGGTTAGATGGCTCACCATGAGTCGCCCAACGAGTGTGTGCAATGCCAATACTTCCAACAATTTTATCTTTCCTAATGTTTAAGTTTTTCTCAAGATTACTCACTTTACCGACTGACCTTGCGCGATGTAAAAAATTATTTTTTGATAAAACGACAAGTCCTGAAGAATCGTAACCACGATACTCTAGTCGCTTCAAACCATCAAGCAATAAAGGAGTGATATTATTATTTGTGATACCGCCAATAATTCCACACATAATGAAAATATATATTAATTGGTTAGATTATAGAGAGTATCTTGCATTGTCTTTATTTAATCTCTTTCAATCATGAGTTTTAGTGGAAATAATGACAAATTAAGTTTTAGATTATAATGTTCAGATCATGAAAGTAGATCTTCATAATCATTCCTATTATTCAGATGGTGTTTTCTCGCCCAGTGAAGTAGTTAGATTTTCTGAAGAAGCAGATTGTGATTTGTTTGCATTGACTGATCACGATACAACTGAAGGATTTGTTGAGGCTCAAAAAACAGCAGATGAGTTATCAGTTAAACTAGTTTCAGGCGTCGAAATATCCGCATTTTGGAGAAATATGACTATCCATATTGTTGGCTTAGGTGTAGATGTTGATAATGACATTTTGCAAGATGGTCTAGTTCACAATCAACAACTTCGAAAGGAAAGAGCTAAAAAAATATCACTCGGACTTTGGCGTGCAGGTATCAAAGATGCTTTAGAGAAAACTCAAGCCCTTAGTAAAACCGATATGTTAACCCGAACTCATTTTGCACAAATGTTAATTCGAGAAGGTCATTGTAAAGATATGAAATCAGTATTTAGACGCTACTTGACAGGAAAAAAACCAGGAGGTGTTCGGGTGGAATGGAAAAATATAGATGAAGTAGTTGGTTGGATTCATGCTGCAGGTGGTCAAGCCATACTAGCACACCCCTTTCGTTACAAAATGACTCAGACCAAAATAAAAAATATGTTAATCGACTTTAAAGAGGTTTTGGGAGACGGTGTCGAAGTAGTTACTGCTACAAGCACTGATGAGGAAATTAGTTTAAGTAACCAGTGGGCGGAGGAAAATGAATTGTTTTCATCATGCGGGTCGGATTTTCATGGTTGGCCAAACCAGAGAATTCAAATTGGGTGCTTAAAGGACTTACCTAATGATGATAATGCTATCTGGAAGTATTTACCTTGTTAAACGTAATTAGAATTCATTCTGAAAACCCTCAACAACGTCTAATAAAACAGGTTGTTGAAGTATTAGAGAAGGGGAGGGTTATTGCCTATCCTACAGACTCAGGTTATGCTTTAGGTTGCACTCTAGGTAAAAAGAGAGCCATGGAAAAGATTAGAATTATACGAAAGTTGAGTAAACATCACCACTTCACACTAATGCTAAAGGACTTATCACATGTTGGAGAATATGCAAAATTTAATAACTCTGCATTTCGTTTGATGAAAAAAATACTGCCAGGAGCTTATACATTTATATTAGAAGGGACAAGAGAAATACCAAATCGTTTATTGCATGAAAAAAGAAAAACCATAGGAATAAGAATCTCTAATCATCCAATAGTAAGAGCTATACTTGATGAATTATCAGAACCAATGATGAGTGTGTCTTTAGTTGTAAAAGGATATGAATTTTATAACTATAATGATATACAAGCTGTGCTTAATAACTCTATCTCTCTAGTTATAGATGCAGGCCATTGTCCTCCTAAACCAACCACAGTGATTGATTTATCTGGTGATGAGATACTAATCCTAAGAAAAGGAGCAGGAAATATTGATTTGATCAATTAATTCTATTTGATATTATCATGTAATTACAATATAATTACATGATTTAAATAATTGTTTCTTATCAATGGCTCAGATTATTAAAATAGGTAATTCACAGGGTATCAGAATTCCTAAACCAATCGTTTCAATTGCTAATCTTGAAAATAAAGAATTGCATTTTATTGTTTTAAAAGAAGGTTTGTTAATAACTCCAGAAAAAAAATCTAGAATTGGATGGCAAATTAACAAAGAGAAAATAAAACCAAGGGTAACCTGGGAGTGGTGGAAGAATTAATGAAGCGTTTTGATGTTTGGTTGGTAATGAAAAATCCTGAAAAAGGCCGGGTGGTTGATAATTTGGGATTATGTACTATTGTCACGCCGGATGAGTTGATAGAATTGCCAAATCTCTTAGTTGCACCAATGACGACAGAGAGCGAAAGTCTTGCATCCAGGGTTGAGTGTCGTTTTGATAATTCTTTAGGTTATATTATGGTTGACCAGCTTAGAACAATTGATAAATTTTGCTTTATAAAAAAGTTAGGTGAACTGGAATCAGATATTCAGGTCAAGTTGTGTGATTGCCTACTAGAGTTCTTTGCGCTGTAAATGACGTATGAGTATAATTAGCTTCTTTCGTTAAATTGACTTAGTTATGAAAACTGATGAAATAAGACAAAATTTTTTAAAGTATTTTGAAAGTAAAGGCCATAAAATTGAGCCGAGTGCTTCTTTAGTTCCTCATAATGACAATACCTTATTGTTTGTTAACTCTGGAATGGTTCAATTCAAAGATGTATTTACGGGAACCACTAAAAGCCGTTACAAACGTGCTGTAACTTCTCAAAGATGTGTTAGAGCAGGTGGTAAGCATAACGATCTTGAAAATGTTGGATACACAGCCCGTCATCATACGTTTTTTGAAATGCTAGGTAATTTTAGTTTTGGTGATTATTTTAAAAGTGATGCGATTCGATTTTGTTGGGATTTCTTAACTGAGGAACTCAGTCTTCCAAGGGAGAAACTCTGGGTCAGCGTGTTTGAAGATGATGACGAGGCAGCTGATATATGGATCAATGAGATTGGCTTTCCATCAGATCGAATTTCACGTTGTGGTGCAAAAGATAATTTCTGGCAAATGGCTGATACTGGACCTTGTGGACCTTGTAGTGAGATTTTTTATGATCATGGTGAACATATTCCTGGAGGACCACCAGGCACTCCAGAAGAAGACGGTGATAGGTTTATTGAGATTTGGAACTTGGTTTTTATGCAATTTGATCGTCAACAGGATGGTACTTTGGTCCCCCTAAAGTCAACTGGTGTTGATACAGGTATGGGTCTAGAACGCCTAGCTGCAGTTTTACAAAACGAAAACAACAATTATGATATTGATACTTTCAAGCAACTCACTAATGCAATTGTTAAGTTAATACCTAAAGTAGCCCAAATAAAAGATGATAACTCTTCTGTTAGGGTCATTGCTGATCATATTCGTTCAACCGCATTTATGATTGTTGATGGAATAACTCCCGATAATGAAGGTCGTGGTTATGTGCTTCGAAGAATTATTCGAAGAGCAATTCGTCACGGCCATAAGTTAGGCATTGAAGATATTTTCTTTTATAAACTGGTGCCACTTCTGGCTAAGCAATATGAAAAAGCCTTTCCAGAATTAATGGAAAATCTTTCTAACGTTAAGAAAGTGTTGAAAAAGGAAGAGGAGCGTTTTATTAAAACACTAGATCTAGGTATGAGTATCCTAGAGACAGCAATTAATCAATTAAAGACTAAAGATATAGATGGTGAAATAGCTTTTAAACTTTATGACACTTATGGCTTTCCTGTAGACTTAACAGCCGATGTTGCTAGAGAACGTGGGCTCACAGTGGATATGGAAGGCTTTGAAATTAAAATGAAACAGCAAAAAGATCGTGCACGTAAAGCGGGTGATTTTGATGATAAGAAATCTGCAGTTGTTATTGATGATGCAACAAAATTTTTGGGTTATGAGTTGTTTGATAATACTGCTAAAGTTAGCGCGATTATTAAAGATAAGCAATTAGTAAACTCAATAAGTGAGGGTGATGAAGCTATTGTAATTTTAGATCAAAGTAGTTTTTATGCTGAGTCTGGTGGACAGACCGGTGATAGTGGCTTATTGTTAAAAAAAGGGTCAAAATTTGAGGTTAATGATACTCAAAGACAAGCTTCCAATGCTTTCGAGCACTATGGTTGTCTAGTGAGTGGCTCCCTAAAGGTTGGCAATAAAGTTGAAGCAAAAATTGACCAACAAAGACGTAAAAATATTATGAATAATCACTCTGCAACTCACTTGTTACACGAGGCATTGATACAAATATTGGGTGATACAGTTCAACAAAAAGGTTCTTTGGTAGAGGCTGATAAGTTACGTCTTGACTTTTCTCATGATGAACTTGTCTCTACAGCTGAATTGGATAAAGTTGAGGCAATAGTGAATACACAAATTTTAGGTAACTCAGAAGTCAAAACTGAAGAGACTGACATTGAAACAGCTATGAAGAAAGGTGCAATGGCTCTTTTTGGTGAAAAATATGGTAACTCTGTTCGTGTCCTTACAATGGGTAATGATAACTTTTCGGTTGAACTTTGTGGTGGTACCCATGTTAAAAGATTAGGGGACATTGGTCGTTTTAAAATTATCTCTGAAAGTAGTATCGCTGCAGGAATTAGAAGAATTGAGGCAATAACAGGAATTGACGCTTATCAGTTGGACAAACAAACAGAGGTTAGTCTTAATCAAATTGCTAATCTAACTAAATCAAGTGATATTGATCAAACGGTTAAAAAGGTAACACAGTTACTTAAAAATCAAAAAAATCTCGAGAAGCAAATTGCAGCCTTCCAAAAACAATTGGCAACTGGTCAGGGTGACGACTTAACAAGCAAAGTAATTGAGGTAAAAGGCATCAATATACTTGCTACTGAAGTTTTTGACGTTGGCGCTAAAGATCTTCGAGTTTTAGTCGATAAATTAAAAGATAAATTAGGCTCAGCTGTTGTAGTTTTGGCTATTGTTTCTGGAAAAAAAGTGTCACTAGTGGTTGGCGTTACTAAAGACCTTACAGACAAATATCAAGCCGGTAATATTTTGAATCACATAACCACTCAAATTGGTGGCAAAGGTGGTGGACGTGCTGACATGGCTCAAGGTGCTGGCACAGAGCCAGAGAAACTCACTAAAGCTTTGGATTCTGTTAAAGATATAATTTGAGTTCGATTCTAATGAAAAAAAAACCTATTAAAGCAGTTTCACTCATTTCTGGCGGTCTTGATTCATTGCTCAGTACTAAATTAATAATAAATCAGGGTGTTCATGTTGAGGGTATTAATTTTTTTACAGGTTTTTGTGTAGAGGGCCATACTCACGCAATACGTAAGCAGAAAAATGATAAACCAAAGCGAAACAATGCACTATGGGTAGCTGAGCAGCTAGGTGTTAAGCTTCATATTATTGATGTGATTGAAGAGTATCGTGATGTACTGCTGAACCCAAAACACGGTTATGGAAAAAACATGAATCCATGCCTAGACTGTAAAGGCTTCATGGTTAAAAAAGCCAAAGAATGGATGTTAACTAACGATTTTGATTTTATTATTACAGGGGAAGTGATGGGCCAGAGACCGATGTCACAACGCAAAGATACAATGCCTATAGTGCAAAAAGAATCTGGTGCTGATGATTTATTGTTACGTCCTTTGAGTGCACAACTACTACCTCCAACAAAACCTGAAATTGAAGGGTGGGTTGATCGTGAGAAACTATTAAATTATTCTGGAAGAAGTAGAAAGCCTCAAATGAGCTTGGCAAAGAAATTTGGTTTTGATGATTACGCAACTCCAGCTGGTGGCTGTTGTTTTCTTACCGATAAGCAGTATTCAAATAAATTGGTTGATATGTGGGAGGCTCGAGGCTCTCGTGAGTATGAATTGGATGATTTAATGATGCTCAAAGTAGGAAGGCATATTCGACCTAATCAACGATATAAAATGATTATCGCTCGTGAAGAGGGTGAGGTAAATTTTTTGGAAGGTTATCGTAATCAATATACTAATTTATATCCAACGAGCTGCAACGGCCCCTTGGCGATTATTGATGGCAAACCAAATCAAAAAGATTTAAAGACAGCAGCTAAAATATTAGCAAGGTACTCTCAAGGGAGAGAGACAGAAAATGTTGATGTTGAAGTGCGACTAGATTCTGGTCTTAAGCAACAATTCAGTGTGAAACCTTTTTTGGTTGAGGACATATCTAAGGACTGGATGGTTTGATCTTAAAGCAAAGGTTCTGCTAAATTTTATGGCTAACCACCACCAACAGCATTAATTACTTCAACTTTATCATTGTCACTTAATAAAAATGTTGAGTGCTTTGATTTGGGAATAATCAACTCGTTTACTTCGAGTGCGATTCGTTGATTTTGAAATCCTAAATAAGAAACAAGGTCTGTAATATTTGAATTAAAAGGGAGTTCTATCCTTTCACCATTTACATGAATATTCACTTTATTTTCATAATAGTTACCTGCATCATAATTATATCACTAGATTCTAAAATTGAAGATAAATAAGAAGCGAACACATGGTAAAATTTCCCAAGTTTTTCTTACCGTCCTAGGAGAATTTTTTTGCCTCAAAACGCCATACTAGCTCTTGAAGATGGTCAAATTTTCTGGGGCAAGTCAATAGGTTCTAAAGGTGAAACAGTTGGAGAGGTAGTTTTTAATACTGCCATGACAGGTTATCAAGAAATATTGACAGACCCTTCTTACTCCCAGCAAATTGTTGTCCTAACTTATCCCCATATTGGCAATACGGGCATCAATATAGTTGATGAAGAATCTTCTGGAGTTTACGCTGCTGGTTTAATTATTCGAGATTTACCAATTTCTCACAGTAATTGGCGTTCTGAGATGAATCTTGCAAAGTACTTGTCGAGTAAAAATATTGTTGCGATTTCGAATATTGATACGAGGGCTTTAACACGACATTTGCGTATAAATGGAGCATTAAATGGTTGTATTATAGTTGCGAATAATATTAATTCAGATCAAGCTATTGAAAAAGCAAAAGAATTTTTGGGTCTGAAAAATATGGATTTAGCGAAGGTTGTGTCTACTACTAAGAGCTATACTTTTAGTCAGGGAAGTTATGATTTAGAGCATTCTGATTTTCGTAAATCGACTTCGAAATTTAAGGTAGCTGTCTATGATTATGGAGTGAAGAGAAATATTCTTAGAATGTTGGTTGATAGAGGTTGCGAACTTACTGTATTCAACGCTGAATCTCCGGCAGAAGAGATTCTAGATATCAATCCAGATGGAATTTTTTTATCTAATGGCCCAGGAGATCCTGAACCTTGTGATTACGCCATTGACAATATTAAAAAATTATTGGAAATGGACCTGCCAATTTTTGGTATTTGTTTGGGCCATCAACTCCTATCTCTTGCAAGTGGAGCTAAAACTGAAAAAATGAAATTTGGTCACCATGGTGCAAATCACCCTGTACAGGATTTAAACTCAAAGAATGTGATGATAACTTCCCAAAATCATGGTTTTACTGTCTCCGAAAAAGACTTTCCTCAAAATGTTGAAGTAACCCATCGGTCTCTGTTCGATCAAACCATACAAGGTATTAAAATCAACGATAAATCTGCGTTTAGCTTTCAAGGTCATCCCGAAGCTTCGCCGGGGCCTCATGATATAAGCGTGTTGTTTGATCAATTTATTAATCATATGTCTAAATGATAATTTTTTATAGTTAAGCATGCCTAAAAGAGAAGATATAAACAGTATTTTAATCATTGGTGCAGGACCTATTATTATTGGTCAGGCCTGTGAATTTGATTATTCCGGTGCGCAAGCTTGTAAAGCTCTTAGAGAAGAAGGTTATCGCGTAATTTTGGTTAACTCAAATCCTGCTACCATAATGACTGACCCTAAAATGGCAGATGCGACCTACATTGAACCAATTGTATGGGGAACTTTAGAAAAAATTATTGAAAAAGAAAAGCCTGATGCTCTATTGCCTACAATGGGCGGTCAAACCGCACTTAACTGTGCATTAGATCTCGAACGACATGGCGTATTAGCAAAGCATAATGTTGAAATGATTGGTGCTAAAAAAGAATCTATTGATAAAGCTGAAGACAGGGAATTATTTCGTAAAGCGATGCTAAAAATTGGCTTAGATATGCCAAAGGCTGCCATAGCACATAATATGGAAGATGCACATAGAGTTCAAGAAACAGTCGGCTATCCTACTATCATTCGTCCCTCATTTACGATGGGCGGTACTGGTGGTGGTGTTGCATATAACAAAGAACAATTTATTGAAATCTGTAAACGTGGACTAGATTTATCTCCTACCAATGAACTCTTAATTGAAGAATCTATTATTGGTTGGAAGGAATTTGAAATGGAAGTAGTCCGTGACCGTAATGATAACTGCATTATTGTTTGTTCTATTGAAAATTTTGATCCAATGGGTATTCATACGGGTGACTCAATTACAATTGCTCCAGCTCAAACGCTGACAGATAAGGAATATCAGGTAATGCGAAATGCTTCTTTAGCAGTTCTCAGAGAGATTGGTGTGGATACGGGTGGTTCTAATGTTCAATTTGCACTTAACCCAGATGATGGACGATTGACTATTATTGAGATGAATCCAAGGGTGTCACGTTCGTCAGCATTAGCTTCAAAGGCCACTGGCTTTCCAATAGCTAAAGTTGCAGCTAAACTTGCTGTAGGTTTTACGCTTGACGAACTCGAGAATGATATAACTGGAGGTAGGACGCCTGCCTCATTTGAACCAACGATTGATTACGTAGTCACAAAAATCCCACGGTTTGCATTTGAAAAGTTTCCAAAGGCAGATGATCGCTTAACCACACAAATGAAATCAGTCGGTGAAGTGATGGCAATGGGATCAACTTTTCAGGAGTCTCTTCAAAAGGCAATTCGAGGATTGGAGACCGATAAGTCAGGTCTTGATCCAATAATCGACATCTCAACAGATGACGCCAGAGGCAAGATTCGAAGTGAATTACTATCAGCAGGTGCCGATAGAATTTTCTATTTGGCGGATGCTTTTAGAATAGGGATGACCAAACAAGAGGTTTTTGACCTTACAAAAATTGACCCTTGGTTCCTAGCACAAGTTGAAGATCTTATCCTTTCTGAAGATAACATTATAGGTATTTCATTGAAAGAGTTTGATGCAGAGAGCATGCTTCAACTAAAGCAAAAAGGATTTTCAGATAAACGTCTGTCTCAACTTCTAGATTGCTCAGAAAAAGCTTTAAAAAATAAGAGAGAATTACTTAAGATTAAACCTGTCTTTAAGCGTGTAGATAGCTGTGCGGCAGAGTTTGACACTCAAACAGCTTACCTATATTCAACTTATCAATCGGAGTGTGAAGCTAATCCTACTAATAATAAAAAAATTATGATATTAGGTGGGGGCCCCAATAGAATTGGCCAAGGAATTGAGTTTGATTATTGTTGTGTGCACGCTTCTCTGGCTTTAAGAAAGGATGGTTATGAAACCATTATGGTGAATTGCAATCCTGAGACTGTTTCGACAGATTATGATATTTCTGATAGATTATATTTCGAGCCACTTACACTTGAGGATGTTTTAGCGGTTATAGAAGTTGAAAAACCTGAAGGTATTATTGTTCATTATGGAGGTCAGACACCTCTTAAATTGGCAAGAGAACTTGAACTTAATGGTGCAAATATTATTGGTACCAGTTCTGAGTCTATTGATTTAGCCGAGGATAGGGAGCGTTTCCAAAAGATGATTCAAAAGTTAGGCCTTAAGCAGCCCGTAAATAGTACTGCACGTTCGAAAGAGCAGGCAGTTATCAAAGCAAACACTATTGGATATCCTTTGGTTGTTAGACCCTCTTATGTTCTCGGTGGACGGGCGATGGAAATTGTTTATGACAATGAGAGCCTTGAGCGTTATATGCAAACTGCTGTTCAAGTATCTAATGACTCCCCAGTTTTGCTTGATTCATTTTTGGATCATGCTATAGAAGTTGATATCGATGTAGTTTGTGATGGAAGAGATGTTGTAATCGGTGGCATCATGGAGCATATTGAGCAAGCAGGCATTCATTCGGGAGATTCGGCCTGCTCATTACCTCCTTATTCTCTGTCAAATGGTGTTCTGGATGAGATGCGTAGACAGGTTAAATTAATGGCAAAAGAGCTTAATGTTGTTGGCTTAATGAATGCTCAGTTAGCCTATCAAGATGATGAAATTTATGTAATCGAAGTTAATCCTCGTGCTTCTCGCACAATTCCATTTGTTTCTAAAGCGACAGGTGTTTCTCTTGCAAACATAGCTGTGCGAGCAATGACAGGAATTTCACTGAAAGAGCAAGGTTTTATTAAAGAAGTTATTCCAAAGCATTTTTCTGTGAAAGAGTCTGTTTTTCCATTCAATAAATTTTTAGGTGTTGATCCTTATCTTGGACCAGAAATGCGATCAACAGGTGAAGTTATGGGAATCGGTTATGACTTTCCTTCAGCTTGTGATAAGGCCTTTCTAGCGGCAGGTGACATCATACCTAGCAGTGGCAAGGTTTTTGTGAGTCTTCGAACCTTGGATAGAGATCGCCTAGTTGAATTAGGTGAAAGGCTCAATAATCAAGGTTTTGAAATCGTGGCGACACGCACTAACCAAGAAATACTCCAAAATGCAGGCTTAGAATGTACAATGGTTAATAAGGTATCTGAAGGATCGCCACATATTGTGGACTTGGTTAAGAATGATGAAATTAGTTTAATCATCAGTTCAACTGAAGATACTCAGGGATTGGAGGATGCGGCTGTTATTCGTTGCCAAGCCTTGGTTCACAAGGTTCCATGTATGACAACAGTTGCAGCAGCATTTGCTACACTTGATGGCCTTAAGACGCATGATAAGATGATTGTTAGATCATTACAATCACTACATTAATTTTAAACTATGGAATCAATACCTATGACAGTTGCTGGTGCAAAGGCACTTGAGGTTGAGTTATTAAGGCTCAAGGATGTAGAACGTCCAAGAATTGTTAATGAGATTGCAACAGCAAGGGGACATGGAGATTTAAAAGAAAACGCGGAATATCATGCTGCCAAAGAAGAGCAAGGCTTTGTTGAGGGTCGTATTCAAGAAATTGAGTCGAAACTTTCTAGAATGCAATTGATTGATGTCACGCAACTTAATCAAGATGGTCGATGTGTATTTGGAACAACCATCACCCTATTAAATTTAGCTGATAACAGTAAAATAAGTTATCAAATCGTTGGAGAAGATGAGGCAGATATTGAACTAGGTAAGATCTCTTGTCATTCTCCAATTGCAAAAGCGTTGATAGGTAATGAAGAGGGTGAGGAGATAACCGTTAAAGCCCCAAAAGGTGATATACTCTACGAAATTATAGAAGTTCAATATTTGTAATGAAAAGCTTATGGTCTGATGCTGAATCAGATAAGTTCCAAGGTGATCTGGCGTTACGAGTTTACACCTCACGATTACTTGGACAAAATCCGTCTTTAGTTCTCCATGGTGGCGGAAATACATCTGTCAAAATTACTGAAACCAACTTGGTGGGTACTAAAGAAGAAATTCTTTATGTTAAAGGAAGTGGCTGGGATCTGGTTTCTATTGAAAAAGATGGTTTTTCACCGGTACGTATGGCCCATATGTTGAGTCTTTCTAAGCTGAAATCACTCACTGACCCTCAGATGGTTAATGAGTTAAAAACTCAACTTACCAATGCCACATCTCCAACTCCTTCAGTTGAAACAATTCTTCATGCAATATTACCATTTAAGTATGTTGATCATACTCATGCTGATGCAGTTGTAACAATATCAAATACTTCAAATGGTGAAGAAAGAATTCGTGAAGTTTATGGCAATCGAGTTGTGATTGTTCCTTATGTAATGCCAGGCTTTGATTTGGCAAAAGAAGTTGGTCGTTTATTTTCAGAGATGGCATCAGATGAAACAGAGGGAATGGTTCTTTTAAATCATGGAATATTTTCTTTTGGAAATACAGCACGAGAATCTTATGAACGAATGATAGCTCTTGTGAATGAAGCTGAAAAATACCTTATTAGTCAAAATGCTTGGGATAATGAAAAGCCATTAACTGAGGCTAAATCTAAAAAAATACGTAATGATGTTTCTCAGTTAAGGAAGAAGATTTCAGCAGTTGTTGGAAATCCTGTTTTGTTCAATCTTACTAATAGCCTGCGTGGTATTAGTTTTGCTAACCGAGACGATGTTGAGAAAATTGCAACTCGGGGCCCTTTAACGCCTGACCATGTAATTCGTACTAAGAGAATTCCAATGATTGGTCGTGATGTTGAAAAGTATGAGAAAGAGTATGTTTCATATTTTAATGCTCATAAAACTAACGCCAAAGAGAAAAAAACAATGCTTGATGCTGCTCCTCGAGTAATTTTAGACAGAGAATTTGGCCTTTGCGCCGTAGGCAAAAATATGGGTGAAATTGGAATTATCTCTGATATATATAAACATACAATGGAAAGTATTCTTAGGGCGGAAAAACTTGGTGGTTTTAAGGCTCTACCGGCATCTGATATCTTTGATATTGAATACTGGGATTTAGAGCAAGCAAAATTACTTAAGAATACTAATTCTTTTGAGTTTCAGGGTGAAGTGGTATTAATTACAGGTGCTGCATCAGGGATTGGAAAATCATGCGTCCAATCTTTTCTTAAACGTGGTGCTGCGGTAGTAGGAATTGATACAGACTCTTCCATCGAAACTAATTTTAAGCATAAAAATTATTTGGGTTTGATTTGTGACGTAACTGATGAAGATGCGATAGAAGAAATACTCGAGAAAAGTGTTTGTCATTTTGGAGGTTTAGATATGATTGTACTTAACGCTGGCATTTTTCCAGAGGGGAAAATGGTATCTCAACTTTCCATGAAAGAGTGGAATAAAGTTTTTTCAATTAATCTTGATTCAAATTTAAATTTGTTGCGTGAAGTATATCCTCTATTAATAGAGGCACCAAATAAAGGTCGTGTGGTTATTATCGGTTCTAAAAATGTTCCAGCCCCTGGTCCTGGTGCAGCAGCTTATTCTGCTTCTAAAGCGGCTTTGAACCAGCTCATGCGGGTTTTATCAATGGAATGGGGTAGTGATGGTATTCGATTAAATGCACTTCATCCTAACGCAGTTTTTGATACCGGTATATGGACTGATGAAGTTCTAAAATCTCGAGCTAAACAATACGGCTTGACAACTGAAAGCTATAAGACCAAGAATATACTTGGAGTTGAAGTAAATAGTATTGATGTATCAGAACTAGCAGCTGAATTGTGTGGATCTTTGTTTTCTAAAACCACTGCAGCACAAATACCTATTGACGGTGGTAATGAAAGAGTGATTTGAATTTATAAACAATACAAGGTAAATGATGACTAATGTAAAGCCAATACTTGGAATTATCGGTGGCAGCGGTGTTTATGAAATAGATGGACTTCAAAATACCAGATGGGAAAAAGTTTCATCTTCTTTTGGAGAACCTTCTGACTCTTTATTTTTCGGTGAGTTAGATGGTCAAAAATTGGTATTTTTGCCTAGACATGGCAGAGGGCATCGTATTCCTCCCTCCGAAATTAACTATAGAGCTAATATAGATTCGTTGAAAAGAGCGGGAGTAACTGACGTTATTTCTGTAAGTGCTGTCGGTTCATTAAAAGAAGATTTGAAACCAGGTATGTTTGTGATTGTAGATCAATTTATTGATCGGACATTTGCAAGAAGGAAGAGTTTTTTTGGGCCTGGATTAGTAGCACATGTTTCTATGGCTAATCCTGTTTGTAATCGACTGGGTAATCATTTAGAACATGCAGCAAAAAAAATTGGGATAAAAGTTGTACGAGGTGGTGTCTACTTGGCTATGGAAGGCCCACAATTTTCATCTGTAGCCGAATCTGAACTATATCGAAGCTGGGGTTGTGATGTTGTTGGTATGACGAACATGCCAGAAGCAAAACTGGCTCGAGAAGCAGAGATGTGTTATGTATCAGTAGCCATGGTGACAGATTACGATTGTTGGCATCCACATCATGATAACGTAAATGTTGATGCAATTATAAAAGTGCTCATGGATAATGCTGATAATGCAAGATCATTAGTTAGGAATGTTGCTTCATTTATTGAGTCAGATCAATCTAGTTCCAAGTGTGATTGTAAGATTAGTCTTGAAAGTGCGATTATTACTTCTTCAGAAGCTCGTAATAAAGATTTAGTAAAGAAATTAGAAGCGGTTGCGGGTAGATTATTAAATTCAACTTAGTAAGGAAAAACTTATGTCAATAAAATCTAAAATTAGAACAATTGAAAACTACCCTATTAAGGGAGTAATGTTTAGAGATATTACAACATTATTAAAAGACCCAGAAGGTCTTCGTGACTCAATCAATAAGCTAGTAGATCGATATAAAGATTTAAATATTGATAAAATTGCTGCGATTGAATCTCGCGGTTTTATTATAGGCGCACCTCTCGCATACTTCTTAAATGTGGGTCTTATCTTGATAAGAAAACCAGGTAAATTGCCTGCTGAAACTATTGATCAGGATTATAAATTGGAGTATGGTACTGATCGCATAGAAGTTCATGTAGATGCAATCGAAAACGGTGAAAAAGTATTAATTGTAGATGATCTAATTGCAACAGGTGGAACAGCTGAAGCCGCAGTAAGACTTATTCAAAAGATGAAGGGCAATATAGTTGAGTGTTGTTTTATAATTGATTTGCCTGATATTGGTGGCAGGGAGCGTTTAGAAAATATGGGTCAAAAAGTCTTTACATTATGTGAATTCGAGGGAGAATAGATGAGCGAAAATAAAATTGAAACTTTAAGATGGGCAAAAGATCATCTTGAAATGATTGATCAGAGGATTCTACCTGCAGACTTTCAATATATTTCCTATAATTCAGCCCTTTCAGTAGCTGATGGAATTCGTTCAATGGTCGTGCGTGGTGCGCCAGCGATAGGCTGTGCTGCAGCTTATGGAGTTGCATTGGAGGCATTAAATTTGCAGGATGCTAGTATGGACAAGTTTTCAAAAGGCATGGAGCAAGCTTTTGAAATATTACTTGAAAGTCGCCCTACTGCAATCAATCTTTTTTGGGCTATTGATAGAATGCGTTTAAAAATGAATGAAAATATAAGTCTAACTCCAAAAGAAATTGCGAATATATTATTGTCAGAAGCCCATGAAATATTAAATGAGGATATTAAAATTAATCGAAAAATGGGTAGTTTTGGTGCTGATCTTTTACCTGATGGGGCTCGTGTTTTAACTCATTGCAATGCAGGTGCTTTAGCGACTGCAGGTCATGGTACTGCCTTAGGAGTAATAAGATCTGCAGTTGAAGCTGGTAAAAAGATTTCAGTAATTGCTGATGAAACTCGTCCATTTTTACAAGGAGCTCGTCTTACTGCTTGGGAAATGGTGCAAGAGGATATCCCTATTACTTTAATTTCAGATAATATGTCTGGTCATTTAATGAGTCATGGAGAGGTTGATGCCATTATAGTAGGCACTGATAGAGTAGCAGGTAATGGCGATGTGGCTAATAAGATTGGAACTTATATGGTTGCTGTTTTATCCAAAAGGCATAATATTCCATTTTATGTTGCATGTCCATTATCGACAATTGACCGTTCAATTTTGAGTGGAAGTGATATTCCTATTGAAGAACGACCAATTGATGAGATAACTGGATATCGAGATTATCAGTGGGCGGCTGATGGGGTTTCGGTTCGTAATCCAGCTTTTGATGTTACTCCAGCAGATTTGGTAACAGGATTGATTACTGAAAAAGGAGTTATTCTTAGTCCTACTACTGAAAAAATTAATCATTTATTTAATTCTAATTAATTCAATATTCCTATATTGAATTATTGAATTATTGTATTATTTTACTTTTATTGAGTGGAGTTGGTAATGCCAGGCTTATTAACAAATATTGATCCTAATGGATTATTAGAGTATTCGGTTGTTTATACTGACAGGTCGCTCAACCACATGTCGCAATCGTTCCAAGGTGTCATGAATGATGTGTCAACATCACTTAAAGGTGTCTATAACGCACAAGCAGTTATTGTTGTACCAGGGGGAGGCACCTATGCAATGGAAGCTGTAGCCCGTCAATTTGCTACCAATCAAAATTGCTTAGTATTACGTAATGGTTGGTTTAGTTTTCGCTGGTCTCAAATCTTTGAAATGGGGAATATTCCATCTGAGGAGACAGTAATGAAGGCTCGTCGTGTCAGTAAGGGTTCGCAAGCACCATTTGCACCAGTAGAAATTAATGAAGTTGTAGGCATGATTAAAATGAAAAAGCCTAATCTGGTTTTTGCTCCTCATGTTGAAACAGCGTCCGGTATTATCCTGCCAGATGACTATATCCGTTCTGTTGCTGACGCTGTTCATTCAGTTGGTGGCATGTTTGTATTGGATTGTATCGCTTCAGGAGCTATCTGGGTTGACATGGAAGATAGTGGTGTAGATATATTAATCAGTGCCCCTCAAAAGGGATGGAGCGCCTCCCCTGCATTTGGTTTAGTGATGCTCTCAGCTAAAGCGAATGAGGCAATTAATAAAACTCAAAGTACGAGCTTTTCTTGTGACTTACTTAAATGGTTACAAATTATGCAAACTTATGAAAATGGGGCACATGCTTATCACGCTACAATGCCGACAGATGCAATCAAACGTTTTCGAGATACAATTATTGAAACTGAGGAGTTTGGTTTCGATAATGCTCGTAAAAAACAACAAGAGTTAGGTGATAAAGTTAGATCTTTACTTGAGAGTCATAATATTAATAGCGTTTCAGAAAAAGGCTTTCAAGCGCCTGGCGTTGTTGTGTGTTACACGAATGATAAGGAAATTCATAATGGTTCAAAATTTTCAAACATTGGTATACAAATTGCTGCAGGCGTACCCCTACAGTGTGATGAGGGTGATGATTATCAAGCTTTCCGCATTGGATTGTTTGGATTGGACAAACTAAAAGATGTTGATGCTGCAGTTAAAAGGTTTGAAGACGCGCTCAAACAAGTTGTTTAAATATTTATCTCTTAAAAAAGCAATTACTCAAATATCTGGACATGAAAGTCGAAAAATTAACTAATACTGATCGAGAAGATTGGCAGTCACTTTACCGTGGTTATGCAGACTTTTATCAAATGCCAATGAATGAAGATATTCTTAACACTGTTTGGTTATGGATTTTTGATGAAAACATCAAGATTTATGCCATAGGAGTTAAAACAAGTAAAAGTAAATTAATTGGCTTTATGCATTATCGACAGATGCCATCACCTTTACGTGGCTCTCTTGTCGGTTTTTTGGATGATTTATATGTCCATCCTGATCACAGAGGTACTGGAGCTGTCCAACTTCTATTTAAAGAGCTCAAAAGAATTGCAAGACAAAACGGTTGGCCATACGTTCGATGGATTACAGCCACCGACAACCATCGAGCACGCACAGTTTATGATAAGATTTCAGACACAATAGATTTTGTGACTTATCAAATGCCAAGTCAATAGCTCTTATTTTCTTGTAGGGAGGGTTTGAAATGCCATTCTGGGCAATTCTATATTGTTTGTTGATCATATTGAGTGGTATTGGCGTTGTTATAATATATAAAAAGCGCCCAATCTACTATATTCCTGGACAAGTATTGTCATCCCTTTTTAGTGTGTTAATGTTTTTGTTTTATTACGATACCTTCGTTCATAAACCACAATCGTTTTTGGTCCTTTTGGTAATGTTTTCCTATATTTTGTACTGGGAATTATGGGAGAATCGCCACCTTTTTCCTACTGTAGTAACTGAGAAAAAAAATTCTTCGGAAGAAGAGTTAGTTTTTTTTGAAGAGCCATTTACAATGACTAAAAAAGCTTTTATTGGCTTTTTGGTGACAATTCTTATAGTCTCTTTACCATTTTTGTATGTAGTAACCCAACTTATGATATCGTACCTCTAATTTTTTTTATACTATATTTATGAATAAAGATAAATCCCACAACCACATTGGTCAAGAGATTGGTTTTACCGTTGATGATTGGAACGTATGTCAGTTGCCATCCCGCGCCGATATGAATGGACATTTTTGTAGATTGGAGGTGCTAAATGTTGATAAGCATGCCGAAGATCTTTATCATTCCTTTTCGGAAGATACTGATCAACATAATTGGACTTACTTGCCTTATGGACCATTCAATGATTATGAATCTTTTTACCTATGGTTAAAAGATATTTGTTTGAGTACAGATCCTTTGTTTCATTCAGTTATTGATCAACACACTCAATCTGCAGTAGGTTTAGTTAGTTATCTTCGAATTAATCCCAAGGTTGGCGTAATTGAGGTTGGGCATATACACTTTTCGCCTAAACTACAACAAACAGTAATGTCAACAGAGGCCATGTACTTGATGATGCTAAGAGTCTTTGATGAATTGGGTTATCGTAGATATGAGTGGAAGTGTGACGCGCTTAATGCAAAATCACGCAAGTCGGCTAAACGACTTGGTTTCACTTTCGAAGGGGTATTTCGTCAGTCAACTATGTACAAGGGACGTAATCGAGATACAGCATGGTATGCGATTATTGACTCCGATTGGCCTAAGGTAAAGCAAGCATTTCAAAATTGGCTTGACCCTGAGAACTTTGATAAATCAGGACAACAAAAAACAAAACTTCAGATAACTTTAGATCTAGATAATTAACCCCTCGGATGATGTTTAGCGTGCTGCGCTTTTAACTGTGCATTTTGAATGTGTGTGTACAGTTGAGTACTAGAAATATCACTGTGACCTAGCATTAATTGCACGGAACGCAAATCAGCACCCTTTTGTACTAGATGGGTTGCAAAGGCATGACGGAGAGAGTGCGGAGAGAGTGGTTTGTTTATTCCCACTTTATTGGCGTAAGCTTTAATAATATAAAAGAAGTTTTGCCGAGACATAGCTCTACCACGATTAGATAAAAAATAACTATCACTTTGGCCATTTTTCAATAACACAGGCCTTACATTTGTCTCATATTGCGTCAAATAATCAATAGCTATTTCTCCCATAGGTAAAATTCTTTCTTTGTTTCCTTTACCGTGAATACGAATGAACTCTTCTTTCAAATTGATGTTGTGATAACTTAAATTGATAAGTTCGGATACTCTCAAGCCACAGGAATACAGTAGTTCAAGCATGGCTCGATCTCGCTGTCCAAAAAGACTGGAACTATTTGGAGCTTCAAGCAGTTTTTCTACTTCTTGTATATTTAAAAAGACAGGTAATTTTTTTTCTAACTTAGGGTGAGACAATTTCTCAGTAGGGTCTTTTTTTACGAGTTGATTAGTCAATAAGTATTGGTAAAAAGAATGAAGACAAGTTAGAATTCTTGCTTGTGTTGATGAGCCTATATTATTTTTTTGTCTGTCAGAGAAATAATCTTGAATGTGTTTTGAATTGACTGAAGTGAACTGCTTTCCTGCTAGCCATTTGTTAAATATTTTAAGGTCAGAGCGATATGCAGCCAAGGTGTTTTTGCTAGCACCTGTGCTTAACCAGTAGAAATCGATAAATTGGTCTATCAACTCAGTATTCATTTGCTATTATTCTACTTGAGTCGGTTGAAATCAGGGTAAAAAAAAATGCCAGTCTGAGTTGGCATTTATTCTATCTTTTATTTTATCTCTTTTTAAGCTTCTCTTTGATACGAGCAGCCCTACCAGTTAGGCCTCGAAGATAGTACAGTTTTGCCTTTCGTACTTTACCACTACGTTTAACAGAGATGCTGTCTATCATAGAAGAGTGCGTTTGGAATACTCTTTCAACACCTTCACCGTGAGAGATTTTTCTAACGGTGAAAGCAGAATTCAAACCACGATTTTTCTTAGCAATAACCACACCTTCAAAGGCTTGTAATCGCTCGCGAGTACCCTCACGAACTTTAACCTGAACAACAACTGAGTCACCAGGAGAAAATTCAGGTATATCTGACCTTAGTTGTTCACCTTCAACTTCATCAATTAAATTCACGTTGATACCTTGAGTGGTTTTAGAAAATCCGCTAATTATACAGAGGTTTTTTATCCCACACAACATTCGCTAATACATATATTGGTGGAAAGTGATAATTGCAATATTGAGTTGATTATTTATTAATAAATTTTTCTCATAATGTGATAATCAAACTCTCATTATTCTTTCTATTATTGAAACTCCTGAATAAGAGTATGGGATAATTACGCGCATTGCATTGTAAGAATAAATAATGGGCAAGATTACTGGTTTTTTAGAGTTAGATAGGGAAGTTGAGTCATATCGTGATGTAGATATACGTATCAATGATTACGATGAAATATTTTCAGGTGACCATAACCTGAATCAATTGCAAGAACAAGGTTCACGTTGTATGGATTGCGGTGTGCCTTTTTGCCAGTCTTCAGACGGATGTCCAATAGATAACTTAATTCCTGAATGGAATGATCTTGTGTATAACAATGAATGGCGTAATGCGCTAGAACGACTTCAGAAAACGAATAATTTTCCTGAATTCACTGGCCGAGTTTGTCCTGCGCCTTGTGAGGGCTCTTGTGTACTGGGTTTGATCGACCCTGCAGTAACGATCAAAAATATTGAGCTTGCAATTGTTGACAAGGGTTTTGATGAAGGTTGGATTAAAGCCAGAAAAGTTACTGAACGCTCAGGCAAGAAAGTTGCAGTTGTTGGTTCTGGTCCCGCTGGACTTGCAGCTGCTGATGAACTCAATCAGATGGGGCACTCTGTTAAAGTTTATGAGAGAAGCGATAGAATAGGTGGGTTATTGATGTATGGCATTCCCAATATGAAGTTGGGGAAAGACGTTGTTGATCGTCGTATTAATCTTCTAAGAGCAGAAGGAATTCAGTTCATTACCGATACAGATATCGGTCAAGACATCTCAACAGCAGAATTACAAGCACAATTTGATGCAATTGTTTTCACCACTGGCGCAACCAAAGCGCGTGACTTACCTGCTGAAAATCGTGATGCCAAAGGTATTTATCCAGCTATGGATTATTTGACAGCAAACACTAAGAGTCTTCTTGATACTGGACATGTTAACCAAGATGAGTTTTCTGCAACAGGTAGGGATGTTATTGTCATTGGTGGTGGTGACACTGGAACTGATTGTATTGGCACTGCAATAAGACAAGGTCCAAAATCATTAGTCAACTTTGAACTTATGAGCCAACCTCCTGTTGACCGTTCTGAAAATAACCCTTGGCCACAATGGCCAACTATCTTTCGCGTTGATTATGGTCACGAAGAGGCTCAATCTGTCTTTGGTCAAGATCCTAGACACTATCAGTTACTAACAAAGGCTTTTATAAAAGATGACAATGGCAATGTTAGTGGTCTAAAGACAATCAATGTTGAATTCGAAGAAGGCAAATTAAATGAAATTGCTGGTACTGAAAAGACTTGGGATGCACAATTAGTTTTGCTTTCAATGGGCTTTGTTTCACCCGAGCACTATTTAAGTGAAGACGCCAATATCAATTTAGATGAGCGTGGAAATTATAAAGCTGATTATGGTGAATACAGTACATCAAAATCAGGAATATTTACTGCTGGGGATTGTCGTAGAGGACAATCCTTGGTTGTATGGGCAATTAATGAAGGTCGTGGTGTCGCTAAAAGCGTGAACACATATCTTTCTTAACAAACTCTCAATTTATGATTACCTAGCAGTTGCTAGGTCTAAATTATTATAAGATTCTGAAGATTTAACCTATTTTTGTTTTTGATAGCAGTAAAATCATCCCTTAAATATATCAAATTTTTTTGTAATTTGATATTTTGATAGATAAAATCAAGAGCAGGGTTTAATTAGAGATGGCTGAAATACTTGGCGCAGAGATTGATGAAGAGGGTTTCCTTTTAAAGATGGCTGATTGGAGTGAAGAGATTGCACTAGCAATGGCAGCTGAAGACGACATTGATTTGTCTCCAGAGCATTGGGAGGTGATTAATTTTCTTCGAGAATACTATATAGAATATGAATTTGCTCCTGCAGTGCGTATTCTTACAAAAGCAATCGCTAAGAAGTTGGGTAATGACAAAGGTAATTCACGTTATTTGTACTCACTTTTTCCTTATGGCCCTGCTAAACAAGGATGTCGATTTGCAGGCCTGCCAAAGCCAACCGGTTGCGTTTAAAGCTTACCGAGAACTTTTATTAGCAAATTCTTTATTAGCCATCCTAAGTATTGGATAAAGTCATATGTCACTGACAAGCATTATATTTACATTGTTTTGTTACTTTTCGCTTTTGCTATTTTTTATAGGGTTAAGCTATAAGATAATTCAATATTGGCAGACACCAGTACCGCTTAAAATTCCAATTACTCCTGCTCCATTAAAGGTTTCAGGAGTATTTATGCGAATGATTCGAGAAGTTCTACTCTTTGAGAGTTTATTCAAATCCAGTAAATGGACTTGGTTTTTTGGTTGGATATTTCATTTCGCTTTAGTTTTACTTTTCTTACGTCATTTGGTTTATTTTTGGCCTGGGGAAATACCTGCAATATTAATGAAGACTGAACCCTTTAAATATGCCGCTTTTCCTCTTATTATCGGTCTATTAGGATTATTTGGTAGGAGATTATTTGTAGATAGAGTGAGATATATCTCTGCACCCTCAGATTACTTGATGTTAGTTCTTTTGATAGTAATCGGTGGAAGTGGAATGTTGATGACATTTGCACATAACCATCCAAACATACTTTTAGTGAAAAGCTTTGCAGTAGGTTTGATTACTCTTAATTGGTCTGAATTACCGAGTGATTTACTTTTTTTAGCGCATATTTTTTTGGTATTCATACTTATTGCTATTTTTCCAATATCAAAATTATTGCATGCACCAGGAGTATTCTTTTCACCTACACTGAATCAGGTGGATAATGCCCGTAATAAGAGACATATTTCGTCTTGGGCTAGGCAGAAAGAAACAGACAAGGAAGTTTCCATAGAACAAAATTCAGAAAAGGATGAGTAGTTGTGGCTGAAGTTGACATAGATAAACTACAAACTTATATCAAGATTCCAGCAATCCAAAAAGATTCTATGGCAGGAGATGGTCCTTTTAAAGCAAGTGCAGAAATTCAAGAGCATCTAGGCTTTCCTAGAGAAAAGGTTGAAAACTGGCAACAAGTTGCGATTGAGAAAATGGCAGAAACCACTTCCAAGTATCGTTCTGTCCAAGTTTTTTTGGATACCTGTGTGAAATGCGGAGCATGTACTGATAAGTGCCATTATTACTTAGGCACTTCTGATCCAAAAAATATGCCAGTTGCAAGACAAGATTTATTTCGAAGTGTATATCGAAGACATTTTACTTTTGCTGGAAAATATTTCCCTAAACTGGTTGGAGCTAAGGAGCTTGATGATGCAATGCTTGATGATTGGTATAACTACTTTCATCAATGCTCTCAGTGTCGTCGTTGCGCAGTTTTCTGCCCTTATGGCATTGATACAGCAGAAATTTCAATGGCAGCTCGGGAGGTAATGAATGTTATCGGTGTTGGACAGAAGTATAGCAACCAAATATTGGGAAGAATAAATAAAATTGGTAATAATTTAGGTATGCCGGAGCCAGCGCTCAGAGACACGCTGCTTGACCTTGAAGAAGAAATTGAAAAAGAGACGGGCATTACTGTCAAGTTGCCCTTGGACAAAGAACATGCTGAGGTCTTGATGGTCACTCCCTCTGCTGATTTTTTTGCCGAACCACACATCGATGGTCTTATCGGTTATGCAAAAGTTTTTCATCAGAGTGCTGTTACTTGGACCATGAGTTCATACGCTTCTGAGGCGGCAAATTTTGGTATGTTTATAGGCAGTTATGAAGTGATGCGTCAAGGTGCCTTACGAATACGCAAAGCTGCCCTTGACTTAGGTGTCAGTCGTATAGTCGTTGGTGAATGTGGACATGCATGGCGTGTCGCTTATAGTTTCTGGAATACTCTTTCAGGTATTGGCGGTGGTGCCATTGATGAATATGCATTAAAACTGCAAAGGCAATTGGATAGTAACTATCCGCAACCACAGCACATTATTGAATTTACCTATGACTTGATTAAAAAAGGGATGTTGACATTCGATAAAACCAAGAACGATCATCGCAAGGTAACTTTCCATGATTCATGCAATGTAGCTCGTGGAAGTAATATGGGTAATATTGAAAATGGTCAATTCATCTTGCCGAGAGAAGTTATCAAAGCTGCTTGCAATCATTTTGCTGATATGCCAAATTCGACCATTAAAGCCTCCACATTTTGTTGCGGCGGCGGCGGCGGTTTATTGACTGATGACCTTATTGAGCTTCGGATCAAAGGCGCAATGCCAAGAATGCAAGCCTTAAAGCAAAGTCAAGAAAATGATGGTGTGAATACTTTGGCAGCAATCTGTGCTATTTGCAAATCACAGTTTAGCAAAGTTTTGCCAAACTATGACTTTGACCCGTACATGATAGTTAGTGTGCATCAATTGGTTAGTGATGCTCTAGTTCTCAGTGATAAATCTCAGACAAAGACAGAGGATTCTTTATAGGGGATTTTCGATTTTGTGGTAATAATCTATGATACCCTGGTAGATTGAGTTGGCTATTTTTTGCTGCTGTTTGCTATTAGTTAAACGTTTTTCTTGAGTGGGGTTTGAGATGAAAGCCGTCTCAACCAAAACTGAAGGGATTGCAGGGGTTTTTAGCACAACGAAGTTGGCTGTTTGAGGTTCTTTTTTGTGGACAGGGCCGATTTTTTTAAGTTGGTTCAATATTTCATTGGCAAGCTGTTGCGATTGAATGTCACGGTCTTTTCTGGAAAAATCAGTGAGTATATTCTTTAAGAACTGGTCACTGTCAATTACCATCTCTACGCCTCCGAATTGATCGACTGAGTTCTGAGATTGCTCTAATTGCTTGGCTAACTTGCTGTTGTTACCTTTTTCACTCAAGGTATAGATTGAAGCCCCTTCGGCACTTGTACTCTCTACAGAATCAGCATGGATAGAAATGAACATCGTGGCTTTTTCCCTTTGAGCTATAGTGATTCGTTTTGTAAGAGGAATATAGTAATCACCGCTTCGAGTTAGGACAGCTGTTAAATCTGGGTTTTGATTAATTGTGGCAACTAGTTTCTTTGCGATTGCTAAATTAACATCTTTTTCTCGAGAATTATTCTTTCCAATCGCTCCGTAATCTTCACCTCCATGACCGGCATCAACCAATATAACTTTCTTTTTAATAGGCAATTCTTGTTCAATTGGGTCGACAGTTTCTAAAACATCTGATTCTAGGTCAATAACATCAATTACTAGGCGGTGATATCTGTATTTTGCATTTGGAGGCAATGTGAAATGTTTGACAATGTAATCTTTGTTGGTGTGAAAGATGAGTTTAATTGTTTCTCGGTCACGTTTAATGAGGGTTTTCTTTATACGTTTATCTTCAAAAAAAATATGGGAAAAGGTTTCAGATAATACTTCAGCATCATCAACACTTAAAATGATATAGTTGCTATCTTCTGATATGCTGAAGAGAGTGTCCTCTTCAGTATCAATCACGATACGAGTATGATCTGGAGCCGTCCAATAACGAAAATCATACAATGTTGTTTTGTCTTCAGCACCCACTGAAGAGATCCACAGTACAAAAAACAGTATTAAGTAGTTGCGCACTTAGTAACTTCTTTTCCTTCTTCAGTGTGGGATTTTATATTGATTTTCCTTTGATTCCCGTCACCACTAAGAGTAATGGAGATGTCAGCTTTTGCGATAGCTCCTTTGCCCAATTCTGGCCACTCTATGAGCTGCAAATGTCCTAGTAAAAGGTAATCACGAATACCGATATATTCTAGTTCTTGAGGGTCATTCAACCGATAACAATCCATATGGTGAATGTTGATCACTTCATTTTGATAGCTCTCTACCAATGAATAGGTCGGACTTTTAATTCGTTCAAAGCCAAAATATTCGATAAAGCCTTGAGCTAAAGCTGTTTTACCTATACCCAATTCACCAATTAAATAGATAACGAAAGTACTTTGAAGTGACGAGCAGCAATGTGCTAGCCTCCCAGCAAGGGTCCTTGTTTCATTAAGATTATTAACAACTAATTCCAAAATAATAAATAGAGATAAACGCACAATGCTGCTATCATTATTACCCCTTCAAAACGATTGATAGTACTCTCTTTTTTAAATTTATATGAAGTAATAAACAGTAAAACTGTTAGCAATAACATAAAAGGGTAATCGCGGCTCATCACTTCATTAGGAATCTCAAAAGGCATTATTATTCCAGGAATAGCTAAAACTCCGACCGTATTGAATAAGTTAGAGCCAATGATATTTCCAACCACCATTTCATGTTGTTTTTTAAAAGCACTGCTAATTGAAACGGCGAGTTCAGGCAGACTTGTTCCGAGCGCAACAACGGTAAGACCTATAAGCAAGTCGGTTACACCAAATTCAATGGCAAGTGTTGTACCACCCCAAACGATAAGCCTTGCACTAGTTAACAAAACCACTAAAGAGATAAATAGCAAAAACCAAGTTTTACCTTTTTCTTGTTTAGAAGGTTTGCTCTGTATCTCTTCAAATTCATGGTGATAATCCTTTTTAGATTCTCTAAAAACATAAGATAGAAACAATATTAAAAGACAAAGTAGCGTTAAACCATCTATAAAACTTAAATAGCCATCCAATAAGAGCCATCCTGCAATTAATGTTGAAATCATTAAATAAACCCATTCCTTTTTAAGAATATCCTGCTTGACCTTGATTGGTAGGATGATTGCAGTAATTCCAAGAACTAAGGCTATGTTGAAAATATTCGAGCCAAAGGCATTACCTATACTCATCTCTGGATGACCCTTATAAGCAGCTAGCCCAGAGACTAGCATTTCTGGAGCTGAAGTACCAAAACCAAAAATAAGTAGACCAATAATGAGTGGGGAAATATTAAAAATTTTGGCAATTTTAGCGCCATTGTTTGTAAATGCATCAGCACTCCAAATTAGCAATAAAAAGCCAGATACAAGAGATATAATCGACATTAACATTATTATTTGTTGGTGATATATACTATTTTATTGGGGCTTATTATAAAGGTATACAACTTAGAATGAATAAAACAGAGTTTTTTATTGGCCAGCTACACTCAGCTTTTAAAGTCATTTTTTATCCAGTAGTTTTAATACGCTGTCGTACGATACTATTTTGATGAGGTTTTAATGGTACTTTTAACTAGACCCTTATCACAAGTTGGAAACCTCCAATCTTTATTGGAAGATTCAGATTTGGATTATGTGCTCTTTCCTGTCTTCGAGATTAATAAAATTGATACTGTGGTACCTAGTCAGAGTTATGACGTCATTATTTTTATTAGTGTTAATGCGGTTATTTATTCGGAAGAGTACTTTAGTCAGTTGTTCGTCGAACCATTTAAAATATTTGCTGTAGGCCCGACAACCGCTAAAAAGTTGACTAATAAGGGTGTAAAAGTTGACGCTTATCCATTGGAAAATGCCTCTAGTAAGGAACTTTTAGCGATGCCTGAATGTTCTGAATTAGCTGATAAAAAAGTACTCATAGTGAGAGGTAAGGGTGGCTCAGAAACTTTGAAAAATTCTCTTAAAGTAGTGAATCAAGTAGACTACCTTGAAGTTTATAGGCGCACCCCTTGTAAAGTATCTCGCCTTCATGTCGAATCCATAGAACGTTTTATGCAAACACCAGATGGAATTGTAATTGCTAATAGTGTTGAAAGTCTTTTTAATATTGTTAAGTTAGTTAAAGAGATACGTCCATACCATGAAGAACAACTAAAATCGAGGAATCTTGTTGTTTTGAGTGAAAGAATAAAAGTTCAAGCACAATCAATAGGTTTTGAAAATATACACGTTACCCCCACTCCTTCTGATAAAGGGGCTATAATTGAGTTACTTAGTCAACAAGAATAAAAAATATTACCCAAAGTGGAGAGGTTTGGGTAACATATCTGAAACATGAAGTGGAGCGCAAGTGATTAAATTTGGTATCTCATGGGTTGCACGCTTACTGGGCGTAAGTGGTTTTACTGTCCAACAGCCAACCACACGTGGATCCCTTCAAGACCTAAATATTTCTGCCCGAGTTGTTCCTTTTAATCCCGACAATTTGGCTAAAGATTATTCCCAATTCAATAATGATTCCAAAGCTACTGAACATCTTAAGCGCTTTCAGCATGCTCAAGTTATGCCTGATCAGAATAATCAAGTGAGTGATGCAAGTAATGACCAAGATTTAGTTTCAGTGATTGCAACTTTGAAATCCAAATTGTATCAAGAGTCATTAAAGAGTAAGCACTACTCTAACGCCTTCAATGAGCTTAACGAGCGATTGGTTGAGCTAGAGAAAATTGTTCAACCAGAGAAGAAGACAGACTTTCAAAAACTTCAAGGCTGGGTCCATTCAAAGCGTTTTCTGCACTAATCTTTCAACCTCTTAAAAAATTCACGTTTAGCCAACTAGTTTAGGCAATTTTTTTATATGTTTTTATAAGGATTTTTTGGTCTAGCTATTTCTAGATAATATTCTCTGCTATAGATAAAACTGGCTCGGTCTGATTCATGCTATAGAAATGAAAATCCTTGACACCACCAGCTTTTAGTTTTAAGCACATTTCACTCACAACTTCTTGTCCAAATGCTTTAAGACTTTCCTTATCATCTCTATAAACTTTTAGTCGATTAATAATCCAAGAGGGAATTTCAGCACCAGCTATTTTTGAGAAGCTCATCAACTTTTCATAGTCTGTAATAGGCATAATGCCAGGCACAATGGGTACATCAACACCGAATTTTTGTACCTCTTCTACAAAATTAAAATAAGCTTCTACATTATAAAAATACTGTGTGACGGCACTATCTGCACCAGAATTCATTTTGTTAACAAAAAACTTAATATCATTAGTAAAAGATTTTGATTGAGGATGCTTTTCAGGAAAAGCGCCTACTTGGATGTGAAAGTAACCTTTATATTGCTCTTTGATAAACTCAACCATTTCATTTGCAAAACGAAAATCACCTTTGTCTCTACTATTTTTATATGGAAAACGAACTATAGGAGTATCACCCTTTAGCACCATAACTCGATTTACACCAAGTTCAATATATTTGTCAAGCAAGTCAGTGGCTTGGATTTTATTTATACCAACACAAGTTAGATGAGGAGAGACTGGAACATTTGTATTTTTGAGGAGTTTGGTAACTGTTTCAAAAGTGGCATTTTGGGATGAGCCCAGAGCTCCAAAAGTGACAGAAAAAAACTCAGGCTTGATGGCGCTGAGTTTTTTTTGTACTTCATTGAGGGCTTTTTCCCCGTGCTCAGTACGTGCCGGGAAAAATTCAAAACTAATATTCATTATCGGAAAATGATTATACCTACCTTCTTTCTATGTCATGAACTATATAAATTGTTAATGTATAATCTCCACTGGTTTTTTGATTAATACTTAATTACAAAAATAATATGTCGAAGAGCGATTACATAGAGTTAGAGGGCGTAGTAAAAGAAAAATTACCCAATACAACTTTTAAAGTTGAATTGGAAAATGGTCATAGCGTTCTAGCACATATATCTGGCAAGATTCGGAAGCACTATATTCGTATACTACCTGGCGATAAGGTAACTGTTGAAATGACACCTTACGATCTAACTAAAGCTAGAATTACTTTCAGACATAAATAAATCTCGATATGCCAGTGTGGTGGAATTGGTAGACACGCCGGATTCAAAATCCGGTTCCTTCACGGGAGTGACGGTTCGAGCCCGTCCACTGGTACCAAATAATATAAGATTGGATTTTCTCGAAGATATTTGATAACTAAGTGAAATAATTTCCCAATTTTTTCTCAATTTTGTTTTCTTTATTTTGTTGACGTTCAATAAAATTTACAGTATATTAGTCGGAACTTTCTATATTTTGGTAAATTATGTTTCGTAATAGACTTTCAGTTGTACAAATTGATAACTTCAGAAATATGAGAACTGATGGAAAGTCAGACAGATTATCAGATGGAATGGGATTATGGCTTAATGTTACGACAAAACAAACCAAACAATTCAGGTTTGATTATTCAAGACCAAATACTAAATCAGAAAATTCTCCAAACGGTAAGCGTAATACAATTTCAATTGGCCAATATCCTTCTCTGTCGTTATTAGAAGCAAGAAAAATAAGAGATCAATATAAACTGTTACTTGCTGAAGGAATCGATCCTTCTGAGTGGAAGAAGTCACAAAAGAGAAAAAACATTCTTGAAAAGAGTAGTGATTTTACATTTCAAGAAGTAATTACGTCTATAAATGTCAAATCTATAATTATTGCTGCAGGAATTGGGAGTAGGCTTGATCCTTATACTGAAAGTCTACCTAAATGCATGTTGAAATTCGGAAATAGTACTTTGCTTGAAAGGCAGTTGAAGGCATACCGAGAGTGTGGGATAAATAACATCTCAGTTATTCGTGGATATAAAAAGGAGAAAATATATTATGAAGAACTAAAGTACTATGAAAATACAGACTTTAAGAATAATAATATTCTCAACTCCTTGTTTTATGCTGAAGAAGAAATATTTGGGAATGTCATCGTAAGTTATTCGGATATTTTATTTGATTCTAATGTAGTTAAAAGGTTACTAGAGTCAGATGCTGATATCTCGATTGTTGTAGATATTGACTGGCGAGGTTATTATGCAGATCGTAAAGATCATCCTATTGATGAAGCTGAAAAAGTTATATTTGATGCTAATAACAAAGTCATAAAAATCGGTAAAGTTTTAACGAGTAAAGATGAAGTTTATGGTGAGTTCATCGGTATGATGAAACTATCACCTCGGGGCGCTGAAATTTTTAAATTACATTTTAATCGCGCCAAAAAAATTTTTTGGGATCGTCCATTTCAACGTGCTGAGACATTTCAAAAAGCATATATTACAGATTTAATTCAGGATATGGTTGATCTTGGTATGCCTATTCATTGTGTAATTATAGAAAGAGGCTGGAAGGAAATAGATACCGTTGAAGATTATGAAAAGGCTTTGATAGAATTCGAAGATGGTTAGTTTGTTTTAATTTAAACATATAAATTTATTGGGAGATTTTAGTATGAATATTTTTAGAAATTTTTTTGCGATTATTGCGGTAGTTTTACTGTCATTTACATTCAGTATTTCACAGGCAGAGACGATCAATTTGAAGATGGTTTTTGTTCCGGCAAGTGAGAAGGGTGATGATAAGGATTATGTTAATCTTATTAATATAATCGGAGATCTTACTGGCATAGAAATAACACCTATTCGTGTTACAGACTACAATGCAGCTGTTGAGGCGGTGCGTGCAAATCGGGCACAAATTGCATGGTATGGGGGTAAAACATACATTCAGGCAGCTAAAATTGCAGACGTTGAGGCTTTCGCAGCCGGTGTTCGTAAGGGGGATACTGATGCCAGTTATTTTGCGTATTTTGTCGTTCCTGTTGATAGTAAGTTACAAACTTTAGAGGAAATTAAAGGTAAAACACTTGCACTTAATAGTATCGGTTCGACCAGTGGAGATTTAATCCCACAAGTTGAATTAATGAAAGTAGGCTTATCTGTTAAAAACAAGGATGACTTCGAGAATGTCTATTATGCTGGAAGCCATGATGCATGTTTAATGGCAGTACTAAATAAGCATGCAGATGTCTGTGGTATGAGTTCTCGTAATTTTGATGCACGTATCCTAGATGGAACATTTAAGCTTGAACAAGTTCGTATCATTCATCGTTCAAATCCAGTTCCACCACCTCCACTGGCCTACTCAAAGAAATTACCAATTGAAGTTCGTAATAAAATAAAAGAAGCAACACTTGAAGCTCACAAATATGGAACTATTGGGGGTTATGGTGGCGAAATGTCACATTATATTGAAGTGACTGATGCTGATTACGATCTATTAAGAGAAGTTGACAAACTATTGAGTAGTCAACAATAATAAAACTAGTAGATAAAGGGTACTGTTGTGCTTCTTGAAATAAAGGGACTTAGGAAGACTTTTGATGATGGGACAAGAGCCCTTCAAGGTGTAGACCTTTCAGTAAAACTAGGAGAATTTGTTGTAATTTTAGGGTCTAGTGGGTCTGGAAAGACAACTCTTCTGAGAAGTATAAATGGACTAGTTAA
This sequence comes from uncultured Gammaproteobacteria bacterium, assembly GCA_902606745.1. Classification (GTDB taxonomy): domain Bacteria; phylum Pseudomonadota; class Gammaproteobacteria; order PS1; family Pseudothioglobaceae; genus Pseudothioglobus. The sequence goes on from CACLHR010000005.1 coordinate 33,437, forward strand.
TCCCGAGGCGGGTGAGGTAAAGTTTTTTGACCAAGTTATTTCATCTACCACTTTGCCTGATCTAAGAAAAAAAACTGGGATGGTTTTCCAAGATTTTAATCTAGTAAATAATCTTTCATCTTTAAACAATGTACTTACAGGGTTACTTGATTCTAGTAATTCCCTTATGTCAATGCTATATTTATTCTCTCGAGAACAAAAAATGCAAGCTTTGAAGTGCCTTGAAATGGTAGGATTGCTTGATAAGGCATATTCTCGTGTCGATAAACTTTCTGGAGGTCAAAAACAACGTGTAGGAATTGCAAGAGCTATCATTAAGAATCCAACCCTACTTCTAGCTGATGAGCCTGTTGCAAGCCTTGATCCTATGATCAGTGGTTCAATAATGACCCTATTGAAAAATATTGGACATAAAATTGGGTTAACCATAATTTGTAATCTTCATCAAGTAGATCTAGCACTTAAATATTCTGATCGGATTGTAGGACTATCTGGAGGGCGTATCGTTCTTGACGCACCAACTAAAGATTTAGATGAGGAGTATATTCGTAAAATATATCAAGGCCATGGTAGTGGGTTATTTTTTAATGAAGATGACATTTAAGCAAGGTCAAGGTAATGAGTAGTTCAAATCTCAAAGTTTTTAATTCTTTAATAATGGCTGTTGCCCCTGGTGGGGATAATCTAGAAGGTTTAGATTTTCAGCAACTTGCTTCCTATCTCTCTGACAAAATTGGTATTCCTGTAAAACCAAAATATTGTAAAGATTACAATGAAGCAATGACAATGCTGTCAGACGGGATCGCCCAGATTGGTTGGTTAGGTGCTTATGCTTATAAAAAATTAGAGAGTGATAATAGTCCAGTTGTTGAATTTGCTGTTGGTGTGCCAAAAGGAAAAAATGTGCCTTTTTATCGTTCACAGTTTATCGTTCGTTCTGAAAGTAATATTCAAATTCTTGAAGATGTTAGAAATAAAAGAATAGCTTTGGGTGACGTCTATTCAACAAGTGGTTATGAGGTACCAAGACGTGAGTTGTTAGATGTTGGAATTAACCTTCAAAACGAAGGATCCTTTAAAGCTATTACCAATGTAGCTAATCACGATGAAGCAATTCGTTCAGTTATTCAGGGTACAGCTGATGTTGCACCAGTAAGTTCTATTAATCTGGAATTAATGATTGCAAACGGGACAATTAATACTAAAGATTTTCGTATTATTCATCAGTCACCTAATATTCCAGGTGCTCCTTTGGTATATCTTCGAAATCTTGAGAAAAATTTAAAAGAACAAATTAAGTCACTAGTACTTGATGCTCATAATCACATTGATGTGTCTGGTTACGGTGGTCACATGGATCGTTATGTAGATCCAGTAGAAAGTCACCGTGAATACATTGAATCTTATTTGAGACCACAGTGGACCTGGAGGACAATAATTGGAATTCTCGCTTTCATAATGATTTACACCTTAATTGTGATTGATCTAGAAGTTGATATTTCACAATTATTATCGGATTCATTCTTGTATATGAAAGATGTATTGGGACGAATGCTACCTCCAGATTTTTCTAATTTTAACCACTTAATGCTTGCAATGTTAGAGACGGTTGAGATTGCAATGTTGGGAACACTTCTTGCTATTGCTCTATCTATACCAATTGGTCTATTATCAGCACGAAATATTGCACCAAATTATCCCATCTATCTTATTGCAAGAACAATCACCGTTTTTTTTAGGGCTATTCCAGAATTTATCATGGCTATGATTTTAGTTATAGCTATTGGTTTTGGAGCCATGCCGGGAGTTATAGCTTTAGGTTTTCACACTATGGGGTTCTTAGCGAAGTTCTATGCAGAATCAATCGAACATGTCAATGAAGAGCCTATGAAGGCAATTGAATCTATGGGTGCTTCTAAATGGCAAATTATTGCATTTTCAGTGGTGCCTCAGGTTATCCCTTCATTTATTGGTAACAATCTTTATATTCTAGATCGTAATATTCGAATGGCAACTATGTTGGGCATTGTTGGAGCAGGTGGCATTGGTTATGAGTTACAATCAGCATTTAGGATGTTTGAATATCCCCGTGTTTCAGCAATTATTATAATAATTTTCCTAACAATTTTCGTTATAGACATGCTCTCATCCTATATCCGTTCAAAAGTTTTGTAAAAAGTAATTAAGAATTGTTATTTTCCTTCAATAATTTTTATAATCTAAATATTCTTTAAAATCGTACTTTGCTTATTTATTTTGTAAGCATAATTTAAGTTATAATATTTGCGCTTGTAGCGGTGGGTTGAAAATGTTGTTAATTGGTGATTTTAATTAATGATATATATTTTTTAACTAACAAAAAATTTAATTTAATTAATGGATGACAAATAGGTTTAAAAGACTTTTAATAATTAAATAAATTATTGAGGGATAACAATGGACAGTAATCTAATTAATGAAGCAGTAAACTTAACACTTTTTGGGATGGGTTTTGTTTTTGTATTCCTTGCATTGATGGTTGTAGTAACTACCATGATGTCGTTATTATTAAAAAGATTTCAGCCCAATTTAAATCTTGCAGCTACCTCAAGCATTGAATTATCCAGTGATATTGATGAAAGAACACAAGCAATTATTAAAAAAGCAATCAAGATGCATATAAAGACCTAAAAAGCCATTGATGATTTTATTTCAAGCCGTTATGAATTTTATTACTGACGTCTAATTGAATTTCTAAGATAATAATTGTAGTTAGGAAGATAAGCTATGTCGAATTCAAAAGAAAACACCAGTCCAGTTGGAATTACCGAGCTAGTTTTAAGGGACGCTCACCAGTCACTTTTTGCTACTCGTATGAGAATTGATGACATGTTGCCTATTGCTGAAAAGCTAGATAAGGTAGGCTATTGGTCAATGGAATCTTGGGGTGGCGCTACTTTTGATTCGTGCATCCGTTATTTGGGCGAAGATCCTTGGGACAGAATTAGAGAGATTAAAAAAGTGATGCCTAATACACCTCAGCAAATGCTACTTAGAGGCCAGAATTTATTAGGCTATCGTCATTACGGTGACGACGTGGTGCGTAAATTTGTTGATCGTTGCGCAGAAAATGGCGTTGGTGTTTTGCGTATTTTTGATGCGATGAACGATATGCGTAACCTACAAACAGCGGTTGACCAAACAGTAAAAGTTGGCCAGCACGCGCAGGGCACGATTTCGTACACAGTTAGTCCAGTGCATACAACAGAACTGTGGATTGATCTGGCTAAGCAAATTGAAGATATGGGTGCACACTCACTCTGTATTAAGGATATGGCTGGCTTATTACAACCCTATGTAGCCTATGATTTAGTAAAGAAGTTAAAAAATGCTATTGATATTCCTATTCAGCTTCATGCCCATGCTACGACTGGGCTTTCAACAGCTTCCATCATTAAGGCAGTAGAGGCTGGAATAGATCGAGTTGATACATCGATTGGCTCAATGAGTATGACATACGGCCATTCTGCCACTAACGCAGTGGTTTCGATTTTGGAGCACAGTCCTCGCAAAACGGGCCTTGATATGGAACAATTAGAAGAGATTGATGCTTACTTCAGACCGGTGCGTGCCAAGTACGCTAAATTTGAGGGCTCATTGAAAGGCATTGATCCTCGTATTTTGTTGGCTCAAGTGCCTGGTGGCATGTTGACCAACATGGAAAGTCAACTTAGGGAGAATAATGCTTTGGATAGACTTGATGAAGTGTTGCAAGAAATCCCACGCGTACGAGAAGATCTTGGTTTTATCCCCCTGGTGACACCAACCTCGCAAATTGTGGGCACACAAGCGGTGATGAATGTTTTACTCGGTGAGCGCTATAAATCAATTGCAAAAGAGTCTGCAGGCGTACTAAAGGGCGAATACGGTGCGTCACCAGCCCCTGTGAATGCCGAACTTCAGGCACGTGTTCTTGACGGTGGTGAGGCAATTACCTGTCGACCAGCTGACAATATCAATCCAGAAATGGATACCTTGGAAGCGGAATTCGATGTTATTGTTGCAGAAAAAGGCATCAAATTAGAAAATGAAAAAATTGACGATTTGTTAACTTTCATACTGTTCCCACAAGTGGGTATTAAGTTTTTAGAAAATCGCAACAATCCTGATTTCTTTGAGCCAGTGCCACAGGCGCCAAGCGGAGGTCCAAAAGAAGATGGTGTTTATACAGTGACACACAACGGTCAAGATTACGTCGTTGAAGTGAAAGCTGGTGGCGATATTTCATCAATCCAAGTTGCTGGACAGGCAGTTGCTGCACCTCAAGCAGCAACTGTTGATAATGCTGAAGATGTCCCAGCGCCACTTGCTGGCAATATCTGGAAAGTTTTGGTTTCGCTAAATCAGCAAGTTAACGAAGGCGACACACTTGTTATTCTTGAGGCAATGAAAATGGAAACTGAAATTAAGGCAGGTCATTCTGGGGTTGTGGCTAATATCAATGTCAAAGAAGGGGATTCGGTAACTGTTGGTCAAGTATTGCTGTCGTTGGCATAGCTATGGAACAATTTAACATACTTTGGAATAATACTGGCCTATATCAAATGGTATGGGGTCAGGGGCTGATGTTATTAGTCGGTATTCTGTTGATTTATCTAGCTATTGTAAAGAAATTTGAACCACTTTTACTTTTACCTATTGGTTTTGGTGCAATTCTAAGTAACATCCCAGGAGCCAATTTAGCTGTAGATGGCGGTATTCTCCATCTCTTTTATATGGTAGGTATTGAGTCTGGCGCATTCCCACTTATTATTTTTATGGGTGTTGGTGCTTTAACTGATTTTGGTCCACTTCTTGCTAATCCAAAAACCTTAATACTGGGAGCTGCAGCTCAGTTTGGCATTTTTGCAACCTTACTTGGAGCGGTTGGCTTATCAACACTTGGGGTATTTGACTTTACTTTAAAACAAGCTGCTGCTATTGGAATTATTGGTGGCGCTGACGGCCCAACTTCGATTTATGTTGCATCAATACTAGCGCCAGAGCTTCTAGGTGCTATAGCTGTAGCGTCATACTCATATATGGCACTCGTTCCGCTCATTCAGCCGCCTATTATGAGGGCAATGACGACTGAAAAAGAACGACAAATTAAGATGGTACAACTACGAGAGGTTTCCAAAGCTGAAAAAATTATTTTTCCAATTATCTTGTTACTACTTGTTGCGTTATTACTCCCTGCAGCTGCCCCGTTGCTAGGTATGTTTGCGTTTGGTAATTTAATGAAAGAGTCTGGTGTAGTGAATCGTTTAAGTGATACAACTCAAAATGCTTTGATTAATATTGTAACTATTTTTCTTGGATTGGCTGTGGGATCAAAATTAATGGCTGAAAAGTTCTTACAACTCGATACATTAGGAATATTAGTATTGGGTTTGGTTGCTTTTGCAATTGGCACAACGAGTGGCTTGTTGATGGCTAAATTGATGAACATATTCAGTAAAAATAAAGTTAATCCTCTGATTGGCTCAGCAGGTGTTTCAGCCGTTCCAATGGCAGCGCGCGTTTCAAACAAAGTTGGCCTCGAATCTGATCCACATAACTTCTTATTGATGCACGCAATGGGGCCTAATGTAGCTGGTGTAATTGGATCAGCAATTGCAGCTGGTATTATGATTCAGTTTTTAGCCTAATTATATTCTTCTTAAAGTCTAAAAAACCGTTCACTCTAATGAGTGAAAATTAATTCTAGTTGCTTCAGTTTCGTCTTTAAATTAGTTGCTGATTACTCAGGGTGAGCGTTCTATTCATTTTATTAGCAATATCTTGATCATGAGTTACAATCACAAGGGATGAAGTGTCATTTTCATTGAGCTCCAAGATTAACTCTAGTACATCTTTAGCATTTTTGGAATCAAGATTACCTGTAGGTTCATCGGCTAAGAGACAGTCGGGCTCAACAACCATAGCTCTTGCTATCGCAACCCTTTGACGCTCTCCACCAGAGAGTTCTGATGGCTTGTGGCTTAATCGATTTTCCAAACCGACCTTTGTTAATAGTTTCTCAGACTGAGCAATTGCTCGTTCCTTGTCAACTCCTTTAATAAGGAGTGGCATAGCAACATTGTATACGGAAGAAAAATCATTTAATAAGTGATGAAATTGATAAACAAAACCAAAAGTGTTGGCACGCAACTCTGTACGGTCTTGTTCATTGAGTTTTGTAATATCACTGTTATTAATTAGAACATCACCTGAAGAGGGCGTGTCGAGACCTGCAATCAAATTCAGTAGTGTCGATTTTCCACAACCCGATGGACCTAAAATAGCAATAGATTCTCCTGACTTGACGTCAAGCATTAAATTACTCAATATGGAAGTTTGATTATCTCCTTCAATATATGAAAAACAAAGAGAACGACACTCGATGATATTATTCATGTCTTAGCACCTCAGAGATATTTATTTTTCCAGCACGTCTGGCTGGATAAATTGCGGCAATAACCGCTAATACAATAGCACCTATCACGACACTTAATACATCATTTAATTGGATTACAGATGGGAAACGGTTGATGTAGAAAACATCTTTTGGAAAAAATTGAAAGCCAAGGATGGTTTCAATTCCCGAGATAACTGATTCGATGTTCAGTGCCAACAAAAGCCCAAGTGCAGTTCCAACAACGATACCAATAAGACCAATACTTAGACCTTGATAAAAAAATATTTTGACGATTCTTTTTGGGGTCATTCCAATAGTCCTAAGGATTGCAATATCAGATTTTTTGTCAGTAACCACCATAACCATCATGGAAACTATGTTAAAGGCTGCTACAGCAATAATTAAAGAGAGGACTACAGCAATCATTTGTTTTTCAAGGTTTAGAGCTCGGATAAAATTGCGTTTTTGTTGCATCCAATCAACACCATAATACAAATCACTACCAAGCTTTTCAACAACATTATTAGTAATTTTGTTTGCTTCAAAGAGATTGTCTACTTTAAGACGAATTCCTGAGACTTGATCATCTAAACTGAAAAGTTCTTGGCCATCATTGAGATGAATGAAAGCCAAACTATTGTTATATTCATTTAGACCAGCATTAAATATGCCAGTTACTGTAAAGGTTTTTGATTTTGGTATCAAAAAACCAAGTGAATTTCTACTAGGTGCAATTAGTGTTACTGAATCACCAATACTAGTGCTCAATATTGTCGCTAGGCCAACTCCAATTAAGACGGATGATGCATCTTCAGCTAATTTAATTTCACCATATTTGATGTCGTCAAGCAAAACAGAAGTTTTAACTTCAAGATCCATAATTATTCCTCTAACACTTATTCCTTGAGAAGCATTTTGTGAAGTTATCAAAGCAAAATTTTCAACATATGGAGAAGAGGCTAATATATGATCTTGTGAGTTAATCTCATCGTTGAGAGCTTCCCAGTTTTCAAGTGTGTTGTCGTTTTCAGTTATATATGAATGAGATATTGTATTTAGAACGCGATTTGTTAGCTCCTCATGAAAACCATTCATTACTGACAAGACAGTAATTAAAGACATAACAGCAAGAATTAATCCTACCATTGAAACCCCAGAAATAAAGGAAACAAAGCCTTTTTTTCGATTAGAACGTAAATATTGGTTAGAAATATGAAATTCAACACTCATGGTGAGAATATTTTGTCATAATTAATGTTTTAATAGTGATTAAAGTATTCAAAATGTCAAGCATTATAAGTTTTGTTGATCATAACAAGTTTCGCATCACCAACTGCCTTTTATTGCCTTTTTCAGTGGTTTTTTTCATATTATCTCAATTAAGAGTTTGGTTCTATAAAGTAGGTATTTTAAAGGTAAGTAAGGCAGAAGTACCAGTCATAGTGGTTGGTAACATTACAATCGGAGGGAGCGGGAAAACACCTATAGTGATTGCGCTTTGTAGGTATTTTGAATCACATAATAAAAATGTAGGGGTTGTTTCTAGAGGTTACGGTGGCAAATATACCCAGGATGCTTTAGAGGTTACTCCATTAACAGATCCAAAAGAGTGTGGCGACGAGCCAGCTTTAATAGCACAGCAGACAAATGCCCAAGTCGTGGTTGCAAAAAGACGCAATAAAGCGATTAAATATTTGACTGCTAACCATAAAGTTGACATCATTATTAGTGACGACGGACTTCAACACTATGCCATGGACCGGGATGTTGAAATTGTAGTTATTGATGGAATTCGCCGTTTCGGAAATGGTTTGCTTTTACCTTCTGGGCCTCTTAGAGAGCCTCTAAAACGACTAAAATCAGTTGACATCATTATCAATAATGGATCTATAGTTGAGGGAGAAATATCTAGTCAGCTCAATCCTGAGCACTATGTTAATCTACTTACCAATGAAACCAAACAGCTTGATTATTTTAAAGGAACTCAATGTTATGCTATAGCAGGCATTGGGAATCCAACTAACTTTTTTTCTCTTCTTGAAAGTCAGGGAGTTGACTTAATTAGCAAATCATTCCCTGATCATCACCCATTTGTTGCTAAGGACTTAGTATTTGATCAGGATTATCCAATCTTAATGACAGCAAAGGATTGTGTAAAATGTAAGCATTTTTCGACAAGTCAGATGTGGTATTTGTCTGTTAGTGCTGAACTAAATACGGATTTTTACAAACAGTTGGAGTCAAAATTGTGATTGATAAAGCTTTGTTAAAGATGCTAGTATGTCCAGAAAGCAAAGCCCCTTTAAAGCAAGTGGGGGAAGAACTAATTTGTGAAAAAAGTCAATTAGCCTATCCAATTCAGGATGGAATTCCAGTTCTTCTTGTTGAAGAAGCTCGCAAGATAAAGCCTAAAAAGTAATGGACTTTTCCGTTATTATCCCTGCCAGATATGCCTCAAGCCGATTACAGGCAAAATTACTCGAAGATATCAACGGTAAGTCTCTTATCGAGCATACCTATTTAAACGCACTTCAGAGTAGTGCCAAGCGTGTCATCATTGCAACGGATGATGAAAGAATTAATTCTATTGCTAAAGATTTCAATGCAGAAGTTTGTATGACAAGTATTACTCATACATCTGGCACCTCTCGATTATCAGAGGCGGCAGCAAGTCTTGCATTTGATGATGATGAGGTTGTGGTAAATGTTCAAGGTGATGAACCCATGCTCAGTTCTGAAGTGATTGATCAAGTAGCTCATAACTTGGTTCATAGCGAAATGGATGTCGCTACTTTGTGTGAAAAAATTGAGACTGAAAGTTTATATTTTGATCCAAATTGTGTCAAAGTTGTATATAGTTCAAGCGGCAAAGCATTGTACTTCTCAAGATCACCGATTCCAGCTTTTCGCAAAAATGAAGAAATAGATTTATCAATTTGTTGTCGCCATATCGGTATCTATGCATACCGTGTAAGTTTTTTAAAAAAATACTCACAGATGGATAATTCGATTCTTGAGGAAGTTGAAAAATTGGAACAACTGACCTTTCTAAATGAAGGCATTGATATTCATGTTGAACTTGCTTGTGGTTCTACAGGTTATGGGATTGATACAAAAGATGATTTAATAAAAGTTAAACAGGAACTAAAAAATGAACATTATTGACGGTAAGGAAATAGCGAAAAAACTAAGAGCAAAAATTGCTGAAGAGGTTAAAACTCTTGAGCGTCCACCAGGATTAGCAGTAATACTTGTTGGTGAAGATCCTGCATCTGCAGTTTATGTGCGCAACAAGGAACTTGCATGTATTGAGGCTGGCTTTTTTTCAGACAAAATTATTAAATCAGAAAATACGACTGAAGAGCAGTTATTAGAAGAAGTGGAACGCCTTAACAATAACCCTCATATTGATGGTATTTTGGTTCAATTGCCACTTCCAAGTCATATCAATGCTAACAAAGTTATAGAGCACATTTCGCCTTATAAAGACATTGATGGTTTCCATAGTGAAAATATTGGTAAGTTGATGCAAAACAAAGCTCATTTACGCCCATGTACTCCAAAAGGTGTTATGACAATGCTTGATTCTATTGGTTGTGAAGTATGGGGACAGAATTGTGTTGTGGTAGGCGCTTCAAATATTGTTGGAAGGCCGATGGCAATGGAATTATTAAATGCGGGTGGTACTGTAACTATTTGTAACAGCAAAACAAAGGACATTGCTTCTAAAGTAAAACAAGCAGATATTGTCGTTGTAGGTGTCGGCATTCCTAAGATGGTTAAGGGAGATTGGGTCAAAGAGGGTGCGGTTGTTATTGATGTCGGCATTAATCGACTTGAAGACGGCTCTTTGGTTGGAGATGTAGATTATGAAGCAATTAAGGATAAGGCTGCTGGAATAACCCCTGTTCCTGGCGGAGTTGGTCCAATGACTATTGCAACACTTTTAGAGAACACGTTAATAGCCTACAAAGAGAATTTATGAGTTGTTTTTGCTGAAAATGTTATAATGAAATTATCACATCATTATCATTATCATTATGACAGATTCAATAAAATATATATTAGAAGAAAATAAACTACCTAAAACTTGGTATAACATAAATGCTGATTTACCGAGTCCACCACCACCACCATTACATCCAGGTACAAAACAACCTGCTGGGCCAGATGATTTTGCGCCTTTATTCCCTATGGGTTTAATTATGCAGGAAGTTTCAACAGAAAGAGAAATAGAGATTCCTGGACCTGTAAGGGAAATTTACAAACAATGGAGACCTTCTCCTTTATATAGGGCAAGAAGATTAGAAAAATATTTGGATACTCCAGCAAAAATTTATTACAAATATGAAGGTGTAAGTCCTACAGGAAGTCACAAGCCTAACACTGCTGTACCTCAAGCGTTTTATAATAAAGAAGAGGGTGTAAAAAAAATATATACTGAAACTGGAGCTGGTCAATGGGGAAGCTCTTTGGCATTTGCTGGTCAAATGTTTGGTATTGATATTGAAGTTTTTATGGTCAAAGTTAGCTTTGATCAAAAACCATATAGAAAATTAATGATGCAATCATTTGGCGCAAAATGTCATTCAAGTCCATCTTCTATAACTGATTTTGGAAAAAAACTTTTAGATGAAAATCCAAATAACCCTGGCAGTCTTGGAATAGCAATTTCAGATGCCATTGAATCTGTTGTGAAAAGCGGAGGTAATGCTAAGTATTCATTGGGAAGTGTTTTAGGCCATGTACTAATGCATCAAACTATCAATGGAAATGAAGCTATTTTACAAATGGAACAAGCAGGTGACTATCCTGATATTATTGTAGGTTGTACTGGAGGTGGAAGCAACTTATCAGGCCTCATGTTTCCATTTTTAGGTCAGCAACTCCGAGGAGGTCAAAAAATTGATATTATTGGTTGTGAACCATTATCATGTCCTTCTTTCACTAAAGGGAAATATGCTTATGATCATGGAGATATGGCAAGGATGACCCCATTGATTAAAATGCATACTTTGGGTTCTGATTTTTTACCACCAGCAAATCATTCTGGAGGATTAAGATATCATGGGATGTCATACCACTTAAGTCATTTATTTGAACTAGGATTAATGAGAGCAAAAGCTTATGGTCAAAAAGAGTGCTTTGAAGCAGGAGTTACTTTCGGAAAGCAAGAAGGTATTATTCCTGCCCCTGAAGCTAACCATGCAGTAAAAGGAGTTATGGATGCAGCTCTTGATTGTAAAGAAAAAGGTGAATCTAAAACTATTCTATTTAATCTTTGTGGACATGGACATTTTGATATGACAGCTTATCAAGATTATTTTGATAACAAACTTGCTGATGATGTTTTTGAAGAAGAAAGGGTCAATAAAGCCCTAGCTAATTTACCAAATGTTGCATAGCTTGAAATTCTCTATGTAGTTTTCTTTAATTATTTAGAGGTAATTGAGAAAGTTATTATAAGAGTTGTATTTGCTGAAAATGTTATACATTCATGGCGGAAATAAAGAACAAGTAAAACTCTCACAGCAGTTATTTCACTTCTGTAATGAGAGTTTGTTTTCCAAAAAAGAAAAACCCACTATTGATTTAAGTATTAAAAAAGTCGAAGGTGCTCTTGCTTGGACAGATTATGAGGGTGATGGCAAGTTTTTCATTGAAATTGAAGAGTCACTAGATAGAAGAAGATTTATTATTACTTTGTGCCATGAAATGATACATGTCAGACAATTCTTGGCTGGTGTTGAAGTGAGTGAATTTTCTGCCTATTATTACGAAGAAAGGCTAGCTAATCAGTTTTATGATGAAGAGCTGGCCAACAATTTTGAAGAAAATATTCTTGATATTAATGAGGATTAAGCTAATATCAGACAAATCAATAACCATCATTTCTTCACTTAATTTTTTTTCATTGATTGCATCTACAGCTTCACTTAAGGCATAAAATCGCTTAATGTTTCGAGAGAAGTGTTTAAATCATAAACTGTATTAGCAGTTATGGTTATGTGCCCAAGTTTGCGTCCCTCACGTTCTGTTTTATTGTAAAGATGCAGGTGAGCGTTTTTTAAAGTAAGAGCTTTATCGACAGGCCCTTGCTCTCCAATAATATTAATCATAGCGCTATATTCATGCATGCACGATGTGTTTCCAAGTGTTGTTTCAGTAATAGCCCTTATATGATTTTCAAATTGTGAGGTGCGTGCACCTTCAATAGTCCAATGTCCAGAATTATGAACTCTTGGAGCCATTTCGTTAACAACTAGGTTATTGTCAGTTTCAAATAATTCAATAGTCAAAACACCAACATGATTCATCTCGTCAAGCAAAGAACGCATATAGGATTCAGCTTTTTGTTGCAGTTTTGAGCTGATATTTTGTGCAGGCGCAATTGTAAGACGAAGGATACCATTATGGTGTGAGTTTTCTACTAGTGGATAATACTTATGAGTGTTATCTACACCACGAACAGCAACAAGTGAGAGCTCTCGTTTAAAGTTTATAAATCCTTCTAATATTGATTCAACACCAGACATGCTTTTCCAAGCTTGGTCAAGCTGTAAATCTGATTGAATTAGAAATTGGCCTTTACCATCGTAACCATCAGTCGCAGTTTTTAGTATCGCTGGTAGGCCAATTTTTTCAACAGCAATTTTTAGCTCTTGTAGGTTGTTTACCATTTGATAAGGGGCACATGGTATGTTGAGTTTATCGAAAAGTAATTTTTCCCTACCTCGATGTTGGGAGGTGTATAAAGACTTAGCGCTAGGATAAACCATTGTTTTCTGACTGATTTCATTAACAATATTAATAGCCGTATTTTCACTTTCATAGGTAACCACATCAGAATTTTTAGCAAATTTTTCTATGATTTCTTGACTACCGTTTTGAATGAATGTATTACCTAAAAGTGAAGAGGGGTCTTCCTCAGATGATGCTAAGAAACTCATTTGATGACCCAAAGGATAAGCAGACAGGGCTAGCATTCTTCCCAATTGACCAGAACCAAGAACACCAATTTTCATAAATTATTTTTTGGGATTAGGATTGTTTAGAACTTCTTGCGTTTGTTCAGAGCGAAATTTAGCTACTTTTTCTCTAATTTTATTATTATGATTGCCAACAATTTGAGCAGCTAAAATACCAGCATTTTTTGCACCAGCTTCGCCAATAGCTAATGTGCCAACTGGAATACCACCAGGCATTTGAACGATTGACAAAAGTGAATCTTTGCCACTTAAGGCGCGAGATTGGACTGGAACACCAAGAACTGGCACAATTGTTTTGGCAGCAACCATTCCAGGTAAGTGAGCTGAGCCACCAGCACCAGCAATGATTACTTCAAGTCCTCGATCTTGAGCAGTTTCAGCGTACTCAAACATTAAATCAGGTGTACGGTGAGCTGAGACTACTTTGACTTCATAAGGTACGCCAAATTCTTCCAACATATCTATGGCGTTCTTCATTGTAGGCCAGTCGGACTTTGAGCCCATAATAACACCAACTAATGCACTCATTAATTACTCAAAAGAAGAGAAAATTAAATTATACCAAAACAACATCCTTATTAACCTTGAAACTGAATTACCTGATACTCTTTTTTGATGGTAATTTAAATGTTTTATCTAAAAAAGGTAGGTGACCTGAACGCAACAAATATGTTTGTGTTTTATTGCTTTTATACCATCCTTCAATTTCGTCAGGAACTAGAGTATCGAGAGTGCCTAAAACAACACTCTTTGGAATATTAATCTTTTTATACAATTCCTGTAGATCTGAATTTAATAAAATATCTAGACCTATATTGAGGGCCTTATCAGTTGAGGGGTATTTTTGTATGGCTTCATAGATCTCTAATATTTGAGACTTGTCTTTACTCTGCAGACCAACGAAGCGTTTAAGTGTTTTGGTATTATCATTTTTTAAATTAATCGCGAATTGGTGAAATATTTCACTATTTATTCCAAACTTCCAATGCTCATGATTAACCAAGCTCGGTGTGGCGGCTACAAGAATTAAGTGTTCAAGTTGAATTTTATTTGCAATATAAATTGACAATAAGCCTCCTAGGGACCAGCCCAATAGAATGGATTTGTTAGGAATAAATTGAATCAATTCTTCGCACCAACTTTCTAAACCGCCATCGACGTCATCACTTCTACCATGCCCTGGTAAATCTATAACAGTAATGCAATAGCTTTTTTTGTATTGTTCTATAAGCTTTTGAAATATATCGCTACTAAAACCCCAACCATGTAATAGTACTAAATTTGGACCTTTTCCGATCGTCTTATGCCATAACATCTTTGACCTTTTGGAGAAGAGATTCAATCTGCGAAAAGCTATGATTGGCAGACAATGTGAAACGCAGACGGGCAGTATTTGGAGGGACTGTTGGTGGGCGTATTGCACTCACAAAATAACCTGCCTCAAAAAGTTTATTGCTCAAGCTTAAGGCCTTATTACTGGAACCAATAATTAGTGGCTGGATGGGGCCTTCAGAAGGCTCAAAATGCAGGTCTAAAGTTTCAGCACAATTTTTAAAATAATTTATATTACTAAATAGTTTTTCTTTTTGTTCGCCTTTTTTAATTAATTCTAAACTTTTAAGTATGGCAACGCACATGCTTGGAGAAATTGCTGTGGTATAAATATAGGGACGAGATTTTTGAATTAAAAATTCAATCAAATCGCTACTTCCAGAAACAAAAGCACCCATTACACCTGCTGCTTTTCCTAAGGTTGCCATATAGATTGAGTGATCAGGAATAGTTGATTCAAAAATACCAAAGCCATGAGCATCATCTTGCATCAAAAGAGCGCCAGATTGTGCGGAAATTGTTTTAATTCCATCTATATTTGCTCTGTCTCCGTCCATACTGAAAACGTTATCAGTGACTACTAAGCCAGTACCAGCTTGTTTTTTTAGCTTTTTTTTAAGCGATTCAAGGTTGTTATGCAGATATCGTTGAACAGGTAAACCAATCAATCGATTGCCATCAATCAAAGATGCGTGATTTAATTTATCCTGCAGCACCCAGTCAATTTCATCCCTTAGTGCAGAAAAAACACCCAGATTTGCGCTATATCCAGACGAAAATAAAAGAGCTCTTTCTTGACCAGTATCTTGTGCTAAAGCTTCTTCAAGTTTATGATGAGATTCTGAGTGCCCACTCACTAGGTGGGAGGCGCCTGAACCAACACCGTAACGATTCACTCCTTCAATCAAGGCCTCTTTAATTTGTGGATGGTTTGCGAGTGATAGGTAGTCATTAGAACAAAAATTTATTATCTTCTGGTCATCAATTACCATTTCAGTGCTTTGTTCACTTTGAGCAATTTTTCTCAAGCGCAATAGATTATTCTGCTCAATGACACTGATTTTTTTTGAGAAATTCATGGTATTACTGTTATAGAACTATATTAGGTTTTCCATTGGTGAAGATGCACTAGCATAAGCTTTCTTCATCATTCTACCTGCAAGATAGGATTCACGTCCAGCTATAACAGCGTGTTTCATGGCGTTCGCCATTAACAGTGGATTATTTGCATTTGCAATTGCTGAATTCATTAATACGCCATCACAACCCAGCTCCATAGCCTTGGCGGCATCACTGGCACAGCCAATGCCAGCATCAACCAGAACAGGAACATTGGATTGTTCCTTGATGAGTTTAATATTGTATGGGTTAGAGATACCTTGACCTGAACCTATAAGCGAGGCAAGGGGCATCACTGCACAACAACCAATAGCTTCAAGCTCTTTTGCAACGATAGGATCATCCGAAGTATAAACCATTACATCAAAACCATCTTTGATAAGAGTTTTAGCAGCATCAATTGTTTCAACAATGTTAGGGTAAAGTGTTTTTTCATCTCCTAGCACTTCTAACTTAACAAGATTGCGGCCATCAAGTAACTCTCTGGCTAATTGACATGTTCTGACAGCATCTTTGGCATTGTAACAACCAGCTGTATTTGGAAGGATTGTATATTTTTCAGGCGAAATGACATCAAGAAGGCTTTCATTGTTTGGATTTTGACCAATGTTAGTTCGGCGAATTGCCACAGTGATAATCTCAGAGCCAGATTTTTCAGTTGCTAATCTTGTTTCCTCAAGGTCTTTGTATTTTCCAGAGCCAACAAGTAATCTTGAGTTAAAAGTTCTACCTGCAATTGTGAATGGAGTGTCTTTTTTCATAGCATAATAAGATACCATGAGCTGTCATTGATATTACTTAATTGCTCAGTAATCTATTCAAGTTTAAATGAATTATTTACTCGTAGCAAAATTTCATCTAATAGATGTTAAACTGAGATTTATATTATTAATGAAAATTAGTTTAACGAAATATCATGCCTCTAAATGCAATTGAACACCCATTATTAGCTCATAAACTGGCATTACTGAGAAAAGAGGGCATAAGTACCAAGCAGTTTCGAGAACTTGCGAATGAAGTGGCAAGTCTATTAACGTATGAAGCGACTAGAGATTTGCCCTTAAAGGAATGTGAAATCAATGGTTGGCAAGGCGAACCTATAAAAGCAAAAATGTTGACTGGCAAAAAACTAACTATAGTGCCTATACTTAGAGCTGGTCTAGGAATGTTGGACGGAGTGTTAACTCTTGTACCCAATGCCAAAGTAAGTGTTGTGGGACTCTATAGAGATGAAGAGACACTAAATCCGGTAGCATACTTTGACAAAATTATCACTAATGTAGATGAACGAACAGCTCTAATTATTGATCCAATGCTTGCAACTGGTGGAACTTTACTGGCAACTATTGATTTGCTTAAACAAAAAGGCTGTAAAAAAATTATAGGGTTATTTTTGGTTGCCTCACCTGAAGGTTTGAAAAGAGTTACGGAATTACATCCTGAGGTTGATCTCTTTATTGCTGCCATAGACGAATCATTAAATGACAAGGGATATATACTTCCTGGTTTAGGTGATGCTGGCGATAAGATTTTTGGTACCAAGTAGCTAGTTATACTTTTTTATATACTGTCTGGCACGTCAAAAGCATACTCATCATTTGAAGTTTTTTCGTGAGCATAAGTCTTTATTTTCCATTCTCTGACGTGTGGATTTTGACTGACTTCGTTATATAACTTTTTTAGTCTTTTAAAAGGGTTAATAACTCCTGGAGGAATATCATCAAGAACTCCTGAAGCAATCCAACCTAAAAGACCCCAAACTGCAATATCAGCGACAGACATCTTACCTCCAACAAACCAATTTGAATTATTTGCATTTAAAATATCTTCTAAATATCCAAAGTAATTTGGTAAGTCTTTATTAGTCAACTCTTCCCTCATTACTCTTTTTTTAATTGGATCATTTTCTCGCATTGAAGGATTTAAAAGCTCATTTATGTCAGTAACTGTATCAATGATTTGATCTACTTTGCCAGCCTCAATAATATCTTCAGGATACATGCCACTTAGTTTGCCGCATATTCTAGCAATACCACCTGTTTGTGCTATACTTTGACCATTGATAACTAGCACTGGTAATTGATTGAAAGGAATTAATGTGCCATCCATTAATTTCCCATTTTCTTGAAGGTAGCTAAACTCAGCACTATTAATTCTTAAATCATCAAACTTTACATCTGCAATAAATAAAGCTAATCTTGCTACTTCTGCTCGCCAAAAAGGTAAATCCAAATATATAATTTTTAAGTCCACTAGTTCTTCTCCAGATTATCAATATAGTTTTGAAAGAATTTTAAACCAAAAATTAAAGATTTAGAAGTTGTATGGCGGAGAGAGGGATTCGAACCCTCGCACGATGTTGTATTAATAGGGTTTATAGAGCCAATAGTGCATTAATCGTGCATTAATTAGATTAATCATGCACTAATCAGTCCTATTTTTTGCACTATAAAAAAATAAAGCCCATGGCTAGAGTTTGATACAATTGTCAGCATTTATTCAGCTTTACTGGCTTTACTTTTTTTGGTAACTTAATACTTATGTCAGTTATATCTGTTCCCCCATCAAGATTTAGCCCGTCTGAAGCCCACCAAATAGCAAAAACTTTATACGGTTTTGAAGTCTCAGTTAAAGTCTTGGATAGTGAGCGAGATCAGAATTTTTATTTGAAACGTGAAGATGGCAAGGAATTTGTATTAAAGATTTCAAATCCGGCGGAGGATGTTGAGCTCATTAAGTTACAGGCCGCTAGTTTGAAGCATATCGCCAACTTTGATTCTTCCATACAAGTACCAAGTACGATTCAGACTGTAGGTGGTAAATTTATTAGTCGTCATAATGACTGTTTTATTAGGCTACAATCTTTTTTAGCAGGACACTTTATAAAGGACATTGAGAATCCTGAGTCTTTCTTATTGGAAGAATTTGGCGCATTTCTGGGTAAGTTGGACGTTGCTTTTCGAGAGTTTGGTTATCCGGATTTAAAGCGTAAATGGATATGGGATGTTAGAAATATTGACTTTTTGAAAAGTCATTTAGACTATATTGAGAGTGAGTCTGATAAAGCTGTAGTGCGTCATTTTATTGCAAATTATCAGTTAAACATTGTGCCGAATGAAAAATATTTACGCACCCAGTATATTCATAATGATGGCAATGATTACAATGTACTTCTAAATGACAATGGCCACATATCTGGCGTTATTGATTTTGGTGATATGGCGCATACTTTTTTAGCAAGCGAATTAGCGGTTGCCATCACTTATCTTATTCTAGAAGAAGCAGAGCCTGAGACGAAGATCAAGTCGGTTGTGCAGGGATTTCAATCAGTTTATCCATTAAGAGACGAAGAAATTGAGTCACTCATTCATCTTGTTTGTGTACGTGCATGTTTTAGCGTGGTAACAGCGAACTACCGAAAAAAACTATTTCCTGAAAACAAGTATATTTCTGTTACTGAGCCATACGCATGGACATTTCTGAAAAATTTTGCTGACAAAGAATTAAGTAATTTTAAAATATATTAAAAAGTGCAATCCAAAAAAAATACATTGAAGTTGAGAAAAAAACACCTGGGTCCGTCACTCTCTCTGGCTTATTCAGAGCCACTAAAAATACTCAGGGGGAAGGGGCAATATTTGTATGATGAAAAAGGCAAGGAGTATTTAGATTGTGTTAATAATATAAGTCATGTTGGGCATTGCCATCCTGCTGTTATTCAGGCGGCTCACGAGCAGAATCAACTATTAAATACTAACACTCGCTACCTGCATGATAATATTGTTGAGTTGGCTGAGAAGCTTTGCAGAAAATTACCCAAACCCTTATCCATTTGTCATTTTGTAAATTCGGGTAGTGAGGCGAATGAGCTGGCTTTAAGAATGGCCAGAGCATATACGGGCAATGATAGCACAATTGTCCTAGATCACGCCTACCACGGAAACACCGACTCTCTAATCAATATCAGTCCTTATAAATTTAATAGTAAGGGTGGGCAGGGAAAGTCAAAACATGTTGAAGTTGTTCCGATGCCAGACTTATTCAGGGGTGAATTTAATAACCCAAAAACGGCGGGGAAACAATATGCCCAAGCGGTTCAGGAAGCAATTAATAAGCACGGTGGGGGTTCAACCTTTATGGCTGAATCGATGTTAGGTTGTGGTGGGCAAATCCCGTTACCAAATGATTTTTTAGCGGAGTCGTATAAATGGATAAGGGCGTCCTCTGGAGTTTGTATCAGTGATGAGGTTCAGGTGGGTTTGGGCAGAGTGGGCTCTGCCTATTGGGGGTTTGAGGCACAAGAAGTCATCCCGGACATCGTCACAATTGGCAAACCGCTGGGTAACGGCCACCCTATAGCAGCTGTTGTGACCACAGCTGAAATAGCAAGCTTCTTTAATAATGGCATGGAGTATTTCAATTCTTTTGGTGGTAACCCAGTTTCTTGTGCAATTGGACTCTCTGTTCTCAATGTAATCGAACAGGAGGGGTTGCAGCAGAATGCCCTAAATGTAGGAAATTATTTGTTCTCAGAGTTGTGTTTATTAAAAGATAAATTTTCATTGATTGGCGATGTTCGAGGCGCTGGATTATTTATTGGAATCGAATTGGTTGAAGACAGAAAA
Source organism: uncultured Gammaproteobacteria bacterium (assembly GCA_902606745.1). Taxonomy (GTDB): domain Bacteria; phylum Pseudomonadota; class Gammaproteobacteria; order PS1; family Pseudothioglobaceae; genus Pseudothioglobus. The sequence continues at coordinate 53,920 of CACLHR010000005.1, forward strand.
ACTCTGAAACCGGCAACAGAAAAGGCAAAGTTGATTACTGATAAAATGAAAGAACTTGGCATACTTCTCAGTACTGATGGGCCACATAATAATGTTATTAAAATTAAACCTCCTTTGGTCTTTACTCAGGACAATGCAAAGTTGTTGGTGGATTCATTGTCAAAGTTATTAGCCTAGCATTTGATAAATCTTATACTATTGGAATGGGAGATGTATGGCGGAGAGAGAGGGATTCGAACCCTCGATAGGAGTTAAAGCCTATACTCCCTTAGCAGGGGAGCGCCTTCAGCCAGCTCGGCCATCTCTCCGAAGAAGGCATATTATACTGGATTTATTTTAGATGAGTATTTGAGTAAGTTTATAGACTTATCAAATCAATCCATACGTTACTCTATGATTTCATAGTCATGGGTTATGATTGCAGTTTTACCAATCATGATTGAAGCCGAACAATACTTTTCGGCTGAAAGTTTGATTGCCTTATCAACCTTTAATGGGTTAAGTTGCTTTCCTCTCAAAACAAAATGGACGTGAATATTGGTAAAAACTTTTGGGTATTCTTCACTGCGATCTGCACTCACCTGCGTTTGACAGTCAACAACATCTTCGCGCATTTTTTTGAGTGTACTGACTACATCAATCACTGTGCAGCCGGTCATTCCAAGAAGTAACATCTCCATAGGTCTGACGCCTAAATTTTCTCCACCAATCTCAGGAGGTCCATCCATCACGACGGCGTGGCCACTATCAGACTTGCCAACCATCAACATACCATCTATCCATTTAACGGAAATGTTCATTGAAAAAACTCCTTCAGTTGTTTGCCAGGGTCAGATTGCCTCATAAAAGCTTCTCCACCCAAAAAACCAAAAACATTGTGTTCATGCATCAATGCCACATCATTTCTGGATTTAATGCCTGATTCGGTAATCACGAGTTTATCATCACCAATTTCTTCAAGCAAGTTTAAAGTAATTTGCAGATCGACATCAAAACTATGAAGATTTCTGTTGTTGATGCCAATCATTGGTAAGTCAAGTCTAAGAGCACGCTTAAGCTCACTTAGGTCATGGACTTCAACTAATACATCCATTGTTAAGGATATTGCAAGATCACTCAAAGTTTTAAGTTCTGTATCTGTTAAACAGGATACGATCAGCAAAATACAATCAGCCCCCATCGCTCTTGATTCATAAACTTGATAAGGATCAATGATGAAATCTTTTCGTATTACAGGAATTGATACAGCAGCACGCGCTTTTATTAAATTCTGAGGATCTCCCTGAAAGAAATCTCGATCAGTTAATATAGAAAGACAACTAGCGCCCCCATTCTCATAACTTTTTGCTATTTCAACGGGGTCAAAATTCTCACACAATATACCTTTGCTAGGTGAGGCTTTCTTGATTTCAGCAATAACAGCACTTTGGCGATTGTTAGTTTTTGTAGCTAGTGCATTATAAAAACCGCGTGTATTATCGACAAACTTAGTAAGCTCAATCATTCTGTCAATCGAAACTCGATTGATTGATTCAGCAATTTCTTCATGCTTTCTAGCAACAATTCGCTTTAATATGTCAGGTGTTTTTTGAGTCATGGTTTGATTGAATTTGTAACAATGGTTATTTTAAACGAATATAATTTAGTTTTATATTTAAGTCTTGGGCGAAGTTCGTGAAGTTATTAGATTTTCATGCTGGCATAGATCAGCCATTTTTTTTGATTGCTGGACCCTGTGTTGTTGAGTCAGAGTCTTTAGCAATGCAGAGCGCGAGTTATTTAAAAAAAGTATGCGCTGAATTAGGTATTAATTTTATTTATAAGTCTTCATTTGATAAAGCAAATCGCACAAGTGCAGATAGTTTTCGAGGCTTAGGTATCGACGAGGGTCTTAGAATTTTGGAAAAAGTTAAGGCTGAGGTAGGCGTTTTTGTACTCACAGATGTACACGAAGATACTCCGCTTGATGAGGTCGCTTCGGTGGTAGATGTTTTACAAACTCCAGCATTTTTGGTTAGGCAAACAAATTTTATTCAAAATGTTTGCAAACAAGGCTTACCCGTGAATATTAAAAAAGGTCAATTCCAAGCCCCATGGGACATGGATAATGTTGTTCAAAAGGCTAAGGCAACTGGCAATCAAAAGATATTGGTCTGTGAGCGAGGTACTTCTTTTGGCTACAACACATTGGTTTCGGATATGAGAGGTTTGTTTAGTATGAGGTCAACAAATTGTCCAGTTGTATTTGATGCAACGCATTCTGTTCAACAACCTGGTGGTCAAGGTGATAGCTCAGGAGGACAGAGAGAAATGGTTCCTGTTCTTGCAAGGGCGGCAGTTGCCGCTGGTGTCTCTGGCATTTTTATGGAAACTCACCCTGATCCATCTATTGCTAAAAGTGATGGGTTAAATTCTATGCCAATGAATCAAGTATCGGCTTTACTTAAAACTCTTAAAGAGATTGATGAGATTACAAAACATAATGGCTTTATAGAGGATTCTTTAAATGACTAAAATTGCAATTACCGGTTCCAATGGGCGAATGGGGCGAGCTTTAATAAGGGCTGTTAAAATCAACCCTGATGTGACACAGGGTTCCATGCTTAATCGAGGTGATGATATTAATCTTGTGCTCAAAGATTTCGACGTTTTGGTAGATTTCACTCGGCCCGAAGCAACACTAGAAGCTTTGTCAATTTGTCAGAAAGCAGGTAAAGCAATGGTTATCGGGACAACGGGCTTTAGTGATGAAGCTCTTAAGATCATCGATCAAGCATCAAGCGATATACCAATCGTGTTTGCGCCGAATATGAGTGTTGGGGTGAATTTAACTCTTAAGCTTCTTGAGACAACTGCAAAGGTGATTGGCACTGATTCTAATATTGAAATTGTAGAGGCTCATCATCGTCACAAGGTCGACGCTCCTTCAGGTACTGCGCTTAAAATGGGTGAAGTCATTGCTAATGCACTTGGTAGAGATTTGTCTGAGTGTGCAGTGTATGGGCGTGAAGGCACAGAGGAACCTAGAGATAAACAAACTATTGGTTTTTCTTCTATCAGGGGTGGTGATGTTGTTGGTGAACATTCAGTTACCTTTTTTATGGAAGGGGAACGTGTTGAAATCACCCACAAGGCCTCATCTAGGATGACCTATGCTAACGGAGCTATAAAAGCTTGTCAATGGCTAACCAATCAAGCAAATGGAGTGTATTCAATGCAAGATGTTTTAGATCTTTAAAGGATTCAAATGTTATATGCAATTATTTCACAGGACGTAGAAAATAGCCTAGAAAAAAGAATTGGGGCACGTCCTGAGCATATTGATCGATTAAATAAATTAAAAGATGAAGGTCGACTTATTTTGGCTGGACCTCATCCAGCTATTGATAATAATGAACCAGGTGAAGCAGGGTTTACAGGCTCATTGGTTGTTGCAGAATTTGAAGATTTGAAGGATGCTAGAGATTGGGCTGATGCTGATCCTTATGTTGCGGCTGGTGTTTATTCAAGTGTAGTGGTTAAGACTTTTAAGAAAGTCTTACCATAAATTTAGAAGTATAGTCAATAAGAAATAAAGGATAATTTGCCACATTTTGTTATAACGACTGAGGACAAGCAATTAATCAATGATTACAGTTAAGAATTTATCAAAACATTTTGGCGGTATCAAGGCAGTTGATGGAGTTGATTTACATATCGACCGAGGTTCTATTACGGGTTTAGTAGGACCTAATGGTGCTGGAAAAACCACGATGTTTAACTTAATTGCCGGCCTATACCAGCCGACAGAAGGAGAAATCATCCTTGATGGGGAAGATATTACCGATTTAACCTCTCATCAGCTGTTTCACAAGGGATTACTGAGGACATTTCAAATTGCGCATGAATTCCCAACCTTAAGTGTATTAGAGAATTTAATGATGGTTCCTGCTAATCAATTGGGTGAACATTTAATGAACACCTGGCTCAAGCGTAAACAAATCCAAGAAGAAGAAAAAATTCTGCAAGAAAAAGCAGAGGGTGTCATTGACTTTTTGAATATCAGTCATTTAAAGAATGAAAGAGCAGGAAACCTTTCTGGAGGCCAGAAGAAATTACTCGAGTTGGCTCGTACAATGATGGTAGACGCCAAGGTGGTACTTTTAGACGAAGTAGGCGCAGGAGTGAATCGTACACTATTGAAGCAGATTGGAGATGCTATTTTACGACTCAACTCAGAAAGAGGATATACCTTCTGCATGATTGAACATGATATGGATTTTATTTCTAGGTTATGCAACCCAGTCGTTGTTCTGGCCGAAGGACAAATTTTGACCATAGGCACTCCAGATGAAATAAAGAGCAGCGACGCAGTAATCGATGCCTATCTAGGTAGAGGTCTGAGAACCGAGGTTTCGGCATAGTGGCTTATCTAGAAGGAACCAATTTGGTAGCCGCTTATGGTGTAGTACCGATACTGCATGAATGCTCCGTTGAAGTTGAAAAAGGTGAGCTGTCGGTAATTGTAGGTCCAAATGGTGCCGGCAAGTCTACCGTCATGAGAGTACTTTTAGGCATGCTGGAGGCGACTGCTGGTGAAGTTAAATTAGATGGTCAAGATATATCAATGCTTTCAACCCAAGAAAGAATTAGTCTAGGCTTGGCTTTTGTTCCTCAGAACAAAAACGTATTTCCATCAATGACGGTTGAAGAGAATCTTGAGATGGGTGGATTTCTAAGATTGGATGATATAAACAAAACAATTGAAGAGGTGTATTCTCTTTTCCCCATTCTTTATGAGAAGCGCAAACAACTTGCAGAAGAACTTTCGGGTGGACAAAGACAACAGGTTGCTTTTGGAAGAGCAATGATGACTCAGCCTTCTGTAATGCTTTTAGATGAGCCTACGGCAGGAGTATCACCAATTGTTATGGATGAAATTTTTTCCAATATATTGGATGTTAGAAATGCTGGTATGGCGGTTCTTATGGTTGAACAGAATGCCCAACAGGCACTCAATATAGCTGATAAGGGTTATGTTTTAGTATCGGGTCGTAATGAACATACTGGAACGGGTAGTGAATTGATTAATGACCCTGAAGTCAGAAAGAAATTTTTGGGAGGTTGAATGTCAGATTCTATTGATATTATTAACGCATTCGCTTTAATGACGAACTTTGTCATTCTCCCGGCGCTTTCATATGGCTCACAATTGGCACTAGGTGCTTTGGCGGTGACGTTAGTATATTCAATTTTGAGGTTTTCCAATTTCGCCCAAGGTGATAGTATGGCCTTTGGAACGATGATTGTTATATTACTTACTGGTTTTATGATTGGCAAGGGTTGGACAATTAGTGGAATTCCAACTGCTCTCTTAGTAATTCCTATTGCGGTAATTGGAACTTCAATCTATATGCTTACAATGGACAGGTTGGTTTACAGGCACTATCGCAGAATAAAGGTTAAGCAGAATATTGTCGGTATTACAGCATCAATAGGCGTTATGTTTATTACGGGGGGCATTGTTAGGTTTATATTAGGAGCTTCTCCACAAAGATTTGAAGATGGTGAGAGATTTATTTTTTCTGTAAGAGAATTCAAGGCTTTTACTGGGCTCGAACAGGGTATAGCTCTTAAAACTTCTCAGTTTCTTACTATCACTATTGCTATATTACTTGTTGCTTTTCTATTTTATTTTTTACAAAAAACTAAAACTGGAAAAGCTATGCGCGCTTATTCAGATAATACAGAATTGGCTCTTCTCTCTGGTATTGACCCAGATAAGGTGGTGCAAATAACCTGGCTACTGGTCGCAGCTCTTACTACAATAGCTGGCGCACTTTATGGGCTTGATAAAGGCTTTGCACCGCAACAATATCATTTATTGCTTTTACCAATTTTTGCCTCAGTCATCGTAGGCGGTATTGGGTCACCATTGGGGGCAATAGCGGGTGCCTTTTTGGTCTCATTTTCTGAGGTACTGCTTACTTACGCCTATAAGAAGTTTTTAATATATTTGTTGCCACTTTCTATGCATCCTAATTCCTTGGTTCAGCTTATTGGAACTGAGTATAAATATGCAATATCTTTTGTTATTTTGGTAACTGTCCTCTTAATTAGGCCTACAGGATTACTTAAAGGTAAGGTGATAGACGGTGATTAATTTTAATAATATATGGGAGTCTTATAAAACCATAATTAGTTTTACAATTATGGGTTTGGTGCTTTTATTTGTTGGGTTAAACCAATCATGGGCTTTGGTACTTGGCATCATCAACTTATCTCTAATTTCAGCTATTATGGCTCTGGGTGTAAATATTCAATGGGGTTATGCAGGTCTTTTTAATGTAGGAATTATGGGTTTTGCTGCTCTAGGTGGTGTCAGTGTAGTTTTGATATCTCAGCAGCCTGTTACCGAAGCTATTGATGCGGGTGGTTTAAAAATGTTATTTGCCCTAGTTCTTGGTGCTATAACTATTGTTACTGGAGTAGTGCTTAATAAGAAAGGCTTTAATAAATGGTTAATAGCCTTAATAGTCGTTATTGGTTATCTATTTACCAGGCATTATTTTTCTGAAGCTTCAGATGTAATTGAAAAAGTAGATCCAGCAATTACAGGCTATTTGGGTGGATTTGGTTTTCCAATTGCTTTTTCATGGATCGTTGGTGGCTTGGCTGCTGCAGGAGCTGCTTGGTGGATTGGAAAGATTACTTTAAGTTTAAGGGCGGATTATCTTGCAATTGCAACCTTGGGTATTGCTGAAATTATTCTTTATGTCATTAAAAATGAAGACTGGTTTGTTCGTGGTGTTAAAAATGTTGCTGGACTTCCTAGACCTGTTCCTTACGAAGTTGACATGCAAAAGTCTGAATGGCTACTAAATATTGTTGCCTGGATTCATCGCTCAGACCTAGCATTATTGACTCAATCAGATCAAGTTGCTCAGTTAAGCGAGTATGTTAGAGGGGCATCAGTCGTTTTTGTTAAACTTTGTTATTCAGGCTTATTTGTATTAATTTTAGTAGCTTTGATTGTGCTTTCCAATCTTGCTTTAAACTCTCCATGGGGTAGAAAAGTAAGAGCGATAAGAGATAATGAGGTTGCTGCTTCGGCTATGGGTAAAAACATCACTCGCCAGCATCTTCAAATTTTTGTTATTGGTTCTGCAATTGTAGGAATTGCCGGTGCTTTATTGGTAACCTACAATGGAATATTTATTCCCACTTCTTACATGCCTCTCAGGTTTACTTTTTTGATATGGGTAATGGTTATTCTTGGAGGCTCAGGTAATAATTTGGGATCTGTTTTGGGTGCATTTATAATCTGGTTTATATGGATTCAGTCTGGCCCAATGGGACTTTGGGCTGTTGAAATGATTGGTAGTTTCAATCAGGAAGGAAATACTATAACAGACTTCTTAGAAGATCGAGTTCACTATCTTAGACTTGTCTTTATGGGTAGTATATTGCTTTTCATAATGAGATTTGCACCTCGCGGCATCCTGCCAGAAAAAAACAAAGAACTGTAAAAAATCACAGATCATTGTCAAAAAAAAATAGTTCTAGAAAAGTCTTTCATTATTTTTTTTCAAATATTTTTAACACAAAACCCAAGAAAATGTTTATCATTAACGCGAATCCCTTTTGAAATATGCTTTAATTAACATTATTGAGCATTGGGAATCTTTTTTTTAAAACAGGAGAGAAAATGAAAAGTTATATAAAAACAACGGCTGGTTTTGTACTTTCAGCAACTATGGCAACAGCATCATATGGTGCTACGGTTAATGTTGGTGAGTTACAAGGGTTTACAGGACCACTCGAATCTATGATAGGCGCTATGTCTGGTGGTGCTAACCTAGCAGTAACTGAGTCAAATGACTCTGGTAACTACCTTCAAGGTACTATCGTTGTTCATCAGGGCGATTCAGTCTGTATTGATGCAGCTGTTGCAATTGCTGAGGCAGAACGCCTAATTAATGATGAGAATGTTATGGCTATTATGGGTCCTAACTGCTCGGGTAATACTGGTGCAGTTATAACCAATGTGCTAGTACCTAATGGTGTTGTTGCAATTTCACCATCAGCTACTTCACCTGCCCTAAGTACTCTTGAAGATGGTGGATGGTTCTTTAGAACTTCACCTTCTGATGCACGTCAAGGACAAGTTCTTGCTGATATTGCAATGTCAAGAGGACAAAGTGATATGGCAGTAACTTACACAAATAACGACTACGGAAAGGGTTTAGCTGATGCATTCGCATCTGCCTATGAAGCTGTAGGTGGAACTATTACCGTTATGTCAGGCCATGAAGACGATAAAGCAGACTACTCTGCTGATGTCGCTGCATTATCTGCGGGTGGCTCATCTACACTAGCTGTTCTTGGTTATGCTGACACAGGTGGCAAGGGAATCATTGCTGCTTCCGAAGATACGGGCGCATTTACTGATTACGTCTTTGCTGATGGTATGATTAGTACAACTACTTCAGGTGCAATTGGAGATGGTTCTTGGGGTACATTACCCGCACCAAGTGGTGCACTAGCTGCTAACTGGTTATCAGTTGCTGAAGCAGGTGGCGTTGATGGCACTGGGGCATACTCAGCCGAGTCTTATGACGCGATGGCTTTGATTATCCTAGCCTCTCAAGCCGCAGGTTCAACTGACAGAGCTGCCATTCAGGCAGAGGTCATGAATGTAGCCAACGCTCCAGGTAGACAATGTAGCGCTGGTGGCTTAGGTGATTGCTTGAAATGGATTTCAGGCGGCCTAGTTGTTGACTATGTTGGTGCTACTGGTGTTGAGTTCACTGCAGTGGGTGAAGGTAAAGGCTCTTATGCAGAGAAAGAAGTTATTGGTGGTGCGTTTACAACTGTAGCGTCACATCAGTAATTAGTTTTACTTATAGATGAAAAAAGCCCGTCTTTTGGATGGGCTTTTTTTTGTCCTTTAATCTTGTTTATTAAATCTGAAGTAAAAGTATGAATATACAACCTCAAAATTCACAGGTATTATAATGGTCATATGCAGATGACAATAAGGATTAAATATGAGCAAAGATGAACTATGGGACAGTGTAAAAGAAGCTGCCAAGACTTCTCTTGATCGTTTTGATAATCTAGATAAAAACTACATTTTTTATCTAGAGGAAATGGTGACTCCTAAGTTACTTACGATTTTCTATTGGATACTATTGTTTGCATTTATAACGAAAGGTATTGGGGATATATTTGAGGGTGATTTCTGGCGTGGTTTGGTTTGGGTTGTTGGTGGTTCTCTTGCATCACGGGTAGCTTGTGAGCTTGTTGTTGTCCTGTTTCGTATTAATGAAACCTTGCATGTCATCAGTGACAACACTAAAGATCTTGATAGTTCCAGCAATAATGAATCTGAAAAAAATTTTTACAAACGATAGATCTCTAAGTAGCCCTACCTTTATTCAACAATAGCGAACCTTTTCTTTATGTTGGAAAGAATTCATGAATAGAGGCATAATACTTATCGTATCGGGTTATCTTCTTTGGGGTTTGTTCCCTATTTATTGGGCGTTATTAAACCATGTAAACCCTTCGGAAGTTCTACTTCACAGAGTGGTTTGGGCTGTGCCTATTCTTTTTGTGATTATCTACTTGAAATCAAGTTGGCATGATAATTTCAAGGAATCTATTACTTCTCGTAAAGAGTTACTTTTCTTGTTGTTAACGGCAACCCTTATAACTATTAATTGGGGACTCTACATTGTTGCCGTAAACCTTGGACGAGTGGTTGAGGGTTCTATGGGCTACTTTCTGGCACCGGTAATAAGCATGATAGGAGGTTATATTTTTTTTCATGAAAGAATGTCCAGATTAAAGCAGTGGTCGGCTCTGCTTGCATCAGTGGGAGCTTTGTATTATGTGTTTAGTAGTGACTCGTTTCCATGGTTGGGTCTCATCCTTGGAGTCAGTTTCGCTTTCTACGGGCTCGCGAGAAAAGCAATGGTTACTTCGGCAGTGCCTGGTCTTTATGTAGAAACTCTATTACTTTTACCGGTGGCATTTGTATTCACAATATGGATGTACTTTTATCAAGAGGTCTCCTTTCTTAATGTCAATTTAACCACAGATGTGTTATTGATCTTAGCAGGTCTTGTTACTGTTGTTCCTTTAGCACTTTTTACTATTGGTGCAAAACTCCTGCCTATGACAACAGTGGGGATATTATTTTTTATTACCCCTACAATTCAATTTTTGGTTGGTTATTTATTGCATCATGAGCCAGTTAACATTGACCAATTAATTGGGTTTGTTGGTGTATGGATTGGCCTTACACTATATTGTTATGCTTTGAATAGAAAAGCGTGATAGTATTATTTTTTTTAGTTTAATCAAATATATCGACTCATCTTAAACCTATGTTAGGATACGATAGTTTCTGGATGGTGTAGTTTTTGATCACCAGAGCGGTTTATTTTGATAATTCTTGGAGAAACTTTTGAAAAATACTCATAACATGCATCCCACAGTGTTTAACGCACTGCATACCACTAACAAGGTTGATTTAGAAGATCTCTACAAGGCTTGGGCTGAAAGTTATGACCGTGATGTTGTGGAAGTAATTGGTTATGTTGGTCATTCGATAACTACCGAATTATTGCTTAAGTATGTAGATAATTTCAAAGCGAAAATACTTGATGCTGGATGTGGTACTGGGCTTGTAGGTGAAATACTTTACGAGAAAAAATTTAAAAATATTGTAGGAGTTGACTTTTCTCAACCAATGCTAGACCAAGCTTTGGTAAAAAATGTATATCAATCCCTTCGTTTAGCTGACTTAACTGAAAAGTTGACATTTAAAGACAAAACTTTTGATGCAACTGTTTGTGCAGGAACATTTACCTGTGGACATGTTGGACCTGAAGCACTTTTAGAAATGGTACGTGTCACTAAAACTGGTGGATATATTAGTTTTACTGTGCGCGATCAGGAATGGGATCATTTACCTTATGAACAAACTATCAAAGAACTAGAAGATAAGAATTTGTGGCGTTGTATGGAGCGCTTAACTACAAAATATAACCTTGATGAGGGTGTGAGTTGCCAGTTATGCTTATACGAAGTAACCAATTAATTTAAAAAATTAAATCAAGATATTTATGGTGATTTCAAACCAAAATAAAGCCTATTTTTTTGCGGCTACTGCGATTTTTTTCTGGTCCACAGTAGCCACTGCCTTTAAACTTTCACTAGAATATTTAGAGCCTGTTCAGCTTGTTTTTTATGCAAGCATATTTTCGGTCTTAGCTCTTTTCTTTATTCTCCTTTTTCAAGGGAAATTAAAACTGATTCGACGCTTTACAATGGAGAGTTTGTTACGCTGTGCTCTTCTAGCAATCTTAAATCCTTGTCTTTATTACATTATCCTACTTAAAGCTTACGATATATTGCCTGCACAAGAGGCTATGGCAATAAATTATAGTTGGGTAGTAATGATGGTTGTTTTATCGATTCCGATTCTAAAACAAAGAATTGGTATGAAGGCATTTCTTTCAATCATCATCAGTTATATTGGTGTGGTTGTGATTGCTACTAATGGCGATCTTTTTTCACTTCAATTCGATAACTTACAAGGTGTTATTTATGCTTTGATAACAACTGTAATTTGGGCGCTGTTTTGGTTGTTCAATACAAAACATAATAATGATACTGTAGTTAGTTTGTTTTTAATTTTTCTGTTTAGTTTGCCTTTTATTGCAATTGCTGTCTTCTATAGTTCTGCATTTGTGATTCCTTCAATGCATGGCCTTATTGGCGCCGTTTACGTTGGACTCTTTGAGATGGGGATTACGTTTGTTGTTTGGCAATCAGCTTTGAGAATGACTTCGAATGTTGCAAAAGTTACTAGCTTGGTATTTATTACGCCATTTTTGTCATTATTAATTATCCAGTTGTTCCTTAGAGAAGTTATATTGACATCAACAGTTGTTGGTATTGTGTTAATTATTTTTGGATTATTATTACAAAAGTTTTTCACTAAACAAAACACTAAACTTAGTTAATTAGATTGTTTTTGATTTGAATTCTCTTATGGGTATATACTGAATTCAAATTTATATTAAAAATAACTATGGGTAAAGAAGAAGTAGAAAAAAATAACAATGTAGATGATTTTGAGGCCGGCTTTCAGATTTTGGATGATTTTGCAAGATTTGATCAGAAAAATGATGTTTTTCGTCGAGCTTGGTGGGACGAATCTATTAAAAGCAAAAAAACCAAGTTATTCTACTCAACCTATCGTGAACCATTAAAAACTTGGCGTAAAGCAGATGGCTATACCCAAAAAGACTATGCACTCAGAAATGCCGCCTGGCATGTAAGTGATCTCTTAACTGAGATTAATAAAGATGACGATCGAAGGGAGGGATTTTCAGATGCATTTACCCTGCAAACACCTGTTGCAAATGAAAAAATTGATTTGGGAACAGAACAACAGGCAAGTGATGAAATCAAGAAAATAGCTCTAGAATTCGGAGCTGGTCTTGTAGGTATTACAAACTACGACAATCGTTGGGAGTACAGTAGGAAATTTAGCGATATGAGTGCAACTTCTAGGCCTGCTGAAATTCCTGATACTTTAAATCATGTTATCGTTATTGCACAACCTATGGATTATGAATTGGTTAGAACAGTACCTTCCGCTCTGAGCGGTTCTGCAACAGGGCTGGGGTATTCTCATGACGCCCTTGTTGTACTTTCTCTAGCGCAATATATACGAAATCTTGGATATGAAGCAATAGGTAGTATGAATGATACATCCTTAGCAATTCCTTATGCGATTAAGGCTGGCCTAGGCGAATACGGTAGACACGGTTTGTTAATCACTCCGAAATACGGCCCCCGAATTCGTTTGGGAAAAGTCTACACAAATTTGCCATTAACTCACGATCGGCCCATTAGGTTCGGTGTCAAAGAGTTCTGTGAAATCTGCAGAAGATGTACAAGCGGTTGCCCTGTCAAGGCTATTCCAGATGGACCTCCATCAAAAGACACTTACAATCAGTCAAATATTCGCGGTGTTAGTAAATGGTCTGTAGATGGTGAAAAGTGTTTCGGATTTTGGACAGCACAAAACTCAGATTGTTCCATCTGTATACGTGTATGTCCATATAACAAAGATTATTCTCGGTGGCTTCATAAATTAGGTCTCCGTCTTGCTGGTACTAGATTACGCCACTTGATGCTATGGCTTGACGTTAAGTTAGGCTACGGAGGAAGGCAAAAATCATCAATGTGGTGGCAAGGAGCACGAGAAAAACTCCTGGAAAGATCTGCAAATTTTTTTATTAGAAAGTAAATTGGTCTAAAAAGCCTTTTTCTGAATTTAAATTAAGTTAAGAAATCTCACAATATTTCACAAGCCTCTTCAAACTCTAAACGAGGAGATCTTCGGTGGACTTTAGTTTCGTCGCCATAACCAATTCCGCATATGAAGATCGATTTATTTTTTTCATTGGGGAAGAACTCTTGGTTTAATTTTTCTTTATTGAAGCCGATCATTGGTCCACAATCAAGGCCAATCGAACGAGCTGCTATGATAAAGTAGGCTCCTTGGAGTGTAGCGTTTAGTTTAGCTGTCAACTTGATTTTTTGTTCTTTCCCTTCATACCAAGATTTAGCGTTAGTATGGGGAAAAAGGTATGGTAGTTTTTTATAAAAATCAATGTCATAGCTAATAATTGCGACAGCAGGTGCACTCATTGATTTTTCTATATTACCACTATCCAAATATGGCTTGAGTCTTTCTTTTGCTTCTTTACTGCAAATAAATGTAAAGCGAGCAGGGCAACTATTAGCGGAAGTGGGGCCAAACTTCAGTAAATCATAAAGTTGATGGATTTGCTCATCAGTGATATCTTTGTTCAGCCAACCGTTCTGACTTCTCGCCTTTGTAAACAATGTTTCTAAACTTGAATTTGAAAGCATATACTGTATCCTTTGATAATGATTAAACTAAACTTTTGATTATATGTTCTTTTGAGTAATAATAATTGTTCTAAGATAAGATTTCTAAATTAACATAAATAAAATAATGATATGGAAAATTGTATTTTTTGTTCTATAGTAAATGGAGACATTCCTGCTGATAAGCTTTATGAGGACGACAAAGTTGTAGCTTTTAAAGATGTGAATGCACAAGCACCAGAACATTTTTTGGTAATACCTAAGGAGCATATATCCACGCCAAACAATACTACGGATGCAGCATTGTTAGGTAAGTTGAGCATAACAGCATCTGAGATTGCCAAAGAACGTGGATTTTCTGAGCAAGGTTATCGACTTGTCATGAATTGTAATAGTGATGGTTGTCAGAGCGTTTTTCATATTCATCTACATTGTTTGGGTGGTCGCCAGATGACCTGGCCACCAGGTTAATAAATCGTACAACTTGTTGCTAATTATTCATAACTCATCACTGAGTTGAATTAAAATAACGACAATTCACATAGATAAATTATGTGTGATTTTCATTTAGCAAATAATTAAGGAAAGAATGGGCCAAAACGGCATTGAAAGACAAAGCGTTGGAGTTTATAGTGAGCGCGCTTATCTTGATTATTCAATGTATGTCATTCTTGATCGTGCTCTTCCTTTTATTGGAGATGGCTTAAAACCAGTTCAAAGGCGGATTATTTACGCAATGAGCGAGCTTGGTTTGAAATCTACAGCAAAGTTTAAAAAGTCAGCAAGAACTGTTGGTGACGTTTTAGGTAAATTTCATCCTCATGGTGACAGTGCTTGTTATGAGGCAATGGTTTTGATGGCTCAACCTTTTTCTTACCGATATCCTTTTATTGATGGACAAGGAAATTGGGGTGCTCCAGATGATCCTAAATCGTTTGCCGCAATGAGATACACTGAATCTAAACTTTCTCCATACGCTGACCTACTCCTTAGTGAAATTAATCTCGGCACTGTTGATTGGACTGATAATTTTGACGGTACAATTCAGGAACCACAACAATTGCCTGCACAAATACCCAACCTGTTGCTTAATGGAACATCAGGAATTGCAGTTGGTATGGCAACAGATATGCCGCCCCATAACCTTATAGAAGTTGTGACGGCTTGTATTCAATTGTTAGAAAGACCTTCTACTGATTTGGATAGTTTGCTCAAGATATTACCTGCTCCTGATTATCCGACAAATGCCTATATTGTTAGCACTAAAAATGAGCTCTACCAGATGTATGAGACTGGTACTGGTTCTATCAAAATGAGGGCAAGTTATATCAAAGAGGATGGTGAGATTATCGTTGAGGCACTACCGTATCAAACATCAGGTGCTAAAGTCGTTGCTCAAATCGCAACCCAAATGCGCAATAAAAAGCTACCTTTGGTTGAGGATCTTCGAGATGAGTCTGATCATGAGAATCCAACTCGTATTGTGATTGTACCTCGATCAAATAGGGTCGATTGTGAGCAACTGATGTTACATTTGTTTGCTACAACGGATCTTGAAAAAAATTATCGTGTCAATATGAATGTTATCGGATTAGATGGAAAACCACAGGTTAAACCTCTCATTCCGTTACTCAAGGAATGGTTGCAGTTCAGAATGAGGGTAGTTGTTAGCCGACTTCAATTTAGACTCAATAAAATTTTAGAGCGATTACATGTTCTTGAGGGTTTGTTGATTGCCTACCTTAATATTGATGAAGTAATAGCTATTATTCGTAGAGAAGAAAAACCGAAGCCATTTTTAATTAAACGATTCCAGCTTAGTGAAATTCAAACAGAAGCTATCTTGGAATTAAAGTTGCGCCATTTAGCAAAACTTGAAGAAATTAAAATCAAAAGCGAAGAAGAATTGCTTGGAAAAGAACGTAAAAAAATTGAATTACTTCTTTCAAGTGAAACTCGTTTGAAAACATTCATCAAGAAAGAATTAAGAGTTATCGTTGAGGAATTCGGAGATAAGAGACGTTGTCAAATTATTTCTGATGTACCTACTGCTCAGGCATTTAATGATCAGGACATGGTTCCTGCTGAAAACGTCACAGTAGTATTAAGTGAAAAAGGCTGGGTTAAAGCTGCCAAGGGTCATGAAATTGACCCTATTTCACTCAACTATAAGGCTGGAGACACTTATCTTCAAGACGCCAAAGGCAAAAGCAATAAAATGGCATTTTTTATGGACTCTACGGGTCGTTCCTACACTTTGTTGGCCAGTAGTTTGCCAAGTGCTAGGGGTCAGGGTGAGCCATTAACTGGGCGGTTGACGCCACCTATAGGAGCTGAATTTATAGATGTGGTTATGGGTGATGACGAGCAACTTGTAATTCTTGCCTCAGATATAGGATATGGATTTATATCAAACCTAGGCAACCTTAAATCTAAAACCAAGTCTGGTAAAAGCGCCATCACATTGCCTAGTAAATCAAAAGTTATAAAAATTGTACAGGTTAAGAATATTGAGAGTCAATACGTTGCTGTTGCAACTAATAGGGGAAGATTGCTGATATTTTCAATATCTGAACTACCCATACTCTCGAAGGGCAAAGGTAACAAACTAATTCAGATTCCAGCTACGGATTTAACTGCAAGAAAAGAGCTTATTACCGGGCTTTGTGCCCTTGATGAAACTCAAAAGTTGCGAGTATATTATGGAAAAAGAAAGTCACTTTATAAGCCCGGGGATTGGACTCACTTTGTTAGTCATCGTGCAAGGCGTGGAAAAGAACTAAGGCCTGGTTATGTAACAAACATTATTTATATCGAGGCAGAAGACTAATCTAGTACTCATTCTAGGTGTAATTTTGAGTTTCAAACAGGTATAATCCTCTTTTTTATCAATTTTTCAAAAAATGTTCGTCCTAAAAATTGTCACATACTTCGCATATACCCATTATCTGCGAGATTATCCTGGTGATTGTTCGAGACTTCACGGCTATAATTGGCAATTATCGGAATAATTACAATGCAAAATAAAAACCTACCAGATACACAAAACACTACAGATATTCGCAATATTGTCATTAACGAAGTTGGTATTAAGGATATATTGCACCCCATTAATTTTATTAATCGTGATGAAGAGTCATTTCCTTCAGTGGCTAATTTTACAATGACTGTTAGCCTACCAGAAAATGTTAAGGGAACTCACATGT
The DNA here is from genome assembly GCA_902606745.1 of uncultured Gammaproteobacteria bacterium. Lineage (GTDB taxonomy): Bacteria > Pseudomonadota > Gammaproteobacteria > PS1 > Pseudothioglobaceae > Pseudothioglobus. Next base: position 71,046 of record CACLHR010000005.1, read on the forward strand.
CAAGATTTGTTGAAATATTAAATGAAAAAGAATGTACCTTTAGTGTAAAAACTTTCATGAATTTAGTTCAGGCAGTAGCTGACAAGCTTAACTCAAAAAGTTCTCATATTATTGTTGATTTTCCTTTTTTTCGTAAAAAATCTGCACCATCTTCGGGCGTTGAAAGCTTGCTAGACTACCATGCTACCTTGAGCGGCAAAATCATTGACGGCAAGTCAGATTTATCGTTGAAGATTGTAGTGCCAGTTACAAGTCTATGTCCATGTTCAAAAAGCATTGCTAAATACGGTGCGCATAATCAAAGATCACACATAACAATAGAAGCTAAAGCTGCAGATGGAGTCGATCTATATTTAGAAGATTTGATTGATTTAGCTGAACAAAAAGCCTCAAGTGAGTTGTATGCTATTTTGAAACGTGAGGATGAAAAAGTTGTCACTGAGAGAGCCTATGACAACCCTGCCTTTGTTGAAGATATAGTAAGAGACATTGCTGTTGAATTAAATAACAATGAAAAAATTGAATACTATTGTCTTGAGTCAGAAAATTTTGAATCTATTCATAATCATTCTGCATATGCAATGATTACAAATAAATAATATTGTTTATGAAATACAATACTGACAACGTTCGAATAATATCGAGCGCACCTATGGTTTCACCAAATACTCTAATAAAAAAAATTCCGCAATCTTCGAAGGCTTCAAAGGGTGTTTTTAGAGCTAGAAAAGTAATTAAAGAAATACTTTATGGCGAGGACAAGCGCCTTATGGTGCTTGTTGGCCCTTGTTCAATTCATGATACCAAGGCTGCAATAGAATATGCGAACAAGCTTTTGAAATTAAAAGAAGAGTTAGATGAAGATCTTTTTATTGTGATGCGCGTATATTTTGAAAAGCCACGAACAACTGTTGGCTGGAAAGGTTTAATTAATGACCCCTATTTGGATGAGAGTTTTGATATTGACAAGGGCCTTGCTACAGCTAGAAAATTACTTTCAGACCTAGGTGAGATAGGGATGCCAGTTGGTGTGGAGTATTTAGATGTTCTAACTCCTCAATATCTTTCTGATTTAATTTCATGGGGCGCTATAGGTGCTAGGACCACAGAAAGCCAATCTCACAGAGAGTTGGCTTCAGCTTTATCTTGTCCTGTGGGTTTTAAAAATGGCACTAGTGGTTCGTTAGATATTGCAATTGATGCTATTTTTTCAGCCAACAGCCCCCATCATCTTCTATCAGTAAATAAAGATGGTGGCATTAGTCACTTTAACTCTTTAGGTAATGAAACAGCTCATATTATTCTAAGGGGAGGCAGAGATGGGACCAACTACTCTAGAGAACAAGTTGAAAACACCTGTAATAGATTAACAAATAAGGGGTTGGTCTCAAAAGTAATGATAGATTTTTCTCATGCAAACTCCGAAAAATATTTTAAAAATCAATTAAAAGTTGGTGCTGATGTAGCCTCTCAAATTGAGAATGGTTCAGAGTTAATTTTTGGAGTCATGATTGAATCTCATCTTAATGAAGGCAATCAAAAAGTAGGGCCATTAGCTTCACTAAAATACGGGGTCAGTATTACTGACAGCTGCATTGGTTGGAGTGACACCGAAGACCTTTTACGTGCTCTTGCAAAGTCAATCAAAATTCGTAACAATTAAAACAATTTTTATTACCATTTCTTTGCCTAAAATGGTTAATTTTTTGGTGTGTTTTTAGCTCATCTAGGGTACAATAAAATCTACTTTTCTTAATAGGTTTATTGTATGTCTGACGATACCGATTCTCAAAAACTTTTTGAACCAAAATACCCTGTTATAACGATAGAAGATGAAATGCGTGGTTCCTATTTGGAATACGCTATGAGCGTCATTGTTGGTAGAGCTTTGCCGGATGTTAGAGATGGCTTAAAACCTGTACATCGTCGTGTCCTTTATGCCATGGATGTGCTTGGAAATGACTACAACAAGTCTTACAAAAAGTCTGCTCGAATTGTTGGTGATGTGATTGGTAAATATCACCCTCATGGCGATACTGCAGTTTATGACACGATAGTACGAATGGCACAACCTTTCTCGATGCGCAACACTCTTGTTGATGGTCAAGGTAATTTTGGTTCCATAGACGGTGATCGCGCAGCGGCGATGCGTTACACTGAAATTCGCATGACTAAGTTGTCTCATGAACTTCTTAGGGATTTAGATAAAGAAACAGTTGAATTTATTGATAACTATGATGGCTCAGAAAGTGAGCCGTCTGTTTTACCAACTCGTGTACCTAACTTATTAATTAATGGTTCCTCAGGAATTGCCGTTGGTATGGCGACTAATATACCAACCCACAACCTCACAGAAGTTGTTGAGGCCTGTCTTCAGGTCATCGACAACGATAAAGTTACAGTCGATGAGCTTTTAGAAATACTGCCTGGACCAGACTTTCCAACAGCAGGAATAATCAATGGTGCCGACGGTATTCGTGAGGCTTACGAAACTGGAAAAGGAAAGATTTATTTACGTTCTAGGTCACATATCGAGGGAGAAGACAAACAAAGCATTGTTGTTACAGAGTTACCTTACCAAGTAAACAAAGCTAGACTAATTGGTAAGATTGCTGAGCTGGTCAAGGAAAAGAAGATTGATGGCATTACTGGTCTCAGAGATGAATCGGACAAGGATGGTATGCGTATGGTTGTCGAGCTTCGTAGAGGTGAAGTGCCAGAAGTAATGCTTAATAATCTCTACAAACTAACAGAAATGCAAACTGTTTTTGGTATAAACATGGTTGCCATTGATCATGGAATGCCAAAATTGATGAACCTTAGGTTGATTTTGGATTCCTTTATTTCCCATCGAAGAGAAGTAGTCACTCGCCGTTCTATCTTTGAACTCAATAAGGCAAAGGATCGGGCTCATTTATTGGAGGGTTTGTCCGTTGCTCTTTTCAATATTGATGCCATTATCGAACTCATTAAGGCAGCAGCCAATCCAACTGAAGCTAAAGAAGGTTTAATTTCTCGCACTTGGCAGGGTTCTGTTATAAAAGAACTTATTGGTAAAAGAGATATGGCTCAATTTAAGCCTCAGGATTTAGAGTCTGAACTAGGTCTGCAGAAGAACGGTGACTATCAATTGTCAGAGAAGCAGGCACAGGCCATTCTTGATTTAAAACTCCATAGACTGACTGGACTAGAAAAGGACAAAATATTTAATGAATTTAATGAACTATTGGAACAAATAAAAAGCTTGCTTGATATTCTTCAAACTCCCGACTTGTTGATGCAAGTTATACGTAAGGAGTTAACTGAGATTCGAGATAATTTTGGTACAGCTAGAATGACTGAAATCATTGAAAGCAAGATTGATCTCACTTTAGAGGACTTAATAGCACAAGAGGACCGTGTTGTTACCTTGTCTCACGGAGGTTATGTGAAGGCGCAGTCACTAAGCGACTATCATGCTCAACGTCGTGGTGGTAAAGGTAAAGCTGCTACAAAAATGAAAGATGAAGATTTTGTAGATCAACTATTTATAGCAAACTCACATGATACTGTTTTGTGTTTCTCTTCGAGCGGTAAGGTACATTGGTTAAAAGTCTATGAACTTCCCATGGCGTCTCGCATATCAAGAGGTAAGCCAATTATTAACCTGCTTCCATTAGAAAAAGATGAATCAATCAATGCAATCTTGCCAGTTAAAGAGTTTAGTGATGAGGAGTTTGTGTTTATGGTGACCAGTAGTGGTACATGCAAAAAAACTTCACTAAGTAACTTCTCTCGTCCTAGAAAGGGTGGCATTATTGCTATTGATCTGAGGGATGATGATAAATTGGTTGGTGTAGAAATTACTGCTGGTAAGCACGACATCTTGTTATTCTCATCTGCAGGTAAATCAATCCGCTTTAAAGAGTCCGACGTTCGTTCAGTTGGTAGGACAGCAATTGGTGTTCGGGGTATTAGGTTAGCCACCAATGACAAAGTAGTTTCTTTAATTGTTGCAGAGTCGACTGATCCCATTCTAACTGCAACCGAAAAAGGTTACGGCAAGAGAACACAACTTGATGAGTATCGAACACAGGCAAGAGGTGGTTCCGGAGTTATTTCAATAAAGACTTCTGATCGAAATGGACAAGTTGTTGGAGCCATACAAGTCACTGATGATGATGAAATGATGCTTATTTCAAATAAAGGAACTTTGGTAAGAGCAAGAGCAGTAGATGTTTCAATTATTGGAAGAAATACTCAGGGAGTCACACTAATCAATATTGCTGAAGATGAAGAGCTGGTTTCGGTAGCAAAGATTGCTGAATCTGATGAGGAAGAGAAAGAGGAAGAAGTCAATTCTGTGCCTGAAGAGTAATTTTTTTTTAATAATAATAAAAAAAAACAATTTGTTTTTTAAAAAAACATCAAAATATAGTGTTCTGTTGCTATAATCACATTTCAGATTGAATGAATCTCATTCTGAATTCTTATATACATAAATAATATCTTTTAGGAGACAGAAATATGAATATTAAATTTTCCACGAAAGTGCTAGGTGCTGTCGCTGCTGCATTATTGCTAAGCACAACCTCTAACGCTGCTTCTTGTGGCAAAATCACCATTGCAGACATGAACTGGGCTTCAGCCTCTATGATGGCTCATGTCGATAAAGCTATTCTGACGGCAATGGGTTGTGATGTAGAACTTGTTGCTGGTTCAACAATGCCTACATTCACCTCAATGAATGAAACTGGTCAACCAGATGTTGCCCCTGAAATCTGGGCTAACGCGATGGCTGATCTAGTTGATAGTGCTGTTGGTGCAGGTAGATTACATGTCGGTAATGCAGCGCCAATGACTGGTCTAGGTGAAGGCTGGTGGCTTTTACCTCACACACTTGATGCACATCCTGAGCTAACTACTGCTCAAGCTATTCTTGCGCGTCCTGATTTATTTCCAGACAAGGAAGACCCTTCAAGGGGAGCCTTCCATGGTTGTCCTGCAGGCTGGGGTTGTCAACTATCTAACTCAAGTCTTTACAAGGCGTTCGATATGGAGGCTTTAGGCTGGAACTTAATTGATCCAGGTTCTGCAGCTGGTCTTGATGGCTCGATTGCTAAAGCCTCAGAGCAAGGTGAAAACTGGTTTGGCTACTACTGGAATCCTACGTCAATGGTAGGTAAATATGACCTTCAAGCGGTTGACTTCGGTGTTGATTATGCTGGAGATGATAACTGGGTAGGATGTATCGCACTTGGTGCTGATAATTGTTCTGATCCTCAGCCATCAGCGTGGATTACTTCACGAGTGAATACGCTACTGAGTGATAATTTTAACTATCACGGTCCAACTGCTGGTATGGATTACTTTGAAGCACGTACATACCCTGGTTCAGTTATGAATGAAATGCTTGTATGGATGGATGATACTGGAGGTACAGGAGCAGACGCTGCTACTCACTTCCTATCTGCTCATGGAGATACTTGGAAGTCATGGGTTAGCGCTGACGTTGCTGCCTCTGTAGAAGCTTCTCTGTAGTTCAAGCGACTTTGATTAGTTATAGCTAATCAAGTAAAAGAAATAATGAATTGCCCGTAGATTTTATGATTACGGGCAATTTTTCTGGTTAAAGATATTAATTTCATATTACAAATTTAATATTTTCGATCGGTTTATTCAAGTTTTTGAACTTGCATTAAATAAAGTTTAAAAAGGAATTATTGTATGGCAGCAATTAGACCAATACCGCAGCAAAGCATTATTGAATGCATTCCACCTGCATCTGAAATTGCAGAGCTTCGTATTGCTAATAAAGATTTGAATTTTATTCAAGCCATGGTCAAAAGGGCGGATGATCTAACATCGCAAACCCTTAGTGCTACTGATTACACCCAGCTAGTTACCATTACTGACAACTTTACAAAACTTGCAGATCGAGCTCAAGTCAAAGCGCAAACCCTGAAGGACTTAACAAGTGATAAAAACCCTTTAACTGGGGTAAATAGTTCAACAGAGCTGCTTGAAAAAGTTCAGTTATTAGCTCAAACTCTCAAAGATAAAACGCAAGAGCTTTCGAGTCTTTATAACTCAAATGAAAATTCTTTATTTGAGACTTATGGAGATTCAATTTCAGTACTGAGTCAAAAGGTTGATTCGATAAGTTCCCCTAATGAAGTTATTTCAATTTTTCCTGAACTGGAAACTTTATTTAAAGCTATTGATGAAAACGCTCGCTATATTAATAATAATTCACAGGCATCAGATCTTGTAGAAAAGGTCGAAGAGCTATCAAATATTTATACAGATAAAGCGGAGCAATACAGTGATGCATTTATGAGTGATATGGGATCACAAATAGCGTTATTAAACCAAAAAATTAGTGGTCTTATGGGGAATATCGACTCCATAAAGTCTAACTCTGCTCTCCAATTTCATGTAGAACAACTTTCACAAATAAGAGAGCAGGTTAACGCTTCGTCATCGATATATAAGAATTTTCCTGGTGCTCGAGATATGGTATTTAATTTAGATACTTTAAGCATTTCAACACACGCAAAAGCACAGGATATGGCTGACAGTAACAAGGTTGTATCAGACTTAATACCTTTAATAAACGATCCTGAAGCTCTCTCTAGAGGGGTCAAAGAGGCCTCTATAAGATCTGACGTCAGTACAGTTGAAAACGTATTAATGCCCTTAGTTGATAAAACAAATGAACTAAGTATAAAAGTAATCGAATTAGCTGGACAGTACGAGGCAGGAAACTATGCTGATATAAAAGTCAGAGCAGTGGTTAGTCTTGATAAGACAGTTGAAAGACTTGATAGGCAGTATCAATCCATTCGCTCAACTGACCCAGAAGCCTTAGCCAGCACTTTAGAAGGTTTAGCAAATAATATAGGATTTAGTATTGAATCGATTCGCTCAGTTGACCCTGCTTCTCAAGCGGAACACTTTAGTTCATTGGCCACAACAGTAAGTGACTCAGTAAGCACTTCAGACTTTTCTTTGTTTGTTAATAATGTGATATCAATACCCGGTGATGTGATGATGAGTTCACGTAACTGTGTTGACTCGGCATTTAAGGACTTCACAAGACAGTTTGGAAACAATATTGAATCATTTTTTGATCCATTACTGACCTTTCTAGTTGTCATTGAAAAATTATTATTAGCGACACCTTGGCCAATTTTTTTAGCTGTTGCGGGCGTTCTTGCTTGGTTAGGCTCTAGAAGTATTAAAGCCTCTATAGGTGTGATGTTTGCATTCTTTGCAATTGGATTCCTTAATATGTGGGACCCTATGATCTCAACGGTAACCATGATTTCAGCGGCAACACTCCTGTGTTTAGCACTTGGAATACCATTGGGAATATGGATGTCAAGATCAGATAGAGCACAATCAATGATTACGCCTGTACTTGATATTATGCAAACAATCCCGCCTTTTGTATACCTCATTCCTGTTGTTATGATGCTAGGAATCGGCAAGGTACCCGGATTAATTGCGGTGTGTATCTATGCTATGCCGCCTATTGTACGCTTGACGAATTTGGGTATACGTTTGGTTGATAAGGAAGCTATGGAAGCTGCAGATGCGTTTGGCGCTACCTACAGGCAGCGATTGTTTATGGTGCAAATTCCGCTTGCACTACCCAATATCTTTGCTGGAGTTAATCAGACAATTATGATGGCATTAGCCATGGTTGTTATTGCCTCGATGATTGGGGTGGCAGGCCTTGGATTGCCAGTATTGCAGGCAGTTCAAAATCAATATTTATCGATGGGTGTGCTAAATGGTCTAGCTATTGTAGCCTTGGCAATTGTATTTGATAGGGTTTCTCAGGCGTTTGGTACACGGATTCAAAAACATCGTTCTGGAGATGTATTATGAGTCAAGATGTAAAAATCAAAATTTCAAACTTGACGAAGATTTTTGGACCCAAAGCGAAGTCCGTTTTGAAGTATGTTGATAACGGTATGAGTAAGGATGACCTCCTTAAAGAGCACCAACATGTGTTGGGTTTAAGTAATATAAATCTTGATCTTGCAAACAAGAATATTGAAGTTATTATGGGTCTTTCAGGTTCTGGAAAGTCCACACTAATTCGCCACATTAATCGACTTATTGAGCCTACTACTGGCTCAGTAACGATTGGTGGTGAGGACGTTATTCAGATGCCAATTGAAAAGCTTAGACTCTTTAGGCAACAAAAAACGGCTATGGTTTTTCAGAGCTTTGCTTTGTTGCCTCATAAAACGGTGACGGATAATATATGCCTTGGAATTCATTTACAAGGAATAAAGGGTGATGAAGCCACCCAGAGAGCAAAAAAATGGATCGATCGTGTAGGCCTTACTGGTTATGAAGACCGCTATCCTTCTCAGTTATCAGGTGGTATGCAGCAGCGAGTTGGATTAGCAAGGGCATTAACCTGTGACACAGAAATCTTAATGATGGACGAAGCATTCAGTGCGCTTGACCCTCTTATTCGAAGTGATATGCAAGATCTGCTTTTGGAACTTCAAACAGAACTCCACAAAACAATTGTTTTTATTACTCATGATTTAGATGAAGCACTTAAGATTGGTGATAGAATTGCCATTCTTAATGGCGGAGAATTAGTACAACATGGAACCTCTCAGGATATTCTTATGACTCCTGCGGATGACTATGTGAGAGACTTTGTGAAAAAGGTAAATCGTTCCCATGTTCTCCATGCTAAGTCAGTGATGAATGATAAAAAACCAGAAAACGGTTTAGTCAAAATTATGGTCAAAGAAGAAGACTCGATTGATAACGTTTTGTGCGAAATATTGCGCTCCAATGCTGATTGTGCAGTGGTTCAAGATTCCAGTGGCTCAGAGGTGGGTTACCTAAATAAGAAAGATATTGCTGAAGTAGTTAAACCATTGGTTGAAGACTAGTTAATGTTCTCTGGTAGCATTAAAAGTTAAATTGGGGTGGCGTTCCTTTGTTAGTTGAAGATTAACCATGCTGGGTGCTAAGTAAGATAGCATTCCTGCACTATCTATAGCGATATTATTGCCTGCTTTTATCTTAAGTTGCTCAAGATCTTTATCTGACCCGTTAACCCATCTTGCGGTAGCCACACTGATTGCTTCAAATTGACAGTCAACACCGTATTCATATTTAAGCCGATGAGCGACCACATCGAACTGCAAAATACCTACAGCTCCCAATATTTGTGAATTATTTGAAATTGGTCTAAATACTTGAGTTGCGCCTTCTTCAGAGAGTTGATCAAGGCCTTTTTGGAGAGCTTTTGCTTTAAGTGGGTCTTTGAGTTGAGCGCGTCTAAAAAGCTCAGGTGCAAAATTTGGTATGCCCTGAAAGTTAAGCTTCTCACCTTGAGTAAAAGTATCACCAATTCCAATTCCGCCATGGTTATGAATACCAATCACATCTCCAGCATGGGCAGTTTCGGTAGAACTCCTTTCTCGCGACATAAAGGTAACGGCATTGGCTATTTTTATTTGCTTACCAGTAGAAACTTGAAGAACTTTCATTCCTTTTTTATATTCACCGCTAACAATACGCATAAATGCTAATCTGTCGTGGTGCTTGGGATCCATATTTGCTTGAATTTTAAAAATAAAGCCAGTCAGTTTATCTTCATCTGGAGATACTCTACGATTGTCACTTTCACGGTCTTGTGGGGTTGGTGCGTAATCAATAAAACCGTCAAGTAGGTTTTTTATCCCAAAGTTATTAATGGCTGAACCAAAAAAAACAGGTGTTTGCTTGCCTTCAAGAAAACTCTCTATTTGAAAAGGATTTGTCGTACCTTGGATAAGTTCAATCTCTTCTCTCGTAGATGCAGAGAGCTCAATTCCAAGGGCTTTATCAAGTTCAGGGTTTTTGAAGCCTTCAATAACTTTATTATCACTAATTTTTGCATTTTTTCCACTCTCGAATAGATAGACTTTGTTTTCTAGTAAATGAACCACCCCTTTGAATTCTTTACCCATTCCAATTGGCCAAGTAATAGGGGAACATTCAATGTCTAATATCGATTCAACTTCATCCAACAGGTCAATTGGTTCCCTTCCATCACGATCGAGTTTATTTATGAAAGTAAGGATCGGTGTATCACGAAGTCGACAAACCTCCATTAACTTAATGGTCCTCTGTTCAACACCCTTAGCGGCATCAATAACCATAAGAGCAGAGTCAACAGCTGTAAGCGTCCGGTAGGTATCCTCAGAGAAGTCTTCATGGCCGGGTGTGTCTAAAAGATTAATGACATGACTGTCATAAGGAAACTGCATAACGGAAGAAGTGACAGAGATACCTCTCTCTTTTTCCATTTCCATCCAGTCACTAATAGCGTGGCTAGCAGCTTTTCTTGCCTTTACGCTTCCAGCAGTTTTAATTGCACCACCATAAAGTAAAAGTTTTTCGGTGACAGTAGTCTTTCCAGCATCAGGATGAGAAATAATCGCAAATGTGCGACGTTTTGAAATTTCTGACATATGAATTAAGCCTTAGGTAGAGTAACGCCAATCTGTCCTTGGTATTTACCATCCCTATCTTTGTAGGAAGTTTCGCACTCCTCGTCTGACTCAAAAAAGAGCATCTGAGCGACACCTTCGTTGGCATATATTTTTGCAGGTAAAGGGGTGGTATTAGAGAACTCTAGAGTAACATGACCTTCCCACTCAGGCTCTAAAGGGGTTACGTTGACAATAATGCCGCACCTTGCATAAGTTGACTTACCTAGACAGATAACAAGAGTAGAGCGAGGTATTTTGAAATATTCTACGGTTCTTGCTAAAGCAAAGGAGTTAGGTGGGATAATACATTCATTGGCATCTATTTCAACAAAACTTTGTGCGTCAAAGTCTTTTGGATCAACAATATTGTGATTGATGTTGGTAAATATCTTGAATTCAGTGGAACAGCGAACATCATAACCATAACTAGAAGTTCCATAGGAAATAACTTTTTTATCATTAACGTGACGAAGTTGATTGGATTCAAAAGGTCGAATCATCTTTTGTTCAAGAGACATACGGCGAATCCATTTATCTGATTTTATGCTCATGGGCGGATATTTTACAGTGCCAAACTATCAGAATTATCGAATCTTGATACTGGCTAAGCTAATTAGAATTAAAATCAAAGTAATCATCCAGAAGCGTACAATGATTTTCGGTTCAGAAAGGCCTTTTTTTTCAAAGTGATGATGTATGGGAGCCATTAAGAAAAGTCTTTTTTTGGTGCGCCTATAGTATCCAACTTGCAAGATTACTGAGAAAGTTTCTGCCACAAAAACGCCACCCATTAAGAAAAACAAAATTTCTTGTTTTACGATGATTGCAATAACAGCCAAAATAGCACCCAGTGAAAGTGAACCAACATCACCCATAAATATTTCAGCTGGATAGGTGTTAAACCATAGGAAGCCAAAACCAGAGCCTATCAATGCAGCACAAATAACAAACAACTCTCCAGTGCCTGGCATAAAGGGCATGTTCAGGTATGCAGAAAAATTGTAATGGCTACCAATATAAGCAAAAATCGCCAAACCACCACTAATTAACATTACAGGCATAATAGCCAAGCCGTCCAAACCATCAGTGAGGTTTACGGCATTTGAGCTACCAACAATAACGAAGTAGCTCAATATTAAAAAACCGACAATCCCTAATTCAATCACACCATCTTTAAAAAATGGTATAAGGAGATCAGTTGCTGTAAATGTAGTGTCTAGTGAAATCAGCCAACTTGAGATTAAGATTGCTCCAATCGATTGAGCTACAAGTTTTTGTTTACTACTCAATCCATTTGAGCTTTGCCTCTTAAGTTTTAGATAGTCATCACAAAATCCGATTGCACTAAAAATGAAGGCCGTAGTCATTACTATCCACAGATAAGGATTCCTCCAATCACCCCAGATAGCCATACTGAAGGTAAATGCAAATAGGATAAGCAAACCTCCCATTGTAGGTGTTCCAGCTTTTTTATGGTGTGATTCTGGTCCATCACCACGTATTATTTGACCGATTTGATAATGCTGGAGTTTGGAGATGATCCATTTTCCAAGGAAAAGGGAAATAAGAAGTGCAGTCATCATTGCAAACACAGCTCTTACAGTTAAATAGCTAAGTACATTAAAGCCAGTATCTAGTGAAGAGAGAAAGCTAATTAATTCAAGAAACATTCTTAGTTATCCTTAGCAGAAAGAAGTTCTAGTTCAAAAATAAGAATTGATTCTTGAGGAATATCACCACTAGAGTTATCACCAAATACAGCCTCATAAGTAACAATTATTCTTCGACTTTCACCAATTAACATATCTCTGATGTTACTATCAATAAAGCTGATTATTTGCCCACTTCCAAGAATGAACTCGATTGGACTTCCAGCTTCACGCAAGATTTGGCCATTATCAACTTTAAATGATACATCTACAGAAACAACTTGGCCATCATTAGGTTGTTTATCGTAGCCTGATTTATTGATTATTGTGAAGTAACCTAAGTTACTCTTCTTGATTCCAGGATAAGAAGTAGTGACATAATTTTCAAATTCTTTTTGACGTAACTCTTGTTTTGTCTTTAAGTTCGCATTAACTTTTTCAATATGTTCTCGAAATGATGCTTCATCAGCAATAAATTGATTCGCTTGATCACCAATACGCTTAATTGATATGCTTTGAATAATATCACCTTGCTCAATTAAGTTAACAACACTCATACCTTCAGCAACAAGACCAAAAACACTATGTTTTCCATCCAACCAAGGCGTTGGAACATGGGTAATAAAAAATTGAGAACCATTTGTATTAGGTCCTGAGTTGGCCATAGACAGAACACCAGGCCGGTCATGTTTCAAGTCACTAAACTCGTCAACAAACTGATAACCCGGACCACCTCTACCATCTCCCTGTGGGTCTCCACCTTGTACCATAAAGTCGTCGATAACTCGATGAAATGTTATACCATCATAAAAAGGTATTCCGAGCTCTTTGTTACTCTTCTTGCTGCCCTCCGAGAGCGCTATAAAGTTAATTACTGTAAGCGGTGCTTTTTCATATGCTAATTCAACAATAATATCACCTTTATTGGTTTTTATGAGGGCATAAATACCATCATCAAGAGCAGCAAATGAGAGTAAGGAAAACAATAAAGAAAAAATAATTAAAAGTACTCTCATAATAACCCTAAAAAGAAAATCAATAATGATACCCAAAATCATTATT
>CACLHR010000006.1 GCA_902606745.1 uncultured Gammaproteobacteria bacterium
ACTTTGAGAAAAGCTTTCATTTTCAAAAACCAGTCATCATAACGCCTTACCATGGGTCTCGACTAAGTATTCATAGAACTTTAGAAGCTAGAAAGAAAATGAAAGATTTAAAAATTAAATGCCTACTTTATGGTCCGGAAAACACATCTAAAAAAGTTAAAGTTTTGTTAGAAGGCTTGTCAATAAAAGCACTCAGAATTGATATCATAGGTGCTAAACTTAATGCAGGTTCAGATCAATATTTTAATTTAATGAAAGGACTTTCAAATCAACTTGTCGAATGTCTAAAGTAAGAGCAACATTTAATAAAGCGTCAGCCAAATACGATGACAGTGCTTTCCTACAAAACGAGATTTCAGTTCGTCTCGCAGAAAAATTGAATGTCATCTCAATAAACCCAGAAACAATAATCGATCTGGGCTCTGGAACAGGATTTCTAAGCGAAAAAGCAGTTAAAGCTTTTCCCAATACTACATTAGTTTGTATAGATTTCGCACAACAATCTTTGTTATCTAATGTTCATGACTTAAAGGTTTGTGCTAACGCTTACCAATTGCCATTTACCGATAACAGTATTGACTTTATTGTCTCTAATTTGATGATGCAGTGGTGTACTGACCTAAAAAAACTTTTAGATGAGTGCTTTAGAGTTCTTAAACCCGAAGGCTTATTTCTTTTTTCAACGTTTGGTCCAGATACCCTCAAAGAGTTAAAACGTAGCTGGTCTGTTGTTGATAGCAATCCACATGTCAATGAATTTACTGATATGCATGACATTGGCGATCAAATGCTGCAATCAGGCTTTCAAAGCCCAGTAATGGAAATGGAAAGGTTAACACTGACCTATGACAAAGTTATCGATTTAATGCATGATTTAAAGGGTATCGGCGCTCAAACCGTGTATAACCGTTCAAAATCTTTAACCGGTAAAACGAAATTTAATAAGATGATTGAAATGTATGAAACTTATCGAAAGGACGACAAGTTGCCCGCAACTTATGAAGTGATTTATGGACATGCTTGGAAACATGAAAAACGATTTGAATCCATTTCACTAGATAACTAACTATGTTATTTTCGTACTCGTCTTTAATAAATCGCCGACACTGACGACACACTTTTTGTCAGAAAGCAGAATAGCATTTTGACCAAAAAATGCACCATAATTTTCAGAACTAAAATTCAACGAGGTCAGAGTTAAGAGTGGCTCTTTGAAGTCTATGATTTCTCCGCTATCTTGATTGATTGTTGTTATTTTGCAGCGTTTACATGGTTTCCTCAAACCGAACTCATAGTTACCGTCTTGGGAAATCAGATCAAGAGATGTCTTGTTCTCAATATTAGCTATATCGCTGACAACTATATTAGGTCTAAAGCGAGCCATTGTAACCTCTTGCTTTCCATTTTCTCTAAGACTATTATTTAACTTCTTCAACGAATCCCAGGTACTTATGAGGTAGGGAAATTGATCAGAAAATGAACTCTCGGCTTCACGACCGTGAAGGTATTTTTCTGGCACTGGACGTTTTCGATCGGCACAAAATCTCACCAGCCTCAATGTCTTCCCTTCCCAAAATCCGAGTTCATCAGTTAACCAATATGAAGCAGCCTCTCCTTCGTCATATGCGTCACAAATATCATCCCAAACCGACACTTGAACTGACTCTTCCCTTTTAGCGCTGAGATCAATCTTTAGTTTGTTACCTTTTGATGACTTTAGCAACAAGAAATCTCTAGAAATTCTCACAGTAATGGTCGCCATCGTTTCAATTTGACGTTGCGTTAGGAACTGATAATCGCTATCTGTAATCATCCACTCGCGATCATACTTAAAGCCACGCAAGCCGGTTTCTGCTTCCTTTAGTGGAATACCTTTGAGTGATTTGACGGGATAAATATAAATGTCTGTAACTTGAATCATAAGCAACAAATAAACTTATTGTTTCAATTTGTAACCTGATTTAAAAATCCAAGCCACAACACCAATACATGCACTCAAAAAAACGATCACCATCAGTAAGCTTATTCCAACACTAACATCGGAAATCTCAAAAAAACTCCAGCGGAAGCCACTAACCAAATAAAGAACTGGGTTAAATAAGGTCACTTTTTGCCATAAAGGTGGCAGCATGTTTATAGAGTAAAAGCTACCCCCCAAAAAAACTAGAGGGGTAATAATCAGTAATGGTACGATTTGCAGTTTTTCAAAGTTTTCAGCCCAAAGTCCAATAATAAAGCCAAACAAACTGAAAGCCACACAGGTCAATATAAGGAATCCCAACATCCAAAATGGGTGTGCAACGTTGAGATCTACAAAAAAACTCGCTGTGATTAGAATAATAGCTGCCAAAAACAAAGACTTACTTGCAGCCGCTCCAACAAAACCTATTAAGACATCATAAAACGAGATTGGGGCAGAAAGAATTTCATAAATAGTGCCCGTAAATTTTGGAAAAAATATCCCAAATGAGGCGTTAGAAATGCTCTGAGTTAAGACTGAAAGCATTGTCAGACCGGGAATGATGAAGAGTCCATACGATACGCCATCAACGTCAGATATCCGGGATCCGATTGCTGCACCAAAGACAACAAAATACAAGGCCGTTGAAAGTATCGGTGAAGCGACACTCTGGAAAAGTGTTTGCCAGAAACGTAACATTTCATGCAAATAAATTACTTTTATCGCCCTAAAATTCATCATTTTATTTTCACCAAATCTACAAAGATATCTTCCAGTGAACTCTGATTGATTTTAATATCCTTTAGCACTAACTCTGAGTCTGAAACTTCTTTGAGTAACTCTTGAATATCACTCCCTTCATTTTTTGCGTCATAAGTGTAGCTAATATTCAAGCCATCATCTGTTAACTCCACATTATGTTTATGCAGTGTATGCGGAATTTCTTTGGCCTCCTCCCTTAACTCGATGACGAGTTGTTTTTTGCCAAAGTTTTCCATTAACAGCTCCTTTTTCTCAACCACTAGGAGCTCACCGTCATTAATCACTCCGACTCTCTCAGCAATTTCCTCTGCCTCTTCTATATAGTGCGTTGTAAGAATAATGGTTACGCCTTTATCTTGCAGTTGACGAACAATCTTCCACATATCTTTTCTGAGTTCAACATCAACGCCCGCTGTCGGTTCATCTAAAAATAATATTTGAGGTTCATGAGAGAGTGCCTTGGCAATCAGAACACGTCTTTTCATCCCTCCAGACAATGCTCGAACTTCAATGTCCTTTTTATCATCTAGAGAGAGATCTTTGAGTAGCTGATTTATATAGTCATCATCCTTTTGACAGCCAAATAAACCTCTACTAAAACTTACCGTCTGAAATACCTGTTCAAAAGCACCAAGAGTGAGTTCCTGAGGAACTAGACCGATCATTTGTCTTGTTTTTCTAAAATCAGTGATGATGTCATTACCATCAACAGTGACAGTTCCTGAGGTTGGTGAAACGATACCACAGATTGTTGAAATTAAGGTCGTTTTCCCCGCACCATTAGGACCCAACAATGCCAAAATCTCACCCTTTTTAATATCCAAATTGATGTTTTTTAAGGCTTCAAAACCAGAATTATAGGTTTTTGATAGTTCTTTGATAGAAACAATCGAACTCATTAAATGTAATTATTAAAATAATCAAAAAAATAGAGGTCATTGTACTCAGTTATTTAAAGGTTTGTAGTTTTTTCCAAGTGTCGAACTAGCTGTACTCTATAGAAGACGAGCGCCATTTTCTACAGGTATATCAGGTCTTGCCAAAACTACTGATTTATCTTGGTTATAAAAACCTAAAACCAAGCATTCACTCATAATTGGACCCACTTGCTTGGGATGAAAGTTCACAACCCCCATGACTTGTTTATTCTCAAGCTGTTCTTTTGTATACAGATTTGTGATTTGTGCGCTAGACTTCTTGATACCAACTTCTGAACCAAAATCAACGTGCAGTATATATGCAGGGCTCCTTGCCTCAGGAAAATCATCAGCTTTGATTATCGTGCCAACCCTTATATCAACTTTTTCAAAATCTTGCCAAGCAATCTTCATATAATTCCATTTTATATTTCAAGTAAGTCGCTGATAGCTCTCTCAAGTGCGGCCTCAAAACCAGAATCGTTTCCTGGGTTAGCTGCACAGTGCCCGAATGGGGAATCAAACGGACGGAGCTCAGCATTCAATATATGACTCGCCTCAATTTCATTATCTTCAGGTGGAAAATAGAGGTCTTGTGTGCAAGGCATCAAGATAGTTTTTGCCTGAATTGCCTTCAATGCCATCTCAAAATCACCATTATAAAGAGGACCAACACTGATATCACTTGCCTGCCATGTCTCAAGTTTAGCCAAGAGGTTGTTGGCATCCCAGTTTTCAACATGGTCATTTTCCCAATCAATTAACAAATCCTCCATAGTTTCATAACCGATTTCTTGAAACAAAGATTCACGATAAAAAGTTTGAGAAAAAGCCCAACCCGCATAAACTCTTGCAAAGGCTTTAAGTCCATTAACTGGAGGGGAGTCATAATCACCTTTATTCCAATTCTGGTCTGCACAAAGCGCTGCTCTGACACCTTCAAGAAAGACGTAGTTATGAGTCGATGTTTTTGCCGAAGCACAGAAAGGCAAAATAGCATCGACGAAATCTGGATATTGCGCAGCCCACTGATATGCCTGACAGCCGGCCATTGACCAACCTGCGACAAGTGCAATTCTATCTACTCCTAGGTATTCGGTAAGTAGCTTATACTGACAGGCAATGTTATCCCAAAGTGATATGTGTGGGAACCTAGGGCCATCCTGAGGAGCTGGAGTATTACTAGGCGATGAGGAAAAACCATTACCAAACATGTTAATAGAAACAACAAAATATTTCTCTGGATCGATAGCTCTACCAATACCAAAAAAGCCCTCATTTCTTTGATGAGAACCGGTATAAAAAGTTGGCAATACAATTACATTGTCTTTGCTTTTGTTTAAGTTGCCATAGGTTTTATAAATTAAGAAAGCTGAATCGAGACTCTCACCTGACAGTAACGAAACAGTGCCTAATTCATACTTCTCATAATCCATTACAGTGCCATATCTTTAGTGTTACAAGTTGTTATTTGTTTTTTGATTCAACTTCTGGCGAACAACTAGCAATCCAAGGTATTATCAAGCTCCCATTTTGTTAAATGGGAGGTATATTCATCCCATTGGTTTTTCTTTAATTTCACAAAAGCGTCAACCAGTTCACTTCCCAATCTCTCTCTCAAAACATCACTGCCCTCAAAAAGACGTATCGCATCAAGTAAATTATGAGGCAACTGCTTGTACCCCTTTATATCTTCCCCCAGTTCATACATATTAATATCTAATGGATCACCTGGATCACGGTTGCCTTCAATCCCATCAAGACCACAAGCAAGGATGCCTGCTTGCATCAAATAAGGATTGGCCGCTCCGTCCATCAATCTTAACTCAAAGCGCCCTGCTTCAGGAACCCTAATCATATGAGTACGGTTATTGCCACCATAGGTTATAGAGTCAGGAGACCAGGTAGCACCGGAGAGTGTCCGAGGTGCGTTGATACGTTTATAGCTATTGATTGCAGGATTGAAGATTGCTGCTAAACAATCAGCACTATGCATAATACCACCAAGAAATTGATAAGCCAAAGGTGATAATCCTAGGTCACGGGAATCATTATTTCCATCAAATAAGTTTTGAGTGCCATTTAAATTCCAGAGTGAGATATGTGAATGACAACCATTGCCAGTCAAATGAGAGAATGGTTTCGGCATAAAGGTCGCCCTCATCTCATGAAGTTCTGCTATTGACTTGACCATAAATTTGAAAAAGACATGACGGTCAGCTGTTTTCATTGCGTCATCAAAGTTCCAGTTCATTTCAAACTGACCGTTGGCATCTTCGTGGTCATTCTGATAAGGCCCCCAACCGAGTTCAATCATGGCGTCACAAATCTGACTGATAACAGGAAACTGTCGCATCAAAGCTTGCTGGTCATAGCAAGGTTTACTTTGCTGGTCTTTAGTATCGGCAATACCAGTACCGTCACTATTAATCAGGTGATATTCGCACTCAACCCCCGTCTTCATTCGAAAACCAAGATTTTCAGCTTGCTCCAACTGCCTTTTTAGTGCAACTCTTGGAGAAGCTTCAACTGGCTTACCATCCATCCAAAGATCTGAAGCTAGCCAACCAACTTCTGGCTTCCAAGGAAGCTGAATAAAGCTTTCAGGATCTGGAATAGCAAACATATCAGGATGTGCAGGGGTCATATCCAGCCAGGCTGCGAAACCAGCAAAACCAGCGCCATCTTTCTGCATACCATCGATAGCCCTTGTGGGTACTAATTTTGAGCGTAGGTTGCCGAACAAATCAACAAAACTAATCAAAAAATATTCGATACCACGCTTCTTGGCTATATTTGAAAGATTGATAGACATATTAAAATCCTCATAAATTTATTATTTCAATTGATACTAGTGTTTCAAGTCTGGGTCAAATTCATTTATCAATATACACTTGATTAAATCAAAACTATTCTAATTTAATATAGCCTTAAATACTCAGTTACTTCCCAGTCGGTAACAGTCTGGTGATAACGGTCCCATTCATCCATCTTGTAGGCAAAAAATTGGTTTAGCATTGATTCACCTAAAACCTCTTTTGCAAAATCATCATGCTGAAGTTCTTCAATCGCCTCTAGAAGGTTTCGAGGTAGAGATTTAATTTTAGAGGCTTTTATTTCTTCAGGACTCAAGGTGTAAAGATTAACATTTAATGGCTTACCTGGATCAATCTTATTTTTTATTCCATCTATAGATGCAGCAGTAGTCAAAGCCAATGACAAGTATGGATTCATACACATATCGGCGGCACGATTTTCAATACAAAAGCGATTTTGTGGAAGTCGAAGCATACATGAGCGGTTATTATCACCATATGCCATTTGAGTTGGAGCCCATGTGTGCACTCCGCCTTCAAATCCTCCCACTACAGGAACCAATCCATTGTAGGAATTGACCGTGGAACATGCCACGGCTGTAATTTCTGATCCATGCTTAATCAAACCACCTACCGAATGGTAAGCTGCATCCGAAAACTTACCATTCTTGCCTTCAAATATGTTTTTACTATTCGCAGTACTCGTCAAGCTGAAATTAATGTGAGCACCAGAACGCCAATCTCCAATTGTTGGTTTCGGCATAAAAGTAATAAACATGCCGTGATTCTTTGCAATCTCTTTGAGTAAAACCCTTAAAAATACCAAACGATCAGCCATTTGAAGTACATCTGTATAAGTAAAGTCAAGTTCAAACTGAGAATATGCTCCCTCACAAACAACATCCTTCAAACCCCAGCCTAATTCATTGAGAGTATCAATCATGTCTCCCAAAAATTCCATAGAGTCAATGCTATATTCCACATCATATCCAAAAGCTTGGCGACGTGGCCGTACACCTTCACCGGGTAAAGGGTCGTCATCAATAGCTTTTACAGGTTGACCGTTTTCCCAACGCATTGCTATAAATTCTGGCTCAATGCCACAAAAAGCTCTATATCCAGCATCCTCAGCATTCTTCACAGCTCTTTTTAATGCTTGACGGGGACATAAATTGTAAGGCTTATCCTCCCACCATAAATCAGAAAAAACCCAGGCACAGGTTTTATCCCAAGGACAGATCATCAAACTGTCCAGATCTGGAACTGGAATCTGATCAGAGTCATTTGGTCCTAATTCTGGAACAAAAGAAACAGAATGAACAGCAAATTGAGGGCCTTTTCCAGCACACAATAACTCAAACTCAGAGATCGGGATAGGTTTAGTTTTAGGAATACCTAGAAGGTCTATCCAGCATGAAAGAATATACTTAACACCTGCCTTTTCAAGTTTCGCTTTGGCTTCATTAACGCGCTTTTTATCTGGAAGCGCCTCTGACATTAATGTTGGATATATGTTTGCCATTATTGACTCCTTTTGAGGTATAGTTTGTTGAAAAAAAATCACTATACCATATTATGACTGATTATTTTATTTTGATAATATCAAGAGATCTCTACTGATGAAAGACACTAAAGATAAAAATGGAACTAATTTGAAAGGTTTTGCTGGCCATAGCGTAACACTTTCAAATAAGATCGATGATGAAATAACAAGAATTGGTCGTGGAACGCCAGCTGGTGAATACCTTAGGCGTTATTGGCAACCAGTATTTATTTCTTCTGATTTAGCAGAACTCCCTGTTGCAATAAAAATACTTGGAGAAGAGCTTGTCTTATTTCGAGACAAGAGTGGCCAGTTAGGACTAGTTCACAAACACTGTCCTCATAGACAGGCCTCTTTGGAATTTGGAATTTGTCGTGAAAAAGGCATACAATGCTGCTATCACGGCTGGCACTTTGATGTCGATGGCACATTGATCGAAGTTCCTGGTCAACCAACCGCCACTGCAGATATGATAAAAAATAAGGTACGTCTAGGCGCTTATCCTACTTTCGAGTTTAAGGGGCTTATCTTTGCATATTTAGGCCCAATTGATGAAAAGCCAGAATTTCCAATCTATGACAGCCTTGAATTTGAAGATATGGAAATGGTTCCTTACAAAGCGCCCTTTAATTGTAACTGGCTTCAAGTACTCGATGCTATCGTTGATCCTATTCATACCGCCTTTCTTCACTCCAATATGAGTCGTCAACAATTTTCAGTAGGCTTTGGAGAGGTAGGCCAAATGGACTTCTTCGAACGAGATAATTGGATATTGGGCTGCAACACGCGCAGAGTTGGTGACAACGTCTGGTTTCGAATCAATGAAGTTGTTTTGCCAAATTTTACTCAAGCAGGTGCAGCTTTTTCTGCTGATGGTACAAAACAAATCTATTACGGGCGAAGCTCTTTCAGTCGTTGGGTAGTACCAATTGATGATGAAACGACCGTCTGTTATGCTTGGGCTAATTTTGGTAAACGGGGCGATCCCCAAGTATATAACACGCCAGAAGGTCCAGAGCTGATCGAACAGGGTGAAGTTTTCGATCGACCATATGAAGAACGACAGAAGTTCCCTGCAGATAGAGAGGCTTGTGAAGGTATGGGTACCATTAACATTCATAAAAATGAGCAACTAGTGCGAAGTGACCGCGGCGTTGCTATGATGCGTCAACGAATAAGGAAGCAAATTAAAACCGTAATTACTGGAGATCAACCCTATCTCGCCTCAAAAATTGCGGGAATGCCAATCCCCACTTATGGCGGTGACTCTGTTCTTTCTATACCTAAAAATGAAGAAGGTGATGATGCATCCTTACTCAGTAAACTTGCACACGAGTTCATTGACATGCAGTTTCAAGTTGATGGCAAATCAGAACAACAAAGAATTAAAATTGTAACTGCAGGATTGAAGGAAATGCAGTCAAGGCATAATTCAAAGATTAAATAATTAAACAAAGTAGGTATTGATAGCATGCTGGAAAAAAGAAAAGTAAGAGTGCATTTCAAGAGTAATCATGCAAACCCTAAATCCTTTCCTCCGACAATAGAAGGGGAATCAGTTTTCGCTTTTACGGAAGCAAGATTTAACGAAGCTCTTGAAAATTACCCCGACTTGAAAGGAAAAATTGAGCCAGTATTTGACTGGGATTTGGATAACTTTTATGAATCAATGCAAACAACAGAGGTACTCGTATGTTGGGATTTTCCTACCGAAAACCTTGCCGAGGTAGCACCTAATCTTCGTTGGATTCATATTACTGGTGCTGGTGTTGAGCACCTCTGCCCGATGGATTGGCTTCCTAATAACATTTCTGTTGTCAACAATAAAGGTGTGCATTCAGAAAAATCGGGTGAATTCGGTTTAATGACTGTTCTTATGCTTCACACTCATATGCCACAGATCATTGCAAATCAAAATAACAAACACTGGGAATCACTTTACTCTACTCCCATAAAGGGTAAAACTTTGTTAGCTATTGGTGTTGGAAATATTGGCTACTCTGTAGCAAAAAAATGCAAAGCACTTGGAATGAATGTTATTGGTGTCAGTCGACACGGAAAAACTTTAGAAGATGTAGATAAAATGGTATCAACTGATCAATTGGACACAGTATTACCAAAAGCAGATTATATTTTTATGGCCACCCCAAATACCACTGAAACTAATAACTTATTGGATGAAAGACGGCAATCATTAATGAAACCTGGCGTTGGTATTGTTAACGTAGGTCGCGCTGCTACAATGGACTATGAAGCCTTGGTTGACAACCTAAATTCAGGTCATATTGGGGCTGCAATTATTGATGTATTTGACCCAGAACCACTACCCAAAAACTCACCTTTATGGTCTGCTCCTAACCTCATGGTTATGCCCCATATTTCTGCAGATGATGGTGACACCTACATTGTAATGACTCTTGAATTGGTTTTTAGGAATATACGTCGTTACCTTGCCAACCAAGAACTTAAAAACCTAGTGAGGCCTGATTTAGGCTACTAACTGGATAGTCCTAAATATCAAAGTATTCACTTAACTATCAAAATAGAAACTGCTTTTAATTTTTAGGCATGTCTTCTGGGTCAATACCAGGAACAAAAGTAATTCCTGCTTGTTGTTTCCAGTCATGCGGATAGGCGGCATAGAAAATGACACACTTTTCATCACATTCGTATGCGATTGAATTATCCCTAGGTATATATAAAACATCTCCAGGCGTCCAAATATATGACTCTCCATCACAGGTCAACCTAAAGGTACCTTCCATGCAATAAATAATTTCATCACAAGTTAATTCCCAAGGCACTGAAACTTGATTTAAAAAATTGAGACCGCCGCACATAGTGTCACTGACAGCGCTGGTGACAAATGGCTTGATATAGGTTTGTCCTGGCTCTAAAGTATGTAAACGTTTTTCTATATCGGTAAATTTATAGAGTTTTGGTTTATTATCTTCCATCATTTTCCTTATTGAGTTAAGTTAAGTTTTTCATTCAATTCAACAACATAACCATCCGGATCCTCTATAAATGCAAGGATACGAGTTCCAGCATTCATCGGTTTAGCTGGACTGATAATTTTTGCCCCTTGGGCTTCGAGGTCTTCTACAGCTTTATAAACGTCAGGCGTTTCGATACAGATATGACCCCAACCATTACCTTTGTCATAATGCTCCTTTTGATCCCAGTTATATGTCAACTCCAATGCTGGAAATTCAGTTTCGGGCCCATAACCCACAAATGCATTGGTGTAACTACCACCAGGATAATCAGTTCTCCTCAAAACTTGCATACCCAGAATGTCACAATAAAAATGAATTGATTTTTCTAGGTCTAGCACTCTTATCATTGTGTGAGCTAATCTATAGCCATTATCATTACTTTCAGTAGACATATGTCCTCCTTTAAATGTTTTTTGATGTATTCATTACGGCTTCTGCGATCATTGTTTGGAATGCACGAACGCTATCCTCCCAATGAGGCGACAAAAAGCCACCTTCCTTTGCTACTGGTGAGGCACGACCAAGTTGCAATCTTTCACAAATTGCATGGTCTTCTTTATGAACATCCCACCATAATTTTTTAACTGCATCAACTTCGTCTTTTGACAGTGTTTGTCCTTCAGTCGTATAAATAACTCTTTTCTGATGAGTGCGCCCTGAGTCAACTGGAACATTCAAGTAGACCCCAATCTGGTCAGGGAAATATCGACCAATAATAAAGTTAGGAAATAGTGTGAGGTAGCGTGAACTGACAGAAAGGCTCCCTTTCACCTTGTCTTCTTCATCCAGTTCAATAGCACTTCCTAAACAAACATCATCAACGATGGTGTAGTGATCTTTAAGTGGTTGGTTTGTTGTTGTGCGATGAACAAACTGAACATGGTAAGGTTCAATATAGTTTTCCATCAAAAACTTCCAATTGGTTGAAATTTCACCAAAATCAAGTGTCGCAACTGTTTTAACTTGTTCAAAGTTGATATCATCAAAATACTTAATCAAGGATGCTGAATACTCCTCAAACGCTGGCGCATCAGCACTAAGGTTAACGAAAATCCAGTCATGCCAAATAGCCAGTCTTGCTGGCTTTAGGCCGTGTTTGGATAAATCAAAACCCACGACATGATGTTCTTCTCCAGCAAAAAAAGGAGTTTCGCAAAGTTCACCATCCAAATTATAAGTCCAAGAATGATACGGGCAACGCAACTTAGTTCCCACATTTTTTGCTTCATCAACCAATTTTAGGCAACGGTGTCTACAGGCATTATGAAAGGCTTTGATTTCACCAAGTTTGTTCTTAACAAGAATCAAGGGTTGACTGGCAACCGAACAAGTAACAACATCACCAGGTTTTTTGAGTTCATGAACAAATCCCACAAAAACCCAATTCTGAGCAAATACGGCTTCGGACTCAATTTCCCAGAACTCAGAATCATTATAAGCTACAGCAGGAAGCCCATGAGCAGGTACACTGTTCTTCAAAAAATTTGATAATAAAATGTCTATTCTTTCATTCATAATGACAGCTTAAATTTAATCATATTTTTTACCCCATCGCTCAAGAGAAATTGTAGCTAACAAAATTATTAACATGCCTAGCCACTGAGAATAGCCGAGTACATTTTGGAGTAGCATAACGCCAAGAATGATTGTAAAAACTGGCTCCATATACATCACATTAGCTGTGCGAACAGGACCAATTTTTGCAATAGAGTGAAAGAAAAAGTAAAAACCACCACTCATACCGATAGCTGAAGCAAGACCCCACATTAACATCGGTGCAGTCACTAATGCTATTGGTGCTGCAGTGGTCATAAAATAAATTATTACAAAAACCGCTGCAGGTAACACCATAATATATTTAATTAAGCCCCATCCTGGGGTCACACTCTCGTGACGAGATAGAATATTAACAAAACTCTGTGCAACTGATGCAAACAAACCCCAAAACACACCCCACAAATTCCAGTCACTAGTATCACTCTGAACCATCACCCATATGCCCAGCAAAGAAGCTAATAGAGCCAAAACCGACAACACATCAAATGACCTACTCCTAATTAATGAATTGGCGAAAAAAGTAATGATTGGAAACGTGTAAATTACAACCACAGCTAAACTTAAAGGAATCAGTTTGATGGAATACATGTATGAGCCAACAAATATTGCTTGAAATATGCTAATCAACACTAACCGTATTCGAGCTTCCTTAGTTTTTTGTTTTTTGGGTGACTTATCTAAAACGCTCGACAAGGATAGGGCGAAAATATAGCGCATACCCAGCAACAAGAAAACGCTACCTCCTACTTTGTAAAAGTATGGAACAGCTGCCGCTGCAAGCGAGAAACTAAAAGCTGATAATATCGCTGCAAGTACATTTGTAGAGAAATTATTGCTCATTGAAAATACAAATTTGCCTTGAAATGAAAGCCTGCATTTTATAACCCATTATGAGTTATCGTCAAGAAGTATATTTAATTGAAAGCTGTTGCCTTAAATAGCCGGGCTTGTTTGTTGTAATTGAAGTCGCCCCCCACTTCAATAATTGTTCAGCAATTTGTATATCATCAATAGTCCATGAGTGGTACTCAAAACCAGCTTTGGTGATACTCTTGACAAGTTCTTGAGAGTTTTTGTTGTTTGAGCCAAGACCGTCAGCCTTGATATCTCGTAAACTATCTAGCAACTCGTGGCTATTGACTGGCTCTTCCACGTCATATAACCAGTGCGCTTTAATATCAGGCGCAATTAATTTAAAGGCTTTAATTACTTGATTGTCAAATGCTATGATAGAAATTTGTTCCTTTCGAAGATTCGAATTTACTATCGAATTGATAAGAGTAGGAACGATTTCAGGCCCACATTTAATCTCGATATAAATACCCTTATTGTTGGGTATTGTTTTAAACACTTCTCCAAGTAAAGGGATTGATTGTGGAGCTAAATCACCTTTAAAGTGTTTCGATGCATCGAGTTGACTTAATTCAGCATAAGTGCATTCTGCAACAATAAGTTTTTTACCACAGGTACGAGAAGTATCCTCATCATGAATGCAGACAATCTGCTCATCTTTGGTAAGACGAAAATCTCCCTCAATAGCATCAGCGTTCTGCAACCAAGCTAAGTGAAATGCCTCAAGCGTATTCTCTGGTGCATCATCAGAAGCACCTCTATGCGCAACAATCATTTATCAATCTCTATAAATACTTTAATTATAAACTCTGTGATTTATAGTTGATTATTAACGCGCTATTAAACTACTTAGGCAATTTGCCTGATGTTTGATTTTTAAAACAAAGAAATGGCTAATTCCATCCAGTAGCTTGGCATTAAACCAAGAACTAGAATCAAAGCTCCATTGATGGAAAGAATAATGCGCATGTCCATAGGCGCAGTTACAGTAACTTCTTTTTCAGTATCATCAAAGTACATTGTTTTGATGATTTGAAGGTAGTAATATGCACTGATAACTGCAAATACAACTGCAGCAACTGCTAAATAAATATAGCCTGCTGAAATGACTTGCTGAAGAATAAACAGCTTAGAATAGAAACCAATGAATGGAGGTACACCAGCCATTGAAAGCATAACAAATAGCATTATTAAAGCAAACCAAGGTGAGTGTTTGCTCAAGCCTCTAAAGTCGACAATTTGATCTGCCTCAAATCCTTGTTTATTCAAAACAATAATAGTGCCAAAAGCTGTCAAACTCATTAACACATAAGCCAAAACATAGAAGGCAGCAGCACCATAGCCTTCAACAACGCCAGTTATAAAACCAAGCAAAATAAAACCAATATGAGAAATAGTTGAGTATGCCAACAAGCGTTTTATATTTGTCTGCATCAAGGCAACTAATGAACCTAAGCCGATAGAAAGAATTGCAAGAATCATGAACAAATCTGCCCAATAAGCTTGTAACCCACCAAGACCGTCGATTAGAAGGCGAACCAACATAGCAGTTGCAGCAATCTTCGGCACAGTGGATAAAAACATTGTGACTGAAGTCGGCGCACCCTGGTAAACATCTGGCACCCACATATGAAAAGGAACAGCACCGAATTTGAAAGCAATACCAATGACTAAGAATACTAACCCAAAGTTGAGAATAAGTACTTGCTCGGAGATCAGGTTTGCACCCGTTGCAAATGCCGCAATTTGGCCAATATCTAGACTACCAGTAATACCATAAATCATCGACATGCCATAAAGTAGCAACCCTGACGCGATTGCACCAAGCACAAAATACTTTAACGCTGCTTCTATCGCAACAGCCCGATCTCTAGCGATCGCTATAAGTGTGTATAAAGACAATGACATAATTTCTAAACCTAAGTAAATCGTCAACATACTATGGGCAGAAACCATAACCATCATGCCAAACACCGAGAGCAAGGATAGAATAAAGTATTCACCTTTCAATAAATTATGTACACTTAAATAATGTCGAGAATAAACCAAGGCCACTATGCTAAAGATCATCATAAAGACTTTGAAATAAGAGCCGATGGTATCAAGTACAAAAGTGCCATCAAAAATAACAGCCGATTCGCCGATTAGATTAAATGCAAAGTAACCGGTTATCGCTAGTGTGGATTGAGTTAAGTAATAAGTGAGATTTTGGAAGCGTTCTGAGACAAACAGGTCAAGTAGCAATATTAATGCAATAGCAGCTACCATAAACAACTCTGGAAGAGCAAAAAATAAGTCAGCAGTATTGAATTGATAATCTATCATAATGCCGCCGGTAGTTTGGTTGTGAGTGCTTGCTCAAGCAGGTTAATCATTGAAACATGCATAACTTCAATCAAAGGTTGAGGATAGACGCCAACAGCTAAGACAGCTAATGCTAGAACCGCTAATACAAAAAACTCTCGAGTGTTGATGTCACTTAAAGTACTAACATCTGAATTCACTATAGGGCCCCAGAAAACTCTCTTCACCATCCACAATGTGTAAGCTGCGCCTACTATTAAAATCATTGCCGCAAAAAATGCGTACCAGAAATTTGCTTGGAGCGAACCTAGAATCACCATAAACTCTCCAACAAAACCTGAAGTACCTGGAAGACCGGCATTTGCAAGGGCAAAGAGGACAGCAAATCCAGTAAATTTTGGCATTGAATTAATCACACCGCCGTAGCTAGAAATGTCTCTTGAATGTAATCTTTCATAAAGAACACCAACAACCAAAAACAGTGCTGCTGAAATAAAACCGTGAGATATCATCTGAATCATTGCACCCTCAAGACCAAGATAAACACTTTCAAGGCTACCACCTGCTATTGAGTAAATTTGACCGTCCACATCCATCTTAACAACTGAAAATAATGCAAAGACACCTAATGTTACAAAACCCATATGCGAAATAGAGGAATAAGCAATAAGTTTCTTCATGTCTTTTTGCACGAGTGCAACAAATCCAATATAGACAATTGCAATCAATGAAAGAACAATCACTATCGTTGCAAACTCCGATGAAGCATCAGGTGTTATGGGCAATGAGAAACGGAAGAAACCGTAACCACCCATCTTCAACATAATTGCAGCTAGAATGACCGACCCACCGGTTGGTGCTTGTACGTGAGCATCAGGCAACCAAGTGTGCACTGGAAACATTGGCACTTTGACTGCAAATGCTAAGAAGAATGCCCAAAAAATCCAACTTTGTTCAGTGAGTGATAACGGTAAATCATTTAGCGCATCGAGAGAGAAAGAGCCACCTTGAATGTACATGTAGATTAGCGATACCAGCATGAATACCGAACCTAGGAAAGTATATAGGAAAAACTTGATTGCAGCGTAAACACGGTTCTGACCACCCCAAATACCAACAATGAGTAACATTGGTATAAGAGACGCCTCCCAAAAAACATAGAACAATATTGCGTCCAGCGATGAGAATACACCAATGATTAAACCTTCCATTATCAAAAATGCTGCCATATAGTCGGCCGCCCTATTTTGAATAACTTCCCAACCGGCAATAATGACTAAGAAAGTTGATAAAGTCGTCAATAAGATAAGGAGCATTGAAATACCGTCAATACCAATATGGTAGTTGATATTAAACTGCGATATCCAGGGAATGTTTTCAACAAACTGCATTCCATGGGTTGATGTGTCAAAGCCGGTCCAAAGATTCAATGACAGTGCAAACACAATAATGGAAACTGCAACACTTAGCCAGCGGGCTAAATCGCTGCGATTGTTGCCTATAACTAGAACCGAAATACCTCCTACTATTGGCAACCAAATTAACAAACTAAGTAGCGATTCCATACTATGAACCTAACTGAATGAGTGGATTTTCGCCAACAACAAGTACCCAAGTTAAAACAAGCATTAGACCTATAATCATAAAAAATGCGTAATGATAAAGGTAGCCAGTTTGAACTGGTCGAATAACCGAACCCATGAAACGCATTAATCTTGCACTGCCATTAACAACTAACTGGTCAATGATTGCCATGTCCGAGATACGCCACAAAAATTCGCCTAGCTTTCTAGAGCCATTGGCAAAGACAATATCGTTCAAACGGTCAAAGCCATAAAGTGACTCCAATACATAGTTTGTGCGATGGAAACGTTCTTGAATTTGCTTAGCCCAATCTGTACGATAAAGCGAAAATACCCACGCTGCCAAACTACCACCAACCATCATCCAGAAAGGAACGGTGACAACTGCATGAAGCATCAAGCCAAAGGCTGAATGGAAATGCTCTTTCAGTGCAGCTACAGAACCATGTACGCTAGAATCAATATAGATAGAGTTGTCTAACCAGCCTGTGAATAACATTGGTTCAATTGTTAAATATCCAATAATCACAGAAGGTATTGCTAAAACAATTAACGGCACGGTAATCGATAGCGCAGTTTCGTGTACATGATCTTCTGCATGTTGGTCAAGACGAGATTCACCATGGAAAACAATAAAAAACATACGTAAAGAGTAGAAAGCGGTAATAAATACACCAAAAACGACCGCGTAATAAACCCAATCAGCAAAAGGCAAATTAGAGAAATGGACCGCTTCAATAATCATATCTTTTGAATAAAAACCTGCAAAACCCGGGAAGCCAATCAACGCAAGCGTTCCTATCAAAGCCGTAATATAGGTAATTGGCATTTTCTTTCTGAGTGCACCCATTTTTCGGATATCTTGTTGGTGATGCAAAGCAACAATCACTGAACCCGCAGCCAAGAATAGCAAAGCCTTAAAGAAAGCATGTGTCATCAAGTGAAAAATAGCCACTGAATAAGCACTAACACCTAAGGCTACAGTCATGTAACCTAACTGAGAAAGTGTGGAGTAAGCAACAACACGCTTGATATCATTCTGAACGATACCCAGTAACCCCATGAATATTGCCGTAATAGCTCCAATCACCATGATAAAAGTCAATGCCACATCACTGAATTCGAAAATAGGTGACATACGAGAGACCATAAAAATACCAGCTGTTACCATTGTTGCTGCATGAATCAATGCTGAAATAGGTGTCGGACCTTCCATTGAACCTGGTAGCCAGACATGCAATGGTACTTGCGCTGATTTACCCATAGCGCCTAGAAATAAAAGAAGACAAATCACAGTAATTACTGAAATATCACCAAAGATTGTTTGACCGTTTACTTGATTAGCCAGTGTAAATACTTCTAAGTAATCCAAGGTTCCGAAAAACATTAGCAAAACCGCTATACCTAATAGGAAACCAAAATCTCCTACTCTGTTAACCAAGAAAGCTTTGAGGCTTGCTTCAACTGCTGATTCTTTATGATGCCAAAAACCAATTAATAGATAAGAAACAAGACCTACTGCCTCCCAACCAAAAAATAACTGCATAAAGTTATTCGAGATCACTAGCATAAACATTGCAAAAGTGAACAGAGAGATATAGCTAAAAAACTTCGTATAACCCTCATCTTCTTGCATATAGCCAATTGTATAAATATGCACCATTAAAGAAATAAATGAAACCACAAGCAACATCACCGCAGTCAAATTGTCTACGAGAAAGCCAACACTCATATTAAGTCCACCAACCTGCATCCAAGTGTAGATGTTTTCATTAAACACTTCAGCTCCCTGGAGTACGTGATGATTGAAGACAAAAAGTGCCAAAACTGTTGAAACTGTAACTCCCAAAATAGTAATAGAATGAGACAAGGTTCGACCCAATCGATGACCTGCAAGACCAACTATGATTGCACCAATAAGCGGCGCGAGAACAATTGTTAAATAGGTATTTTCCATAATTAGCCCTTCAAACTATTGGTCACATCAACATCAATCGAGCCACGATTTCTGTACATCAATGTCAGAATAGCCAGACCAATAGCCACTTCCGCTGCTGCCACAGTCAAAATAAAGAAGACAAATATCTGACCCGTTACATCAGAGGAGTAATAAGAAAATGCAATAAAGTTTGTGTTCACTGCCGCAAGAATCAGTTCAACACACATCAGTAACAGGATGATATTAGTCCTGTTAATAAAAATACCTGCCAAACCAATGCAAAAAACAATGGCACTCAAAATCAAATAATCAGATAGTGCTATCATTTAGTTTCCTTAGATTTGGTTGACGAAATAGAAGCCAAACGCATTCTGTCTGATGCCTGAACACTAATCTGCTCAGAAATATTTTGCTTCTTGCTTCTGCTATCTTTACGGTGCACAAGGGTAATCGCGGCGATAATCGCAATTAGCAATAAGACAGCTGCAAGCTCAAATGGATAGACATAAGTGGTATATAAATCAGTTGCCAACTCAGTGATATTGCTATAGCCAGCGACATGCCTAGTAGGCTCTTCAACATTTTCAAGATCAAACTGACCAGCACTTAAAACAAGTGCTATTTGAGCAATAACAACTATCGAAATAAAAATTCCAAGTGGTAAGTATGTAGTAAATTTTGCTCGAATCGTTGACTGATCAATGTTGAGCATTTTTATTACAAATAAGAAAAGCACCATGACAGCACCTACATAGACTAGGATCAATGTGATCGCTAAAAACTCAGCCTCTAATAATAACCACAAACTTGCCACGCTGAAAAAAGACAAAATTAAAAGCATTGCTGCTTTCAGAGTATTTCTTGCGATTACCAACATCGCCGAACTTGCAACGAGGCAGAAACCAAATACATAAAACAAAATTGATGAAAATTCCATAATCAGCCTTTATCTGTACTTCGAGTCCTCTTGTCTGGCTTTACTGATAGCCTTTTCGTGCTTATCACCTATCTCCATTAAACCTTCTTTGTCAATAATACTGCCCTCTCTAGTCTCAAATGCGTAGTCAAAGATATGGGTCCCAACGATGGCATCTACGGGACAAGCCTCTTCACAAAAGCCACAGTAAATGCACTTAAATAAATCAATATCATATTGCGTTGTTCTGCGCGTTCCATCGTCCCTCATCTCGGACTCAATGGTAATGGCATTTGCAGGACACACTGCCTCACACAATTTACAAGCGATACAACGTTCTTCACCATTAGGATAACGACGCAACGCAAGTAAACCTCTAAACCTAGGTGAAATCGGTGTTCTCTCTTCAGGAAACTGAACGGTAATTTTGTCGTTGGTTAACTGT
The DNA here is from genome assembly GCA_902606745.1 of uncultured Gammaproteobacteria bacterium. Classification (GTDB taxonomy): domain Bacteria; phylum Pseudomonadota; class Gammaproteobacteria; order PS1; family Pseudothioglobaceae; genus Pseudothioglobus. The sequence goes on from CACLHR010000006.1 coordinate 20,594, forward strand.
TTTCCAGTAATTTTCATCCCTGCACGAATCTCACTTAATCCAAAGTCTTTAATAATTTTTTTAATTTTTTTAATCATTACTTATCTGCTCCTTAGAACCAAGGCCCTAAATGAAGTTGAGTCATCAATGCCACAACCATAATCCAAACAATCGTAAGCGGCAAAAAAACTTTCCAACATAGACGCATAATTTGGTCATAACGATATCTTGGGAAGGTTGCCCTAATCCATAAATAAAGGAAAAGGAAAAAGCTCATTTTCACAAGCAACCACATTATGTCTGGCACAAATGCAAAGAATTCTTGTAAATATGGAACACCTTCAAATGGAGAATGCCAACCTCCAAAAAACATCAATACAGCAAGCGTTGCCATCATAATCATGTTGATATATTCGGCCATAAAGAATAATGCAAAACACATTCCTGAATATTCAACATGAGTACCACCCACAATTTCTGATTCACCTTCAACGACATCAAATGGAGCACGGTTTGTTTCTGTTAATGCAGAAATCCAGAAAACAATCATCATTGGAAACAATGGGATCCAATACCAATTCCAAATACCGCCAGACTGGCTTGAAACAATTTCGTTTAAATTTACAGAGCTTGCTACCATCACTACAGTAACGGCTACAAATCCAATCACAATTTCGTATGAGACCAATAATGAGGCACTTCTTAATGCCCCCAATAATGGGTATTTTGAGTTAGAAGCCCATCCTGCTAAGATAATGCCATAGACGCCAACAGAGCCAATCGCTAGTACATAAAGTAGGCTGATATCCAGATTGGTGATGTAGAATTCTTGCCCCAGAGGTATGACTGCCCAGATTGCAATTGCAGGCACAAAAGCTAATATCGGCGCCAATACAAACAAATAAACATTGGCCTTGGTTGGAAAAATAATTTCTTTAAACATCATTTTAAATACATCAGCAAATGGCTGCAATAGACCTATTGGGCCGACTCGGTTTGGACCGATTCTTAGCTGCATATAGCCAATAACCTTGCGTTCAGCATAAGTCATGTAAGCCATCATGATAATGAGTGGCAATATTAGTGCAACGCCCTTAATTAGAATGATAATCACGATTGCTAGACCACCATCAAACCATGGTAGCAATTGATGTACAAAATCTACAAAACCTTGCCACATAACTATATCACTCCTAACTGTCTTGGAAGATGAGTGTGAACAAACACACAACCTTCTGCTACTGATTCGTTAATATTGACTGGGATACCGTTATACAAGTCACCTTCTGAGAGTTTTAGTAATTTTGCCGTTGCCTTGCAAACCGAAGCCTCACTCATCTGGCCAATCCGCGTTTGTTGTAATGAGGACGCATGACGAACAACTACATCACTAGCATAGGGGGTATATTGCCAAACAGTAGCAACATTCGGCATTTCAGAATTGCTAATAGGAACTTCTATCTCGGAGAAACTAGGGCTTAGAGATAAAGCCTCATCAGCGATCTGGGATGAATCCGTAAAGTCAAAACCTTCTAGATTTAGCAAATCCGCTAAAACTTTAATTACTTTCCAGCCTGGTTTCGATTCTCCAGCACTCTTAACTGATGCACTATAAGACTGAGCAATATTATCTACATTAATGTGCGTACCGGAAGTTTCATAGAAACTCGCAATCGGTAAAATTACGTTTGCAAAACTCAAAACTGATTCATCATCAAAACTATTCATGACAACAACAAATGCATCATCACGACTCAAATGTTCAATTGCATTTTTTGATTCAATACAGTCAAAATTCGGGTAAATATCGAACAAAATAAATGCAGTCAAATCAGATGAAAGTATTTGTAGCGCATTTTTACCGTTATCAGGCTTAAAATTTACCCTTTCTGCAGAATGAGCATTGCCTGTTAAACTTGCATTTAAAGTTTTTGCTTCTGAAGCTTTAGCAATATTAGCAACCAGTTGAGCGACTTGGTCCGAACATTTATTACCATTAACATGTTCTCCAAGAACAACCACTGGATGCTTAGCATTCGAAAGCGCATTAGCAATATCAATATGGGTTTGATCAATAGTCACAGAATTTAGGTAGCCAGGCAAGGTCTGTGAACTTTTATCAAGCAAAGCTTTTAAGACACCTGAAAGAGTAGCTACAGTATTTTGAGGGGATGTCAATACAGATTGACTAATGCGATAATTGAAATTGAAAGCCTTCGCATTTATAGTTGAAACGCTTGCACCATTTAAAGTCGCCTTTCTAATACGATGATTAATCATTGGCTGCTCTAAACGTAAATATGAATTTACAATAAGCGCATGATCGATTGTCTCTAATTCAGTTAAAGAAATATTTGATTCTAATACCTTAGCGTTAAACGGATTGGAAGTATCTAGACGATAATCAAGATTATCTGACCCTAGGCCTCTTGTAAATTTTTGCAACAAAAATAACTCTTCAAGAGTTGCGTTTTTGGATGCAAGAGTGCCAAATTGTGACCCCTCTTTGGCGTTCTTTTTTATACCGTTTGTTGCAAAATCTAGTGCATCACTCCACGAAGCATCTTTCCATTCACCTTTAACTTTAATCTTAGGAATTAAGACACGATTTTCACTATTAAGCCCTTGGTATGAAAAACGGTCTCTGTCTGAAATCCAAGTCTCATTGATGCTTTCATTGTCTCTGGCAACTACACGCTTGACTTTATTTTTATGTGTTTGAGTAAAGATATTTGAACCCACTAGGTCATGACGCGCAATGGTCTGAATCGAGTTCATTTGCCAAGACCTAACTTCATAACGGAAAGGCTTAGAAGTTAGTGCTCCGACTGGGCATACATCAATCATATTGCCCGAAAGTTCTGACTGAATCCCTTCTGATAAAAATGGTTCAATCTTCAAATCTTCGCCTCGACCTGTAGCGCCCATTTCAACTATGCCTGCAACTTCTGCTCCAAATCGAACACAACGTGTACAGTGAATACATCGCGTCATATCTGTTTGAATCAGGGCGCCTATTCCCTTATCATCAACAATACGCTTACCTTCAGTAAACCTTGAGATGTCAGAACCATATTCCATAGCAACATCTTGTAACTCACATTCACCACCTTGATCACAAATTGGACAATCCAGTGGGTGGTTGATTAACAAAAACTCCATAACAGCCTTTTGTGCAGTTTTGGCCTTTTCATTGTTGGTATGAACTTTCATCCCAGCAGAACTTAGCGTTGAGCATGCAGGTTGCGGTGTTGGATTGCCCTCTATATCGACCAAACACATTCTGCAGTTTGCTGCTACAGATAGTTTTTTGTGGTAACAGAATCTAGGGATATCAATACCCTGTCTATCCGCAATTGAAATGAGACTCTCTCCTGGATATCCATGTACAACTTTACCATCGATTTCGATTTCAATATCAACCATCATTTTCTACCATACTTTTTCCGTGCTTGATGTAGTACTCAAACTCTTCTCTAAAATGTCTAATAAAACTCTCAACGGGCATCGCAGCACCGTCAGCCAATGCACAAATCGTATTGCCTAGCATCTTATCCTGCACAGAAAGTAAAAGCTCCAAGTCTTCACTCTTACCCTGACCATCCATGATGCGTTTTAGGACTCGATACATCCAGCCTGTACCTTCTCTGCATGGGGTGCACTGACCACAAGATTCATCGTAATAAAAATGTGCTAAGCGTGTCAAAGCCTTCACCATACAGGTTGTATCATCCATAACAATAACTGAGCCGGCACCTAGCATCGACCCTGCCTTTTCAATGGAATCATAATCCATTGTCATTTTCATTGCCTTTGCCGCTGGAATTACCGGAGTTGACGAACCTCCAGGAATCACTCCTTTCAGAGTTCTGCCTTTTCGTAAACCACCGGCCAATTTCAACAAATCACTAAAAGGTGTTCCCATTGGGATTTCAAAATTAGAAGGATTCTTAACATTACCAGTTACCGAAAAACACTTGGTACCTCCTGAATTTGGCACACCTAGATCAGCAAACCATTGGCCACCTCGAGAAAGAATTTCTGGCACTGATGCAAAACTTTCAGTGTTATTGATGGTTGTTGGTTTGCCATAAAGACCTACATTTGCTGGAAACGGGGGCTTAAATCTTGGTTGACCTTTTTTTCCCTCAAGTGACTCCAATAATGCTGTTTCCTCACCACAAATATAAGCGCCTGCCCCTAGGTGAGAATAGAGATCAAAACATACCTTACTACCTTTAATATTAGTACCCAACAAACCAGCATCATAAGCCTCTTTCAAGGCTTCTTCACAACGGTAATAAGGCTCCATGAATTCACCACGAATATAGTTATAACCTACCGTTGCGTTCATCACATAGCCTGCAATTGCCATCCCTTCTATGACTGAGTGTGGATTAAATCTTAAAATATCACGATCATGGCAAGTGCCTGGTTCGCCTTCATCAGAATTGCAAACTACGTACTTCTGTCCCTCTTGATTACGCGGCATAAAACTCCACTTTAAGCCCGTTGGAAAACCGGCACCACCACGACCTCTTAGACCTGCAATCTTTAACTCTTCAAGAATTTTCTCAGGTGATAACTCGCCATTAAGAATTTTGCGCCAAACTTTATAACCGCCCATGGTTTCATAAGTCGCAAGACTTGAAGGGTTATCTTTATCTATACTTTTCAAACAAATGTTATTCACTTTAGACCATCCAAAATCTCATCAATTCGTTTTTTTGTTAGGTTTTCGTAATATTGGTCACCAATCTGACACATTGGCGCTCCCACACAAGCGCCCAAACATTCGACTCTTTTGACGCTCACTAGTCTATCCTTACTTATCTCTCCTGTTTTGACGTCCAATTTTTCCTCTAAATAAGAGATTAATTCGTCCGAACCGTTTAGCATGCAAGATATATTGTGACAAAAACGAATAACATGTTTCCCTACCGGCTTGTGGTTATAGTTTTCATAAAAAGTGGCAACCTCTTCAACGCTAATTGTCGGCATTTCAAGGTAATCTGCGACAGCTTGTTTTAACTCATTTGTTAAACTCCCACCGTTTTCCTTTTGAACAATCGTCAACGCCTGCATAACAGCAGAACTTTGCCTGCCTTCTGGATATTTTGCTACCCAAATGTCAATTTCTTTTTTTGCTTGATCCGAAATCATCTATCAATTTCTCCAAAAACAATGTCCTGTGTGCCAATAATGGTCACCACATCCGAAAGCATGTGTCCTTTTGCCATTTCATCTATGGACGCCAAATGAGGAAAGCCAGGAGCTCGCATTTTGATACGGTATGGCTTATTTGCACCATCCGAAACTAAGTAGACACCAAATTCACCTTTAGGCGCTTCAACAGCTGAATACACTTCACCCTCAGGTAGGCAATACCCTTCGGTGAATAATTTAAAGTGATGGATCAATGACTCCATATCATCTTTCATATCACCCCGGTTAGGGGGAGATACTTTATGGTCATCAGACATAACGGGGCCAGAGTTAGATTTTAACCATCTCACGCATTGTTTAACAAGACTGCATGACTGGCGCATTTCCTCCATGCGCACCAAATAACGGTCGTAGCAGTCACCCGTAACACCTACAGGAATGTCAAACTCCAATTGCTCATAAACTGAATAAGGTTGGGTTTTGCGAAGATCCCATTCAACACCAGAGCCACGTAGCATAGGTCCGGTAAAACCGAGCTGCTTTGCACGATCTGCATTAACAACGCCAATATTGACTAGGCGCTGCTTCCAAATCCTATTGTCTGTCAAGAGGCCAGAGTACTGATCTATACTCTCAGGAAAATTTTCAGAAAAATCTGAGATAAAATCGAGCAAAGACCCTTGACGGTTTTTATTCATCTCCTTGAGCTCCTCTTTTTTGCGTAATTTTGACTCAAGGTATTGAGGCATTTTATCTGGCAAGTCACGATAAACACCACCCGGACGATAATAAGTCGCATGCATCCTTGAGCCACTAACTGCCTCATAACAATCAATTAACTTCTCGCGCTCTCTAAAGGCATAAAGGAAGACACTCATTGCGCCAACATCAAGTGCATGCGTACCTAACCACATCAAGTGATTAAGGATACGAGTAATTTCATCAAACATCACGCGAATGTACTTTGCACGCTCTGGTACCTCCAATCCTAGCATCTTTTCAATCGCCATCACATAGGCATGCTCGTTACACATCATGGAAACATAGTCAAGTCTATCCATGTAGCCAATGGACTGATTGTAGGGTTTTGATTCTGCCAATTTCTCAGTACCTCTGTGCAAAAGCCCAATATGTGGGTCAGCGCGCTCTATCACTTCTCCATCCAACTCAAGAATAAGTCTCAATACGCCGTGTGCCGCAGGGTGTTGTGGCCCAAAATTAAGGGTGTAATTGCGCATCTCTGACATAATTATTTCCTTATAACTCTAGGAACGTTGACATTCGGTTCTATACTTACTGGCTCATAAACCACTCTACCTAATTCTTCGTCGTAACGCATCTCAACTTCTCCAATCATTGGAAAGTCTTTTCTAAGTGGGTGGCCGACAAAGCCATAATCCGTCAAAATTCTACGTAAATCGGTATGGTTCTCAAACAAGATGCCAAACAAATCAAAGGCTTCTCTTTCATACCAATCGGCCGAATTCCAAATCCCTGTAACAGTCTTAATCATCAGTGAGTCATCTGGAAGAAGAGCTTTTACTCGTAGACGATTATTGTTTGAAACCGACAATAAATGGTAAATAACACCAAAACGATTACTTTGTTTTTTTTCAGAAAGTTGTATCTCACGGGCACGGCCGTAACCAGAAGAACTAGCGTTACCGTCCCAATCTGCTTCTCCATAAGACAGGTAATCGATACCACTCAAGTCAATCAAAATATCAAATTTAAAGTCGTCTCTTAGTTGAGTGCAAACCTCTACAACACTGCTACTATCAATCGTCAACGTCAACTCATTAAAAGAGTCGTTAACACTTTTTGTGCCGAATGCTTTGATTAATTGTTGTTTTAATTTTTTCATATGCTAACTTCGAGCAATGGTGTTGGTGCGACGTATTTTGTCTTGCAGTTGAATTATTCCATACAGCAGCGCTTCTGCAGTAGGTGGGCAACCTGGCACATAGACATCAACCGGCACAATTCTGTCACAACCCCGTACAACCGCATAAGAGTAGTGGTAATAACCACCACCATTAGCACAGGAACCCATTGATATGACATACCTTGGCTCTGGCATCTGATCATAAACTTTGCGCAAAGCAGGCGCCATCTTATTGGTTAAAGTTCCTGCAACAATCATTAAGTCAGATTGTCGTGGTGTAGGTCTGAAAACGATGCCAAAGCGGTCAAGATCATATCGTGATGAGCCTGCCTCCATCATTTCAACAGCACAACAAGCCAAACCAAAGGTCATTGGCCAAAGAGATCCAGTACGCGCCCAGTTGATTACCTTGTCCAACGAAGTCGTAACAAAGCCCTCTTTCATTAAACCTTCAATAGCCATAATAAATTCTCATTACTCCCACTCCAACGCACCCTTCTTCCACTCGAAAATAAAGCCAACAACAAGCAAAAACAAGAAAACAGACATTCCTATAAAGCCAAACCATCCGAGTTTCGATTGAACGACTGCCCAGGGGATAAAAAAGGCAACCTCTAAATCAAAAAGGATGAATAGAATTGCTACAAGATAATAGCGAACATTGAAATGCATTCGTGAATCTTCAAATGCAGGGAAACCACACTCAAACTGGGAATTTTTCTCTTCATCAGGTTTGCTTGGTCCAAGCAGATAACCAACAAGCGTTAGGCCCACACCGAAGGCAATTCCTAAGAAAATAAAAACAATAACAGGTAAATAATTTTCTAGCACTTTTTTTGTTAGTTTTAACCACAAGAGATTATAACAACTTAATCACAAAAAACTAGAAAAAAGTGCTCAAAAGCATTAAAAGAAGAGGTATTAATCTACATATTTAACTGTGTTCCCCCAACAGTCAGCATATCAACCTTCAAACTAGGCTGTCCAACGCCAACCGGAACGGTTTGACCCTCTTTACCACAAACTCCAACACCTGGATCTAACTTGAGATCATTTCCAACCATAGAAATCTGATGTAGCACCTCATCACCTGATCCAATCAATGTAGCACCTTTAATGGGCTTCGTTATCTTACCAGCTTTGATCAAATAAGCTTCATTGGCTGAAAAAACAAATTTTCCAGAAGTGATATCAACCTGCCCACCATCAAAATTTTTCGCATAAATACCATCTTCGACTGAGGTCACCATATCATCAAAATGATCCTCACCATTTAGCATGTATGTGTTGGTCATCCTTGGCATCGGTATGTGGGCATAAGATTCACGTCTAGCATTACCAGTACTGGGTTGACCCATGAGGCGACCATTTAGTTTGTCCATCATGTACCTTTTTAATATTCCATTCTCTATTAATATTGTCTCTTGAGTTGGAGTGCCTTCATCATCAACTGTCAAACTTCCGCGACGGTTTTCTAGTGTGCCATTATCAACGATAGTACACTTTTTACTGGAGACTTGCTCTCCTATCTTATTACTAAAAACGGAACTACCCTTGCGATTAAAGTCACCCTCTAATCCGTGTCCGATAGCTTCATGAAGTAATACACCTGGCCAACCAGAGCCAAGGATGACAGGCATTTTACCTGCAGGTGCTTCTATTGACTCTAGCGATACTAGAGCTAATCGAAGCGCCTCTTTTGTATAAGTTTCAGCTAAAGAGTTTTTGACAAAGTATCCATAGTCATAGCGACCGCCACCGCCACTTGAGGCCTGCTCAATTCTACCATTATGCTCAACAATGACAGTTACATTTACTCTTACCATGGGTCGGCAATCCACTTGAAAGACACCATCCGTAGAAGCAATTAAAACCTCTGTGTAAGCGCCAGAAAGTGAGGCACTGACCTGGACTACTTTGGGTTCTTTTCGAGCGATAGAGTTAATCTGTCTAAGAAAATCAACCTTTTCTTTTGAGCTTAAACTTTCTAGTGGACTTAAAGCTGGATACTTAGAAGCATAATCTATGCTTTTTAGTTGATTTGAGTTTTGAACTTGAGGACTATCGGATATTCCTTTTGCAAAATCAATGGCGCCTTGTATTGCTTTAAGATTTAGGTCATCTGAATAAGAAAAACCTGTCTTATCTCCTCTAACACAGCGAGCACCAACACCGTGACTAATACTGTATGAGCCATCCTTGACGATACCTTCATCCAATAACCATGATTCAGCTATTGAGTGTTGAAAATATAAATCACAATAATCTGCGCCAGTTTCAGATAGAGAATTTAGTAACCCATAAATCCCATCTTTATAAATACCATGATCACTAAGTAATTGATTTATCATAAAACTATAACTCCATCTAGTTTTTCTATAATTGGCTCAGACCAAGGCCCTGTAATAATAAAGGTAACCTCAACAACATTATCAAATAAGGAATCAATAATTGCGCCACCAAAAAGCATCTTATCAGCAGCCCACACGCCAAAACCAGCCAAACCACCACCAGCTAAATAAGTTGCTAAGGGTATTGTATCAGCAATTGAAGGCTGGACATTGGCTGCTAAATTGTAATTACGCTCAATTAAATCTACATAACCCGTTAATTCAATGTCACTCTCTTCACTTTGAACTTGAAAATAATCAACCTTGGCCTTACCATTATTAACTAACAATTTAACATTAATCCGGTCATACACAAAACCCTGTTCTCTAAGCTCACTTCTTGACATCCTCATCCTATTCGCAATCGACTCTAAATTAATAAATGAGAGTAACTGGAAGAAGCTTGGGTCTTGATTAGTAAAAACTCCCTCATCTATATCAGTTGTCATGAAACCGCTTATTTTTGGTATTGTTGCTTCCCAGGGATTGCAATCGCAAAATAGACGAACATCTGCTGCAAACGCACCACCACTGACTGGCTCATCTACTCCAAATTTGACTAAAAAAGAAGATAGGTTTTGGTGAGAAGCATTTGCTCTTAGAGCCATCCTGCCATCCAACCAGTTGCCATTAAAAATCAAGTCTTTATCACTCAGACCAACATTCTCAAATACCAAGTTACTGATTTCCATGACAGGACCATGACTGATCAAATCAGCCTCTAGGTTTGGAACAGCTGTCCCATTAACTACAGCATTCTTTGATATTAAGTGAAAACTTGGAAAATTTTCTGGAGAAATTTTCCAAGGTGTATTGAATTCCTCAATAGATATTATATTGAGGTCACTCAATTCGACAATGCTTTGGCCATCATCACTTAATGATAAGTTAACACCCACTTGAAAGTCTTTTGATTCAATTTGGGTGTGCCATTCATCGCTCGTTTTTTTACTAATATAGGCATTGATGCTACCATCAGTATGACTCATTTTTACCCTCAGTCTTGAAGATTTGTCATCAATCCAATCACTAGGGTTTAAGGCTAATTCAAATAATTCACCACCTATTACACCATTACCTTTTGTTTGTATAAGGCCATTATGGTATGAAATCTGTGAGTTATATTGTTTAATGGAAAAATTTTCATCGAATAGGCTTAATGTATTGTCGGATACATACATGTCAAAATCAACTTTAAATTCTTTCTTAACATCCTGTAGGAATGGTGCAACAATAGTAACCTTACCCCAAATATCACCGCTCAGTTCAAATTCATCTAGGTAGTCTTTAACTCTTACTGGGACGGGTGACTCTTCTATAAATTGCGAAATTGTTTCACTGTCTGAATTGAAACGTCCATCCAATACTAATTTCGCTTCAGGTTTTTTAAAATTGCGAGTAGAAATATTTAAGTAGCTCAAATTAATATCATTGAGCTTGGCATTTTTTCCAGTTATATTGACATAATCATTAGAAAATGTCACCTTTGCATTTAGATCTGTTATCGGCGCCCATCCAGAATCCACATTTAACTTAGCATCTTTAAGGTTGGCTGAAAACTTTGTATTTGGAATCTCAAGGCCTCCAGAAATATTAAACCTTGTCGTCAACATGACATCTGTCAAAACACCTTCGGTTATAACTTTATCTAGCCACTCAGTACTTTGTGTTTTGGCAAGCGGTTTGGGAATATTTTGATTGATTTTAGTTATATCAATCTGATCAATATAGCTTTGAAATTCTAGATATACTTTGTCTTGTTCTGAAAAAATTTTTAGTTGAGCTGAAAGATTAAAATCTTCATTCTTTATTGTGAATGGAATAACGGCTACCCGATCAGCTCTAGCTCTGGCAACGTCAATACTGGTTTTAATGTTTACCGTATTTCCGATTTTTGGCATCTCAATATCAGTAATAAGTGGCTGGTTTTCCATCGATAAAATGATTTTCTCTTTGTTTCTTTTTAATTCTATAGGTGCAAGTTGGACTGACTCATCGCCAATAAGTAAAGTACTATTCACTGATAAAGTTTGAAGAGCTAACATTCCTGACAAACCCAAATTTGAAAAAACTGAATCTGTATTGATAATAGATATATATTCATCAATAGAAGATGTATCAATGACCAATTCATTGATATCGATGTGTCTAGGTATCTCAATTCCTCTATAGAGTGCCAATAAATTGGCATCCCATCGCAACACATCAATTGACGCTATCGGTTTTAACCCTGCAGCACCAATATCGAGCCCTCTAACTGCCAACAAGAGTTCATTGTCTTGAAATTCGAATGATAATTTTTCAACGCTAACGTCTAAACCACTGATATCGGAAAGTCTTTCTTCTAGTGAATCTTTAATCGATTGAGGAAAGGTAATTAAGAAAGCAACAATCAACAACAAAAGTATTGAAACTATGGCAGCAATCCAGGTACTAACCTTCAGCAAATTAAGACTTTTATGGAGGGTTTTTTTAAGCATATTTAAGTTGCATTCGACTGCAAGTCATTATAACCAAATGTATAATATGCCGGAATTTAATCTGATTAACAAGGAAGATGCAATGAGTCAAGGCTCCAAAGGTTCAACAAAGTTAATGATTGCCATATGGGCTATCATTATGCTGTTTATTGGTTTTAAGGCGTATAACACTTCTAGCCATGATCCAGCTAATGAAAATACTCAGGTCGATAGTGCAACATTAGAACGTATAAAGCCAATTGGGGAGGTTAGTATTGACAGCTCTAGTGCTGTGGCATCAACTGGTACTTCAAATCAAACTGAACGCTCAGGTGAACAAGTCTACAGTAAGTGTCAGAGTTGTCACGATTCGGGCATCATGGAAGCACCAAAGTTTGGCTCTCTTGAGGATTGGGCACCAAGAATCGAACGTGGTATCGATGACCTTCTTATGGTAGCTATTGCCGGTAAGGGTGGTATGCCACCAAAAGGGGCCTGTATGGACTGTTCAGACAACGAACTTAGGTCCGCCATTCAATACATGATTGATAGCACCAAATAAACTTTGATCAATAATTATGAGCTTAGTGTCTGAAAGACGCCCAAGCTCCTATTTTTTTCTACATCGTTCCATGGCAGTACTCGCCCATTCATCGCAATATAAACGCCAGTTTCTAGCAGCTGCAGTGAACCTAAAGCACAACCAAAATTAAAAAAGGCATCAGAATCACTAACTGCATATGGCACTATCGATCCAAACAAAACGATTGTCTTGTCAATAGAGCTTTCTCCCAGTAGTCTAGCCGTTTCGCACATTGTGTCAGTTCCATGTGTAATAAGAATTAATCTTTCATCACACTTAGCACACTTCTCTAAGATTAACTCGCGGTCGACATCAACCATGTCCAAACTGTCTATTAATAGCAATTCTTCTATCAATAAATCTACTTCTACTCTTGCCCTTGAGAGTATTTCTGGAAAATGAGTTTGATCAAATTCAAGTTCACCGTTTGATTGATTGTAAACTTTGTCAATGGTACCACCGGTAATAAATAATCTAATTTTCATAATGTCATCTCGCATCAGGAGTTTGTATTTCGCATACTTTTATGTATATCAATTATATTCTCTCTCACCAAAAATATCAGTGCCAACCCTAACGAAAGTGGCTCCTTTCTCTATTGCCAATTCCAAATCAGCAGACATTCCCATGGAAAGAACATTCAAATCAGGGTATTTTGAGATTAATTCGGCCATTTTAGTAAAACTTTCAGCAGAATTATCTGGATTCGGAATGCACATAAAACCTCTTAAGGAAATGTTTGGTAACTTTTTTATTTCAGGAATAATTTCTTCAATTTCCTCTAGAAAAAAACCAGACTTGGTTTTTTCTCGGTCGATGTTTAGCTGCAATAGGACATTCAATTGACTCAACTTGGGAGGTCTTTGGTCACTCAATCTCTTTGCAATCTTATATCTTCCAATACTGTGAACCCAATCAAATTTTTCCGCAATACTTGCAGTTTTATTTGACTGTATAGGACCAATAAAATGCCAAATCAGATTTTTTCCTTCTAACGAATCAATCTTATCTAGTGATTCTTGCAGATGGTTTTCTCCGAATTGCATCTGACCTGCATCTACAGCTTGTTGAATTTCATTGATTGAGCGAGCTTTACTTACAGCAATCAACTGAACTTGTTGATCATGTTCAACCGAATCGATTCTAGATTTTACTTTTTTAAGATTATCAGCAATCATTGAAAAACTGATTGTGCATCAAATACAGGGCCGTCAACACAAACCCTCCTCATGGCTGGACCGTCATCAGTTTGTACTTCCACTACACAACCAGCGCAACCGCCCACCGCACAAGCCATATATTCTTCTAATGAAACTTGACAGGGTAAGTTATAGTCTCTAGCTAATTTGGCTACCGCCTCCAGCATTGGCTGAGGTCCGCAAGAATAAATCTCGACTTGTAACAAATCCTCTTTTGATAAAGTGTGTAAATATTCTTTTGCTAAATCAGTTACATAGCCCTTATAGACGCCTTTAAAGCCTTGCAAACTAGCCAATCCACAGGCCACATTCCAATCCTCCAATATTGGCATGGTGTACGTTTTTGATGGACAAGAATTGCTTATTTCACTATTTTGTGGTGTGAAAGGAAAGGGTATTTCAGAACCTAAAATAACAAAAGGGTTATAGTCATTATTATTTTTAATTTGTTGTGCAATCGCAATTATGGGTGGCATACCTACACCCCCACCTATTAGAAGTGGATTCTTTTTATTAGTTACACGAAAACCATTGCCGATTGGACCAATCACAGATAACATGTCGCCTATTTTGCATTCAGCTAGCTGGCGAGTGCCTTCACCTACAATCTTGTAGAGTAGATCGAAGGTATTATTCTCTTTATCGATTGACATAACTGAAATGGGTCTGCGCATAGCGATAACGTCTGAAACTGTAACATGCACAAACTGCCCAGGAATAGTTGTTTGAGCAATTTCAGAGGACGATAATGTTAGGATATATTGATCACCATCGTATTTATAATGAGCTAAAACCTTGCAATCATTAACATTAATTGTTTCGCGATTACTGTTTGCCATTTTGAGTAATCAATGTTCCAACACCTGAATCAGTAAAAATTTCTAAGAGTACCGCATGAGATACTCGGCCATCAATAATGTGACTCCTTTGCACACCATTCTCAACCGCTGACAATACGCAATTTATCTTCGGCAGCATACCGCTATGAATTGTGCCTTCATCAATAAGTTGTTTTACTGTTTTTGAATTTAGTCCAGTCATAAGCTCACCGTTAGTATCTAACAAACCAGCAGTATTGGTAAGCAGAATAAGTTTTTCTGCACTCAGAGCCTCAGCGATAGAGCCTGCTACTAGGTCTGCATTAATATTGTATGACAAACCATCTTCGCCGACTCCGATAGGTGCTATAACGGGAATAAAATCACGCTGTAATAATAAATCGATCACTGAAACATCTATTTTATTAACTTCTCCAACATGGCCTAAGTCAATAATCTCAGAGGTTGGTTCGATTTTGCTTGTTAATTTTTTCGCAGTAATAAGACGACCATCTTTTCCTGTTAAACCAATCGAGTTTCCTCCATGTTGGTGAATCAGGTTAACAATCCCTTTGTTAACCAAGCCACCAAGAACCATCTCAACAACATCCATGGTCTCACTGTCAGTGACACGCATGCCATCAACAAACTCACTATCTTTACCTAACTTTGCTAGGGTTTTTCCGATTTGAGGTCCACCACCATGAACAACTATGGGGTTCATTCCAACTGATTTCATGAGCACAATATCTCGTGCAAAACTAGACTTTAGTTCTTCGTCCACCATGGCGTTACCACCATATTTAATAACAATAGTTTTGCCTTTAAATTTTTGAATATAAGGCAAAGACTCTGTAAGAACGTCAGCGATTTTATGTGGTGTCATAATCTATACATTTGTAAAAACTAGCGAGTATTTTAACAGCCAGTTCAACTAATGACAGGCTTTACCTAATTTTTTTAATCGCCAATAATTGAAGGGCCACGGAGTTATAAATCCGAAAAATAAGGCAACCGGTAATACTGACCATTGAAATACGGCTCCCCCTGTAAGCAAATAATCAACTAAATTCATTGCCAATTCCATTGACAACATAGAAATTAAACTCATTCCTAAAGCGGTTCTAATTGCATTACCAAATCTGATTGATTGACGCATCAAAATGTATGTTTCCAGAAGAATACTGACAATGATGCCATTCAGCATCGCCAAGGCAAAGATTATTAAAACTGGCACACCACTATCTTGCATCACTGCAATAGTTCCAAAATCACCAATAGCGCAACCAATTAAGCACCACTTGGTGTTATTAGCACTAACACCCCAAGTATGTTTACTGGACCAAAAATTATCACTCATTATCTAACCTGAAATATTTTATATTTTTGTTGCATTAGGCCATAGAACATATTTATAGTCAAGACAAGACTAATGAAATTCTTAAATGATTATTACAAAAATATTTCCTGCAATTCATTTAAAAAATTGAAACCCTTTGTAGTCGGTTTAATCCATTTTTTTTGAATTTGTATTAAATCCAAATCAATCGCTTTGTCGAGTTTGGAACTTAATACTTGAAATGGCTGACCTGTTCTTTTCTCAAATAATTCGACATTAAAACCATCCTTTAATCTAAGGCTATTGAGCATAAAATCAAAGACTATATTATCAACAATCTTGATGGGTGATTCTCTCTCAGTGTGTTGAAATTTAATTAAATAGTCTCTAGGAGATTTGGGCTTTAATGTTCTAAATATCTTCTTGCTCTTAATATCTGTA
The DNA here is from genome assembly GCA_902606745.1 of uncultured Gammaproteobacteria bacterium. Lineage (GTDB taxonomy): Bacteria > Pseudomonadota > Gammaproteobacteria > PS1 > Pseudothioglobaceae > Pseudothioglobus. Next base: position 36,853 of record CACLHR010000006.1, read on the forward strand.
ATTTTTCCGTGAGCACCTGCACCAATCCCAAGATAGTCACCAAACTCCCAGTAGTTGATATTATGCTGGGAAGGTGTTTTGCCATAGGCTGATATTTCGTATTGCTCAAAACCACTATTCTGTAAGAACGCTGCGCCTTTTTCTCCCATCTCACAGATATTGTCTTCTGCAGGTAGTTTAGGGGGATATTTCGCAAACAAAGTGTTTGCTTCAAGTGTAAGCTGATAGAAGGAAATATGATTTGGTTGAAGTTCAATAGCACAATTCAAATCTTCCATACAGAGCTCAGTGGTTTGATTCTTTAATCCATACATAAGATCTATATTGATGTTTTTAAAACCAACCTTTTGAGCTTTCTTAATAGCTTGAATTGCTTCCTCACCGCTATGAATCCTTCCCAAAAATTCTAAGTTTTTATTATTAAAAGACTGCACACCAATTGACAAACGGTTGATACCAACTTCTCTAAACTGGGCAAACTTATCAGCATCAAATACACCGGGATTTGCTTCAAGAGTGATTTCAATATTATTGGGTATGGACAGTTTCTGTCTTAAGCCTTTGAATAATTCTCTTGCATCATCGACAGTCATCAAGCTTGGAGTTCCACCGCCAATAAATATCGAATGTATCTGTCGGTTTTGAAGGTATTTTAAATCACAATCCAAGTCCCTAATCAATGCAGCAATATAATCAGCTTGTGGGTCACCTTCATGCGAATTAAAGTCACAATAGGGGCACTTCTTGACACACCAAGGGTAGTGGATATATAGAGAAATTGGTGGTAATGCTAACAAACTATTCGTAAGATAAAAGGTACTTTAAGATTTCTTGTAAAGCTTGACCACGATGTGATTTCCGGTTTTTTTCCTCTGCTGAGAGTTGTGCAGAAGTGCAATTAAATTCAGGCAAATAAAAGATAGGGTCATATCCAAATCCATTTTTACCTTTAAGTTCACGTAATATTTGACCCTCCCAAGATTTTTCAACAATTATCGGCTCAGGATCACTGGCATAACGAACAAAAACCATCGCACACCAAAAACTTGCACCACGATCATCCTCATTATCCATACGAGAAAGTAGTTTAACAATATTGTCTTCGTCTGTTGCATTTTCACCAGCATATCTAGCAGAATATATCCCAGGTTCACCGTTAAGAGCATCAACAACCAGTCCGGAATCATCGGCTAGTGCTGGAAGTTGGCTTTGAGAAGAAGCGTTTCTAGCTTTAATGAGTGCATTCTCAATAAAACTAGCACCGGTTTCTGGTACCTCTGCAACTTTCATATCCATTTGAGAGACAACATTGTATTGACCCTCTAGCATTGCACTAAGTTCTCTCACTTTACCAAGATTGCTTGTAGCGAGGATTATTTTTTTCATAGTGTATAATCTTTTTGAACTGAAAAAATGGAACAAAAGATGACCCAAGACGAAATGAAAATTGAGGTGGCAAAGGCTGCACTCAAGTATGTCATTCCTGACTCTATTATAGGCGTAGGGACAGGGTCAACAGCAAATTTTTTCATCGATGAATTGGCAACAATTAAAGAACGTATCGAAGGTGCAGTGGCAAGCTCAGTAGCCACAGCAAATCGCCTCGAAGACCATGGCATTACTGTGTTCGATTTGAACGATGTTGAGGAGATTTCAGTCTATATCGATGGTGCTGACGAGTCAGATAAACAGTTAAACTTGATTAAAGGCGGTGGTGGTGCTCTCACCCGTGAGAAAATCGTTGCAGCCGTTTCTAGCCAGTTTGTTTGTATAGCGGATGAATCTAAACTTGTAAGTGTTTTGGGAGATTTCCCTTTGCCAGTCGAAGTTATTCCGATGTCTACTAACTACGCTAAACGTCAAATTGTTAAAATGACTGGCGGCTCACCAATTTTAAGAGAAGGCTTTACTACCGATAATGGAAATCTAATACTGGATATCCATGACCTCAAAATTAAAGACCCGAAAAGACTTGAAAATCAACTAAATAATATTGTGGGGATAGTGACAAATGGCCTATTTGCTGGTCGAGGCGCAGACATTCTACTTTTAGGCACAGTTAATGGAGTTCAGACTATAACCCCTGTAATTGAAAATTGACTCTTTAACACTAGAGGAATAAAATCAACTAACGACTACCATGAATAACTTCACACCATATAGCGCCTTACTAGGCGGAATAATAATAGGACTCTCAATAGTGCTTTATTTCTACACTACAGGTAGACTAGCAGGAATCAGTGGTATAGTCGAAAACGCTATCACTAAAAAAGCCAATAGAATATCCAATATCCTTTTTCTATTAGGACTAGTATTAGGGCCGTTACTGTATTGCTACACTAAAGAACCATTAGCTATTGCTCTTACCCTTCCTGATCACTCCTTTACAATAACCAACTCATACCCATTAGTCATTACAGGTGGACTCTTGGTAGGCTTTGGAACTCGACTTAGCGGCGGCTGCACATCTGGGCATGGCATATGTGGCATTGGCAGACTATCGATTAGCTCTTTGATTGCTACAGTAGTTTTTGTTGGTGTTGCAATGATTACAGTGACAATACTTCAACAATTTGGGATTTATTTATGAACGATAAAGTAATCTCATTATTATGCGGAGTTATTTTTAGCTTAGGACTCGTTGTATCTGGCATGACAAATCCATCAAAGGTAATTGGCTTTTTAAGTATTACTCATAACTGGGACGCTTCTTTAATATTTGTTATGGGCGGCGCAATATTAATTTTTGCACCATTCTTTTACTTTTTAAAGAGTAGAGAAGTTTCAACACTAGGTATGGAGATTGAATTACCTTCAAAGCAAGAGATAGATAAAAAATTAGTGATCGGTTCAGCCTTGTTTGGAGTGGGTTGGGGCCTTGTAGGACTATGTCCTGGTCCGTCAATATCCGCCTTAACTAGTCCGGGAATATCTGGCTTTGCGATGTTCGATCCTATTGTAATAATATTTTTATTTTCTATGGCAATCGGCATATTAGTTAATAAAAACTTACTACAGAAAACAATTCATAATAAGAATTAAATGCACGATTTTTCGGAGGTTGTATGTCACATCAAACTTTAGATATGTGTGGTTATAACTGCCCTATGCCTATTTTAAAAACAAAACAGGCACTTGCAAAAATGAATACTAAAGAGACGATTAAAGTTACATGCACCGACAAAGGCTCAAAAAAAGATTTTGTCGCCTTTTGTAATCAGTTGGGACATACATTAGTCTCTCAAAAGGATGAAGGAAATAAGTTCATTTTTTATATCGAAAAAAACTAACACAGTGGAAATTTATGTCTGAAACTAATGAAATGACACTTATCGCCTCTAAGGGCACACTTGACTGGGCCTATCCTCCATTAATTCTGGCCTCTACTGGTATAGCAATGGGAAAAGAGGTGTCCGTATTTTGTACCTTCTATGGCTTAAATCTTTTACTTAAAGATTTGTCGCATCTTCGAATATCGCCTCAAGGAAATCCAGACATGCCTATGAAAATGCCATTTGGGCCTAAATGGTTTCAAGGAATTAATTTTGGACCAAAAATTCCAAATATTATGTGGAATATTCCTGGTTTAGAGTTATTTGCAACCTCAATGATGAAAAAAACCATGAAGAATAACGGCATCGCTACAATTGAGGAATTGAGAGAGATTTGCATCGAAATGGGTGTTAAATTCATCGCCTGCGAGATGACAATTGGCATGTTCGGATTTGCAAGAGAGGACTTTATTGAGGGTATAGAGTTTGCCGGTGCTGCAACCTATCTTGACGTCGCTCATACCTCTAATCAGGACTTATTTATTTAGACCTACCTCCAGTTCAAGATCTCCCAACCTTTCTTTTCGGCAATTTTTGTTAAGATTTTGTCAGCATTAACAGCCACTGGATTGTCGACCAGCTCCAAAAGTGGAAGGTCGTTGTGTGAATCAGAATAAAAGGTTGATCCAGTTAATGTCTCTTCATTTTTTTGAAGCCAAGGCATTAGTTTATCAATTTTCCCCGCTTGAAAACACGGTATACCCGACACTCCTCCTGTATAACGACCCTCTTTAATTTCAGGCTCTGTAGCAAGCAAATGGTTAATCCCATATTTTTTGACAATCGGCGCAGTAACAAAACTGGTTGACGCAGTCATGACAAGAACAGTGTCACCTCTTTCTTTATGTTGATTAATACAATTTTGAGCTTTGTCTAACAGAATAGGCTCGATTTTTTGAATCATAAATCGATGATGGAATTCTTGTAGTTCTGTCATAGAATAGCGTGTAAGCGGTTCTAGACAAAACTCTAACCAAGCATAGATGTCCAATGTCCCTAAATCATATTCCTGGTAGAAATATTCATTTTTTTTACGATAAGCGCTGGCATCAACTATGCCCTCTTCACCTATAAATTCACCCCACAAGAAATCACTATCCCCACTAATTAGAGTGTTGTCTAGATCAAATATTGCTAGAGACATAATTTTTCCTTTAATATTTTTATTACTTCCTCATTAGATTCCACTAGCGAAATCAAGTCCAAATTTTCTTTCTTTACATAGTCACTCTTTACCATATCATCTAGCCATACCATTAAAGGTTGCCAGAAACTTAAGCCACTTAAAATTACTGGAATTGATTGCATTTTTTTTGTTTGAAGTAGTGTTAGAACTTCGAATAATTCATCGCTGGTACCGTAACCTCCAGGCAAGAAAATGCAGGCGCTGGCATTTTTAACCAGTATTATTTTACGTGTGAAAAAATGCTTAAACGTTAAGCAATCGTCTAGATATGAATTGGGCATTTGTTCAAAAGGTAACTCAATATTGATACCTACGCTTTTGGATTTGCCTTCAAAAGCTCCTTTGTTGACTGCCTCCATGATACCTGGACCTCCGCCAGTAAAGACATTGAACCCGGAATTTGAAAGCAACTTTCCTAGCTTACAAGCTTTTTCATATAAAGGGTCTGTTTCTTTAACTCTGGCAGAACCAAAAACAGTAATATTATTTTTATAGACTGATAAAAGTTTATTTGCGCTTTCAAGTTCAGCACTGGCATTATTCATACTCATAGTTTAGAAAAGGCGACTGAGGCAGCATCGATAGTCTTATCTAACTCTTCTTTGCTATGAGCTGCAGAAATAAATCCGGCTTCATAAGCCGAAGGGGCAAAATAAATTCCTTGATTTAACATTGATCGATGAAAATTTTTAAACAAATCTATGTCACATTCAGAAACCTGACTAAAATTGATTACCTTTTCTTTAATGCCAAAAAATATTCCAAACATTCCCCCTACACAGTTAGTCGATACAGGAATGTTTTTTTTATCAGCAGCAACAGAAATTCCTTTGGCTAGATAGTCCACACTACCAGCTATATTTTGATAAAAAGATTTATCTTCCTCGAGTATTTTCAGCATTGCAAGACCGGCTGCCATAGAAAGCGGGTTGCCCGAAAGAGTTCCTGCCTGATAGACTGGACCCAAAGGAGCGACCTCTTCCATAATTTCTCGCCGACCACCAAAAGCAGCAACAGGCAAACCGCCGCCGATTACTTTACCTAAGGTTGTAAGGTCAGGTTTAACTCCGTAATAGGTCTGAGCGCCACCTAACGCAACACGAAAGCCTGTCATCACCTCATCAAAGATAAGTAAACTGCCATAATCATCGCAAAGTTTACGTAGACCCTGAAGAAATCCTTCCTTAGGGAGTATACAATTCATATTGCCTGCCACAGGCTCAACAATAATGCAACCAATCTCCTCACCCATCTTGGAAAAAAGCGCTTTGACAGAATCCAAATTGTTGTATTCAAGAGTTAAGGTGTGTTTTGCCAAATCATTTGGAACACCTGGCGAGTTGGGCACACCTAAAGTGAGCGCTCCGGAACCAGCTTTCACCAATAAAGCATCAGAATGGCCATGGTAACAGCCTTCAAACTTTACAATTTTGTCACGTTTTGTATAACCGCGAGCCAAACGGATAGCACTCATGGTTGCCTCAGTGCCTGAGCTAACCATACGAACCAGTTCGATAGAAGGCATCAATTGACAAATTTTTTTTGCAAGCGATGTCTCAATCTCAGTAGGAGCTCCAAAACCTAGGCCATTATCCAATTCAGCCCTAACAGCATCAACAATAAATGGATTGGAATGCCCTAAAATCATTGGCCCCCAGGAGCCAACATAATCAATATATGCATTCCCATCTACATCATAAAGATAGGCTCCTTCACCTCGCTCAAAATAGATAGGCTCTCCTCCAACCCCTTTAAAGGAACGGACTGGGGAATTAACACCGCCAGAAATATAATTTTTTGCCTCATTGAATAAAGCTGATGATCGATCCATTAAATGTCCTGTGAATTAATAATGATTGGATACTTTTTTAAATGAGTAATATGAGACCAAACAATGAGGATATTATCCAATAATAATTTTATATTTACAGTCGTTTGTGACATTGAAATCGCACGACTAATATCATCCAATAATTTGAATAAGTAGCTAGTAGGTGTCTTCGTGATAATTCTATTAAGTTCGAGTTGAGCACCCTCATGTTTAATAATTTTTAACCTTATGCCTTCGGTCACTAGTTGCTGTAAACAGTTCAAAACTTGTAATTCGTTACCATCAAATATTTCAGTTTCAGTAGTCTTTGTTGGATGGAGTGCTATCTCTAATAAAAGATTTTTCCAATTTTGATACTGAAACAAATACTCTCCTTGAAGATCTTCAACTGCCTTAAATGGAACGCCATGGGCGCTCTCTAATAATTGAACTGCATCATAATCATCTCGAGCAGCTTCATCAATATGTTGCGATAACCATTTCACACTTTCTTCACTATACGTCGGACTGATGTGAACTGTCTGACAACGAGAAAGTATTGTGGCTGGAAGTGCGTTTGAACTGTGTGCTAATAGAATAATAAGAGTATTGTCTCGCGGTTCTTCTAAGGTCTTTAGCAGACTGTTGGCCGCATTCACATTCATTTGATCAGCGTAGAAGATTATCCCAATCTGGAGTTCTTCTGCTGTCTTGCCTAAAGTCTCGCAGAACGCACGTACTTGATCAACTCTAATCTCTTTAGACAATGCGCCTGAATCATTTAGTTCAGAACAGCAATAAATCAAATTTGGATAATGTGATCTTCGAATCAAGGTACTGTGATCCAGTAACTCTCTTGGATTGTCTTTTTTTATAGCTCGACAATAACTACATTCTCCACAAGAGTCATTCTTACAAAGGAGGGACTGAATAAGTTGCTCTGCAAGTTCAAATTTACCGATTTTTTCAACACCAGTAATTAATAGTGCATGTGGAAGTTGATTTTGATCAATCCTTTTTCTGAGCTCTAAAAAAGCACTTTGATGCCAAGGCAAAATCATAGAGCCTCTATGAATAATTGAATTTGTTGCTGAACTTGTTCAATTGACTGAGACGCATCAATTAATTTAATACGCTCAGGATAAAGCTTTGATCTATCAATAAACGCAGATCTAACTCGCTCAAAAAATTCACGCTCCTCTTTTTCAATCCGATCTTTTGATTGTCGTGATTCAATTCTAGTCATTCCCACATCAACACCTACATCCAACAATAACGTCAAATCTGCTTGAAATTTACCCTGAACCCACGATTCAAGTTCCGAAATACGATTTAAATTGAGTTGTCTACCACCGCCTTGGTAAGCGAATGATGCATCTGTAAATCGGTCACTAACAACCCATTTACCCTCTGCTAATGCAGGCTTGATTTTGTTTTGTATAAGTTCATTGCGTGCGCTAAACATTAATAATAACTCTGTATCACTGTGCATTCCCTCGTTATCAAGGCCCAACAATAAAGATCGTATTTTTTCTCCTAAATCAGTTCCGCCAGGTTCACGAGTTTTTACAACATCGATACATTTTCGATGCAGATAGTCACAAATAAAAGCAATTTGAGTACTTTTACCGGCGCCTTCGACTCCATCTATGGTGATAAATTTTCCTTTTTTCATAACGCTAATTTTAGACTAGATATTATTTGAATACCTCTTGATGTTGTCTTTATGTTCTTCATAATTTGATGCAAATGCATGACTACCATCCTTTTTTGAAACAAAATATAAGTCATTACCTTCATTTGGATGAAATGCAGCATACAAAGATTCATAACCAACTGAAGAAATCGCACCTGGTGGCAAGCCATTGTATTTGTAAGTGTTATATAAACTATCAACCTTTAAATCACTTTTCTTGAGTGGTGCTTGGTAATTATCACCTAAGGCATAAATAACTGTTGGATCCGTCTGAAGTCGCATCCCTTGCTCTAATCTGCGGATAAAAACACCTGAAATTAAAGTCCTTTCTTGGTCAAGTGCTGTTTCTTTCTCGATCAGGGACGCTAATATTATTGCCTCATATGGAGATTTAAAAGGAAGACTTTTAGTTCTGTCGACCCATAAATCATTAACCTTAACTTGCATCACATGAAACGACCTCGCTAAAACATTTCTGACACTTTCACCATAATTAAACTGATAAGTTTCAGGATAAAACCAACCATCATAAGGAGCATTAATATCAAGCGATTGCATAATTTCTTCTAGTGTATCTTCTGATCTCAGACTTGGATCTGAGCTCAACTGATAAAAGTAATCATTAAGTGTTTTTCCTTCTATAAGTGTTACCTTCGTAGTGACTACATTGCCACTTGAAATATTCTCAATAAAAGTCATAATATCCATATTAGGATCAATTTGATAATAACCTGATTGAAGTTTTTTATTAGCCCCAAGAAGCTTGCTTAATGAATTAAAAAAAAGTTCAGAATTGATCCATTTTTCATTCCTCAAGTCTTTAGCAACAGTACCTATGGATGCACCATGATTAACTTGATAGATTTGCTTTTCTTTGACGAGCATATCCTTTGATGTCCAGACCCAAATACTAATCACTGCGAGAATGGCCAAAGCCAATAATCTTGAATAAGTTTTATTTATTGTTCCTAAATGCATTGCCAAGAATTGTTGTCTTCCCTTTTTTCTGTATAGGCATTTTTAATTTTCTTTGTTATTGGCCTTTCACCAAAACTAATCTCACCTATCTGGCCGATGGACTGAATCTCTTTAATACTATTAGAGATAAAAACTTCATCAGCTTGGCCTAATTTCTCTACAGAAAGGACCTCAACTTTTACCTTAATGCCTAGAACTTTAGATAAATCCAAAATAACAGCTCGTCTTGTTCCTTCCACACCACACTTGTCCAATTTCGGAGTAATCAGTGTATTACCATGAATGGCATAAATATTGCCTTGAGTTACTGATATAACATTATGATTTTCATCTAACATAATACCTTCGTCACTTTTCAAGCCTGCTCGAGCCAATACTTGCTCTAATCGATTGCAGTGCTTTATTCCTGCCAATTTTGGATTCGAATCATAGCCACTTTGGCAATACTCAAGACAAAATGAATTGTTAGGCGTGGTTTTTTGCAATTCTGAGACAATAACAGCACGAACTGGCTTGATATCATCCTTAAAGCCATAGCCCCTTAAGGATTCTCCTCGAGATAGAATTAACTTAACAACACAGTGGTCGTAACTACATAAAGATAGTGCTTTTTTAAGATCACTTAACCACACTGACTCATCAACCTTGCTTATTTTTAGCTGCTCACAACCTCTATTCAGGCGAGCAAAATGATTTACCCAAAAAAGTATTTTTTTATTTTCAACTACACAAGTTTCAAACAATCCATCGCCAAACTGTAAGTTACGATTAAAGATGCTAATCTTAGATTGCTTGGCACCATTAATTAAAACAATTGGGGTCATATCATGAGAGAGTTATTGGCTTACACAATCCATTATAAACAAAGTGTAAGTGAGCTTCGAACTACCTCTAGCAGGTTTATAATAGATGAAACAATTAGGAAAGTAAAACAGACATGGATGAAGTCCTTAGAAGGCTTGCGAATAACTTGCTCGAAAGCTGTAAAGACTTACTTCCAATTGTTTTAGTAGTCGCTTTTTTCCAAATCATAGTGCTTAAGCAAGCCATTCCTGAAATAGGCGTCATACTTTTAGGAACCTTGTCAATTCTTCTTGGTTTGACTTTTTTTGTTTCTGGACTTAGGTTGGGACTTTTCCCTCTAGGTGAGAACCTTGCCCATTCTTTTGTAAACAAAGGTTCATTGTTTTGGTTGCTATTGTTCTCTTTTGCCCTTGGCTTTGGATCATCTATAGCAGAACCTGCACTCATGGCTGTATCACAAGAAGCTGCAATTGTTGCTAGTATTGGTGGCATTATTGAAAACAATGAGTTGGCTATCAATAAATATTCACTTGAACTAAGGTTGACCGTTGCACTTGCAGTTGGTTTGTCTGTCATGCTCGGTGTTGTAAGAATCTTAAAAGGCTGGCCCTTGCACTGGTTGATCATCCCAGGGTATGTTCTAGTGATGGTTATTACATTTGTCTCTCCTGATTGGATTGTTGGTGTTGCTTATGACTCTGGTGGTGTCACAACATCAACTGTTACAGTACCTTTGGTAACCGCGTTAGGTGTTGGATTAGCGAGTAGCATTCGAGGTAGAAATCCGCTGACTGACGGATTTGGAATGATTGCAATCTGCGCACTCTCACCGATTATTGCAGTTCTAATTTTTGGGATTGTTTTATGATTATTCTTGAATCTTTCATTTCTATGTTTTGGGATATAGCTCCCATCATTGGAATGATATTAATCTTCCAACTATTTATTATCAAAGAAAAAATACCGAATCTAACTCAGACTTTATTTGGCATATTTATGGTTTGGATTGGACTAGCTCTATTTATTGTTGGACTGGAAAAAGCACTATTTCCAATAGGAAAAATGATGGCCACCCAATTAACTTCGGCAGACTTTCTTGGTAAAACCCAACTAAATTGGAATGATTACTATTGGGTATATTTATTTGCAGCAAGCATGGGCTTCTCAGCAACCATTGCTGAGCCATCTCTTTTGGCTGTATCAATTAAAGCCAATGAGGTTTCAGGTAACTCAATCCGAGTTTGGCCTTTGAGAATTACAATAGCCCTTGGAGTGGCGGTTGGTATCGCGCTAGGGAGTTATCGAATTGTTGTTGGTCTCCCTCTACACTACTTTATCATTGCTGGCTATATGATTGTTATCATACAAACTTTTTTCGCTCCAAAGCAAATTATTGCACTAGCTTATGACAGCGGTGGTGTGACAACTTCAAGTGTTACCGTGCCTTTGGTAGCTGCTTTGGGGCTTGGTTTAGCAAGCACAATAGAAGGTAGAAACCCGCTAATTGACGGATTTGGGCTGATTGCCTTTGCAAGCCTATTTCCTATCATGGGAGTATTAGCTTATGCTCAAATTAAACATTTAATTAACAAATAAGGAGGATGTAATGCACTTTAAATTAATAATCGCTTTTGTTGATAGCGCTAAAACCGATAAAATTTTATCTGCTGCACGAGAACATGGAGCTACAGGTTCAACTGTTATTTCTCAGGCAAGAGGTGAAGGTGTTCATGACAAGAAAACTTTTTTAGGATTGCATATTGAAACACAAAGAGATGTAGTCTTTCTCTTAGTAGAACAACATAATGCTCTAAATATTCTTGAAACCGTTAACGAGGTAGGAGCCTTCGACAAAGAGTCACATGAAGGTATTGCCTTTCAAATTGATGTTGAAGATGCAGTTGGTGTTATGCATCAAATTGAAATACTAAGTAAAAACATAGAGGAGGAAATATGAAAAATGAATTACTAGTAAAAGATGTAATGTGGAAGGATGTTGATATTGTAGAGCGCAATCTGAGTGTTCAGGATGCTTTAGATACTATGCAGTATAAAAAAACAAAAATGCTAATAGTTGATAAAGCTCACGAAAACGATGAGTATGGTGTAGTATTAATTGCCGATATTGCAGGAAAGGTGATTGCTAAAAATAGATCTCTAGATCGAGTTAATGTTTATGAAATAATGAATAAACCAGCCATTTCGGTTCACTCGACAATGTATATTCGTTACTGTGCTAGGCTGCTGACTCGTTTGAATATATCACGTTGTCCAGTCATTGATGAAGGCAAATTGGTTGGAGTCGTTAGTCTTACAAGTATAGTATTTATGAATAATGAACTCAGAATGAATCCTTAACAAACAACAATATAAAATCTTAATGGATACAGAAAAAAAACCTATTCATGGTGGCGGTAACAATTTAAATGTATTTTGGGTAGGTGTATTATTAATTGCTCTTGCGGTTGCTGCACCTTGGTTTAATTTGACCGTTTCTAGTCCAGAATTAGTGAAATCATATATCGCTAGTTTTGGCGTTTCTCTACTAATGTTTTTGTCGCTTTACTATAAATGCAACAATTCAGAAGTTAATTTAAAAATTAACTACATTAAGTTAACCCTCTTCCTTTTATTTATATTTGGAACGCTAAGTACTCTTTGGAGTATTAATGTTGATTTTAGTGTTAGTAAATGGCTTCTGTGGCTTATTTCAGCCTTCAGTTTTATCTTAGCCCTTAACTTATCCATTGAAAATAATAGCTTGACTAAACTTTCATGGGGATTGATTCTTACAGCTGGTGTAATAGCTATTATTGGCATCTTGCAGTATTTATTTGACCCCTTTTCTTTAGCTCAAAATGCTATGCCTGCCTCAACCTTTGGTAATAAAAATATAGCAATACAACCTATTATTTTGATTCTGCCACTGTCCATATTTTTACTTTTATCCAAGCAAGTACAAAATCTAAAAGCTTGGGCTCTAATAATCATAACATCCTTAGTGATTGTTTTCATTTTTTACACAACCACCAGATCGGCTTGGTTGGCATTTGTTATCGAACTAATTTTGATAGCATTATATTTAATTATTAATAGAATCAAATTGCGAGAATGGTCTCACTGGAATAAAAATAAAGGCTATGCAACTATTTTCGGCATATTAATAATACTCGTACTTATTAATTTAAATCCAAACAGTTTCTCAAATAACTCAGTCGTTAATGATTTGTTTGTAGACTCCTCAACTATTTACTCATTAACGGACAGCGTATCTGGACAAGCTGTTTTAAGTTCTTCACTCCGCTTTGAAATGTGGCAAACAGCACTCAACATGTATTATGACTCCCCCTTTATCGGAACAGGTCTTGGCTCTTACTCACAAAATCTTGCCAATGAGGGATATGCAACCTGGGTTATAAACAATACCACACATCCTCATAACGATTTATTGGAATTAGCAGTAGAGCTGGGCCTCATAGGTCTTTTAATATTTATCACAGTTGCAATTTCACTTACTATTGGTATTGTCAAAATTATAAAAAATACTAGCAATGGTGAAAATTTTTTCTATTATTTGCTCTTTATAGCTCTTATTGGTTCATTCGTTAATATGCAATTTAGCTCACCCTACCAGATGGCATTCCCTTTATTATTGTTTGGTCTTTATAGTGGATTAATTGCCAAGCAAGTCGATAAAACTGTTGGACCATTCAAGACTATTATATTTCCATTAAAAGTAGTATACAAAAAAATTATTTTGGGTATCGCGACTACTTTAATATTGATTATTTTTTATTTCACATACTATTGCTGGATTAATACATACAACCAACTAGAAAAAATTAATATTTCAAAAGACTTCACAAATATAGAAATTGTAGAAACTCCAATCTATCATGAAGGTATGTCAGGAATACTTTACTCACTCGGTGGAAGTTATTTTCGGCACGGACGTTATAAACAATCGAGCCAAATTGATGAACAGTTACTTAAAATTTGGCCAAATCATTTGGACACTCTTTGGAGACTTTCTTACGCCAAACATAAGCTCAATCAAAACACTAAAGCATTAGAATTAGCAACAAAATTAAAGGAACTTGAGCCACAAGGTTTGTACTATTCTTATATTGCTCAAATGTATATTTACTCTTCTACCCAAGAAATAAGCAAATTTCACCAGACTTTTAAAGAACTTTTATCACAACCAGAAAATTTCTTAAAACTCAACGCTGACACATATCGCTTTCTATTATTCTTTACCTTGTCATCAAAAGATTTATCACAATATGCACAAACAATTTATGATAAATATAAACAATACTGGGGTTATCTCTGCGAGGTTGAAAATAATATTGCAATACACTATTTTAATCTAGAACAGTTTGAACTTTCAGCGCAACACACAATGGAGGCAATTAACAGAAACGGTGATTGTCTGAATCCCCAACTAATAAAACTATTAGACGAAAAAGGCTTAATAGAAAAAAAGTAGGATTAATATATCCTAAATTTGTTTCATAATGTATTCTGTCAGAAGTGGTACTGGTCTGCCTGTTGCTCCTTTATTTGAACCATCGAGCCAAGCAGTGCCTGCAATATCTAGGTGTGCCCATCGATAATCTTTGGTAAATCGAGCAAGAAAACACGCAGCTGTTACAGTGCCAGCCTCCCGGCCACCAATATTCGCCATGTCTGCAAAATTAGACTTAAGTAATTCGTCATACTCCTCATCCAAAGGCAGTTGCCAGACTGTATCCATCGCAACACTACCAGACTCTTTCAATTCATCTGCTAAAGATTGGTCATTAGCCATTAATCCGGAATGGTGTTTACCTAGTGCGATAATTACCGCACCGGTAAGTGTTGCAATATCAATCACGACTTTTGGACTAAACTTTTCACAGTAGGTCAATGCATCACAAAGAATGAGTCTTCCTTCTGCATCTGTATTAAGAATCTCAACTGTTTGACCTGACATACTTTTAACCACATCACCAGGTTTAGACGCATCATGAGCAGGCATATTTTCCACAGTAGGTACTACAACGGTAAGGTTAACTTTGAGATTCATCTCAGCAACCGCTCTCATAACTCCTAACACAGATGCTGCTCCACACATATCAAACTTCATTTCATCCATCTTGGCACCAGGCTTCAATGAAATTCCTCCACTGTCAAATGTCACTCCCTTGCCTACCAATACGACTGGCTGGTCCTCACCTGCATTTTTGTAACTAAGACTAATTAACTTGCCAGGCTCAGAAGAGCCTTTAGATACTGAAAGCAAAGAATTCATACCTAATGCTTCCATATCGGACTCTTCTAAAACTTCACATTCAAGCTTATAATCCTTGGCCAAAGACTTTGCAGTTTCAGCTAAGTAACTAGGTGTACAAATATTAGACGGCAAGTCTCCCAATCTTCGAGTTAAGGCCATACCATTAGCAATAGCCAAACCTTTATTAATTTCTGTGGCGTTATTGATTTCTGAATAAATACTTATCACCTCTAAAGTACCTTTCTCATTTTCCTCCTTAGCATTAACTTTTTCGACTTGATAGCTTGCATTTTTTAATACACGGGCTGTCGTTAACTGCACCCAAGACTCATCACGATTATCAATTTGAATATCAGGTATAACTACATTTTTCACCTTTGCATCAGATAAAGCTGATGAAAGTGAATTAAGCACCTTTATGTAGTTCTTTTCATTAAGTGGTGAATCGCCCAATCCAACAACCAACAATCTCTTTGTTTTATAACCACTCACACGACTGAGCATCAAAGTTGAACCAACAATTGCGTCAAATCGGTTTAACTCTAATAGTTGCTGAAGGTGCTTATTTTGATTTGCTTTGTCCTTGAAAACAAAGGCTACGGCAGAGTCGCCACTGTGATGTTCTACCGTCTGATGTGTGACAAAAAATTCCATTGTCTTTCCCGCAAAATTATAATCTCGGTATTCTACCAAAAATCTGTAAAATTTACCTCTTTAATAATGAATTTTCACTATGTATAAGTCACTTTTGTTCTTGTTTTTGTTATTTGCAAACTCTGCCTACGCAAATATCGAGGAAATTATTAACCGATTACAGCCATATTTCCCGAATATCAGTACCGAACAAATAAATGAGTCACAACTCGATGGTTTTTACGAAATAATCATTACTCAACCTTGGATAGACGTCATGTATATATCTTCCGACGCCCGATATGTTGTACAAGGTGCTGTAACAGATTTAGTTACAATGTCCAACCTTTCTGCAATTAGAATCAATGCTATAAGAAAGCAGATACTTGACAATATTGATGAAAACAACAAGATTGTCTTTAAATCAGTGAATGAACAATATATTGTTCATGTTTTTACAGACGTCGATTGCCCTTTTTGTGCAAAATTGCATGCCAATATGTCAGAAATGAATTCCTTAGGTATAACAATAAAATATTTAGCTTCACCTCTAGAACAACTTCATCCTAATGCACAAAGTGCAATGGAAAAAATTTGGTGTGCAGAAA
The DNA here is from genome assembly GCA_902606745.1 of uncultured Gammaproteobacteria bacterium. Lineage (GTDB taxonomy): Bacteria > Pseudomonadota > Gammaproteobacteria > PS1 > Pseudothioglobaceae > Pseudothioglobus. The sequence goes on from CACLHR010000006.1 coordinate 53,178, forward strand.
ACAAGAACTTAGCTATACATAACTATAAAACAAAACGAATTTTGCCAGTAACTGAAGATTGTGAAAATCCTGTAGCTCAGCAATTAGCGATTTCAAAGCAATTAGGTGTCAATGGCACACCTTCAATATTCTTAGATAATGGCACCAACATACCTGGCTACCAAGATCCAGAAGAGCTTCTTGAGAACATCAAACAAACTCTTGCTCAATAAAACAAACGCTAGGTCCATTGCTCATCAAGCAATTTGTTTAATTGTTTTAAACAAACAATCTCTCTCAGATGATATTTTCCCAGTTGATTCTGAAGATTTATCTTATGCGAAATCTTTAACTTTTGGCTCAATAAGGTTTTATCATCACCTTAACGATGTTATAACGCCTCTCCTAAAAAGGCCATTAGAAAAAAAGAATCTTGACATTCATTGCTTACTTATTTTGGGTGCATATCAACTAATTCACTCAGATACCCCAATTCATGCTGCAATCAACGAAACTGTTAATGTCTCTGAACTTATAGGAAAACCATGGGCAAAAGGTTTTGTTAATGCAATACTTAGAGAAATTGATCGTGACAGAGAGAATATAGAGAATACAAAACATTACTCTCATCCAAGTTGGCTGATCAAAAAACTAAAGCAAGATTATCCAAAAAACTTTAAAGAAATTCTCATTGAAAACAACAAAAGAGCTCCGATGACGATTCGTGTTCATCCTTCCATTCAGAGGGATGATTACCAGCAACAATTACAAGAAATCAATGTCATCAGTTTACCTTCCAATATAGCACCTCAAGCTTTAATTCTTAATGATGCTGTTGGTGTGACTAAGCTGCCTGGGTTCGAAAATGGCTCTTGTTATGTGCAAGATACTTCTGCACAATTAGCAGCACAATTGATTTCACCTAAAAAAGGTGAACTCATTCTAGACGCATGTAGTGCCCCAGGTGGAAAGACAACACACCTAGCTGAACTTTGCTCAGAAGCTAGTATCATCGCACTGGACAGAGACAAACAAAGACTCTCAAAAGTACAAGAAAACCTTAATCGTTTCAAAAATCAGAATGTCACTATCCAACAAGGAGATGCAAGAGATCAAGAATGGTGGGATGGCAAGCTCTTTGATAAAATTTTACTAGATGCACCTTGTTCAGGTACAGGAGTTATTAGAAGACATCCCGATATTAAGTTACTAAAAAAACCTAAAGATATCTCCCAAATTACCCAAACTCAATCTTTAATTCTTGAAAATCTCTGGGGACTTTTAAAGCCAGGTGGCCAACTACTCTACGCAACTTGCTCAATACTAAAGGATGAAAATGTTCACCAGATTAGTCAATTCATGGACAGGTTTAAGGATGCAAAAAATGAAAAATTAACACTTCCTTGGGGAGAGGGAGATATTGGGAGACAGCAACTACCGCAAAAAGAATATGATGGCTTTTACTACGCCAAGCTTAAAAAGGATTAATGATAATGCGATTCCTAGTTACTTCTCAAGTGCAATATCTAGAACTTGATCGATCCATTTCACTTTTATAATTTCGAGGTTACCTTTAATCTTTTCTGGCACTTCAGAAAGTTCACGTTCATTATCATCAGGAATGATTACAGTTTTAATACCACCCCTCAAAGCAGCAAGTAGTTTTTCTTTTAGACCTCCGATTGGTGTAATTTCACCTCTAAGTGTAATTTCCCCCGTCATAGCTACCGCTGCCTTTACTTTTCGACCTGTTAATACAGAAACTAAAGCGGTACACATTGCTGCGCCTGCACTGGGACCATCTTTGGGTGTGGAACCATCTGGAACATGAATATGAATATCAAGCTTTTCATGAAAATCTTCAGCAATTCCTAAAACTTCTGCACGCTGGCGAGTGACCGACATCGCAGCTTGAATAGATTCCTTCATAACATCACCTAATTGACCAGTGTAATTTAGCTTACCCTTGCCTTTGTAGGTAGAAGCTTCAATAGTCAAAAGATCTCCACCCACCGATGTCCAGGCGAGACCAGTAACTTCACCAATCTGGTTATGTTCTTCAGCCAAGCCGAAGCGATACTTTTTCATTCCTAAAAATTTTGGTAAACTTTTGGAATTAATTATTGCTTTTGCCTTACGCTTTTTGAGAGTTAGGTCTTTAATTACCTTTCGACAGATACTGCCAATTTCTCTGTCAAGGTTACGGACACCAGCTTCTCTGGTGTAATAACGAATAATATCCATTATTGCTGAGTCTTTAAAAACAATTTCGCTATTTTTGACACCATTATTTTTCATCTGTTTTGCAATCAAATGTTGTTTAGCAATTTGTAATTTTTCATCTTCTGTGTATCCAGAAATCTGAATTATTTCCATACGATCTACCAGTGCTTGTGGTAAATCTAGAGAGTTCGCAGTTGCTACAAACATCACTTGTGATAGGTCATAATCGACCTCTAAGTAATGGTCATTAAAGGTATGGTTTTGTTCAGGGTCTAACACCTCTAACATAGCTGATCCAGGATCACCCCTAAAATCGGATGCCATTTTATCGATCTCATCTAGCAAGAAAAGTGGGTTCTTGACTTTAACTTTCTGCATTTTTTGCACAATTGAGCCTGGCATTGCGCCGATATAGGTTCGTCTATGACCACGAATCTCAGCTTCATCTCTGACCCCGCCAAGTGCCATTCGAATATATTTCCGATTTACTGATCTTGCAATAGACTCTCCCAACGAAGTTTTTCCAACTCCAGGAGGTCCAACCAAACAAAGAATATTTGCTTTATTATGCGTGACACGAGTTTGAACAGCCAAGTGTTCCAATATTCGCTCCTTAACCTTAATTAAACCATAATGATCATCATCCAATATTTTTTGCGCTTTAATTAAATCTTGACTTATACGTGTCTTTTTACTCCAAGGCACTGAACACAAATTCTCGATATAAGTTCTGATGATAGAGGCATCAGAAGATTGGGAAGACATTCTTTGCAATTTATTTAGTTCTCCTTGCGCTTTAGTCTTGGCTTCTTTTGGCATTTTTGCTTTGTTAATGCTTGATTGTAACTCCTCAATCTCATTTTCATCATCAAGGGTGCCAAGCTCTTTTTGAATAGACTTCATCTGTTCATTCAAATAATAGTCTCTCTGATTAGATTCCATTTGCTTGCGAACTCGACTTTGAATTTTTTGTTCAGCACCAAGAACATCTAGCTCTCCTTCAAGAATTGTAAGAATTGCTTCTAACCTATCTTTAGCAAGGCCACTTTCGAGAAGTTCCTGCTTTTCTTCAACTTTAAGATTAATGTTTGCTATGATGACATCACTAAAGCGTTCAATGTCCGTAATCTCTTTAAGTACTTTATATACTTCCTCTGGAATTTTTTTGCTGAGTTTTATATATTTTTCAAAATTTTCAAGAGCCAGACGCATCATTGCCTTGATTTCTACATCATTGTCAAAACTTAATATGCAGTCACTCAGAATAACTTCAGTATGTTCTCCCAAATCAATAAACTCTTCAATTCTCGATCGCTTAACTCCCTCAACTAAAACTTTTATAGTTCCATCGGGCAGTTTAAGCAACTGCAGGATTGTCGCCAAAGTGCCAACTTTATGGAGATCTTCATTTTTAGGGTCTTCAATAGCTTCATCTTTTTGAGTGACCAAAAAAACATGCTTATCTGCTTCCATGGCATGGGTAATTGCATGAACAGAAGATTTTCTACCAATAAAAAGAGGGATAACAGTGTGTGGAAATACAACCACATCTCTAAGGGGTAGTAGAGGTATTGATTGACTCTCTAGGCCATTTGACTCTGTTGTGATTTCTGTTCCCATAATAATGAAACACCTTGCTTACCTAATAATCTCTTTAGATAGTGTCGAGTAACGTTAATTTCAAGTAGCCACTGACCAAATTCATTCATTTTTTCCTTCTGAATAAATCCGACTTTATGAATCTCACTTCTAATATAAGCTGACTGAACATCTAACTGAATGCCAGCATAAGTCATCATACCACTCAAACATTCAGACAAAGATTGATAAAGCAAATCTATACCCTCCCCTGTATGGGCTGAAAGCCATACACGGTATATATTTCCTGCATAGTCTTTGTCTACTCTTGGATGAACATCACTCATTTCATCAATCTTATTCATCACAATTATGCTTGGAATTTCTTGCGCTCCTATTTGTTCAATAATATCTTCAACCTGTTCAATTTTGTCATCATTATCATTATCTGAGGCATCAACAATATGAAGAAGAACATTGGCCTGACGGGTTTCTTCAAGAGTTGATTTGAATGCGGCTACAAGCTCATGAGGCAAGTTTTGAATAAAACCAACTGTATCTGCAACAACTGCTTCACCTGCAGCTGGAAGGATAACTCGACGAATAGTAGAATCTAGAGTTGCAAAAAGCTTATCGTCAGCATAAACATGAGAATTAGTTAACTGATTAAATAATGTCGATTTTCCAGCATTTGTGTACCCAACAAGTGAAATCATAGGCAGGCTTTTTTTGCGTCTTGATTTTCGACCTAAGTCATGCTGCTTATGAACCTTCTCGAGACGCTTACTAATATATTTAATACGTTTTGAAATTAATCGCTTGTCTGTCTCAAGCTGAGTTTCACCAGGGCCACGTAAACCAATACCTCCTTTTTGTCTTTCTAAGTGCGTCCAACCCCTGACTAGTCGAGTGGATAAGTGGCGTAATTGAGCCAACTCGACTTGCAACTTACCTTCAAATGACTTCGCCCTAAGCGCAAAAATGTCTAAAATCAAACCAGTTCTATCCATCACTTGGCATTTCAAGGTTTTTTCTAGATTGCGCTCTTGTGTAGGAGAAAGTTGAAACGAAAAAATTACTAAATCAGCTTCATTAATTTTCACAATGGAAGCCAACTCTTCAACCTTTCCTTTACCAATAAAGAATTGAGCTTCGATGGAGTTTCTTTTAACTTTGATGGTTTGAACAATGTTGAGCCCAGATGACAGAGCAAGTTGCTTGAATTCATCCATTCCATTGGATTTCTGGAGATTGGAGGTAAAATCAACATTGACTAGTACAGTTCGCTCACCTTGACCTACGACATCTTTTTGACGGTCAAATAACTCCATAGGCATTATTGAGTAGTCAGCATAAAAAAGTGAAAGTCATCAACTAGCTTTTCTAATATTATTTATTTTTTTTTCAGACAAATAGAGAACAATTGGTTGTTTTTTTCCTTCAACCACTGCCTTGTCAATAATAACCTCTTTTGCACTTATAGTTGAAGGCATTTCATACATGGTATCTAATAATAAGTCCTCCATAATAGATCGTAAACCTCTAGCACCTGTTTTTCTTTCAACGGCAAGTTTTGCAATAGCAACTAATGCAGTTTTTCTAATCGTTAGTTTCACACCTTCGATTGCAAAAAACTGTTGAAATTGTTTGACAACAGAATTTTTCGGTTTTGTAAGAATCTCTACTAAAGCTTCCTCATCAAGTGCACTAAGTGAAGTATGAACAGCTAGACGTCCAACCAGCTCAGGAATTAAACCAAATTTAATTAAATCCTCTGGCTCCAATAATCTATATAGTTCAGCGATTGTTTTTTCACTTTGTTCATCTTTAACATTTGCAGCAAACCCAATGCCAGTTGCTTTTTCAACTCGTCTGTCTATAACTTTTTCTAAACCATCAAATGCCCCGCCACATATAAACAATATTTTTGAGGTATCGACGTCAATTGTTTCTTGGTTTGGATGCTTTCTACCACCCTGTGGAGGTACAGAAGCAATCGTACCTTCTATCAGTTTTAGCATCGCCTGCTGAACTCCTTCACCAGAAACATCTCTAGTGATAGAAGGTGAGTCAGATCGGCGCGAAATTTTATCAATTTCATCAATAAAAATAATCCCTTGTTCAGCTCTTTTTGGATCAAAATCACATTTTGCGAGCAGGCTTTTAATAACATTCTCTACGTCATCCCCGACATAACCTGCTTCCGTTAATGTTGTCGCGTCAGCTACAGCAAAAGGAACATCCAGAAAACGTGCCAAGGTTTGCGCAAGAAGGGTTTTACCACTGCCAGTTGGACCTATCAGCAAAATATTTGATTTATCCAACTCGACTTCGTTGGAGACGTAATCGGTCTTTAAACGTTTATAGTGATTGTAAACCGCGACTGACAAAACTTTTTTAGCATGAGATTGACCAATAACATATTCGTTCAAGAAATTAAATAACTCTTCTGGGGTGTGATTCCAATTCAGATGCTGGTCTTTTTTTTCTTTATTCGTTTGCTCTTGAACAAGACTATAACAGGAATCTATACATTCGTCGCAAATGTATACCCCAGGTCCAGCAATTAAGCGAGTCACTTCATCTTTGTGTTTCGAACAAAATGAGCAATGCAAGTCTTGTGTATTTTGTGCCATTGACAAACTAGAAGTTAGCGTTTTTTGAGTACTTTGTCAATGAGTCCATATTTTACGGATTCACTAGCTGACATAAAATTATCTCGATCAGTGTCTTTTTGAATAGTCTTCATGCTTTGACCGGTATGCTCTTTTAGAATTGAATTTAACTTGTCTCTGGTCTTAAGAATCTCTTGAGCATGAATATCGATATCACTGGCTTGACCAGAAAAACCCCCCAAAGGTTGGTGAATCATGCACCTGGTGTGTGGCAAAGCAAATCTTTTACCTTTGGTTCCAGCAGTTAGTAACAAAGTACCCATACTTGCAGCCTGACCAATACAAAGTGTAGAAATATCAGGCTTGACGAACTGCATAGTATCATAGATAGCTAAGCCAGCTGTAACTGAACCACCAGGTGAATTGATATATAAATGAATATCTTTATCGGGATTTTCAGATTCTAGAAAAAGTAGTTGAGCGACAACAACATTTGCCGTATAGTCCTCTATAGGGCCTACCATAAAAACAACACGTTCCTTTAGTAATCGGGAATAGATATCGTAAGCTCTTTCACTTCTACCAGAACTTTCAATAACCATAGGGATTTGATGTAGGTTTTGTATTGACATAATTAACTTTGCGGATTCATAATTTCTTGAAAAGTCTTCTCAATAACATTAACTTTAGCTTCAAGTGCAACATGTTTAGCTACAAGCTCTTCAACAACAATCGACTCAACACCTGCCAACCTTGAAGGGTCAGAGTTATACCAATCAATCATTTGTTGCGCACTTTCGCCATACTGCATAGACATTTCCTTTAGTTTAGCATCAACTAGCTCTTTTTCAGGCTTGATTTCGCTATCATTCGCAATTTTATTGATTAATAGACCTAACTTTACTCGTCTTGATGCCTCTTCTTGAAACATAGATTCATGAAAATTACCCTTTGAAGGCATGCCTTGTTGTTCCATCCTTGCTTCCATGTCCTGTTGTAACCTCATTGCCTCTGCACTAACGCTACCTTCGGGAACTTCAAAGTTATTTGCAGTTAAAAGTGCAGTAAATGTGGCATCTTTGTTCTGCTGTACTACACGAGAACTTAATTCCAATTGCATTTGCTTAGACATACGACTTTTCATGGTCTCAAAATCCTTTTCACCATATTTTTTAGCAAACTCGTCATCACGCTTAATTTCTTTGGGTGAACCTACTTCATTAACCTTTACTTTAAATACAGCTTCTCTTCCAGCCAAATTTTCAACATGATAATCTTCAGGAAATGTCGCTTTGACTTCTATCGTTTTCCCTGCAGCGACATCAATGAGACCTTGCTCAAATCCTTCAATCATTGCACCACGTCCAAGAACGATTTCAAATCCCTCTGCCGCACCGCCTTCAAATGACTCACCATCTAGCAATCCCTCAAAATCAATTGTCAAACGGTCGCCATTTTTAGATTTACGTTTAACGGTTTTGTATTCAGTCGCTCTATCTTGTAAATCTTGCAATGCCCTTTCTTCATCTTCATCAGAAACTGTTGCATTTATTTGATCAATATTCAGAATTGATAATGGTGTCACACTAACTTCAGGGTAAACCTCAAACTCAATTGTATAGCTAAAGTTATCACTACTTTCTGTGTCTACATTAGTTAAAGAGGGTTGCGCAGCAGGAGAAACATCAGCGTCTGTCAATGCCTCTTCCAACGTTTCAGTTACTACTTCGTTTGTAGCATCTGCTTTTGCGCTAGCACCAAAGCGTTGACGCAGAATTGTCGCTGGTATCTTGCCCTTTCTAAAGCCATCAATGCGGGCTTTTTTGGCAAGGCTTTGTAAAATCTGATCCGTTTTCTGGTTGAAAGTATCTATAGGCAATTCAACTGTGAGCGATCTTTTTAACCCTTCAAGTGTGCTCAATGAGGTCTTCATCTATCTAATCCGTAACTAGTATAAAAAAAACAAGAAATTATACAGGATTTTTCTAACTAATAAAAAAGGGCAGTTTAAACTGCCCTTTTAGTTAAAAAACTCAACTAAAAGCGTGAACTCTCATGGCTCATCTGATAGTTTGACTGAGACAACCAGTCTGGGTTTGCCTCTATACCCCATCCCGGTTTATGGTTCATTAATAGCTGACCTTCAACTATTTTGAAGGTTGGCGAAAATATATTGTCTTGCCAGTGGTAGTAATCTAAACCTTCAATGGAGAATTCTAAGTACTTACCTGCATTAGGAATGGAACCCATAATGTGTGCAGAAAACAATGTCACTAGGGACAAGTTAGCGCAATGTAGAGTTACAGGTAAGTGGGCTTTTTGGGCTAATTTAGCAACCTCTAAGGTTCGAGTAAAACCACCCATATAACAGACATCGGGCTGTAGAATATTTACAACTTGAGTGTCTATCATGTGCTTCCATATACGCATATCGTTATCCTGTTCACCACCGCTTATATCAATATCTAATGCATCTTTAACTTGACGGGTCCAGTCAGGTTTCCAGTATGGGCAAGGTTCTTCGAAATGGCTAACACCATAATCTTGTAACATATGTCCAACTTCAATAGCTTTAGTTGGCGTATAAGCACTATTGGCATCGACTAGGAGTGCTACATCGTCCCCTAAAACTTGACGCAGTTGCATCACAATGTCCTCTGTACGACCGGGCCATTGATCTAAGTCATGACCACATTCTTTCCCTATACGAAATTTGAAGGCTTTATAACCAAACCTCTCTTTAAGCTTTAGAAAACGTTCAGCTTCAGCTTCAGGTGTTATTTCACGTTGCATACTTGAAGCATACACTGGTATAGAGTCAGGATTACCACCCAAAAGTTGGCACACACTCTTGTTGGCCCTCTTGGCGTGAATATCCCAAAGCGCTGTATCTAATCCACACAAAGCACGATAAAGATAGGTCCCGGGAAACTTATGTTCTCGCTCTAAAACCTCTCGATTTAAATCAGTTATGTCGAGACCACTTCTACCCAGCACATGAGGAGCTACTTGACGGTGCACTACTTGAGCACTTATGTCGGCATTGTAGGCGCTAGTTTGTCCCCAACCCTCATCTCCTTCTTCGGTACGCACTCTGACTAAACCAATGTATTCGTTGGTAAAGGTTTCTATGCTAATAATTTTCACAATTAATCCTAGTTTAGCTAACTATTTATTTAGATATATCAGACAAAATCAAGTCCGAGGCCTTTTCACTCACCATGATTGTAGCGGCATTAATATTACCACATATAAGCTTTGGAAATATTGAGGCATCTACCACTCGTAGACTTTCTATTCCATGCACTTTAAGGTTACTATCAACAACATTTTTGAATAAGTCAGGACCCATACTGCAAGTACAAGCAGGGTGGAAAACGGTCCATGCATTGTTTCTAATATCTTCTATCATTTGAGCATCTGATTTACACTCAGGTCCAGGTCGAAACTCATCAATAATGACCTTTCTAAAACTCTCAGTTTGAGCTAATTGACGCAACAACTTGACACCTTCTAATAAGTCTTGGACATCATCGTTATGAGATAGATAGTTAGGCTCAATTATTGGCGCAACAGTTGGATCACTAGTCTTTATTCGAATCTGCCCTCGTGAATTTGATTTACAGCTTGATACTCCTAACAACATAGCTGAAAAAGGATCTGGACTTAGCATAGCGCGCCTTCCAGGTGGCTCAAGAGTATAACTTACTGGTGAAAAATAAAGCTGAATATTCGGCCCTGTAAGTCCATCCCGAGTTCTCACAAAACCGCCAGACTGGTTTACACTTAAACTTAATGGACCAGTCCTAGTCAAGACATATCGAATACCTTGCCATAACTTTCCCCACCAAGGTCTCAGCTGATTATTTAAAGTTCGCACTTTACTTTTATAAAAATAGCTTACCCCGAGATGGTCCTGGAGGTTTTTTCCAACGGCAGGGCTATCATGGATAACTGCAACATTAGCTTGCTTTAAAACTGACTCTGGACCTATTCCAGATAACTGAAGAAGTTGTGGTGAGTTCACTGCACCAGCGCTTAATATCACTTCACGTTTGGCATTTGCTTGGTAAAGCTTTCTTGATTTTTTGTATTCCACACCTATAGCTCGCTTACCTTCAAATAGAATGCGAGTGACAAGCGCCTTGGTAATCACGGTAAGGTTAGGACGCTTCATAATGGGTCGTAAATAAGCTCGCGAAGCAGACATACGCTGTCCCTTATGTGTGGTTATCTGGTAATGACCAACACCTTCTTGAATCTCACTATTCATGTCAACATTAAAACTAATTCCTAATTCTTCAGCAGCTGAAACAAAATTGTTACACAAGGGATGCAGCTGGTCTGTAACGTCTGAAACATTTAGTGGCCCTCTACTACCCCGATATCGATCGTCGCCATGTTGCCAAGTTTCCATACGTTTAAAATAGGGAAGCAAATCATTGTATGACCAGCCAGGATTACCAGCCTTTTGCCAGTCGTCAAAATCTTGAGGATTGCCTCGAACATGAACCATAGCATTAATCGAACTAGAACCACCCAATAATTTACCACGTGGCCAATAACTGGAACGATTATTAGTGCCTAGACTTGGCTCCGCCATGTACATCCAGTTAATGTCTTTTTGATAGTAGGTTTTGCCATAGCCGATAGGCATTTGTACATAAAAACGACGGTCGGTACCACCTGCTTCTATGAGTAATACTTTGTTGGAAGAATCCTTGCTGAGTCTATTGGCAAGAACACAACCTGCTGAGCCTGCACCGATAACAATAAAATCGTAATTATTCAAAAGACCAGCTATATTTAAGTTAAATAATGACTATATAAAATTCGCACTATTGTATAAGTAATTTTTGATTATTGTTTAAATATTTTTTAATTATTATTCATTTATAAAAAAATTATATTTGTTCAGAGTGAAAATAAGATAAACTTTCTAGTAATCCTTGTTTTGTAAAGGATTGTTTGTTTTCAAATGGAGAAAAAAATGAAACTAATCAATAAAGTATTAGTACTGACAGCTATTTCTCTGAGTCTAAGTACGTTTTCACTTTCAGCGAATGCTGACTGTGGAAAGGCTAGACTTGCAGATTTTGACTGGAGTAGCGCTAATATTCATACTGCAATCGTAGCTTTTATACTTGAACATGGATATGGTTGTGAAGTTGAAGTTACCAAAGGAAGTACAACACCTATTATGGCTGCTCACTATGACGGTCAGTTAGATATCGTTACAGAGCTTTGGTACGACAATATTATAGCTAACTATGACCCTGTAGAAGAAGCTGGCGTAATTAGAAATCTAGGAATTAATACACCTGATTCTCAGCAAGCTTTTTATGTGGACAAGACTACAGCTGACAAGTACAACTTAAGAACTGTATTGGATATGTTAGATCCTGAGATTGCAGCACTATTTACAGATCCTGAAAACCCATCTATGGGTAGGATGACAAGCTGTATTTCAGGCTGGACATGCTATACAGTGAACTATGTTAAACAACGTGTTTATGGTTTAGATAATTACTATACTAACTTTGATCCAGGTTCAGGTGGTGCATTGGATGCTGCTATTGCAGGTGCATTTGCTAAAAAGCAACCAATCTTTACCTATTACTGGGCACCAACTGGTCTTATGGGTAAGGTTGACTTAGTTAGATTAAAAGAGCCACCTTTCAACGATGCATGTTGGGGAGCAATGTCTGTAGTTGTAGAAGATATTAAAGCCAATGGTAAAGATGCATATACTCCAACTTGTGCAACTGAATATAGAGATATGTCACTTGACAAGTCTGTCCTTACTGCTTGGGAAGCAACTCATCCAGAAGAGACAGCTTTCTTAGAAGCATACAGCATACCAACCGCAACGGTTAATAAGCTACTTGCTTTCTATGAAGATGAATCTGATGGCGACATGGAACTAACTGCTGTTGAATACCTTAAGAATTCTTCTGAATGGAAGTCTTGGGTTTCAGCTGCAGCTGCTGCCGGAGTTGAGGGAGCACTGTAAGTTAGATTTTCGTATAAAAAAAAGAGCTCATTCGTGGGCTCTTTTTTTCTTATTTTTCTAAATTAGAATCATGATAAAAAAGTTATTAACATATTTGGCCATACCAGTTATTTTTATTTGGCTGTTGATAACGAGTTTTAAGGCCTCAAGATGGAAGCCAGATAATGCTAATGAGCTACTAAGTGATTTCAGTTGGTTAAATGATTGGCCAAAATGGTTAGATATCCCTTTAATGAAGTGGATCAATGACTGGTTTAAATTCTTCAATGAAGAGTACGGTATCTACTTTGAAATAGTTAATAATTTTCTTCTTGGTGCAATCCTATCCTTAAAAAAATTCCTAGTATTTCTGCCATGGCCGCTTGTTATTGCCCTTGTAGTAGCAATAGTTTTCTTTTCTAGCGGCAGAAAAGTAGGCACCACGGTTTTTGTTGGCATATGTACATTTTTTATTGGTTTTCTTCATCCGAAATTTTGGGACAAAGCCATTGAAACAACATCAATCATGTTGATTGGTATTCTGATTTGCGTTTTATTTGGAATACCCCTTGGTATTATTATGTCTCGAAGCAGGAAGGTTCGAAATGCAATACTACCAGTTCTTGATTTAATGCAAACAATACCAAGTTTTTGTTATCTCATACCTGGAATTATGCTTTTTGGATTAGGCGCAGTGCCAGCGATTATCGCCACTGTCATATACGCCATTCCTCCTTTAGTACGTCTAACAGACCTTGGAATTCGATTGGTAGACATTGAAGTTATCGAGGCTGCAGAAGCTTTTGGAGCAAGTAGAAGACAAAAGTTATTAGGAGTTCAGTTACCGCTCGCGCTTCCTAATATCATGCAAGGAATCAACCAGTGCACAATGATGGCACTGGCAATGGTGGTAATAGCCTCGATGATTGGAACCAGAGGACTGGGTGATGAAGTGTTACTGGGTTTACAACAACTGAATGTCGGAAAAGCAACAGAAGCAGGACTTGCAATTGTTCTACTAGCTATAGTTTTGGATAGAATTACTCAGGCCTATGGCGAAAAGATTCAAGACAGAAACAAACCACTAGATAAATTTAATGAGAAAGCAAAAATGAAGAAGGCTGCTAAAAAACAAGTTACCAAAGAATCTACTAAAGATGGGATGGAAGCTGCAGTAAAAACTAACTAATAATTTAATCGATGTCAAAAATAGAAATAAAAAATATTTATAAGATCTTTGGAAACTATCCTGATCAAATTTTACCCATGGTAAAAGAGGGTGCAAATAAAGAGCTGGTCATGGAAGAAACTGGGCACACTGTTGGCCTAGACAATGTTTCCATATCTATTAAAGAGGGTGAAATTTTTGTTTGTATGGGTCTATCTGGTTCAGGAAAATCAACTTTAATTAGACACATTAATAGACTCATTGACCCTACTGCAGGTCAAGTTATAGTTGATGGTGTTGATGTGTTAAGTTTAGATGACAAGGAAATATTAGATTTCCGAAAAAAGACAATGAGTATGGTTTTCCAGCGTTTTGGACTTTTTCCTCATAAAACAATTATAGAAAATGTTGCTTATGGCCTTGAAATACAAAAAGTACCTGAGGATCAGAGAAAAGAAATTGCCCAAGGACAAATAGATTCGGTTGGATTACAAGGTTTTGAGCATCAATACCCTGCCCAACTATCAGGTGGCATGCAGCAACGCGTGGGTTTAGCAAGAGCTCTTGCAACAAACCCTCAAATCCTTTTAATGGACGAAGCCTTTAGTGCATTGGATCCTCTAATTAGAAGTGATATGCAAAAACAGTTAATAGAGCTTCAATCTAAACTTAAAAAAACCATTGTCTTTATTACTCATGATCTTGACGAATCCCTTAAATTAGGAGACCATATAGGAATCTTAAATGGCGGAAGATTAGTTCAAGTTGGTCGCCCAGAAGATATTATCATGAATCCCGCTGATGACTATGTTAAAGCATTTGTTAAGGATGTTAATCGTACTAAAGTGTTGAGAGCTCAAACAGTTATGACTAAAAAGGATCAGTTTGATGCAACAAATATTAACCCATCCACTATATATAAGATAGATGAAAATACTATGATTGAAGAGATTATCCCTAAAGTATTAAAAGAGAGATGTACTATGAATGTAGTCGATAAGAGTGGCAATACAAAAGGGTATATTACATCTGATGAGTTATCTGAGGCTTTAACGAAAAATTAAAGTTAGATGACTCAAAATAAGCCTCTTGGAAAAAATATTATAATTTCAGCTGCTGCCGATGGAATTGGTTGGAGTATAGCCAACTTATCTTTAGATAAAGGCTACAACGTTTATTTATCGGACATCAATCAAAAAAGAATTGATGAAATTAACGAGCATCCATTGATAAACGAAAAACTATTTATAAATAATGTCGATGCCAAAAATCCAGACTCTGTAGAAAAATATTTTTCTTCACTGAAAGAAAAAATTACTAGCATTGATGCCCTTGTTAATAATGTCGGCATAGCTGGGCCCACTGGACCGATGGAAAGTTTAGCGATTTCAGATTGGAGAAATACAATAGACATTAATATTAACAGCCATTTTTATTTCACTAAACACTCAATACCTTTGCTAAAAAATAATAAAGGTGGATCCATTATCAATATTTCTTCCACTGCAGGATTGTTTGGTTTTCCTCTCAGGACACCTTATGCAGCGAGTAAATGGGCTGTCATTGGTGTGACCAAATCACTTGCAATGGAACTCGGTGAATTCAACATAAGAGTCAACGCTATTTGCCCAGGATCGGTTTCAGGATATAGGATGCAAAGGGTTATAGAAGCAAAAGCAAAATCTAAGGGCGTTTCAGAAGAAGAATTGCAAAAAGATTATGAATCAATGGTGTCACTTAAGACTTTTGTGAGTAAAGAAGACATTGCCAATATGGCCTTATTTCTACTTTCAAATGAAGCCCATAAAATATCTGGACAGGTCATGACTGTAGACGGCAATACCGAAAGAATGAACTAACTAGTGAAGACCAGCAATATATTCGGCTAAAGCTTCAATTTCAACAGTTGTCAAACCTTTGGCAACATTTCTCATCATGCCTTCATAATCATTATCTCTATCGACCTCATCAGAGCCAGTCTGCTCGTTAATAGAATATTGGCGGAATGCTTTTAACTGCAATGCAATATACTCAGCATGTTGAGCACTCAGTGCAGGAAATTTTGCACTCGGAATGCCTAAACCTTTAGGGCCATGGCAGGCAATACAAGCAGTGGTTTGTGTGTCTTTCTTTCCACCAAGATAGATCTTTCTAGCTAATTCGATTGTTTCTTCATCTGCCTTAGCACTATTTTCACTAATAGTTTGAATTGAGTAATATGCTGCAATATCCACCATATCTTGTTCCGATAGTAAGGAAACAACGCCCGCCATAATTGCATTTTCTCTTACACCTGATTTAAATTCTTGCAGTTGCTTCAAAATATAACCTTCGCCTTGACCGGCAAGCTTAGGATAATTTGGTATGGTGCTATTACCAGCAAGACCATGACAAGCCATACATGTTGCAGATTTAGCTTGACCTGCCTTAGCATCTCCGGAGGCTAGAATAGTTGCGCTAAAAGTAGCAAGTAGAATTGATATAAAAATAATAATGGTCTTTTTCATTCTAAATCTCCAAAAAATTCCACGAAATTATACTTGAATGTTAACAGTTTCGTTAACTTCAATTTACCAAAATAACGGAAAAGCTACTCTCTAAGTCCTTGAGTAGAAAGGTATTCAGCAATAAGGTCCTCAAACCCTTCTGCCATCGGCGCCATAGCATTCATAATCGCATTTTGACGTTCACCTGATTGAAATTGTTCTAATTGTTGTACTATCCATTCGGCTTCTCTTCCAGCTAGTGAAGGAATATCCTCATCGGTGGAATTTCCTCCCGAACCGTGACAACTAGAACAACCCAAAACTTCAAACATAACCTCACCTTCACTCTCTGCTTCTTCTGATATAGAGCTAAGTGAAAAAGCTAATGCCGATATAGAAAGGATAAGCAATAAAATCTTTTTCATTATGTTTGTACTTTAACTTTATATTTATTTTCGTTAAATTATACACACATCTATTTTATCCAGTGTGAACAGGATTTATGGAGATCTATTTCCCTTTCCACTCGGGAGAACGCTTTTCAGAAAAAGCAAGTGGTCCCTCTTTGGCATCCTCAGATTTGAGCATTTTATGATAAGCCTTGATTTGACCAGAGCGCATAGTTTCATACGCAGATTCTAAATCCATTTGATCTGTCTCTCTAATAACGGCTTTAATTGCCGCCAAGGAAAGTGGTGCAGACTTAGCGATTTCATGTGCCCACCCAATGGCTTGCTTTTTTAACATTTTTAATGAACAACTTTTGTTCACTAAGCCATATTTTTGTGCCTCATCTACACCCATTCTCCTACCGGTCATAAGCATTTCCATTGCAATCGCTCTAGGTAAGCGACGTGGTAATCTCAAAACTCCTCCGCTATCAGGAATAATCCCTAAAGTAGCTTCAGGCACAAAAAACTCAGCTGTATTGGCCGCAATAATTAGATCAGCTGCAAGTGCCAACTCAAAACCACCTCCAACCGCTAAGCCATTAACCGCAGCAATAACAGGCTTATTCAAATCCCACAATTCAGTAAGTCCAGCAAAACCACCTAGGCCAAAGTCTGCATCAACTGCCTCACCTTCAGATGCTGCTTTTAAATCCCAACCACCACAAAAAAACCGTTCACCTGCACCGATAATAATAGCTACTCTTAAATCATTATCATCTCTAAAGGAGATAAAGGCATCGCCAAGCGCATGACTAGTTATCGCATCAATCGCGTTAGCTTTAGGGCGATCAAGTGTAATGAGCAGCACTTCGTTATAAACCTCACAAATGACACTTTTGTTCATAAAATTTTCCTTAATTTGAGATTAATGTCATGTTACTACTAATTCAGTCTAACCAAAGCATCAACGGCAATTGCACCCTTTCCCTGAGGTAAAACTAGTAACGGATTTATATCAAGTTCAATGACTTCATTTGAGTTAACAAAATCAACCGTAGACATCACAGTTTCAATAACAGCATCAATATCTCCAGCTGAGTTTCCACGATAACCTTCTAGTATCGAAAATAGTTTTAACTCAGAAAGCGCTTCCAAAACATTATTTCTTTCAACCGGTAAAAGCAATGGAATACTGTCACTTAATAACTCAACCAAAAGTCCGCCACTACCAATTATCAAATATTTTCCGAACAACGGGTCACAATCGGCACCAATGATTAATTCTGCTATAGCTCCCTCTACCATTTCTTCAACCAATAATGAAGGTCCAATTTGTAGTAACTCAGAAACTGCTAATTTGAGCATCTCAGCATCCTTAATGTTAACTCTAATAGCCCCTGAATCACTTTTATGAACTAAAGATTCACTTGATACCTTGACGGTGACTGGATAATTCAATTTTTCTGCGACCTTCAATGCACCCTCAATACTAGAAACTAACTCACCCCTAGGTATTGATACGCCATACTTAGCCAATAATTGCTTTCCATCAAACTCAGAAAGTGTTCTATTACTTTGTGTTTTGTTTGAAGCTGGAATTGCAACCTCTATAGGAGTAGCCGGGTCTCCATTAAAAGCTTGACCGCACCTGTATGAATGATGTAACGATTTAAGACAGGTATCTAAACCAATCATTGGCGCAATTCCACGTTTTTGGCATTCATCAATGATTCTTTTTGGCATACAATCGGCCATAGATGCTAAAACGATAGCTTTTTTTCCTGTCGCTGTCGCTGCATCACATAGTGCATAGAAAGTTTTGTCCCAATCTTGTTGGTTAATTTGGTCAGTTTTTGGCCAATCCAATAGAAGCATGGTTGCTGAAAAGTCTCCACTCATCATTTCTTTAAAACAAGCAGCTGTGCGATGACGATCCCCCCAAACAAAAGTATGATAATCTAAGGGATTATCTACCTCAACAAACTCATTCAATGTGTTTTGAATTCGTTCCTTGTGTTCATTTTCAAGACCTGAAAAAGAGATATCTAAGCCATCAATTAAATCAGCCATCATTCCCGCCTCTCCTCCTGAACAGCTCATTGAAGCCACACCATTGTGATCAATTGCGCCAATAATACTGAGCAACTTTAAAGTTTCTAAAAACTCCGGAACGTTATCAACTCTAGCTATTCCAAGACGATTATATAAAACATCAAATAATTGATCCACTCCCGTCAACGAACTAGTATGGCTAAGAGCAATTTGAGAAGAGGCATTTGTTCGGCCAGTTTTAATAGCGACGATAGGTATCTTTTTTTCTAACGCTCGGCGCCCAGCATTATCAAAAGCTTCAATATCATTAACACCTTCCATATGCAGACCTATTGCACAGACTCTATCATCATCCAACACAGCATTAATAATATCTGAAATACTAGTATTTGTCTGATTACCAAGAGTAAACATGTAAGCAATAGGTAAACCAATTGACTGCATTGTCATATTTAGTCCTATATTACCGCTTTGAGTAATAATTGCTACACCCTTATTGAGTGCTTCACAGCCATGTAAGTCTGGCCATAAAGCAACACTATCTAAACTATTAATAAAACCATAACAGTTGGGTCCAATAATCGGCATCTTGCCTGCAGCTTCAACTAGCCTTTGGTTTCTTTTAACTCCATCTTCTCCCACCTCACCAAAACCGGAAGCATACAACACTGCACCGCCCCCTCCAATTTGTTTTAGATCAGTAACTATTTCTATCGCCGCTTCGGCATTAACTGCTATGAATGTTGCATCTGGAGGCTCAGGTAAATCTCTAACACTTTTATAACACTCTAACCCCTCAATAGTCTCCCTAGATCGATGAATAGCCCAAATTTTTCCGGTATAACCCAATTTAAGGCTCCCTTTTATAGCAAAATCAGCTCCTCGATGACCAACAACAGCAATTGACCTAGGAGATATCAGACGATTCAAATTTGATTGACTCATAGAGATTATTTATTCGAAAGGCCTTAATAGTGACCTTGAGATAATATGACGTTGAATTTCACTAGTGCCATCCCATATTCGCTCTACCCGATGGTCACGCCATATCCTCTCTAGAGGCAACTCATCCATTAAACCCATGCCACCTAAAATCTGTATAGCCTCATCAGAAACCATGGCTAACGTTTCAGTTGCCTTTAGTTTTGCCATTGCAGCATCACTATTGGTCATCTTTCCCTGAGCGTCATTCCAAGCAGCTCTTAAAGTGAGCAATTCAGCGGCTTGCAATTCCATGGACATGTCAGCGAGCTTAAAAGAAACCCCTTGAAACTTTCCTATAGTCTGTCCAAACTGTTCACGAGTTGCAGCCCACTCGGTCGCAATCTGTAAGGCACGTTCAGCTCTTCCTAGACACATTGCCGCAACAGATAAACGAGTAGCTCCTAGCCATTCATTAGCAACATCAAAACCATGATCTATCTCGCCCAATACTTGTGATTCATGGACACGGCAGTTATCAAAATTGAGAATAAAGTTATGGTATCCACGATGTGAAACACTATTATATCCAGTTTCTACAGAAAAACCTGGAGTTCCCATATCTACAAGGAAGCTAGTGATTTTTTTCTTTGCGCCTCTAGAAGTTTCTTCAACACCGGAGGCTACAAATAAAATCACGTAATCGGCCATATCAGCATGACTAATAAAGTGTTTGGAACCGTTGATTACAAAATACTCATCATCCCGCTCAGCGCGGCATTTCATTGAACGCACATCTGAACCTGCATTAGGTTCAGTCATAGCCAAACAATCTACTTTTTCACCACGTATCGTTGGTACCAAATATTTATCAATTTGCTCATCTTTACATGCCATTAATATATTGCTTGGCCTTGCAACAATATACTGAAGGCCAAAATTCGCCTTACCCAACTCCTTCTCCAAAAGACATAAAGTCAATGTATCGAGACCGCCGCCTCCATATTCAACAGGCATGTTAGTAGCATAAAGACCAAGGTTAATTGCTTTTTGTTTAATGCTCTCTGCCAAACTTACATCAATATGATTGGTTTTTTCAACTTCGTCTTCGTGTGGATATAGCTCTTGCTCGACAAAGCTTCGAACGGTATCAATAATCATCTCTTGTTCGCTTGAAAGACTAAATTCCATTTAATTCTCTTCCTATTTTTTATTACAAATATTAAATCTGCTTTATTTTGTTTTCGGTATATGCATGACTCGACCTTGCTGCTTTGGAGGTGGAAGTTGCTGATGAGAAGCCCAAATTTCTCCAAGTATTTCTGCGACAGAAGGCATGATTTCGCTGGCCTTCGATTTATTCGTATCAACATGTATTAACATTTGCTCAGTTGTTGCCAATAGATCCCCACTCTGTGTATGAATCATCTCGTGAAAAAAATGCAAACGCTTTTTATCGAGTCCAAGTATTTGAGTAGTAAACCTTAAAAGTTCTCCTTCTGATACTTCTAGGTAAAAATTTATGTGTGTTTCAACTGTATAGAAAGATTGACCTAAAGATCGATAATCCTCATCAATACCAATATATCTAAAAAGTGCATCAGAGGCATCTCCAAATGCATAGAGATAGAAAGACTCACTCATATGACCATTGTAATCAATCCAATCAGAGTGGACATCAGCTTGATAAAGCGATAAAGGTTTACTTAAATCATCGTTTGAAGAAAACTTTCTATATTCTCGATGAAGATATACATCATTATCCATAAGTCACCAAAAAATCTCTTGGCCAAGTCAAAATAAGACAATAGCTCAACCTAGTAAAGAATATGTTACTTATCAATATAGCTAATGCTGTACAATTTCCGTTGTAAATTTTACAAAAAACGAAATTTATTCTTTTCAAAAAATAATATTGGAACAGTTAAAAGAATATTTAATTCCTGTAATTTACCCAAGAATGAAACTTATATAATGTCTTTGTTTTTAAGACATGACTCGAACTATGCATAATTCTTACCGTCAGGCAAAATTCTTACTATCTTGTCCCTCATTAAAAGGCTGCCCTGAAGACCATGGATATGAGGTTGTATTTGCAGGTCGTTCTAATGCAGGAAAGTCCAGTGTAATAAATACCCTAACCGAACAAAAAAAATTAGCAAAGGTCAGTCGAACTCCTGGACGCACACAACATTTAGTTTTTTTTGAAATTGACGAACAACGACGGCTCGTTGACTTGCCAGGCTATGGTTACGCCAAAGTGCCAGATAAAGTTAAACAAAGATGGCACCTAGATATGAGTGAATATTTTGACAATAGAAATTGTTTGATAGCAACTATTTTAGTGATGGATTGCCGACACCCCTTAAAACCATTTGATGAAATGATGTTGCAGTGGTGTGTTAACAATAATGTGCCCACAAACATCCTATTAACCAAATCAGATAAACTAAAAAAGGGTGCTTCTAGTTCAACCAAGCTTAGAGTTATTAAGTCCCTAGAGGGTTTGCCAAACATCAATGTACAGCTTTTCTCTTCGCTCAAAAAAGAAGGTATCTCAGAGCTTTGTCAATATCTTGACATGGTATTCGAGTTTCCGAATGAAAGTTAACTTAGATCTTTCTTTGTCGGGTTGAGAAATCTCCCAATCACTAATAGCCTTTTTTGAGCTATTTGCTCGACAATTAGAGCTTTATCTAGCTTCGAAACATTAATAGCTTTTAATGCGACTAAAATTTCCGAAATAGGCTTAACATCTACACCCAACTCTTTAAAAGCAATAACTATCTTTTCAAAACGCCTCTGACGACGCAAACTATCAGTTTTCAGATAAAAATCTAGTACTTCTTGTGCAGTATGTGAGAGCAAATCTTTGGAAAAATAATACCACTCAGCAACAAGTTCAGCTACCTGTTGATAATCTTTAGGGCATTTAAGATGGGAGCACAATGCAGCAATATCTTCAAGCTTCTCTTGATGTAGCCAGAGTGCAAACTTAACATCAAGATCCTCCACTGATACATCAACTAGTTGAGCAATATAACTCCCAGTTGAAGTTAACATAGGGAAAAGGCGGCCATAAGCACTAGATTCAAGTAAAACTTCAAAAAATATAGAAGGTTTATCAGAGCAAAGTGCCAAAGAAAGCTCTTTAAAGACTCGTTCCGGTACAAGTACATCCACTTCCCCTGAGGCTACCATCTGCCGCATTAATTTCCGAGTTTCAGGAGCGATACTAAACCCTAGTTTGTGAAAACGAGATGCAAATCTAGCTACCCTCAATAATCTGACTGGATCTTCTGAAAATGCATCAGAAACATGTCGAATAGTTTTTGTTTTAATGTCTTCCAATCCACCATAAGGATCAATCAATTCACCTTCTAGGTTTCTAGCAATAGCATTAATAGTCAAATCTCGACGATACAGGTCTTGTTCAAGAGTTACAGTCTTTGATGTATCGAATTCAAAACCGGAATAACCAACACTAACCTTGCTTTCGATTCTAGCTAAAGCATATTCATCACCGGATTTTGGATCAATAAAAACAGGAAAATTTTTTCCCACTTGATGATATCCGAGTGATTTCATTTCTTGAGGTGAGGAGCCCACGACAACATAATCCTTTGCAGATTTGTTATTAGATATACCTAATAGTTCATCACGAACAGCGCCACCTACCAAATATATTTCCATAATTATTGATCGCAGATATTGAAGAAACCTCTATAGTTCTCTTATAATACACGAATGGACATTAAGAAAAAGTTATCACCTGAAGCTTATCATATCACCCAAGAATGTGGTACTGAGCCACCATTTACCGGTGAATACTATAACCACTATGAAACAGGTCATTATCACTGCGTTTGTTGTGATGCTCTATTGTTTGAATCAAACACAAAGTTTGATTCAGGGAGTGGTTGGCCAAGTTTTTACGAGCTCGCTAAGAGCGACTGTATTCGACAAATTGAAGATGACTCTTTGGATTACATCAGAATAGAAGTTAGGTGTTCATCTTGTGATGCACATTTGGGTCATGTTTTTCCTGATGGTCCTCAACCAACTGGAAAGCGCTACTGCATTAATTCCGTTGCATTAAATTTTTCAGAAAAAAAATAAAATCTCTCTTCTACTTAAACAAAAGTACCATCACACCCAAAAAACCTAGAAACACTGAAAAACCTTTCTTGAGTTTTTTACTATCTACGATATGAGTTACCTTAGCTCCTAATGGCGCAAACAAGATACTTGCTACAACAATACTTACAAGTGCATCTAAGTGAACAAAACCAATACCGCCAGTAGCATCTTCTACACTCAATCCAACAACAATAAAACCAAGACTACCAGCAATAGCAATAGGCATTCCGACAGCTGCTGAAGTCGCAATTGCTTTTTTTATTTC
>CACLHR010000007.1 GCA_902606745.1 uncultured Gammaproteobacteria bacterium
TGCTGGCTTTTGAATGTGTAGTGTTTGGGTTGGGTATGCGATTTCTGCACCATGATCAGCAATAATGTCCGCTATATCAAGCAATAGTTTGCCTTTAATTTTTTTAAATTCTGCTCCCTCGGTGACAGTACTGAAAGCCCAAATCACAAAATCAAGTGAAGAGGCATTGAACAAGTCAAAATACACACGACAAGGTTCTTCGTGATCAATGTTTTCATGTTCAGCCAACAATTTCTCAACCTTCTCAATAATACTTTGCATTTGTGCAATATCGTCATAACGGATACCTATAACTGCGCGAATTTCACGGTTAGTCATTCTAGAAGGCGTCTCAATGGGAATGGTTGCAAAAATACCGTTGGGGACATAAATAGGGTTTTTGTTAAAAGTACGAAGACGAGTCATTCTCCAGCCGATTTTTTCGACCACACCTTCTATACTTTTATCCGTTGTCCGAATCCAGTCTCCGGTAGAGAAGGGCTTGTCCATTTGAATCATTAATCCGCCAAAAACATTGGCAAGCATGTCTTTGGCAGCGAAGCCAACGACAATGCCACCTACACCCCCAAGAGTTAATATGGATGACACAGAATAACCAAAATATTGCGCGACACCAAGAACGATTGCAAAAACAAATAGTATCTTGATTAGACGGGTGAACAATCTAACGGAATCTTTATCGACATTACCTTCTTTTTCTAACATGAAGCTTTCAATGCTTGATATTAGTCTGAGTACTCCCCAGGTTAGAATAAAGATAGGAGTAATGTCTATATATTCAACAACTTTGCCAAGGATTAAAATTTCAGCCTTCAGCTCGTGTAATGAAAAGTATAGCCAGCCATACCAGATAAGTAATTTTAGGGGTGCCGAGAGTGCATTAATGAGGTAGTCATCTATCTGTGTTTTGGTGCTACCAGTGTGTTTTTTTATTTGTTTCAATATAACGCCTAGCGCAATATGGGCAATAATAGCCAACAACAAAAGTACGCCTGTCATTTGGATTGGAGTTATATTTTGGAGGAATTCGTTCATTAGAGGTATTTTAACGGATTAATGGGTTCTTCGTATTTTTTCATTTCGAAATAGAATGGCTTGTTACCTGTTATAGCAATCACTTGACCTTTATCGATACTGTCACCCTCGCTAACATAGATTTCTTGATTTTGATTGTAGATACTGTAGAAGCCATAGGCATGTTTGATAATGATCATTTTTCCATAACTCGCCATTTTGTCTCCGCTATAGACAACCTCTCCCTTTCTAACAGCTCGGACATCTTGACCAAGTACATTATTATAGGTTAGGCCTAGGTGATTATTTTCTATTGAAAACTTTTTAAGTATTTCAGCCGCAACTGGAAGGGACCAGTTTTTATTGTCACTTACTACTTTGGCTTTTGAATTGTTTTGATTTTCATTCAATACCTTGTTGAATGATTTTTCAACAACAGTAACTTGACCTAGTTCATTGGTCAAACAACCTGATAATAATAAATATAAAAAAAATATAAAAAAATATTTAGTATGCATACCATATCCCCAAAACAACAATAATAATCAGTACGTATCCTAATCTATCAATGTATTTATTTAACCATGCATCAGCACGTTTTCCAAACTTTCTTACGAGAAAAGCAATCAACAAATAGCGAGCGCTGCGAGCGATCAAAGAGAAAATCACAAAGGGCAAGAGAGGCATTGACATCATTCCGGCACTAATAGTGAAAAGCTTATAAGGTATCGGACTAAAACCAGCAATTAAAATAATCCAAATTCCATAGGTATTAAAGTATTGCTCAGCTTTATGCAATTCCGGTAGATAATTCATTGTATCTAATAATGGCATGATAAGATTGATTGCATAGATCCCGATATAGTAGCCAGCAATTGCACCTAATACTGAGCTTAATGTGCAAATAATTGCAAAGTAGTAAGCTCTATTTCTAACCTTTAGTGACATAGACGCCAGTAAGAAATCTTGAATGGGATAGGGTAGTATTGATGATTCTAAGAAACTAATTGTGGCCAACCAAATTAGGGCAAAACGACTTGATGACCATTCAAGAATTTTATTGTAGAGTGTATAAAAAGGCCTCATGAAGAGATTAATAATTAATTCTTATTTTTTAACATTGGGAAACCTAGTCGCTCCCTTGATTCGTAATAAGCCTGAGCAACTTTTTGACTCATCGATCTTACTCGGCGAATGAATCGAGCTCTATCTGTGACACTGATCGCATGCCTTGCATCTAAAAGGTTAAATAAGTGAGAGGCCTTCATAGTTTGTTCATAGGCTGGGAAAGGTAGTTTTTGTTCAATGAGTTTTGAATTCATTGACTCGGCTTCATCGAATTGTCTAAAAAGAACGTCAGTGTCTGCAATTTCAAAGTTGTATTTAGATTGTTCCACCTCGTTTTGGTGATAAACATCACCATAACTCAGGTCTTCTGTCCAAGTAAGGTCAAACACACTATCGACACCTTGCAGGTACATCGAGAGTCTTTCAAGGCCATAAGTAAGCTCCCCTGAAATTGGTTTGCATACAAGGCCACCAACTTGTTGGAAATAAGTAAATTGACTCACCTCCATGCCATCGAGCCAAACCTCCCATCCGAGCCCCCAAGCGCCCAGAGTGGGTGACTCCCAATTATCCTCAACAAAACGTACATCATGAATTTTTAAATCTATACCAATCGCTGTTAATGAAGCAAGGTAAAGGTCTTGAATGTCAGTGGGTGAGGGCTTAAGTAAGACTTGGAATTGATAGTAATGTTGCAGGCGGTTAGGGTTTTCACCGTAACGTCCATCCCTTGGTCGACGAGAAGGTTGCACATATGCAGCTTTCCATGGTTCCGGGCCAATTGCACGAAGAAAAGTCGCAGGATGGAAAGTTCCTGCACCGACCTCCATATCAAATGGTTGAACGATAGCACAACCTTTGTCAGCCCAATAATTTTGTAATTTAAGAATTAAGTTCTGAAATGATGTTTTTGTATCTAGGTCAGATAAGGACATTAAAATTGATCAAAAAATAACGAAAATTTTACCTCACCGGTAACTCTAGTTGAGTCTTTTAAATGCATTTGTATATTTAAGAAATCAAATAGGCATTGAATTTAGTGGCCAAAAATAAAGTAGCGTCGGAATGCTAACAACGGTAATTAGAATTTCGAGAGGCAGACCAAGCTTCCAGTAATCACCAAATCGATAACCTCCAGGTCCCATCACCAAGGTATTGTTTTGGTGTCCAATTGGTGTCAAGAAAGCACACGAAGCACCAATCGCAACTGCCATCAAAAAGGTGTCAGGATTGACAGCTAAGGTTTTGGCTATTTCGACACTGATTGGGGCTGCTACCAGAACCGTAGCAACGTTGTTAAGGACAGCGCTAAGGAGCATCGTTATGATGAGCATAGAGGCAAGAATAGTGACTGGTGTGGCACCATAGGAAATATTAATAAGGATATTCGAGATTGTCTCAGCGCCACCACTGCTTTGTAGAGCTTGGCCAATAGGTATCATTGAGCCTAAAAGAACAATTACCGGCCAATGTATAGAGCGGTAGATATCAATTTTCGGAATCACATTAGCTGTTATATAGAAAATAACAACCAATGACAGTGCAATAGTTAGGTCTATATATCCAAGACTCGAAGCGATAATTGCAATCAAGAAAGAAGAGATTGCTAAAGAGGCTTTTTTTCGCTGTGGAATTTGCAAATCGCGTCTTTCTAAGGTAAGGCATTCCATCCATTTAACTGCACTCTCCAAGTGAGAAATGTGACCGTGAAGAAGTAAAACATCTCCTGGTTGGATTTTGGTGTTTCTTACATGATGAATAATGGATCTTCCGGCGCGAGAGATACCCAAAAGAGATATTTGTCTCAATTTGAGTAGGCTTAATTGGGTTGCTGTTCTTCCAATCGAGCGTGAAAATGGCGGAGCAACAGCTTCGATAAGTGAGGTATGTTTAAATTCAAAGTCTGAATCAGAATCACTGATATAGTGAGTTTTTGTTTGTTTCATAAATTCATCAATACCCTGAACGGAGCCTTCGAGAATGAGCAAGTCATTAGCATGAATAATGAAATTACGGATAAAGCCTTCACCTTCCAGTCGCTCATCGTTTCTAATAATCCCTAAAATTGACACATCAACTCCCTCACAAACATCATCTAGATGCGATAAATATTTGCTAACAATGGGAGATTCCTCTGTAATGAGTACATTGGAGACATACTGTCGTATTTCTTCATTGTCATCTTGAAGCTCTGAATCTTTAATTCGAGGCATCAATCGCCAGCCGAAAAGAGCAATGAAAAGTACACCAGAAATTGCGACAATCAAACCAACCGGAGTAAAGTCAAACATCGAATAAGGGGTTCCAAGAACATCTTCTCTGTAGGTTGCTATTACCACATTTGAGGCAGTACCTATCATCGTAACCATGCCACCTAAAATTGAAGTAAAGGCAAGTGCCATTAGAGTTGTGGAAGGTTTGCGTTTGGCTTTTTGATTAAGCTGAGTGTCTGCTGGCATTAATATAGCTAAGGCAGCTATGTTGTTTATAATACTGGAGAGACTTGCAGAAATAGTACCCATTAATGCAATATGTGTCTTCACGCCGCTTGTGAAATTAGAAAGATTAGAACTAATTAACTCGACCGATCCTGAACGAACCAAACCTCTACTAATGATTAGCACAAGAGCAATAATTACAACGGCAGGGTGACCAAAGCCGGAAAAAACGCCATGGGTTGGTATAACGCCAACAATCGTACCAGCAATGAGTGCCATGAAGGCTACCAAATCGTAGCGAACTCTACCCCAAATAAATAACACTAAGGTGGCTGATATCAACAAAAAAACAATCGATTGATCACTCATGTATTAACAATTTTCACCAATGTAGTGATTAATTATAGCCAATTGGTGGTTGCCCTTATACAAACTTGATTGTGAGAAAAATAAAGTATAAATATCGAACAAGAAAAATCACAGATTTCTGAAAACGATGAAATGCGTGATGAAAAATCTGCTGTATATGCTACAGTTCGCCGAGTTGATCATATTATCGAAAATTTAACGAACCAACTTCAACAAAAACACCCTCAGGTTCAATCGGTTACTATAGAAGTTGGAATTTATAAGCATTAATTAATTGTTGTAAAAAAAATGCGGAAAATATCCCGCATTTTTATTGAACTTAATAATGCTTAATATTTATAAGTTTCTGGTTTGTATGGACCTTCTTTGGGTGTATTGATGTATTTTGCCTGGGCATCTGTCATCTTTGTAAGAACACCGCCAAAGCCATCAACCATGCCTGCTGCAACCTCCTCGTCGAGTTTTTTGGGTAAGACTTCAACAGTTATGCTGTTAGGTTTATCTTTCTCAGGCAGGTCAGCAAATTTTTGTTCAAACAGATACATTTGAGCCAATACTTGGTTAGCGAAAGAGCCATCCATAACTCGAGAAGGGTGGCCTGTTGCATTGCCTAAGTTTACTAGACGACCTTCAGACAAAAGAATCAAATAATCATCCTTGTTATCAGACCTAAAGATTCGATTAACTTGAGGCTTTACTTCATCCCATTTCCAATTTTCACGCATATATTTAGTATCAATCTCATTGTCAAAATGACCAATATTGCAGACTACCGAGCCAGCCTTCAGACTTTGAAGCATCGACGAGTCACAAACATTAGTATTGCCAGTAGCAGTAACAATCAAGTCAGTAGTGCTTAGTAAATCTTTATTAATGCTTTCAATAGAACCTGTATTGATGCCATTTATATAAGGAGAAACTACCTCAAATCCATCCATACAGGCTTGCATAGCACAGATAGGGTCAATCTCACTTATCTTGACGATCATTCCTTCTTGACGAAGTGATTGTGCTGAGCCTTTTCCTACATCTCCGTAACCAATAAGTAACGCTTTTTTACCTGCCATTAAAATATCAGTTCCGCGCTTAATAGCATCATTTAATGAATGACGACAGCCATACTTGTTGTCATTTTTTGACTTAGTAACTGCATCATTAACATTGATGGCTGGAACCTTAAGTTCGCCACTCTCAATCATTTCTAAAAGGCGGTGAACGCCAGTTGTAGTTTCTTCACTGATTCCATGAATACTATCAAGCATCTCCGGATACTTTTCATGAACCATTTGAGTTAAATCTCCTCCATCATCTAGAATCATATTGGCATTCCATGGTGAACCATTGTAGAGAATACTTTGTTCAATACACCAAAAAAATTCTTCTTCTGTTTCTCCTTTCCAGGCAAAAACTGGGATATTGCGTGCTGCCATAGCAGATGCCGCATGGTCTTGTGTTGAAAAAATATTGCAAGATGACCAGCGAATTTCAGCGCCTAATTCTACCAAAGTTTCCATCAGAACAGCTGTTTGAATGGTCATATGAATACAGCCTAGAATATTTGCACCTTTCAAAGGTTTTTGTGCACTGTATTTATTACGAAGTGCCATTAAAGCAGGCATTTCAGCCTCTGCTAACTCTATCTCTTTTCGTCCAAAGTCGGCAAGATTAATATCAGCAACTTTGTAGTCATTATTTAGACTATCAAGTTTAATATCAGTCACTTTAAGGTGATTATCGTCTATCGTAGAATTGCTCATTTTATTTCCTTTTAAGTTGAAAAAAAATGAGCGTCGTTTTGATTGCCAAGCCTGATCGAGTTAAATCTCAATGCAACGCCCCTTGGCAAGATTTTATTATACCAAAATCAAATCAAAAATAAACTATTTTAACAGGTGAGCTCGATTAGTTTTTTCCCAGCTAATTGAGTCTTCAGTTCTGCCAAAATGACCATAACTAGCGGTTTGCTGGTAGATTGGTCTTTTTAAATCTAGCATATCAATTAAACCCTTGGGGCGCAAATCGAAATGTTCTCTTATTAATTTAACTATTTCTTGGTTTGAAATCTTTCCAGTGCCAAAGGTATCAACACTAATACTGGTTGGTTCTGCAACACCAATTGCATAAGATACTTGTATCTCACAACGAGTAGCAAGCTCTGCTGCAACAATATTTTTAGCAACATAGCGCGTAGCATAAGCAGCACTGCGATCAACTTTAGAAGGGTCTTTTCCTGAAAAAGCTCCACCACCATGACGAGCCATACCACCATAGGTATCAACAATAATTTTTCTACCTGTTAGTCCAGCATCTCCAACAGGGCCACCAATTTCGAAGTTTCCTGTTGGATTAACGAAAACTTGAGTATTATTTGTAAACCATTTTTCAGGCAGTATTGGTCTAATAATCTCTTCTTTTACTGTTTCAAATATTTCTTTATGTGAAATGCCAGGATCATGCTGAGTAGAAAGAACTATTGCATCAATACCAACAATTTCACTACCTTTATAAATGCAAGAGACTTGTGATTTAGCATCAGGCCTTAGCCAAGGAATAGAACCACTTAGCATTAGGTCTGCTTGTTGTTTAACAAGTTGATGAGCAAGCATGATAGGAGCTGGCATTAATTCATCTGTTGAGTTTTCAGCATAACCAAACATCAGTCCTTGATCACCAGCACCTTGCTCATGATCTTCACTATCATCAACACCTATTTTGATGTCTCCTGATTGTTCACCAAGTAGATTCGTTATTGAGCAAGTATTTCCATTAAAACCATATTCCTCTTTGTTGTAACCAATTCCAAGAATGGTTTTACGTACAACATCATCATAATCAATATGACAACCTTTTTTCATAGTTATTTCGCCAGCTAAGACTACTTTATCGTTTTTAACTAAAGTTTCAACAGCAACTCTAGAGTTAATGTCTTGTTTTATTGCGGCATCAAGTATGGCATCAGAAACTTGATCGCAAACTTTATCTGGATGACCGGCAGAAACGGATTCGGAAGTAAATATCATGGTATAGTCCTCAAAATAAAAAAAAACCCATCTAAAGTGGGTTTTTGTTTTGGAAAACACCATCTTTAGCTTATTTTTGCCATCACAATGGCAACGCTAGCAATCGGAACAAATCAGCGTCCAGTAATTATAGTCTTTAATTTTTTTAATGTAAAGTTTAATCTAAACTGGTCTTTAGAGCTATAGCACTTACAAAAGGGGATGTCATTAAACTGATTAGCAGTATGCTTGCCAAAAAATATAGTTGTCCATTAATTGGAAGATTAAATTGAGATTGTGATACAGCACTTGTGGCAAAAATTAAAATAGGGATATAAAGGGGTAGTGTCAATAAAGATAACAACATTCCAGAATTTTTAATACCTACAATCAATGAAGCACCTATAGCTCCTATTAGACTTAAACTCGGTGTAGCTAATAACAGCGTCAACATTAAAATATAGATACTCTCGGCATCTAAGAAAAGTGTCATTCCAAGTAAGGGGGACAACAAGATTATAGGCAGACCAGTTAGAAGCCAATGAGAAATTGTTTTAGCTAACAATATAAGAGGAAGTGAATGATTTGAGATAACCATCTGTTCAAGAACACCATTTTCATAATCATAATGAAAGAGTGCATTAAGTGAGAGTAATACCGACAGCATACAGGTAACCCAAACAACTCCAGGTGCAATGTTTGATAAAGTGTGTGATTCTGGACTAATTGCTAAAGGAAACAATGAAACAGCGATAACAAAGAACAATAGAGGGTTAAGAAAGCTAGATGGGTTGCGTAGCGACATCCTTAAGTCTCTTATAAGAGTTTTAATGAAGATGTTCATAAGGTTAGAGTCCTTATTACCTGTAAGTTGCATTTTTGATGAGTTGTGAGGACACAAATTCCACCATCATCAGAGTGTTTGGTGATTTGAGTTTCAATTACATTGATACCATCAGCGTCAAGTGCAGTAAAAGGCTCATCTAGAAGCCACACTTTGGCTTGAGTTATAAAAAGGGCTGACAAAACAACTCTTCTTTTTTGACCAGCAGAAAGATTTGCAGCATATTCATAGTCGAAATTTTTTAAACCAACATTTGTAAGTGCTTCACTAAGTCCCAAGTCAGGACTTTTATTATTGAGTTGAGTGAGGTAATCAAGATTTTCTTTACAATAAAGCTCGGGACTTAAGGCTGGGAGATGGCCTAGATAAAATATATCAGACTGGTAATCATAAGATCCAACCTTGTTATTGTTAATGGATAATCTACCGGATTCTGCTGAGTTGAGTCCAGCAAGTATTTTTAGTAATGACGTTTTACCAGAACCATTAGCTCCAGAAATTTTTAGTATTTCCCCTGAATTTAGTTCAAACGAGATGTTGCTAAAGAGTTCGTTATAACCTCTTTGACAAGTTAGATCACTAACGATTAATTTTGACATAACATCATTTTAGTGGATTGGTCTCCTGAGGGCGAAAAAACGTAATCACTATTAAAACAGTTACAGACAGTTATTTTTTTTGATTATTGATTATTGATTATTAGTTAAGCCACCTAGTTCGCTCTTATCAATTTCTGCTAGAACATCTTCATCAAAAATTAACCTTAAACGATAATACGTCACTTCTTCACCGTTGAGAATTGAATGATGAATGTAATCCCATTGATATTGATGAAATGGGTCAATAATGCTCGGCGACCCAATTAAGTTCATTACGGCATTCTTGGACATCCCCAATTGAAGCTTTTCAATAGCTTCAATTTCGAGGACAGAACCCTGCATAATGTTTGGTTTGTAGAGATCAATTGAAGGCATTGAAAAATCAAGCCACTTCGGCATTGAAAACTTTTTAGACTCAAGCGTTTCAGGAGTTTTTGGTAGAGAGTTTGAGCAGCCACTTAAAATCGTAAAGGTGAGTACAATTAAAGTTAGTCTTTTCATCTTTCGTTAAACGATTAAAATATTGATAGGATTTTACCTTAAGGATTTTTAAATGGATGCCGAAGATTTAAAAAGTGCTGGTCTAAAAGTTACTTTACCAAGATTAAAGATTTTAGAGGTGTTAGAGAAATCATCTAATCATCATTTGAGTGCTGAGGACATCTATCGTGCTCTGATCGAACAGCATGAAGAAGTTGGTGTAGCAACAATTTATCGAGTTCTATCTCAATTTGAAGAATCTGGTATTGTTAACAAACTAAATTTTGAAAATAATCAAGCCGTATATGAGCTTTGTGGATTGGATCATCACGATCATCTAGTTTGTGTTAAATGTAATACAATCATTGAATTTCAAGATGACGTGATTGAACAGCATCAATTACAAATTGCAAACAAATACGGCTTTCAACTTACAGACCATTCGCTTTTTCTTTACGGACTTTGTAAGACTTGTCAAGAGTCTCACTAGAAATTATAAATAGATATGGAAGATTTTATTCTTAGAGCGTTAGCTGCCTCTCTAGGAGTGTCGGTAATTGCGGGTTCTCTTGGATGCTTTGTAATATGGAAACGTCTATCATATTTTTCTGATTCGATTTCTCATAGTGCACTATTAGGAGTTGCATTAGGTTTAGTAACAGGCCTTGGCATAAATTTTAGTCTAGTTATTGTTGGCGCCCTGTTTGCAACTCTTATTGTAGTATTGCAGCAAAAAGGTTTTTGGTCAAATGATGCTATTTTAGGAATTTTCTCTCATATTGCGCTCTCGGTAGGTATTGTCGTTTTAGGTTTTGTTGGTGATCGAAATACTGATTACTTCGCTTACCTTTTTGGTGATATTCTTTCGATTAACAGTCGGGATATTTTTTGGATTTTTTCAGTGATGGTCGCAGTTGTTGCAATTTTGGTAATAAATTGGAGAAGATTGTTGCTATTAGCTTTGAATGAAGAATTAGCAAGAGCTGAGGGACTTAACAAAGTGACCTATGAATTACTATTTATGTTTCTTATTGCACTAGCAGTTTCTGTATCGGTACAAATTGTTGGAGTGCTTTTGATTACATCTTTACTCATAATTCCACCAGCCATTGCACGTGTTTATTCAAGATCTCCTCTTTCTATGATTTTTAGTTCTATTGTTGTTTCTGTTGTGTCAGTTCTATTGGGGCTTTTCAGCTCAATCCAGTTTGATATAGCAACAGGTCCAGCAATTGTGATTACTTTAGGTATTTTCTTTTTTATTACTCAATTGATACCAAATAAAAGCTAATCAAAGTGTATTGTTAAGTTCTATCATTTGATTGGTTTGCTGTTCAACAATAAGCGGATCAATAATAGACTCCAAGTCACCCTCCATGATTTCGTTTAACTTATAGAGCGTCAAATTAATTCGATGATCGGTAACTCTACCCTGTGGGTAGTTATAGGTTCGAATTCTTTGAGAGCGATCCCCGCTACCAACCAACTCCTTCCGTTGAGTAGCCTGCTCTTTTTGTTGTTCGTGTTGTTGCGTATCTAGAATTCTTGAAGCAAGCACAGATAAAGCCTGAGCTTTGTTCTTATGTTGTGATCGACCATCCTGACACTCAACAACAGTACCTGTTGGGATGTGTGTAACTCTGACCGCGGAATCGGTTTTGTTAACATGCTGACCACCAGCTCCAGAAGCTCTAAAAGTATCAATTCTGACATCATTCATATTGATATTTACTTCTTCAATATCAGTCACCTCTGCCATAACCGCAATAGTACAAGCTGAAGTATGAATTCTACCTTGTGACTCTGTTTCAGGAACTCTTTGAACTCTATGAGCGCCCGACTCAAATTTAAGTTTCGAGTACACATTAGATCCACTAATACGAGCAATTATTTCTTTAAATCCACCATGTTCACCAATATTAGAACTCATAATTTCTATTTGCCAATTGTTCTTTTCAACATAGCGCGAATACATTCGATATAGGTCACCTGAAAAGATACTCGCCTCATCACCACCAGTTCCTGCACGAATTTCAATAATGATATTGCGAGAATCGTTAGGATCTTTTGGGAGAAGAGATTTTTTTAATTCCAACTCAATTTGATCCAATTTGTTCTGACTCAAAGCTATCTCTTCTTCTGCCATTTCTTTTATGTCTTGATCATCTTCACTGATTAATTTTTGTGCAGCATTAATATCATTCATGATTAATAGATACTGTTGGTACTGATCATTAATGGGATTTAGTTGAGCGTGCTCAATTGATAGTTCTCTATATTGATCTTGGTTAGAGACAACAGATTTTTCAGATAGTAATGCGTTGATTTCTTCAAGACGCATGGATAATTGTTCTAGCTTGGCGAGGATGGTTTGATTCATGAGTTATGAATATTAGTAGGTTTTTTTGAAACTGGTAACGAGTCCTTAGCTTGTTCAAGATTAATTTTTGGGGATTTTTTAATATTTTTAAAGGTTTTATGCAATAACTTATTAGTTAGCTTGTCTGCTAACTCTTCAACAACTAGGTCAGGGTCAGATCCAGCCTCTAGTTTTTTTACTGCACTTTGTAATAGTTCATTTTTAAGTTGATTTGCATCTTCACGATACTTTTTAATAATCTCTTCATTGGGAATATTACTTAACCACTCTATAAAATCAAGGCTTTTTTCTCGAATGATTTCTTCAGCAATAATCTTTTCCTGATCTCTGTTTTCGAGGTTACTATCAACTACTTGTTGTAAATCATCAACTGTATATAGGAAGATATCCTCCAGTTGATTCGCTTCATGCTCAATATCTCTAGGGATGGCTAAATCTAATAAGAGCATTGGTTGATGTTTTCTTTGAATTAGGACAGTTTCGATAAGTCCTTTACCTATAATTGGTATAGGTGCAGCGGTTGAAGAAATTACAATATCTGCCCGATATAGGTGTTCAGACAAATGTTTCAGATTGATTGCTTCTGCTTCATAAGTAACTGCAATAGTTTGTGCATTTTCTATCGTTCTGTTCACAAAAATCATACGCTTTACACCTTTTTTATGAAGGTGCTGAGCGCTTAATTCTATCATTTCTCCGGTTCCAATTAATAGGACTGTCTGGTTAGCCAAGTTTGTAAAAATCTTTTCGCTCAGTTTCACAGCATAATATGCAACTGATACTGGTGAGGCCCCAATTTTAGTATCTGTCCTTACTTTTTTTGCAGTTGTAAAGGCGTGTTGAAAAAGTTTTTCAAGGATTTTATCTAAAGCGCCTTGTTCTTTTGAAAACTGATAGGCCTCCTTAAGCTGTCCAAATATTTGCGGTTCGCCAAGTACTAATGAGTCAAGTCCAGAAGCGACACTGCAAATATGTTCGATAGCTTCATTACCTTCAAAAAAACTAACATATTGCAATAATAAGGAGTGCTCAATACCATGAGTAGTTGCCAAAAATTCTGAGAGAATCTCACGAATATTATCTATATCAGATGTCACACAAATTTCGGAACGATTACAAGTAGAGAAAACAACACAAGCATTAATTCCTGGTATTGCCAAGAGTGATGATATAGCAGGTGCAAGCTCATTTTGAGCGAACGCTACTTTTTCTCGAATAGCAACAGTCGCTAGATGATGATTAACACTCAGTATTGCAATATTAGGCATTCATAAAAAGGCTAATAAATTTAGCTGTCAATTATACAGTGTCAGTGCAATTGTGACCTAATGATAAAACTTACGTTAGGCAATGAGTAGTTTTTATAATGTTTTTGTTATATAGTGGTATGTAAATATAATTCTTGGCTATTTATATTGACCCAAAATATAAATACTAATATTTATGAAAATAAAGCAATTCGAAATCATATTACAATCAAAAGAAAGAGGCTTTCACTTAGTTACTGAAGAGATATTTAGACAAATTCCAGATTTAGAACAGGTTCGAACAGGATTGCTTCATTTATATATTCAACATAGCAGTGCATCAATCAGTATCAATGAATATGCAGATCCAAGCGTACGTAAAGATTTGGAAAAATTCTATTCAGAACTTTGCGACGACAAGCAATATTACATACACACTTATGAAGGACCAGACGATATGCCTTCACATATTAAGACCTCAATGCTTGGGTCAGATGTTACGATCCCAATAACTTCTGGTCAACCAAACTTTGGTACTTGGCAAGGAATAATTCTTGGTGAACATCGAATTCGAGCAGGCTCAAGACGAATTATTGCAACTCTAATGCATGATTAACTGTAAAGAGTTATATGCTTTATGAATGTTTTCATCAAACTTTCATGATTTCATCATGTTTTCTCTATAAATCTTAGAACCTATTGGTCTAAAATGAAGTCAACCATGCACTTACAATTTCATCACTTATGATTGAAGAGGACAGCCTAGTTGGCGGTGAAAATCAAAGTAACGAAGATCATATGATTACATCTGTTAGACCAACCTCTTTTGAGGATTTCATTGGTCAGGACGACGTTAAATCTCAGATGGCTGTGTTTATTGACGCAGCAAAATCACGTGGTGATGTTCTTGATCATTGTTTAATTTACGGTCCACCTGGTTTGGGTAAAACAACTCTTGCAAATGTCATTGCAAGGAAAATGCAAGCTGGTATTAAGCCGACATCTGGTCCTGTATTGGAACGTTCTGGCGATTTGGCGGCGATTCTGACTAAACTTGAGCCTTTCGACATTCTTTTCATTGATGAAATTCATCGACTAAATCCTGTTGTGGAAGAAATACTTTATCCAGCTCTAGAGGATTTTAGGTTGGATATTCTTGTGGGTGAGGGGGTTGCAGCCCATTCCGTTCAATTGGATTTACCACCTTTTACTTTAATTGGTGCTACGACGAGAGCAGGAATGCTAACTTCACCTTTACGCGATAGGTTTGGTATAGTTCATCGATTGGCTTTTTACCAAATAAAAGATTTACAAGAAATTATTGAACGTTCTGCATCCATTTTGGATATCAAAATCCAAAAAGATGGTGCACATGAAATTGCTAAACGCTCAAGGGGAACTCCAAGAATTGCTAACAGATTATTACGACGTGTTCGGGATTTTGCTGATATTAAAAATAAGGGTATTATTAATAAAAAAATTTCCCAAGCAGCTCTTAAAACCTTAAAGGTTGATGAAGCAGGACTAGAGCAGCTTGATAGAGATTATTTGAATCTAGTCATCAACAAGTTTTCGGCAGGGCCTGTTGGTCTTGATACTCTTTCAACAGCTCTAGGTGAGGAAAGATTAACGCTTGAAGATATGGTTGAACCTTATCTTCTTCAGCAAGGTTTTATTATGCGAACACCGCGTGGTCGTGTTGCCACAGATCTTGCTTTTTCTCATTTAGGAGTTGTCAGTCATAGCCACACTAAAGATTTGTATGGAAAATGAGTAAGTTGTGTGTCAGAGTTTATTACGAAGATACGGATTCTGGAGGTGTAGTTTATTACGCAAATTATCTAAAATATATAGAGCGTGGTCGCAGTGAATATTTGCGGGCATTGCACTTTGATCAAGAACAGCTTTCTCGAGAACATTCTACTCTTTTTGTAGTTCGATCACTTCAAGCAAACTATTTATTTCCAGCCTTTCTTGATGATTTAATCGAAGTACATACTGAAATTAAATCTGTAAGTCATGCGAGCTTAATTTTTGATCAGAAAATAGTGAATATAGAGAAAAATACGGTATTATTTAATGCGGAAGTTAAGGTAGTTTCTGTCCTTAAAAATAATTTTAAACCTTGCGCTTTGCCGCAAGTTATCTTGGAGAAACTAAATGGAAGACAATAGTTTATCACTCATCAACCTAATATTCAGTGCAGGGCTGGTTGTGCAAGTGGTGATGATAGTGTTAGTCTTAATGTCGATTTATTCTTGGACAGTTATTATGTCCAAGAAAAAGGTGTTGATGGATGCGGCAACCGATATTAAAGACTTTCATCAAAAATTTGAGAGAGAAAGTGAGCTTTCTAATTTGTACAAGGGTTTACCACCTCTTGCCTCAGATAGGACAGCAATGGAAGATATTTTAGGCTCTGGTTACAAAGAGTTTACTCACAGCAAGTCTACATCAAACCAATCTCTAATCATGAACTCAGAGAGAGCTTATCGATCAATGAATACGACGGCAAGTAACGAAATTGATCGACTTGATTCCAGTCTTTCTGTGCTTGCAATGATTGCCTCATCTAGCCCCTATATCGGTCTTTTTGGAACGGTTTGGGGAATTATGCACTCTTTTATAGCTCTTGCTTCAGTTAAGCAGGCCACCATTGCAGTTGTAGCTCCTGGGATTGCTGAAGCGTTAATTGCAACGGCTTTTGGTCTTTTTGCTGCCATTCCAGCTACTATAGCCTACAATCGTCTTGTTTCTCAAGTACAGGATATTGGCAATAAGTACACAGCATTTATAGAAGAATTGTTTGTTATTTTACAAAGACAGCAATGATCGAATTACCCAAGCGCGCAAGACCAGATACTAATGCGGATATCAATATAGTTCCTTATATCGATGTCATGTTGGTGTTGTTGGTTATCTTTATGATGACTACGCCAATTATTGAACAAGGAGTTGAAGTTGATTTACCCGAAGCTCCTGCCACAATGGTTGAGTACGAAGATCAGCAACCGACCGTAATTACTATCGATAAAGATGGAAATTATTATATTAATTCGATGATGGATCCAGGTATTGAAGATCCAGGCAATACTAAAATGGTTTCACTTAATGTTATTGTAAATCAAGTGCTTGCAAGAAGAGAAATTTGGCCAGATATGCAGGTATTTGTTAGAGGTGATGTAGATGCAGAATATGGTAAAGTGCTTGGAGTAATTGCTGAACTAGAATATAAAGGTATTGAAAAGCTCGGCTTTATGACCCAAAACCCTAATTAATCGATTTTTAATTATGAAATTCGTTAACAAGGTATTAGATTTTCTTAAGGGTCTTTTGCCCGGTAGGCCTGATAAAATCAATAATGAAAAAAACTCTTCAGAACTACTTGAAGTAGAAGAGAATAAAAATTCTAAGTTCAAAACTTTCGCACTTAAGTCAGTTAAATTTATATACAAATATCTAAAAAAGTTTGTAATTTTTATCTTAGGTCTTATTCTGACAATAGCGCAACCTATGATCAAAATTTCCAAAAAGCATCCAATAGCTTTTTGGGCTGCGATAATTTTGCATGCCGTATTATTGTTTGGATTGTTATATAGCAATATTGATCGTTGGGAGGCCACAC
The DNA here is from genome assembly GCA_902606745.1 of uncultured Gammaproteobacteria bacterium. Taxonomy (GTDB): domain Bacteria; phylum Pseudomonadota; class Gammaproteobacteria; order PS1; family Pseudothioglobaceae; genus Pseudothioglobus. Next base: position 17,064 of record CACLHR010000007.1, read on the forward strand.
AGAACAAACCTTCTATATCTCAACCTGCTCCAGTCGAAGCGATAGTAATTGATATAGAAATTATTGAAGCCGAGAAAGAGCGCATAGAAGAACTTGAAAAATTAAAAGAACAAAAACTGAAAGAACAAGAAGAGCGTTCAGAAAGCGCCAAAGAAAGTCAAAAGATTGCAGAACAGGAAGCCCTTAAAGCTAAGGCAAAAAAAGTTATGGCAGAAATTCAGCGTAAAGCTGAAGAAGCCAAAGCTAAGGAAGCTGAGATTCTGGCACAACAGGCTGCTAAAGAAAAAGAAGAAGCAGAAGAAAAACGAAAAGCGGAAGAAGTCAAAACTAAGGAGGCAGAAGAAAAACGAAAGACTGAAGAAGCTAAAACTAAGGAAGCTGAGATTCTGGCACAACAGGCTGCTAAACAAAAAGAAGAAGCAGAAGAAAAACGAAAGACTGAAGAAGCTAAAACTAAGGAAGCTAAAGAACAAAAAAACATAGCTGAAGAATTAGTCCGTAAAGCTCAAATTCAATTAATGGATGCAGTTAGTAAAAAAGAAGAGGCGGAGGCCAAAGCACAAGAAGCTGAAATTCAGGCGATAGAAGCGACTAAAACTAAAAAACTAGCAGAAGCAAGATCTGTAGAAGCTGAGACGAAAGCTCTAGAGGCTGAACAACAGGCACTAGAAGCTCTTAGGGAAAGGGGAATAATAGAAGCCAAAGCGCAAGCCGCTGAAGAAAAGGCTCAAGAGGCCGCAAAGCAGAAAGAATTGGCAGAGGCTAAAGCAAAAGAAGCTGAAGAAAAGGCACAGGAAGCGTCTAAGCAAAAAGATCTGTCAGAAGCAAAAGCGAAAGAATTCGAAGAAAAGGCAAAAGAGGCGGCACGTCAAAAAGCTTTAGCTGAAGAAAGGACTCGTGATGCCGAAGAAAGTGCCGAGAAAGCTGCGGAGCAAAAAGAGTTACTAGAAAGCAAAGCAAAAGAAGCTGAAGCAAAGGCCAAGGAAGCGTCTAAGCAAAAAGAATTGGCTGAAGAGCAGGCCAAAATAGCCAAGCAGCTTACTGAAGAAGAACAACAGAAAAAAAATCAACTAGAGGCTGAAAGGGCAGCTGAAAAAGAGGCTTTTCAAAAAGAGCAATACAATCGACTTCTTACTCAAGAAGTACAAGCTGAACAAGACTTGGCTAGAACACTCATCATTGAAGATCAACTAAACACCTTAAAATCTGCTTATGTTAATAATATTGCAGCAAGGGTTAGAACTTACTGGAGTTACCAAGGACATAAAGAGGACTGGAGTTGCACGGTCTATGCAATGCAAGATATAGAAGGTAATGTAAAAGCTGTAAATGTATATGACTGTGTTTTTGATGACCCTGATCAAGAGGTTCCATTTAGGAATTCAGTTGAAAAGGCTGTGTATAAAGCATCACCATTACCTTCTGCTCCTGATAGTAAGGTATTTGATGCAGAAATACGCTTCAACTTTTATACTAACTAGAGCTTATCACCACACTATTGTTAGAAAACTTAATGCTATGTTTAATTTTGAAGACTAGTTTTTCTTGTGCAAGTTTATCTTGCCAATTATAAATCTATACAATAAGCTAAAATATCGAGCATGAAAACGCATGACTTTTTATTGGAATTAGGTACTGAGGAATTACCCCCAAAATTATTAATAAAACTCTCAAATTCACTTAAAGATAATCTTGTTGAGGAGCTTAAGCAAATAGGTATTTCAATAGGCAAGGTCAGCACTTTTGCCACACCAAGACGTCTGGCTGTAAGTATTTCTAAAATTCAGAGTCACCAAGAAGATCAGTTAATAGAAAAAAAAGGCCCTTTAGTGGGCTCATCAGAAAAGGCGATAGAAGGTTTTGCCAAATCTTGCGGTGTTGATATAAACAGCATAGAAAAACGCACGCTTGGTGGCAAAAAATACTATTTTTTTCATACAAAGCAGGTGGGTCAACAAATTAAAGACTTGCTTCCGACTGTCGTTGATAAAGCTATCAAAAATATTCCTATTACTAGGGCGATGAAATGGGGGAAATTTGATTATTCTTTTGCAAGACCAGTTCATTGGCTGGTGATGTTGTTGGATGATGATATTGTGCCTGCAAATATTATGGGATTGATAAGTGGTAATACAACAAAAGGTTTAAGGTCCTCAGATAGTTCTTCTTTGGACATACCTCATGCAAGCGAATATGAGTCATTCATGAGAGAAAAGGCTCAAATTGAGGTTGATTTTAATAAGCGCAAGGAAATTATTCGTGAACAAGTTACATCAGTAGCTAAAACCAATATTGCTCGAGTTGTTATTGATGAATCGTTACTAAATGAGGTATGTGCATTAGTTGAATATCCAAGAGCTTTTTCTGGAAAATTTGACGAAAAATACTTAAGCATACCTGAAGAAGCTCTCATATCAGCGATGAAGTCGCATCAAAAATACTTTCATATGGTTGATACTAAAGGTAAATTGTTGCCATCATTTATCTCAGTAGCTAATATTGAATCAACAAATTTGAATTTTATTATTCAAGGCAATGAGCGTGTTATTCGTCCAAGATTGGCAGATTCTGAGTTTTTTTGGAATCAGGATAAGTCAGTAAGATTAGATCAAAGGATTGAAAGGTTGGGTAGTGTTTTATTTATGAAATCCTTGGGATCGATGGCTGACAAGGCGAAGCGAATTGAAAAGCTAAGCAAACATATTGCTGGTTTGGTTAGTATTGACGCTAAAGCTTGTGCTCGAGCGGGACTCCTTTCAAAATCAGATTTGGTGAGTGAAATGGTTGGTGAATTTGCTGACTTGCAAGGCATTATGGGTGGCTATTATGCCCTCAATGACGGTGAGTCAAATGTTGTTGCACAAGCTATTAGAGAGCACTATAAACCAAAATTTGCTGGGGATGATCTTCCATCGACAAAAGAAGGTCTTGTAGTGGCAATTGCAGACAAACTAGATACAATTACAGGGGTTTATGGAATTGGTCAGGCTCCTACTGGATCAAAAGATCCTTATGCACTAAGAAGGCTAGCATTGGGCTTGTTGAGAATATTGTTAGAGGCACAATTAGATATCAATTTAAAAACACTAATTGATGTTTCCTTAAATTTGCATTCAAAGGATGTAGACAGGGAAACTTCCTCATCAATATATCAATTTATGATGGAACGACTGAAAGCGTATTATAAAGATATCCGTGTTGATGGAAATGTTTATAAGGCTGTGCTCGCTGTGAGTCCAGATTCTCCATTTGATTTTCATCAAAGAGTTGAAGCACTCAATGATTTTATTCAGACAATCGAATCAAAGAGCTTAATTGAAGCTAATAAAAGGATCGCTAATATACTTAAAGATTTTGACAGTAATGATGTTGAACTAGATTCTAAATTATTGATAGAGGATTCTGAGCAAAAACTTTTTCAGGCAACTCAATCAATTACCAAACAACTATCTGAACAAAAAGACTATAAAGTTATCGTACTATCTTTACTAGAGTTAAAAGAAGTCATTGATACTTTTTTTGATAAAGTGATGGTCAATGTTGATGATATTGAGCTTAGGCAGGCGCGACTAAAGCTTTTAAATCGCGTTAGGAGTTTATTCCTGTCTGTTGCGGATGTTTCTTACTTATCATCATAGTGACATGAAGGCATTAATTCAGCGAGTATCATCTGCTAGCGTCGAGGTTGAAGGACAAATTGTTGGTCAAATCAAGAAAGGAATACTAGTTTTTATTGGTATTGAGAAACAAGATGAGTTAGAACATGCTAACAAAATGATAAATAAAATACTTTCTTATCGAGTTTTTTCTGACGCTGAAGGCAAAATGAATTTAAGTGTCAGTGATATAAATGGTGGAGTTTTACTTGTATCTCAATTCACTCTTGCTGCCGAAACTAATAATGGTACAAGAGCTGGTTTTTCAACGGCCAAGTCACCATTGGAGGCGAAAAATATCTACAACCATATGGTGGATAGAGCTAAAGATTTGAGTTCTAATATTGAAAGCGGTATTTTTGCAGCTGACATGAAGGTTGCTTTGGTTAATGACGGACCTGTAACCTTTCTACTGAAATGCTAGAAATTTTATGAACAAATCTATTAAAGTTTATGGAATTAAGAACTGTGACACAGTCAAGAAAGCATTAGTTTATTTAAAAGATTGTGATATAGATTATCAGTTTATTGACTTTAGGCAAAATCCTATTTCTCAGCAAGTTTTAAAAAAAATGGTTGAGTCTGTTGGATGGGAGCTGCTGATCAATAAACGTTCAACAACTTATCGATCTCTATCTGAGCAAGAAAAAAGTAATATCAACTATGATTTGGTATCAAAGCTTCCTACATTGATAAAGCGCCCAGTACTGATCTATGGTGAGAATATTACGGTTGGTTTTACTGAAAAGCAATATGCCAAGCTTTTTGATGAGGCAATATAGAGTAATTCATTTAAAAATAAACTATTTACTGACTCTTAAGTTCTTTTCTAACTTCATCCATGTCGACAGTTTTAGCTTTTTCAAGAAGATCTTCTAAGTCTTTTCCTGAAAGAGATCCAGGTTGAGAAAAAATACCGATACTTTCACGAAAAATCATTAGAGTTGGTATGGAACGAATTCGAAAGTGAGCGCCAAGAGCTTGTTCTTCTTCAGTATTAATTTTGGCAAAAGTGACCCCTTGAACTTTTTCTGAAGTCTCTTTGAATGTTGGTGCGAATTGCAAGCAAGGTCCGCACCATGGCGCCCAAAAATCTATAATAACAATCTTATTGTTAGTGATAGTTTCGTCAAAATTTGATTGTGTAAGTTCAATAACAGACATACATAACTCTCCATAAAAAATTAACAAAGCATTATAGCTTTATTACTAAAATATTGGCTTGTTTTTCCTTAACTGATAGAATACCCTTATGAATATACTTGGTATTGATCCAGGTTCAAGAATTACTGGTTTTGGACTAATTACGGTTAACAATCTTAAATTTACTTATGTTAGTAGTGGATGTATCCGTACACAAGGTGATTTAAATGATCGTGTTGTCACGATTTATTCAGGTATTAAAGAAATTCTTTCACAACATAAGGTTGATATTATTGTTATTGAGAGAGTATTTATGCGCCCTGACAGGCCAAACCCAGATGCTGCTATAAAGCTTGGCCATGCAAGGGGGGCTGTTATTGCAGCCGCTGGAGGGCAAAACTTGCCTATAGTTGACTATAGCCCAAATCAAATTAAAAAAACATTAGTCGGCAAGGGTCATGCAAGTAAAGAGCAAGTATCCTTTATGGTTCAACAATTATTAAAACTAAACAAGGTTCCTCAGGCTGATGCTGCTGATGCACTGGCTGGGGCAATCTGTCACGCCTACCATTCTTTTTGAGTTTTTGCTTCTTGTAGTTTTCAGTTAAAGTAAACTTTGACCTCGCCAAAACCTGGAAGTTTTGCGACAATATCTGAGAGTTGAGTATTGATTTCTATAGCGCTATTGTTAGTCAAATAATCAAGAGACAAGAAAAAGTCTACTAAAATTTCGCCTTCAAGATAATGTAATTGAGTTCGCTTAAATTCATAAGTGCAGTCTTCTAACTTTAGTGCTTGCTGCAGGATCTTCAGAGCTTGAGCTCTTTCTGGTAGGTCTTTATAGGGGGCGTCATTTTGTTCTTCATCATTTTCAGGATCGATATGCACCGTGACATCATCTAAACCTTCAACGCATTCTTTTGCAACCCGCTCAACACTAACACTAATGATGTGCCCCTCACTTACCGACAGAAAAGGATTGACTTGAACATGAACATCAGCTGATTTTTTGTGTCCAACTCTCCTTGTTCTAAGTGTATGTACGCTATTAACTCCTTTGATATCAGCTAATGCTGAATGCAATTTTTTAATGTCTTCATCATCAATAGAAGTATCAACTAGTTCCTTGGTTGCCTCGAATCCAAGTTTCCAGCCAATATAGATAATCATAATACCTACAATAATAGCTGCTGCGCTATCAAGATAGAAGTAGCCATTGACAGCACCAACAATGCCAATAATAACAACGACCGAGGAAAATGCATCTGAACGATGGTGCCAGGCATTCGCTTTCAACATTTCAGAATTAATGTTTTTTGCAACTATAATTGTGTACCAATACAAAGCCTCTTTACTAGCAATAGACAAGCCTGCAATTGCAATTAGCCAACCTTCATGATTCAAAGCACCAGCATTGGTAAGTCGTCCCATAGCATCAAAAATAATTGCTGTACCAATGATGGCTAGAAATATGCTTAACCCAAGAGTAGCAACAGTTTCAAAACGTTCATGTCCATATGGATGTTCCTTATCTGGGGCTTCTCCAGCTTGCTTGGCAGCGTACCAAGTAACCCAGTCTGTGAGTAAATCAGAGAAAGAGTGAACACCGTCAGCAACTAAGGCGCCGGAATTTCCAATAACTCCAACAATGACTTTGAAGACAGACAATAAAAAATCAACTATAGCGCCAACGATAGTAACTTTTTGACTTTTTTTGGTACGAGCAATCGAATCCATTGTGACTAGAGTTATTTTGGTTTTATCCTTATTTTAAGTTATCTGATTATCAATGATCATTAAACTACCTGTTCGTAGTTTCAACAACTATATTGTATCTAGGTAGGGCGTCCAGCAATTGCTTGCCATAGAATTTTGTTATTAGTCGATTATCAAAAATTGTAATCTTGCCTGTGTCTGTTTCTGATCTAATCAATCTACCACAGGCTTGAATGAGTCTTAATGAAGCATCTGGCAAGGAAATTTCCATAAAAGGATTTCTGTTTAAAGATTCAAGGTAGGACTGTGTAGTTTTTTCAATCGGTGAGGTGGGTACACTAAAACGTAATTTTGCAATCATGACATGATTTAGATTATCACCCTTAAGGTCAACTCCTTCTGCAAAACTATCCAAGCCAAAGATAACACTGCCTTCATCATTCTTGCGTTTTTCAATGTGCTTTTCAAGAATACGTTTTTTACTATATTCACCTTGAACCAACAGCTCACACTCTATTGTTTTCTCAACTAAGTCAGCTACCATCTGCATTTGGTTGTTGGAGGCAAATAATACTAGAGTGCCAGCTTCTTTATTTATGCGTTTTTTAAGTTCTCTAGCAAGTTCTTGGGTGTGTTCAAATACCTCAGAAGGGCTCGCATTCATACTAGCAACTATAAAGTTAACTGATTTATGATTAAAAGGTGAACTCAGCCGTAGATATCGGTTTTCTTTTTCTTTTAAGCCTAGCTGTTGATTTATTCTATCAAAACTACCAAGTGAAGTAAGTGTAGCAGATGTCAAAATAACGCCTGCTGCTTTAGACCATATAAGACTCTGAAGATGATTTGAGACGTCAATTTTTGCTGTATTGAGGTGATAATTTGTTTTATTTGATAGTTTTGATTTTACAATCCAATTGCTGGTTGGAGGTGTGCCAGTATGAGTACTTTGTGTGAAAGCATTTAAAAGAGAAATAATAGAAGAAAGATTTTGGTCGTTTTGACCTATTATATTATTGAGATTGTCGATTATTATTTGTTTGACGGTATTTCTTTTACAATAATTCTGCCAGTTATCTTTCTGATCTAAGAAATTACCAAAAGCGGTATTAAAAATAGTTAATAAGTTCTTAGCTGTATTAACCACTTCATTTGAAACACCTGACATATCAAATAAATAAACATCATCTAAATATTCAAAATTAGTAATAACTTCAATGAGTTCAACAATAGCTTCATCTACCTTCTTGATGTAACTCTCAGGTGTCTTTAGATTTGCGATTTTTGAAATCTGATCGATTGTACTTTGAGATTGACGAATTGACGTTTTCATAAATTCAGTGCTGGTATTTATTGAAAAATGAGACAGAGCTTTTTGTGAAAAATGATGAGCTTCATCAATAACGAAAATAGAGTCATTCACCTCAGGAAGAATGTTGTTTCCATTTATAATGTCAGCCAAAACTAGATCATGATTGGCAATAATTACGTCGGCTTGAGAAGCTTTTTTTCGTGCTTTAAAAAAAGCACAATCATTATAGAACTCACAACTTTTTGCGGTACATGTAAATCGGTTGCAAGCAACTTTTTGCCAAAGTGAAAATTCTGGTGGACTTTCAAGATCATCAATCTCTCCGTTCCAGCGAGTTGAGGAATAGTTGTCGGTCATTTCACTTAGCTTGTCGATTTGATTTTGGCTTGGTGGTTCATCCCAAAGTAGGGTTTCTTCAAATAACGTTTGAGTATTTAAATTTTCCTCGGTAAGGTTGATTAAGTTTCGAATGCAAACATAACGAGATCGACCTTTAGCTAGGGCATATCTAAATTCTACAGAAGAGTATTTTTTTGCTTCAACTATGTCTTTATATAGAATCTGCTCTTGAAGAGCTACATTAGCACATGAAATAATCAGCCTTTTCTTGTTAGCTTTAGCAATTGGAATGCAGCTAATGAGATAGGCCATGGTTTTGCCAACGCCTGTGGGAGCTTCAACACAAAGAATTGGATTTGATTTTGCGTATTCACCAGACAGTGTTTTTGATATTTCAGCAATCATTTTATTTTGCGAAGAACGATTACTAAAATCAGATAGTTGGGTTTTCGCCGTTTCAAATGAGGATCGAATCTGTTTTTTAATTGCTGAAGTTAGCATTAAATGAAATTAAGATGTTCGATTCAGTGACAATTCACATAGTAGTTTGAGGGCTGATCGATATTCAGAATCTGGAATATTTTTTAACGACTTTAGTGCTGTTTGTGATTCATTCTCTGCAATTTTTCGGGTAAATTCAAAAGCATTGACACTACAAAGAATATTGACAATGCTATCAATATTTGATGCGCCTGCTTTTTTAATTGCCTTTCTCAGGGTCTTATTTTCAACACCAGAAGTTTTTTCGAGAGCGTAAATCATGGGCAAAGTAATCTTTCCTTCTGATAAGTCATCACCGACTTCTTTTCCCATTGTTGTCGGGTCTGATTCATAGTCAAGAGTATCGTCAATAATTTGAAAAGCTGTACCTAAATGTAATCCAAAGTCACCAAGTGAATCAATTGTCTTTTGTGTAGAATCAGATAGAAGTCCACCTATTTTGCAAGATGCTTCAAATAGGCAAGCAGTTTTTTGCTCAATAACATTAAAGTACTCTTTCTGAGAAATATTAGCATTCCTGATATTTAATAACTGTAAGACCTCTCCTTCTGCAATCTGGTTTGTTGCTTTTGAAAGGATTCTCATAATTGCCATGGAATTAGGTTCTACCATTATTTCAAATGCCCTCGAGTAAAGAAAATCACCTACTAATACGCTGGGTGCGTTTCCCCATAGCTCATTGGCTGTATCTTGTCCACGACGAATCGTTGATTCATCTACCACGTCATCATGAAGAAGTGTTGCGGTATGGATAAGCTCGATCACAACAGCCATTGCATGGTGGTCTGTACCAACATAGTTTGTAGCTCTCGCAGAGAGAAGAAGTAATAATGGTCTTAGGCGTTTACCACCAGAGGCAATAATGTAATGACTCATTTGATTAATGAGATCAACATTTGAATTTAAACGGTCAATTAAGATTTCATCCGTCTTCTCCATATCGCTCTTCATTAGGGATTGAATTTCGCTAAAATTTTTCATAGAAACTTATTTTAACTGACTTGCCAGTATATAAACTTCTTTAGATCTGGAGCGAGAAGCCCTAGGTTTTTTGATTACTACCTTTTTAAAAGTTTGTCGCACAATTTGAACGTAAGCATCAAAACCGTCTCCCTGGAAAACTTTAACTAAAAAGTGGCCGTTTGGAGTTAGTGTTTTAATTGCCATATCTAAAGCTAATTCTGCCAGATACATAGATTTTGGTTGATCAACTGATTGTTGGCCGCTTATGTTAGGCGCCATATCAGATAAAACTGTATTCATTTTTAAATCTTTAGTTAAACTTAGAAGGGCTTCATAGAAAGACATCTCGGTGAAATCACCTTGTAGAAAGTCAACTCCAGGGATTTCTTCTATAGGCAAGATATCGCTGGCTATTATTTGACCAGTTTTTCCTACTATTTTTGCAGAAACTTGAGACCATGCTCCTGGTGCGGCACCAAGGTCAAGAACTCTATCACCCTTTGTGAGAATTTGATTTTTATCAATAATTTCAAGTAACTTATAGACTGCTCTTGATCTGTAGCCTTCTTTTTGAGCTTTTTTTACGTATTCATCATTGAAATGCTCATGCATCCAACGACGTGAGCTTCCTTTTTTTGCCACAACTAAAAAATAGTAATAAAATATTGAAGTTATTTTATAAGAGTAAAGCTTCTAGCAAGCTTAAATTGATTTTAAATTAGTTGAAGTTACGCCCAACGATATCAGAATTCGAAAAAAAATACTAACTGCAAATCAAAGCAAACGAGCAAGAAATTCATAAAATCTTCATTGTTTTTTCTTTTTTGTGAATATATAATCAGCCCTTTCGTATTAAAAGATAGTTTTTATGGATGATATTTTAGATTTTTTAGTTAGGCAAAAAAAGTTTGCTCTAGTTTTCTCTTTTGCTTTTATTGCAATTGGTATTTTGTCTGTGGTTGGGATGCAGCGAGATCAGTTTCCTACTGTAGACTTTGAAGTGCTAAGCGTAACTACATCATACCCAGGCGCTTCCCCTGAAGATGTTGAAAAATCTGTAACAAATATCATTGAAGAAGAATTACTAAGTGTAAGTGGAATTAAAGAAATTACCTCCACCTCTCGAGAGGGTATTTCAAGCATCATTGTTACACTTGAAGCAGATCTAAAAGATGTCACAACTGTAAAAAATGATGTCCGAAATGCAATAAACCGTGTCAAAGCTTTCCCTGAAGAGGTTACAGACTTACCTCGAGTAATCGATTTCAATGTCACTGAATTTCCAGTTATTACCATTAATATTGATAGCACATCTGGTAACTTTAACCAAGCAAGGCAAATCACAGATGAGCTTCAGGTTGCTATATCTAGGATTAAAGGTGTTGCTCAAGTTGATAACCCGAGTTACCTTGACAGTGAAATACAAATAAAAGTTATTCCCGACAAGCTTGATAAATATAACATCTCAGTAAACGAAGTTATATCAGCGATTTCAACACGAAACGCTCGTTTTACTGTTGGTGGCAATAATCAAGAAAGTCTAGAGAAAAATATTGTAATACTCTCTGAGTTTGAAAGTATCGATGATATTAAAGATGTTGCTATCAAGTCAAGCTTTGATGGACCAGTTATAAGACTAGGAGATATTGCTGAAGTCTTTAGAGGGCAAGAAGAAGAAACTTCGATTACTCGAGTCAATGGAACTAAAGGCTTCGTCCTTCAGGTCAAAAAACAACCCCAAGCGGATATTATTAGAACTGTTAAAAGGATTAGAGAGCGTGTAGCTGAATTACAGAAAAATATTCCAGACGATATTAATATTTTTTATACTGATGACTCGTCAGAGGCAGTTGCAAATAGGCTCGAAATCATTATTAAAAATGGCTATATAGGTCTTGCTTTAGTATTAGTCGTTCTGGGAGCTTTTCTTTCACTTAGAACAGCTTTTTGGGTTGCTGTAAGTATTCCAGTTACGCTACTTGGAACAGTATTTGGCCTTGGTCTTACAGGTAATACAATAAACTTAATATCTCTTTCTGGATTTATTCTTGTGTTGGGTATTGTTGTCGATGATAGTATCATTATTGCTGAAAGTATTCACCACTATAAATCCAAGGGAGGTGACCTATATAAAAATGTTGTAATGGGCTTAAAACGAGTCATTATGCCTGTTGTAACGACAATAATTTCAACGATGCTTGTTATGTCTTCGTTTTTTCTCATGTCAGGCATTTTGGGTAAGTTTATCTACGTTTTACCAGTCGTTGTTATTTTTGCTCTTGGTATATCTTTTTTAGAAATCACTTTTGCTCTTCCGGCACACTTGTCAACAACTAAAGTCGAAAAACAAAGGACTTGGTTTATACCTGTAGAAAATTTTTACAATAGATTCATGCACTATGGTTTGAGATGGAGATATTTAATTGTCCCTATATTTATCGCTTTGCTTGTTTACACATCATTTTTTGCATTTAAAAATATTCCATTTAATTTGTTTCCTTCGAGAGGAGCAACAGTTATGTTTGCTAACATTGAGGCACCAAATGGGAGCTCTGCGGCTTACACTGAAAAAATAGTTATTGATGTTGAGAATCTTATTGTCAGCGAAATTGGTGAAGATCTTAAGTCCTATACAAGCACCATTGGTAGCTACTTTACAAATAGGGCCAATATTGAGATTGCTCTTACACCAACGAGTGATAGGGAGAGGGCAGCTGAAGATATGCAAGAAAAACTCAAAGTCTTAGTGGAAGATGTTGAAGGTGCAGAAAAAATTCGTATATCACTATTAAGACCTGGACCGCCACAAGGAGCAGATATTGAAGTAACCCTTGTATCTGAGAATGATGCTCAGCGAGATCTTGCTGCTGATAGACTTGAGGAAATACTGAAATCAATTAATGGTGTCGATAATATCAATCGTAATGATGAGATTGGTAAGCCGAGAATCGAAACAGTTCTTGATTTTGATGAAATGGCACGCTTAGGTGTTGATTACTCAGCTGTATATCGTCATCTTAGAACGGCTTTTTCTGGCTCTTACGTTACTGATGCCACTATCGCTGGAAAAGATGAGGATGTTAGGATTTATATTGGTAATGGCTCAAACACTGAAAACTTTATTAAGAATACTACTATAAAGAACCGACAAGGAAACTCAATACCAATGAGTCAGTTTTCAACGCTAAGAGAGATTGAAGGTGAGCCAGACTATAATCATTTAGACGGAGATCGATCAATCAAATTAACTGCGAGTATTGCTGATGGACGTCCTAGGGGAAGACCAAGTAAAGTTGAGCAAGATCAAAAACTTGATGAGGGTCAATCTCTCAACAAAAAGCCTGAAGAGGCTCCAAAAGTTAGCAGAGGACCACCACCTTCTAAGACAATTATATTGGCAAAGGCTTTAAAAGAACTTAATGCATCAGTTGACTTCCCTCAAGTATCTATCATAACCTCGGGTGGAGCGCAGGAGTCAATTGAATCCTTACAAGATTTTCTGAGGGCTTTTGTCGTAGCAATTGTTGGTATTTTCCTTCTTCTCGCTATACTTTTTAATTCATACTCTCAACCCATGCTGGTATTGGCTGCTGTTCCATTTTCTTTGATTGGGGTTGTGTGGGCTTTTTATTTTCATGGAGAACCGCTGAGTTTCTTTGCTCTAACAGGCTCATTAGCACTGATGGGGGTTATTGTTAACGACTCCTTGGTAATGGTTAGTCACCTTAACTATTTAAAAGAAAAAAGTGCTGCATTGGAAGATAAGATAGTTTGGATTGCTAGAGGTGCTCGTGATCGTCTTCGACCAGTAGTTTTGACGACACTTACAACAATGGCCGGTGTTTTACCACTTGCCTATGGAATAGGGGGTACAGATGTATTTTTACAACCTATGGTTCTTGCTTTAGGCTATGGTTTAATCTTCGGAACTTTTTTAACCTTAATTCTATTACCTTGTATGTATTTGATGAATTACGATTTTATAAATATGCTTGGAAGAATTAAAACAAGGTTCTCTAGAAAGAAGGCAGCTGCTTAGTTATTTGTTCTGAAGTGCTAGACGGATTAGCTGTTCTGTTGAGAGGTTCTGGTCGTCAATTGCTGAAATCATTTTGTTGGCCTCTTTTACCTTAAATCCAAGAGATTGTAGTGCCGCTAAGGCTTGCTTTGCATTTGGATTAGAACTCGTTTTATGATGCATTGTTGAAGTTGAAGTGTTAAGCAATTCCACCTTATCAAGCCTATCTTGAAGTTCAACTATGAGTTTCAGTGCTGTCTTTTTTCCAATCCCAGGAGTTTTTGCCAAAAGATCTGCATCTTCTCTAATAATGCAATCAACAAGAGACGATACTGTAAGATGCGAAAGTATGGCGAGTGCAACCTTAGGTCCAACACCGTTCACTCTTATTAACTCCCTAAACATGTTCTTTTCATCCTTTGAGATAAAGCCAAACAATGTATGTGAGTCCTCTTTAATGCTCAAATGAGTGTAAAGTAAAATGTCTTCAGTTGAATTGTCTAGTTGGTAGAAGGTGGACATAGGGCAAAGCAGTTCGTAACCAATACCGCCAACCTCTAAAAGAACTTCTGGAGGATTCTTGCTAATAATTTGACCTTTTAGTTGACCAATCATAACCAGGGGTATTTTTTAAAATACTCTGCCTCAAATGAACGAATCTGGTCCTCATACTGCAAAGTTAAACCAATATCATCTAGGCCATTGATGAGTCTGCGTTTTCGCTCAGCATCAACTTCAAAATTATAGATGTTTTCTTCTGTTTTAACAGTTTGCTCTTCTAGGTTGATTACAATTTCACCTTGGTATCCAAACAAAGCATCTACAATTTCACTACTTAAAACAATTGGTAGAATGCCATTTTTAAAGCAATTATTGTAGAAAATGTCAGCAAAACTGGGCGCAATAATAGCGCGAAATCCGAAATCTTCCAACGCCCAGGGGGCATGTTCTCTAGATGATCCACACCCAAAGTTTCTTCTCGTTAAGAGAATTTGAGCACCCTTATATTTTGGATTATTGAGAACAAAGTCAGGGTTGATTGGGCGTTTAGAGTTATCCATGCCAACCTCACCATGGTCGAGGTAACGCCACTCATCAAACAAGTTGGGACCAAAACCGCTACGTTTTATCGACTTTAGAAATTGCTTTGGAATGATTGCGTCAGTATCAATGTTGGCACGATCAAGTGGCATTGTGATGGAAGATAGAGTGGCAAATCTTTTCATAATTAAACCCCTGAAATGTGACCTGCAATGGCACTTGCCGCGGCAATTGCTGGGCTAACTAAATGGGTAAAGGACCCCTGTCCTTGTCTACCTTCAAAGTTTCTATTTGAGGTGCTTGCACATCGTTCACCTATTTCAAGCCTGTCGGCATTCATTGCGAGACACATTGAACAGCCTGGTTCGCGCCACTCAAAACCAGCATCAGTAAATATTTGATCAAGTCCCTCAGCTTCAGCCTGTTGTTTTACAAGGCCTGAGCCGGGAACAACAAGTGCAAGTTTAACGTTATTTGCAATTTTCTTGCCTTTGGCAACTGCAGCAGCTGAGCGTAAATCTTCAATTCGTGAGTTTGTACAAGAGCCGATAAAAACTTTGTCAATTGCAACAGAACTCATCGAAGTATTGGGCTTCAAATGGATATAATTTAATGCATTTCTAATACTTTCAGCTTTGACAGGATCAACTTCTTTTTCAGGGTCAGGCGTTGAGCCATTGATGTCGACTACCATTTCTGGTGAGGTCCCCCAAGTTACTTGTGGCTTAACAAGGGAAGCATCTATTAAGATTGTTTCATCAAAATGAGCGCCTTCGTCACTATGTAGCGTTTCCCAATAAGCAACAGCTAAATCCCAGTTTTCTCCTGTAGGTGTAAATGGCCTTCCTTTAACGTATTCTATGGTCTTTTCGTCAACAGCAACCATGCCAACCTTTGCACCAGCTTCGATTGACATATTACACAATGTCATTCTGCCTTCGATACTCATATTCTCGATTGCTGTACCACAAAATTCAATAGCATAACCTGTAGCGCCAGCTGTGCCAATTTCACCAATTACATAAAGTGCAATATCTTTAGCACTGATATGTTTTCCTAAGTTTCCATTCACTTCAATTTTCAGATTTTTGGCTTTGCTTTGCCAAAGACAACCTGTGGCAAGGACATGTTCAACCTCTGAAGTGCCAATACCAAAAGCAAGTGCACCTAATGCCCCATGAGTTGTGGTATGCGAGTCACCACACACAATAGTCATACCAGGTAGAGTTGCCCCTTGTTCTGGTCCAATAACATGGACGATGCCTTGACGGATATCATTCATTTGAATTTCATTGATTTCGAAAGTTTCACAATTTTTGTCCAAGGTCTCAACTTGCAATCTGGAAATAGGATCACTAATACTACTAACACCATTTGATCTTTCAGTTGTTGGGACATTGTGATCGGGCACTGCTAAGTTGGCTTTATTTCGCCAAGGTTTTCTTCCTGACATTGTTAGTCCCTCAAATGCCTGCGGGGAGGTTACTTCGTGGATAAGTTGGCGATCAATATAAATAAGAGTGGCGCCATCTTGTTCTCGAACCACGTGTGCACCCATAAGTTTGTCATAGAGTGTTTGAGCCATTATTCATAAGCAATACTTGATAAAATGACCATTTTACAGTGCTACATTAACCCACAATATAGAAATATGGAACAGGTATTTAAGTTAATAGATAATAGATTTATCCTTTTTTTGAATATTTAAGGTCTTATATTTTATGTGCGGTATTTGTGGCCAGTTTCGTTTCGATGGAGAAAACGTTTCTCCAAAGTCTATCACTAGTATGATGTCTAAACTAGCTAGAAGAGGACCTGACTCAAACGGTAAATGGCTTGAAAGTAATATTGGTTTCGGCCATCAACGCTTAAGTATTATTGATTTATCAAGCCATGGCAACCAACCCATGGTGGACGATCTTCTTAAATTAACACTGGTTTTTAATGGAACGATTTATAACTATAAATCACTTCGTAGCGAGTTAATCGGCAAAGGTTATTCATTTTCTTCACATTCTGATACCGAAGTCATCATCAAGGCTTACCATTACTGGGGTGAAGATTGCGTCAAGTATTTTGATGGCATGTTTGCCTTTTGTATGTGGGACAAATCTAATCAGAAGCTGTTTATTGCTCGTGATCGAATAGGCATCAAACCTCTCTACTATAATTTATCCAATAAAGCATTTACTTTTGCTTCTAATTCACAGGCTTTATTAACTCAAGAGCTTGATAAAAGTGTTAACCCTATTGCATTACAGCAGCAGTTATCTCTTCATGGAGTTGTGCCAGCTCCAAATACGGTTATAAATGGTATTCAAAAAGTAAAACCTGCAACAGTTATAACAATAAATACAAAAGGAATATTAAAAGAAACAACATACTGGCATCCTAATGCTAATAGACCTAAAAGAAATCTTTCGGACGAAGACTACATTGAAAAAGCTCACGAATTATTGACCAAAGCTGTTACAAAAAGAATGGCTGCTGCAGATGTTCCTATCGGAGTTTTGTTGTCTGGCGGACTAGATTCTTCTCTTCTTGTGGCAATACTTAAAGAGGCAGGGCATGAAGATATTCGTACCTTTTCTATTGGATTTGAAGATATTGATAATGAAGCTGGGAGTGAGTTTGAGTATTCAGACCAAATCGTTTCAAAGTTTAAAACCCAGCACCAAAAATATGTTGTTAGCAATGCAGAGGTATTACCTAGGTTGTCAGAAGCAGTAATGAATATGGCCGAGCCAATGGTAGGTCAAGATGCTATCGCTTTTTATTTACTTTCTGAACAGGTGTCAAAGCATATCAAGGTAGTTTTGTCTGGACAAGGTGCAGATGAAGCATTTGCCGGCTATTTTTGGTACCCAAGAATGGCAACTGAGAAGGGTGATGAGATTGAAAGATTTTCTAAACACTATGTAGACAGACCTCATGAAGAGTATTTGCAAGCTGTCATGCCAACTTACCAAGGCGATAACCATACCTCCAACTGGCTAAACAAAGAGTTTGGAAAAACGGGAGCTGATTCATTTATTGATAAAGTTTTTCGTACTGACATCACTAAGTTAATTGTTGATGATCCAGTCAAACGAGTAGATAACATGACAATGGCTTGGGGGCTTGAAGCACGTGTACCCTTTTTGGATACCGAGCTGGTTGAGTGGGCGTTAAAGATGCCAGCAAACTTAAAGATGAAAGAAGAAGGGAAGTACCCACTAAAGAAAATCGCAAGAGATCTTCTTCCCAGTTCAGTAATTGATCGAAAAAAAGGCTATTTCCCGATGCCAGCTCTGAAGCATGTTCAGGGTGATTTTTTAGAATTTATGTCTGATATACTTACATCCAGTGCTTGCCTCAATCGAGGTGTATTTAATCAAAATTATGTCGAAAAAGTTATTAATTCACCTAGAGACTACATGACTGCTTTGAATGGCTCTAGACTTTGGCATTTGGCATTATTTGAGTTTTGGATGCAAATTAATGTAGATAGGTAATACTTATGGAAAAAATCGTTATCTATACCGATGGTGGTTGCCGTGGCAATCCAGGCATTGGTGGTTGGGGTGTTTGGTTGCGTTACAAAGACATTGACAAAAAATTAAAGGGTGCAGAGTTAAATACAACCAACAATAAGATGGAACTCACGGCGTCTATAAGAGCATTGCAAAGTCTTAAATCAAACGATATTACAGTCGACTTATATACTGACTCCAAGTATGTTATTCAAGGTATCAATGAATGGATTGAGGGTTGGAAGGCAAAAGGCTGGAAAACCGCAAACAAGAAACCGGTTAAAAATGTTGATTTATGGAAGGAATTAGATGCTCTTAATCAAGAGTTTTCTGTGAATTGGCATTGGGTGAAAGGGCATAGCGATGACCCTGGAAATGACATGGCGGACCTTTTAGCTAACCAAGCTATGGATGAAATTAGTTAAATATTTATTTATTTTTCTCTCACTAAACTTTCTGTTTTGCACTCAAGTATTGTCAGCTAACTGTACTGACATTTCAGGTTCTACCGCGACTTTTTCAGCAAGCTGTACAGACCTAGATATAGATGGAGATGGCTCTAACGTTACTATTAATTCAGGCGTCACAATTGACGGAACTTCCGATGCTGTTGGTCTTGCAAACGCGACCAATACAACCTTAACCAACAATGGTACGATTTCAGCATCTAAAAGTCGGGGTTTGCGAACCACTACATCCGCAACCATTAATGATTTAAGCAATAATGGTACTATTACTACAGGAGGTAGTAGTGGAATACGAAATGATGGAACCATTACGACTCTGACAAATACAAATACAATTTCTGCTACGGGGGGCTATGGAATTTATAATATAACTGGAGCAACAATTGGAACAATAACCAATTCAGGAACGATATCTGCTGGAACTTCTTTTGGACTTCGTAACAATGGCGCAGCGACTATTACTACATTAACCAATTCCAGCACTATTTCTGCGGATCAGTCGGGTTTATGGAATGGTGGCACAATCACTACGCTAACGAATAACGATACCGGTAATATCAAGGCATTAGATGGTGAATTTGGTTTGAAAAATGTTAATGGCACCATAGGCACTTTAACCAATTCAGGAACGATATCTGCTAGTGATAACTATGGACTTTTTAACGATCAGAACTCTACTAACACAGCGACTATTACCACCTTGATCAATTCCGGTACCATTTCTGCGGGTAGTAACTCAGGATTATGGAATGATGACACAATCACCACACTAACGAATAGCGGTAACATTAAAGCATTAGCGGGTGATTTTGGTTTAAAGAATGTTAGGGGCACCATAGTCACATTAACAAATTCAGGAACGATATCTGCTAGTGGTAACTATGGACTTTATAACGATGCTACAGCGACTATCACCACACTTACAAACACGGGCACAATTTCCGCATCAGGCAATAGTATTGGCATTTATAACGATACTGATAGTACTATCGCTACACTAAATAACTCACAAGGTGCCTCTAGCTCAGCCCTAACTTACGATGGAAAACTTCCAACCAACTATAACGTTATTGTTAATAGCACCTCTGATTTTGGTAAGACAACGTTTAGTAATGCCTCTGGTGCAACCACCTTTGGAGTTCATTCAACTTCAACTTTAGCAGGAAGTACAACTTACAGTTCGGTACTGAGCGGTTTGAGTAGTAGTGATATAGCGAGTGGTACTTCGGACACTTTTGTTTCTGGTTCGAAAAGATATGATTGGACACTGTCAAACAGCTCTGGCAGTCTGTGGGATTTAGTAGTTGATGAAGAAGTAGATATTACTCTTGATACCAACACTTCAGTGACTAGTAGTGTCAAACCAAATGTCATTCTCGGGATTAATAATCTGAACTCAGTGACCGAAGTGAATTTTGCCAATATGAACACCTACGACTGTGACTTATTTGACAAAAACAATATTTGTCTATCTCTAGGTGGCAGACACACTGCTATCAACACTCCTAAAACAAGCACCGATAGTGTGGTGTGGGTGGGTGGCTACAAGTTATCAGATACACTCAGAGTGGCAGGGTTTTATCATAGCAACCTAAGTCATAAGACCCCGGCGAGCTTTACACTCTCAGATAAGACACCAATGACTGGTGGACTTATTGTGTGGAATCAAAAACCAAACAAATTAGGTTATCAATTAAAGTTAGCTAACGCTTATCAACAAAAAAATGCCACTCTCACCCGTGAGGTTGTGAGCTCTTCAGAGGAAGGTAAAGGACAGACAGTAATTGAGGCAGAGAGCTATGTAGCTGAACTCCAGTATGGCTATCAATTCAGTGATGACACTGTGCTGCATCCATATTTCGCTGCTCGTTCAGCAGTCATCAAGCAAGATGCTTATACAGAAACAGGTCTAAGCTCACCTTTAAGCTTTAATGAGATTAAAGACAAGTCAACTACCATTTTACTGGGACTTAAGTTCAATACTGACCTCAGTCATAATTTATCCTTAAAAGGTAGTCTGGGAGTCGAGCACGACATTGAACACTCGGTTGATAAGTTAGCACCCACCGGTATATCAGGACTGAGCACGGTAAGTCTAACGGATAGCTTTAATAAGACACGACCAGTTGTTTCATTGGGTTTTGATTATGCATTAAAACCCAATCATAGACTCTCAGGCATTCTCCAATATCAAGAGTTGCCTTATCAGTCGAAGACAGAAAGTAATGCCTATCTATATTATACGATTGGTTTTTAAAGCTCTGTTTTGGTGCTTAATGTAATTCAAGATAATCTAATTCTGCCTGTCTAATGTCTGATAAAAGCCTCGCTTCAGTATTAAAAGCCCCGCAAATTTTAGTCATATATTTTTTTAGCTCTTGCCACAAAGGCATCTAGTTGTGAATTAGCAATTTTTGTAAAAATGGGAGAAAGACTCATATCAAGTAGTTTAGATTTAAACTTAAATTGTAAATTCAAAAAAACTTTTGAAGCATTTTCACCCAATGGTTCGAAACGCCACTCGCCCGAAAAATGTTCAAAAGGGCCATCCAACAACTTCATTTCTATTAGTCGAAAAGGCTTTAATGTGTTAATTGTGCTGAAGGTTTGTTTTATACCTCCTTTATTAATCTGAACTGAGGCAGTGATTTGATCATCAGATTGATTTAAAATGGAAGCACCTTCGCACCAGTTTAAGAATTGAGGGTAGTCATTGATATTATTGACTAACTCGTACATCTGTTGAGGTGAGAATGGCACAATTGCGCTTTTGGATATATGATGCATGACAAAAAATAAGAAAGATAATTTAAATACCATTGCTTCAAACAAAAAAGCAAGGCATGACTATTTTATCGAACAAAGCTTAGAGGCAGGTCTAAGTTTAAAAGGCTGGGAAGTTAAAAGCCTGAGAGAGAATAAAGTGCAAATCAAGGCAAGCTATGTCATTCTAAAAAACAATGAGCTCTATCTTTTTGGTGCTCATATATCACCACTCGATTCAGTGTCAAGTCACGTTGATCCTGACCCAACAAGGACAAGAAAGTTGCTTCTGCATCGACTTGAAATTAATCGATTACGAGACAAGATAACACAGAAAGGTTTTACCATAGTTCCTTTAAAGCTTTACTGGGCCAGAGGAAAAGTGAAGATAGAAATTGGTCTAGCAAAGGGCAAAAAAGCCCACGATAAGCGTCAGTCGATTAAGGATAGAGATTGGAAAAGAGACAAAGAGAGAGTCCAAAAAAACATCAATCGATAAAGTTAAAAAAAAATTTTTTGTAATTATTTTCAATTAACTTTATTTTGATAGTACAATGATTTCTTAGATCTAGCGTTGGAGGCAGATTGTTTTTTTTGGTTCTTTCCTCCTTAAATAGGTGCACACATTACCTCTTTCACTATTTCTAATTTTTGTCAAACTTCTTTAGGAGAGAATTAACATGAATAAATCAGAATTAATAGATGCAATCGCTTCAGGTGCAAATTTATCAAAAGCAGATGCGGCGAGAGCTTTAAATGCAACAACTAGTGCAATCACTTCTGAAATGGCAAGTGGTGGCGGTGTTCAACTAACGGGCTTTGGTAGTTTTGTAGTTAGAAGTCGTGCAGCACGTACTGGACGTAATCCACAAACAGGAGCAACTATACAAATTGCCGCCTCAAATGTGGCAGCATTTAAAGCCGGTAAAGCATTGAAAGAAGCAGTAAATTAAGTTATAAAGATAGTCAACATTTAAGGCGCTTTAGGGCGCCTTTTTTGTTTTTGATGTTTGAACTTGAGGATAAAAAAAGCCTTGTACTGTTTTTAACTGCTACAAATAATTTTATTAAATATGAAAAAATTTTCTTTCAAATTTAGTTTAATTATTTTTCTTTTTCTAGCTCTAATTTTGAGTGCTGCTTATTTCGGCGTTGGTTATTACATATACTCAACTCTTGCTAGGGCCGAACCTGGCTGTGGTAATGACTGTGTTAACAACCCAAGTAGTTTCAGAGATAACTCGGAAGAGTCTGATTTTCCGTTTGAAGAATATCAGGTTGAATACTGGGAGTTACATCAATATACAGGAGGTGATGCAGATATTGCTCTTGATGCATGGTGGCTTCCAATAAAAGAAAAAGGAGACAGTAATGCGCCAGTCATTATTGTTGTACATGGATTAAGAATCAGTAAGCATGATCCGGACATGTTAACTGTCGCTGGAATGTTGCATAAGAAAGGCTTTAACGTCCTTTTATTTGATTTGCGTGATCACGGTAAATCCACTATTGAAGATGGCAGGGTAAGTATAGGCACAAAGGAGTACCGTGACGTCATAGCTAGTGTTGACTGGCTCATAGAAATACAGGGCATTGATTCAAAACGAATCGGTATTTATGGTGACTCTATGGGCGCTGCAACCGCAGCTATTGCCTTTGGTATGGACGATAGAATTCAATCTTTAGTTTTGGATAACGGTTATCTTGACCTAAATAAAGTGGTGCGAGAAGAGCTGGAAAGGGAAGGTTATCCAACATGGTTGGCACCCGGAGCGATTTGGTCTGCATCCATATTTGGTGGTGAGACATTTCTAGAGCCTTCCCCACAATTAGCTTTTATCAATCATCTTGATCGACCTATATTTGCAATGCATGGTACAGCTGACACCCGTGTTTTACCTCACCATACTGCTGATATGGAAGTTATTGCTCAACAAAAAGGGGTTAATTTAATCACGTGGTTTGCTGACAATGCAATACACTCTGGAATAAAATATATGTATCCTGAGGAGTTTTCAAGTCGAGTGAGTGAGTTTTTTGCTCTTAGTCTGTCTGGAATAACAGAGCCTGTAAAATAATATTATTTCTTCAATCATCTGATAATAAAATTACTATGACTCAATTCTCGCCGTATTGGTGGAAAGATCAAGCTCAGTATAACAACTCCGATGATGTTCCAAAAAAAGCAGATATAGTAATTGTAGGTGCAGGTTATACCGGTTTGAGTGCCGCACTTACCTTATCTCAGGCGGGTCGTAGTGTGGTAGTTTTGGATGCAGAAGCGATTGGTTTTGGTGCCAGTACACGCAACGGAGGGATGTTGGGATCTGGACATAAAATCTCAACAGATCAGGCTCTCCGTCAATATGGTTCAAAAATTGCTGCTCAAATTCATGAAGAGGCTAATGCTTCTTTAGCTTTTACTACTAATTTAATTAAAGAAAATAATATTGATTGTGAATTGCAAATTTGTGGTCGATTACGAACAGCATGGACGCCCCAAGACCAAATTGAGATGTCAAAAAATCTTGAAAAATTGAAAGCTATTGAGAATTTTAATTCAAATATGATAGAGCCTGAGTTGATGCCTAACTCTATAAAAACAGATTTATATTTTGGTGGGCAATTATATGAAGATCATGGAGCTGTGCATCCATATAAATTTCATTATGGTTTGTTGCAACTTGCTTTAAACGCTGGAGCAAAAGTTTTTGGAAAATCTCTCGTAAGTAAAGTTAAACCAGTTTCTAAAGATTCTGATGTAGGGTTTAAAGTATTTACTTCAAATACAATTGTCCAATGTAACCAAGTTCTAATGGCAACTAATGGATATACCCGACCAAGCCTTTCTAAAAACTTGTCTCGACGAATATTGCCAATACCAAGTTATATAATCACTACAAAAGATATAGGGGTTGGAAGGGTTCAATCACTTTTGCCTGGCGGACACTGTATGGTTGAAACACGAAAACGTTATTGTTATTACCGTGCAACACCTTGTGGAAGAAGAATCATGCTTGGTACCAGGGCAGCTATGCATTCAATAACACCTGAACAAGCGTTACCTACTCTTCGCAAGATGTTGATTGAAATTTTTCCTTCATTAATTGATGTAGAGATTAGTCATTGTTGGACAGGCTATACTGGGTTTAGTTTTAGTAAGTTACCAAGTCTAGGTGAAAACCAAGGCATATATTATGCGTTAGGCTATTGTGGAAATGGTGTTGCGATGGCACCTTATCTAGGTCATAAGGCTGCTCTAAAATTGTTACAACCTAGTGTAAATCATACTGTTTTTGAAAAGACACCACTTCTCACTCGACCTTACTATTATGGAAGGCCATGGTTCTTGTCTTTTGTTAGTGCTATATTCATGGGGCATGACTTACTTGATAACTATCGTCGCAAGAGATCTTTAAAGAAAATATAATTCAGTAATAAAAATTTTCTTGTAGCGCTGGTCTATAGGATTTTCACCTCTAAGTAATAGAAATTTACTGCAACATGGTAAAATACTGGCTTTTAAAAAAATTGAGGATTAGTATGGAGCGTACTTTATCAATAATTAAACCTGACGCTGTTGCTAAAAATGTGATTGGTGAAATTTATTCTCGCTTTGAGAATGCAGGTTTTAAAATTGTTGCTGCAAAAATGATACATTTAGATGAAATTACAGCGGGTGGTTTTTATGCTGTTCACCAAGAGCGACCTTTCTTTAAAGACCTCATTTCCTTTATGACATCAGGTCCTGTATTAGTTCAAGTTCTAGAAGGTGAAAATGCTGTAGCTAGACATCGTGAAATTATGGGTGCAACAAACCCTAAAGAAGCTGCCTCCGGAACTATTCGTGCTGATTTTGCTGAATCTTTAGATGAGAACGCTGTGCATGGATCTGACTCAATTGAGAATGCTGCGATTGAAATTGCTTATTTTTTTGGTGAAGTTGGTGTTTGCCCAAGAACAAGATAAAGTTAAAGTAATAATATTATCTAAACAGTCGATTTAAGGGCTGTTATTTCCCATGCTAGAAAAACAAAACTTATTAGGGCTTCCTCAAGATAAACTTAAAAAGTTATTTTCTGATCTTAGTGAGAGACCTTTTCGTACAAAACAGATTATGCAATGGATTTACCACCAAGGTAATACAAACTTTGGTGATATGCATAATTTATCTAAAGACTTAAGAAAAAAGTTACAAGCCATAGCTACAATTGATTTACCGGAAGTAATTACTCTGAATCATTCAAAAGATGGGGTTATCAAGTGGATTATTAAACTTGAGAAAGACAATCATATAGAAACAGTTTATATTCCTGAAAGAGAACGAGGAACTTTGTGCATCTCTTCACAAGTTGGTTGTGCGCTTGCTTGTACCTTTTGTTCTACAGGTGTTCAGGGATTTAATCGAAATCTAATGAGTCATGAAATAATTGCTCAAGTTTTGATTGCCCAAAACTACTTAAAGAAAAAAGATAAGCGAATTTCAAATGTAGTATTTATGGGTATGGGTGAACCTTTGCTTAATGAAAGCGCAGTATATGATGCCTGTGATCTTTTATTGGATGATTGGGCTTTTGGACTATCGAGAAGAAAGGTTACAGTTTCTTCGTCTGGTATTGTCCCTGCGCTATATAGAATGTCAGACACGATTCCAGTAAGCTTGGCGATCTCTTTGCATGCACCTAGTGATGAGTTGAGAGATATACTTGTTCCAATCAATCAAAAATATCCCATTAAGGAGTTGATGAAGGCTTGCCGGTACTATTTAAATGCTGGAGAGCAAGAGAGACATATATTTTTCGAATATGTCATGCTTGATGGGGTCAATGATTTACCTGAACATGCAAAATCTTTAGCAAGTTTACTAAAAGGTATTTCTGCTAAAGTAAATCTAATTCCTTTTAATCCATTTCCAAAAACTCAATATCAAACCTCAAAAGAAGTTACAATTAATAAGTTTCAAAATATTTTATATCGATCAGGCATTCGGACAACAACTAGACGAACAAGGGGTGATGATGTTGACGCTGCTTGTGGGCAACTTGCAGGTAAAGTGCTAGATAAGAGTAGAAGAAATGTTGGACGGCATCAAGTATTATCCTAAAAGAAAAAAACGCTTCAAACTAAAGCTATTTCTGCTTTTGTCGTTAATAATTATATTTTTAGGTATCTGGTATTATTTCGAGGATGTAGAGATTGGTAATACCCGCTCAACCTCAATTATTATCAGTGAGCCAAATAATTTTGAAAGTACTGAAGGGCAAACTGATGAGAACATTGAAGAGGTCTCATCAACTACAATAATTGACAATAATACTGAGAGCTTAGATGAAGCAATAAAGACTTATGAAGCAAGTACACAAAATTAAAAGAAGAATCTCTGACCAAATTTTTGTCGGAGATGTTGCAATAGGTGGTGGAGCTCCTATCAGTGTTCAAAGTATGACAAACACCAACACTTGTGATATCGAGTCAACGGTTCTCCAAATAGAGTCACTTGAAAAAGCAGGTGCTGATCTTGTTAGGGTTTCAATTCCGACTATGGATGCAGCTGAGGCTTTTAAAGAAATCAAGCAACGTGCAAATATTCCGTTGATCACAGATATTCATTTTGATTATAAAATAGCACTCAAGGTGGCTGAATATGGGGCAGACTGTCTTAGAATTAATCCAGGAAATATTGGCAAAGAAGATCGCGTTAGAGAGGTTGTTGCGTCAGCAAAGGATCACAATATACCGATTCGTATTGGAGTGAATGCTGGCTCATTGGAAAAAGATTTACAGAAAAAATATACAGAGCCAACTCCTGAAGCGATGGTGGAGTCGGCATTCAGACACATTGATATTCTGGATAAACTCAACTTCAATAATTACAAGGTCTCTCTCAAAGCGTCGGAGGTTTTTATGACTGTATTTGCATACAGACAGCTAGCCTCTCAAATCGTCAATCCACTTCATTTGGGTATTACGGAGGCTGGCTCTTATAGGTCAGGCACTGTTAAGTCATCGATTGGCATGGGTTTGCTTTTAAGTGAAGGTATAGGTGACACTATTCGCGTTTCTCTTGCGTCAGATCCGGTTGACGAGGTAAGAGTTGGTTTTGATATTTTAAAGTCACTGAATCTAAGAAAGAAGGGCGTAAATTTAATTGCCTGTCCTTCATGTTCTAGACAAAAGTTTGATGTTATTGCAGTTGTTAATGAGCTTGAGTCTCGTTTAGAAGATATTACTGAATCAATTGATGTAGCTGTGATTGGGTGTGTTGTGAATGGACCAGGTGAAGCTAGGGAAGTAAGTGTTGGAGTTACAGGCGGATCTCCAAATTTAATGTATATCAATGGTAAGACTCATAGCAAGGTAGATAATGATTCTCTGGTTGATACCTTAGAGGCTAATATCAGAAAGCGACTCATCTCCAATGTTTAATTCGTTTAAACGCTCTATACTTATAAATCAATAGAATAGATATATAGCCTAAGATTGCTGCGATAGGAGAAACGATTAAACCTCCAACCCATAGAGCTATAGTGGTTGTGGTCAAATTTTCGAGTATATATTCCAAAGTAAATACAAAGTTAGGGTCCAATTCCATGCCAATGATGTAAGAGCCCAGTTGATATATGTAGTAATAAATTGGCACCATGGTGATTGGGTTATTTACCCAAACGAGAGCCATTGAAAGTAAGATATTAGATGAAAAAACAACAGCAAGCACCGCTGCTAAAAGCGTGTGAAGAGGGATTGGTATAAAAGCACAAAATAAGCCAATCGCAAAAGCTCTAGAAATGGTACGTTTATTCCATTTCCAAAGATATGGGTCATGTAAGTGTCGATTTAGCCAACCTAAATTAACATCTTCGCGTTTTGGGCTAAAACGTTTTAAAGTTTCCCTCATTGGCTAGTTCCTAACTTAATCAAGTTTTTTGCGTTTAGGCCATACTCTTCATAAAGCTCATTTTGTGAGCCATGTTCAGTAACGATATCTGGTACACCTAAGATGCAGAGTGGTGTTTTTATGTTATTTCGTTGCAATAATTCATTTATTGCACTGCCACCGCCTCCAGAGGAGACATTATCCTCTATAGAAATTAATTTTTTATTATTTTGAGCAATCTCTGTTATTAGTCTTTCATCTAAAGGTTTAATAAATCTCATATCAATAATTGTTGCGTCCATTTCATTGCCAGCTTCAATGGCTGGATCAAGCATATTGCCAAATGCAAAAATTGCAATGTCACGACCGGTCCTAATGACATTTGCCTTGCCAAGCTCTATCATTTCATCAGTAATAAACTCCTCAACCTTTGATTTGCCTCTTGGAAAGCGGATACAAACAGGCCCATTTAATTTGTGAGCAGTATTAAGAGCTTTATACATTTCAAGAGAAGAGCTCGGTGCCATTATGACTATATTCGGAATGCATCTTAAAAAACTTAAATCAAAAACACCTGCATGAGTTGCTCCATCAGCTCCAACTAAACCAGCTCGATCAATAGCAAAAACGACGTTTAAATTCTGTAAGGCGATGTCATGAATGAATTGGTCATATCCCCGCTGCAGAAAGGTCGAATAGATTGCAACAACAGGCTTCAAGCCTTTAGTTGCCATTCCACCAGCTAATGTAATGGAGTGCTGTTCAGCAATTGCAACATCGAAAAAACGATCTGGGAAAGTCGTCGAGAATTTAACCATGCCTGAGCCTTCAGACATTGCCGGTGTAATACCAATTAACTTTGAGTCACTTCTCGCGGTATTGCAAAGCCATTCTCCAAAAACATTGCTATAGCTTGGTAGATTACTAGTTGAACTTGAGGGTGGTGAAACGCCATGAAACTTTGAGGGATGTTTATCAGCACCCTCTATTCCATGGCCTTTTTTCGTAATAATATGCAAGATTCTAGGCTTCTCAAGATTCTTTAAATTTTGTAAAGTTTTAATCATTAATGGTATGTCGTGGCCATCTATTGGTCCAAAGTAATCTAAACCTAATTCTTCAAATAAAGTTCCTGGCAGCAGCATTCCTTTTAGGTGTTCTTCCGAACGCTTTGCGAATTTTCTTATACGGGGCAAACTTTCAAGAATCTCTAGAGATTTTGATTTCATTGTTGAATATATCTTTCCAGAAATAAGCCGAGTTAAATATTTACTTAAAGCGCCAACAGGCCTTGAAATGGACATGTCATTATCATTGAGTATGATCAGAAGGTTAGCATCAGAATCTCCTGCATGATTGAGTGCCTCAAAAGCCATTCCGCCGGTTAGAGCGCCATCACCTATAACGGCAATTGAGGTATCAATATTTTGGTTTAACTTATTCGAAATCGCTATGCCTAGTGCTGCACTTACTGAGGTTGAGGAATGACCTGCGCCAAAAGCATCATGCTCACTTTCAGTTCTTTTTGTAAAACCTGAAATACCGCCTTTTTGTCGTAAAGTTGACATTAAATCTTTTCTTCCAGTGAGTATTTTATGGGTATACGCTTGATGACCTACATCCCAAACAAAAGTATCATCAGGGGTATCAAATACATAATGCATCGCTAAGGTTAGCTCAATAGTACCCAAATTCGAACCAAGATGACCACCTGTTTTTTTTATATTTGCAATTAAAAACTCTTTAATTTCATCAGCAAGCAATTGCAATTGATCAATGTTAAGCTTTTTTATATCGCTAGGATTGTTAATATCTTCAAGCATTAAGAGTATGTTTTAGAGCTTATTTTTTTTTAGGAAAGGTGGACATTATACACTTGTCATGTGGAATTTTACTTAAGCGCTAACGAAGTAATTGTGCGGTATTGTTGATAATTCAAAAGAGTTGAAATGAGGAAATCTGCCAAGTAAAATTAAATCTTTATTTTTTTACTAGAATTATGTTTACTATCTGTGCTTTATATAAATTTTCTAGGTTGGATGACTTCGACAAAATGCAAGTACCCTTAAGAGATTTTATGGATTCTTTAAACGTCAGAGGAACCTTGTTGCTAGCTAGGGAGGGAATTAATGGTACTATTTCTGGAAGTGATAGTGCAATTAATAAAATCCTTGATTACCTCAATGCTGACAATAGATTCAGAGATTTAGAGTATAAGTTTTCTTATAGTGAAACAATCCCCTTTAAGCGACTTAAAGTTAAGCTCAAAGAAGAAATTGTAACTCTTGGCATAGGAGATGTTGATCCGACCCATTCAGTTGGAACTTATGTTAAGGTCAAAGATTGGAATGAACTAATTAGTGACCCTGAAGTGGTTTTAATCGATACACGAAATAATTATGAATTTGAGATCGGCAGTTTTAAAGGAGCAATCAATCCCAACACTGAAACATTTCGTCAGTTTCCTAGTTACACTAAAAACAATTTGGAACAGTTTCGAAACAAGAAAATAGCCATGTTTTGTACTGGTGGAATCCGTTGTGAAAAGTCTACCGCCTATTTGAAATCAGAAGGTTTTGAGAATGTTTACCATTTACAAGGAGGCATCTTAAAGTATCTTGAAGAGGTTGAAGAAGAAGAAAGCCTATGGGAGGGAGAATGCTTTGTTTTTGATGACAGGGTTGCTGTCAAACATAATTTAGAGTTAGGTCAATATGACCAATGTCATGCATGTAGATACCCGATTACAGAGGAAGATAAAATCCATCCACATTACGAAAAGGGAGCATCTTGTCCACGTTGTTATGGCACCAAAGACGTTACTCAAATAAATCGCTACCGGGAAAGAGAAAAACAAATTCAACTTGCAAAAGCTCGTGGCGAAGCACATCTTGGTGATGACGCAAGTAAGATAATTACAAAAAAAAAAAAAATAAAGCAAAAAATATGAAATAACTTTTAAATTTATGAGGGTTTAATGTTTGACCGAGAAGATATTATTAATCTAAAAAAAGATATAGAAATTGTCGTTAATCTCCTAGATAACGAGCTCACATTACATACTCGATGGGGCCTTTTTAGTCCTCGATCAATCGATGAAGGTACTTTGCTACTGATGAAACATATTAAGGTCGGCGTAAACGATGTTTGTCTTGATTTGGGTTGTGGATATGGACCTATCGGTCTTGCGTTAGCAAAACATTGCACCAAAGGCGAAGTCCACATGATTGACAAGGATTTTGTTGCTATAGACCTTGCCAATAATAACGCAAAATTAAATAACGTAACTAATGCAAAAGCATATTTTTCTGATGCTTTTTTGCAGATTCCTGATAAAGTAAAATTTGATCAAGTTATTTCCAATCTTCCAGCTAAAGTTGGGCGGGAGCAGCTTTCAATTATTCTTTATGACGCTTTGGATGCACTAAAACCGGGTGGAAAAATTACCGTGGTCACAATTAATGGGCTAAAAGATTTTATTAAAAACAATTTTAAGTCGGTATTTGGTAATTATAAAAAATTAAAACAAGGACAAAAATATATTGTTTCTCAGGCAACAAAGTATTGATTATTGAATGATTCTTTGCATGCAATTCAATACTTATACTAAAATGGTAGGTAAATATTTTGGAGTATTAAATTGGACGTATTAGAAAAAATTCAAAAACAAGTCGACAGTGCTGCGATCGTGATTTATATGAAGGGAACACCTCAATTTCCTCAATGTGGTTTTTCTGCTCGTGCATCTCAAACACTAGCTTCCACAGGAGTTGAGTTTGCTTATGTTAACGTTTTTGAAGACCAAGAAGTTTTTCAAAGCCTACCTGATTTTGCAGACTGGCCTACCTTCCCTCAAATCTACTTCAATTCAGAATTGGTAGGTGGTGGTGACATCATTGTTGAGATGGCAGAACAAGATACATTGAAAGCGGCTATGGAAGAAGCCGTAGAAAAGTATAACGGGTAAATTGGTCATAACGGTTATAGACGTCTTAGCTTGTAACCGTTGTCCTTTAGCCAGCATCTAGCATCTTCATAATTTGGCATTATGGTTTCAACTTTTTGCCAAAACTTAGCAGAATGATTTTTATGGATAGTGTGCACTAATTCATGCACAATCACATAGTCAATCACCTTTATTGGTGCCATAATTAAAAGATAATTAAGGTTTATATTGTTTTTACTTGAGCACGACCCCCAAAGAGTTTTTTGTTCCTTGACTCTAATCTGGTTAAATTTAAGTTGATGTTTGTTAGAAAAATAACCTAATCGAGGCACTGCAATCTCTATAAATCTCTTTTTATACCAACTTTTAAGAATCAGGCTTATTTTCTCACTATTAATATTAGCTATGGTAAATATGTGACCATTAAAGGATATTGGCTCAACCCTATTATTATCTATTTTGAGTGGGTAAAGAGTACCTAAATAGAGACATTGGGAGATTAAGTTTGCATTCACTTTCTCCTTAAGCTGAGCTTTAATGAGCCTCTGTTTCTTATCAATCCAGGCAGACTTCTCAGAAATAAATTTTTTAATCTCATCATAAGATACTCTATGTGGCGCTCGAACAACAAGATCAGCATTTTCATTGATCGAGAGACTTAATGTCTTGCGATTGCTGCGAATGATTTGAGGAGTTATCATCTATATAACACTTCTTAAGATGAAGAGAATACTATTGATAGCATTAGTCGACCCACTTTCTAGCATTTTCAAACATTCTCATCCACGGTGATCTTTCATTCCATTCACTTGGATGCCAAGAGTTTTGTACTGCCCTAAAGACACGTTCAGGGTGAGGCATCATAATAGTAACCCTGCCTGAGTCATTACAAAGACTAGCAGCAGCAGCTTCAGAGCCATTCGGATTATGAGGATAGGTTTGTGTTGGAATGCCTTGATAATCGACATACTTGACCGCAATATTGCTTTCGTTTTGTGACGAAGCAAAGTTTGCTCTTCCTTCACCGTGAGCAATAGCAATTGGAATTATTGAGCCAGCCATACCATCAAAAAAAAGAGAATCAGAGTCTTGAATTTCAACACTCGTAAAGCGTGCTTCGAATTGCTCAGAAGTATTGCGCTCAAAAGAAGGCCAATCTTGAGTTCCAGGAATAATCTCTTTGAGATTAGAAATCATCTGACAGCCGTTACATACGCCCAATGCAAAGCTGTCACTTCTAGAAAAGAATTTACCAAACTCTTCTTTGGTTTGGTTGTTATAAAGGATTGAGTTTGCCCAACCACGTCCAGCACCAAGAACGTCTCCGTATGAAAATCCACCACAGGCTGCTATACCATGAAACTCTGACAGAGAGATTCTTTCAGATAAAATATCACTCATATGGACATCGCTTGCAACAAACCCTGCTTTTGTAAAGGCTGCCGCCATTTCTACATGTCCATTGATTCCTTGTTCCCTCAAAATGGCTATTTTAGGTTTTTTTCCAACATTGATATAGGTAGTGCTAATGGATTCATCAATGTCAAATTTCGGTGAAGCCATTAGGCCATCAGATTGGATTAATAATTGTTGATTTTCTGATTCAGCACATATAGGGTTATCTCTTAATTTAGAGATTTCAAATGAAGTAGAAGACCAGTAATTATGAAGATTAACACGTTTTTCATTAAATACTAACTTACCTTGCTGATAAATCGATATTTTGTCAGATTGGTTTATGTTTGCAATATGGTGAACGCAGTCTTTAAGCCCAGCATTTTCTAGAGTATTAAGAACTTCTGATTTATTTGCTTTTGACACTTGGATGACGCAGCCAAGCTCTTCATTGAATAGTTCAGACAAAGGGTCAGATGACTTGATATCCAGTCCGCAATGTGAAGCGAAAGCCATTTCTAGTAGGGTTATTATGACGCCACCGTCAGAACGGTCGTGGTATGCAAAAATTAATCTTTTATTGTTGAGTTGGTTAATAACTGAAAAGAAATTAGCGAAAAGTTTGGGGTCGTCTAAATCAGGGGTTGATTTTCCGATTTGGTTAAAGACTTGTGCCAGGCAAGAGCCTCCCATTCTATTTTTTCCAAGTCCCAAATCAATCAAAAGTAGCTCTGAGTCAATTTTAGTATTAAGGAGAGGGCTAATCTGAATTCTTACATCAGGGGTTTTTGAAAATGCGCTTATAATAAGTGAAAGTGGGGCGGTAACGGATTTTTCTTTACCATTCTCTTGCCAAGTGCTTCTCATAGACATCGAATCTTTACCTACTGGGATGGTAAGACCTAACGCAGGACAAAGATCCATTGCAATAGCATTTACAGCTTCGTAGAGCTTTGCATCTTCGCCAGCGAAGCCACTAGCACACATCCAGTTAGCTGATAGTTTAATGTGGTTGATATCTTCAATATAACCACCTAACAGGTTGGTTAAAGCTTCGCCGACACTCATTCGAGCCGCTGCTGGAGCATTACTTAAGGCTAAAGGTGTTTTTTCTCCAATCGACATAACTTCACCTTGATAGCCAATATAATCAGATAATGAAATCGCACAGTCTGCTACAGGCACTTGCCATGGACCAATCATTTGATCTCTAGCAACCAGTCCCGTAACGGTTCGATCACCGATCGTAATTAAAAAATTTTTACTAGCCACCGTCGGCAACCTTAATAGGCGATTAATGGCCTCATCAATTTTAATTTCTGTGTTGTTGAATTCTGGCTCACTGTTTGCGATAGATTTGACGTCTTTGATTGTTTTTGGGCTTGATCCAAACAACAAAGACATCTCTATATCAATTGGTTTATTATTGAAATGAGCGTCTTCCAGAGTTAAATGAAGGTTCTCAGTCGCTTCACCTAAAATGGAAAAAGGCGCTCGCTCTTTTTCACAAATTGCACTAAATAGTGAAACACTTTCCTCTCTAATAGCAAGCACATACCTCTCTTGAGATTCGTTACACCATATCTCCATTGGTGACATTTTTTTTTCGTCATTTGGAATATTTCTTAGTTGAAGTTGGGCGCCTTTATTGGAGTCGTTAACAATTTCCGGAATTCCATTTGACAGACCACCTGCGCCAATATCGTGAATTGAAACAATCGGATTGTTGTCACCTAAATTTACACAAGAATTGATAACTTCTTGAGCACGTCTTTGCATTTCTGGATTTGCGCGTTGCACCGAAGCGAAGTCTAAATCCTCGCTTTGTTCACCACTACCAACACTTGAGGCTGCACCACCACCAAGCCCAATCAGCATTGATGGTCCTCCTAAAACAATCAGCTTGTCGCCATGGGAAATTGAGCCCTTTTCGACGTGGTTTTCTTTAATGTTGCCGATACCACCAGCTAACATAATTGGTTTGTGATAACCTCTGATTTCACTGTCATGGGTTAGTTGTTCATAGGTTCTAAAGTAGCCGCAAGTATTTGGGCGACCAAACTCGTTATTAAATGCAGCTCCGCCTATTGGGCCCTCTATCATTATGTCAAGCGCAGAGGCTATCTGTTTAGGCTTTCCGTAATCTATTTCCCACTCATTTATAGCATTTGGTATTCTTAGGTTAGAAACAGAAAACCCACACAGACCTACCTTTGGTTTTGAGCCTCTACCTGTGGCCCCTTCATCTCTGATTTCACCACCCGAACCAGTTGCCGCTCCTGGGTGAGGAGCAATTGCTGTAGGATGGTTATGTGTTTCGACCTTCATTAATACAGCTTTATGAGCACTTTTTGATGAGTAGATGCCTTCTTCATTAGGCTCAAAGTAAGTTGATTTGTATCCTGTCATTACTGCTGAATTGTCACTATAAACAGACAACAATCCTTGAGGATTTTGTTGATAAGTGTTTTTAATCATTCCAAAGAGTGAAATAGTCTGAACTTCTTCATCAATTACCCAATCTGCATTAAAGATTTTATGTCTACAATGTTCTGAGTTTACTTGAGCAAACATCATCAGTTCGATGTCTGTTGGATTACGGCCTAGTATACTAAACTGATTATATAAGTATTCTATCTCATTCTCACTTAAAGCTAAACCAAGTTCGATATTCGACTTTTCAATAGCGGACTTTCCTAAAAGAAGTGCGTCAATATTTTGATACTCTTTTGGCTTCAACTCATTAAAAAGTAAGTCTGCTTCATTTATATTAATGAGATAAGATTCAGTCATCCTGTCCATAATAATATCTAGAACTATGTCCAACTCTTCGTCTTTAAGTTGACGATCGAAATGATAGTTAATACCACGCTCTAATCTTTTAATGTGTTTGAGGCCGCAGATATGTACTATATCGGTTGCCTTTGAAGACCATGGCGAAATAGTTCCCTGTCTTGGTGTAACTATAACGTTATCAATTGAATTTGAAATATTAATCGACGGGGAGTAATTCAAAAGTTTATCGAGGTGGGATTTGTCTTCGGAGTTTAGTGTTGTATTGGAATCGATGAAATGAATATATTCAGTATTCAGTAAACTCAAATTAGGCAGTTTTGATTGCAGTTTTTCTTGAAGAGTTTTAACTTTAAAATTTCGAAGAGCTTGAATCCCCGAATGAATTGAGATCATAATTGAGCCATTACCTCATCAGAAATATCAGCATTATGGTAGACCTCCTGAGTATCATCTAGGTCTTCGAGTTTGTCGATAAGCTTAATGAACTTTTCAGCGTCTTCTAAATTGAGTTCAATACGGCTTGCAGGTTCCATAGTGATTTGAGAATATTCTGGGTTCAAGTTGTTGGCGAAAAGGGCGTCCTTTACAGTAAAAAAGTCATCCGGGGTTGTCATTACATCAATGGAGCCATCATCATTAGTAATGACATCATCAGCACCAGATTCTATAGCGACTTCGATAATTGCATCTTCATCACCTGAAGCGAAGCTAATAAAGCCTTGTTTTGAAAACATATAGGAAACAGAGCCATCAGTACCCAGATTTCCCCCGTGCTTTGAAAAGGCATGACGAACATCAGCAACTGTTCGGTTGCGGTTGTCTGTTAGGCAATCAACCATAATGGCGGTCCCTCCCAAGCCATAACCTTCATAGCGAACCTCTTCGTAATTTTCTCCATCCAAATCACCTGCACCGCGTTTAACTGCATTGTCTATGGTGTCTCGTTTCATGTTGGCGGCAAGTGCTTTATCGATAACAGCACGTAAAGAGGGATTATTTTCGATAACGCTTCCACCCATTTTTGCAGCAACAACTATTTCTTTGATGAGTTTTGTAAAGACTTTTCCGCGCTTTGCATCCTGGGCACCTTTTCTATGTTGAATATTGTGCCACTTACTATGTCCTGCCATTATTAATTACTTATCTCCGTGAATATTCTATTGAGTGAATTCGAGCAATCGATGGATAGAGTGCTTTGCTTTTTCAATAACTTCATCATTGATTCTTATTTCATTTTTACCGGTAGTCAATGTGCTTAAACATTTTTCAAGGCTATTCATAGCCATCCAGCCACAATGTCCGCACGATTCGCAAGTTGCTCCAACACCCATAGTTGGGGCTTCAATGAATTTTTTTTCTGGTGCAACCTCATGCATTTTATGAAAAATTCCGTTGTCTGTTGCCACAATAAATGTTTCTTCAGGTCTAGTGGCTGCTGCCTCTATTAACTGAGTCGTTGATCCAACAACATCAGCAAGAGCAATAACTCCTTTGGGTGACTCTGGATGTACCAAAACTGCTGCATCAGGGTGGTGTTGCATAAGCCTTTCAAGTCCCTCTGCTTTGAATTCCTCGTGGACAACGCAGGCTCCATCCCATAAAAGCATGTCAGCACCAGTCTCCGTTTGAACGTAGTGGCCTAGGTATTTGTCAGGTGCCCAAAGTATTTTTTTACCCTCTTGGTGTAATTTATTAACTATTTTGAGGGCGCTACCAGATGTCACCACCCAGTCTGCTCTAGCTTTGACTTCGGCTGAAGTATTGGCATAAACGACCACGACACGGTCAGAGTTGGCATCACAAAATGTTGAAAAGTCATCGATTGGACAAGAAAGGTCAAGTGAGCAAGTTGCCTGATCATCAAGAACCAACACTCTCTTTTCAGGGGAAAGAATTTTGGCAGTTTCGCCCATAAATTTAACACCAGCAACAACAATTGTTTCTGCGTCGCTGTTTTGACCAAATCTCGCCATTTCCAAAGAATCTGAAACAATACCTCCGGTTTCTTCTGCCAGAGTTTGTAAATCTGCATCAACGTAATAGTGGGCTACCAAAGTGGCGTTTTTTTCAAGTAGTGCTTGTTTTATGGAACCTCTAATATTCATTGTGGTGATTTTACTACTAGATTGTCTTTAATTTTAACTCTCGAAGTTGTGTTTTTGGAATATTTGTTGGAGCATCAGTCAACAAACAGGCTGCCGTTTGTGTTTTTGGAAATGCAATAACTTCCCGAATAGAGTTAGCTTCGCAAAGTATCATCACCAGTCTATCTAGTCCAAAAGCAATACCGCCATGAGGAGGGCACCCATAATCGAGAGCGTCTAGAAGGAATCCAAATTTATTTCTAGCTTCATCATCATCAATGCCAAGTAATTTTAAGACCGTCTTTTGCATATCACTTTGATGTATACGAATAGAGCCTCCGCCAACTTCTGAACCATTAATGACAAGGTCGTAGGCACGAGAAAGAGATTTTTCTGGTTCCTTTAAAAGCATTTGAATATCAACACTAGGCGCTGTAAATGGGTGATGAATTGCATTTAAGGTGCCGTCATCTTCAACATCAAACATTGGAAAATCGAATACCCAAACAGGAGCCCATTCAGAATCAAAAAGGTTAAGGTCACTAGCTAATTTCTCTCTCAAATTTCCAAGAGATTCGTTAACAATTTTGGTTTTATCGGCACCAAAAAATATAATGTCGCCAATTGATGCTTTGGTTTCCTTAATCACTTTTTTAGTAATCTCGTCACCCAAGAATTTAATGATTGGTGAAGAAGGCCCATTTTCGTTAATTTTTATATAAGCCAATCCTTTTGCCCCATAAATACTAACGTACTTAGTGTAGTCATCTATTTGTTTACGACTAATCGAAGCTCCACCAGGAACCTTCAATGCAGCTACTCTAGCCTTGTCACTGTTAGCTGGGCCTGAAAAGACTTTAAATTCAACATCTTTCATTGTTTCATTTATGTCAACCATTTGCATTGGAATCCTTAAATCAGGTCGATCAACGCCATATAATTTCATACTTTCATGGTAGCTAATGGATGAGAATTTTTTAGGAAGGCTTACGTTGAGTACCTCTTGGAACAATCCTCTAATCATTTCCTCCATCAAAGAGGTTATCTCACTCTCATTCGTAAAAGATGTTTCTACATCCAGCTGAGTGAATTCTGGCTGACGGTCTGCCCTTAAATCTTCGTCTCTGAAGCATTTAACTATTTGATAATAGCGCTCAAAGCCTGACATCATAAGTAACTGTTTGAATAGCTGTGGGGACTGAGGTAGTGCAAAAAAACTACCCTCGTGAGTTCGTGAAGGTACAAGATAATCTCTAGCTCCTTCTGGCGTAGCCTTTGTCAAAAATGGTGTTTCAATATCTATAAAGTCGTTTTTATCCATAAAGTCACGAATATATTTCGTCACTTTAGATCTTAGCCGAAGACGCTTTTGCATTAAATCTCGACGCAAATCAAGATAGCGATACTTTAGTCTAACTTCTTCCGAGGTGTCTTCAGAGTCAAGCTGAAAAGGAATAGGTTTTGAAGTGTTTAGGATTTCAATTTCGTTAGCAAAAACTTCAATCTCCCCAGTAGAGATTTTCTTATTAATCATTTCAGTATTTCTAGCTATTACCTTTCCTTTAACTTTAAGAACGAATTCATTTCGTATACTTTCAGCCAACTTGAAAGTTTCCTTGGCTTTTGGATTGATAACAATTTGTGCAAGGCCTATCTTATCTCTGAGGTCGAGAAAAATGACACCACCATGGTCACGCCTTCTGTTTACCCAGCCACATAAAATAACTTCTTTTTCGAGAAAACTTTTATTTAATTCTCCACAGAAATGAGTTCTCATTTCTCATCCTTAATCTTTACCGAGTTAGGCGTTACAACGCCTGCAGAGATAACTAGCTTGAATGCTTCTTCAACACTCATATCAAGTTCGAATGCATCTTTTTTCGCCATCATCACAAAAAAACCTGAAGTTGGATTAGGGGTGGTTGGCACAAAAAGATTCATAATTTCTTCACCGATAATAGATTCAGCCTCACCCCTGTAATCACCTGATTGAAATGCGATTACCCAAATTCCCTTGCTTGGATATTGAATTAAAAATGCCTTTCTAAAACTCTCTGTGGAAGTATTAAATACAGTATCAGAAACTTTTTTTAATACGTTGTATACGTTTCTAAAGCCTGGAATTTTATTAAGGACTCTTTCCCATAGGGCTACTAGTTTTCGGCCTAATATATTAGTAACCAACACTCCTGTGATAAGTATGACTATCAGTACAAAGATAATTCCTGATCCTGGAATAGTAGTATCTAAATTAAATAGAGCTTCTGGTAAGTATTTTTGTGGAACAAGATTATTAATAAGCTCTAAGAAGAACTTAATAACGAGGACAGTTAAAGCTAGAGGTACCCAGAAAAGAAGGCCTGAAATAAAATAATTTCTTAAGCGTTTCACAAGTCAAACAAGTGAGAGTAAAAAAGTGTCATTTTATCACAAGCTGGAATATCAATTGCAATCTGAAGTATCGAATCTAGGGCATACTAAGAAATTAATTCCTCTTTTCGAAGTGTTAATATTTCGTAACCATTTTCGGTAACCAAGATAGTGTGTTCCCATTGTGCTGAAAGGGAGCGGTCTTTAGTGGTAACTGTCCATCCATCAATCTTGGAAGTAATTACTTCATAGCTACCTAGATTGATCATTGGTTCGATAGTGAAAGTCATTCCTTGTTCTAAAATAGGACTTCGATTGACTTTACCATCATCGTAGTGAATGACTTGGGGCATTTCATGAAACCCTAAACCAATTCCATGACCACAATAGTCACGAACAACTGCACAATTCTTCGATTTTGCGTAAGTTCCAATCGCTCTACCAATCTCACCTAAGTGTATGCCTGGTTTGACTTTTTCAATTCCAATTAGCATACATTCGTATGCAACTGTGCAAATTCTTCTTGCTTTGACACTTGGTTTACCAATAAGAAACATTTTAGAGGTGTCACCATGAAAACCGTCTTTGATTACTGTTATATCGATATTAATAATATCACCCTTTTTAAGTTTTTTCTCTCCTGGAATTCCATGACAAACAACATTATTTATTGAAGTACATATTGATTTAGGAAAGCCGTTATAGTTAAGTGGGGCAGGTATTGCATTTAACTTCTCAACAATATAGCTATGACAGAGTTGATCCAGATATTCTGTAGTCACACCTGACTTGACGTGAGGTTCAATCATTTCCAGTACGCTCGCAGCCAACTGTCCAGCAATACGCATCTTTTCAATCTGCTCAGCAGTTTTGATAGTTATCGCCATAAAAAAAATTAATTAGATTGTATTGAGCGAGATTCAAGCGCCTTAATTCTATTTTCTAGTGGCGGGTGTGACGCCCACAACTGAGACCAGCCCGTTTTAGGCTTTTCACCAATCCCAAATGCAGCTAACTGTTCAGGAAGTGGTTCAGGTTCTTTTTGTGCTAAACGTTTTAGGGCATTAATCATATTTTGATGGCCTGCTAAGTCAGCTCCACCTGTATCAGCTATATATTCTCTCTTTCTAGAGAAATACATCACCACAATACTTGCTAATATTGAAAGAATAACTTGCGCGAATATTGTGGTTACAAAGTACCCAATTCCATATCCGCGTTGATTTTTTAATATAACCCTGTCAACGATGTGACCAATCACTCTCGAAAAGAAAATTACAAAAGTGTTTACAACGCCTTGAATTAGAGTAAGGGTAACCATGTCACCGTTTGCAACGTGACTCATTTCATGACCTACTACAGCCTCAATCTCACCTTGACTCATATTGTCAAGTAGTCCCTGTGATACTGCAACTAGAGCATTATTTTTACTTGCACCTGTTGCAAATGCGTTCATTTGACCAGAGGGGAAAATAGCTACTTCTGGCATTTTGATACCAACAATACTGGACTGCTTTTCAACTGTTTCTAATAACCAGATCTCAACATTATTCGCTGGTTGTTCAATAACTTTTGCACCGGTCATCCGTTTAGCCATCCATTTTGAAATGGCAAGAGAGATAAAAGCGCCGCCGAAACCAAAAATACCTGAAAAAATTACCAAAGCATTAATGTTTAAATCACTACCGTTCTGAGCAAGAAGGCTATCAACCCCAAGTATTCTTAAAGTAATACTTAGGACTACCATAATGGCGATATTCGTAATCAGAAAGAGAAAGATTCTTTGCATTTGTTGAACCCTACTAATTTAAATTTATAGCAGCTATTTTATAGTGTTTGTGGTGATTATATGAAAATCAATATCAACAAAATTTGTACGAATTAATTTGAATTTTTTAAAAATAAAAAAATATTTATACTAATATTTGATTGTCAAGGTAATTTAAAGTACTTTATAATCAAGCTTCTATTAACAACGATTTTCTATTAACAAGGAGAGATAGTAATGAAGTTAAAATTATTTTTTATAGTTCTTTTGGCCTTGTTGGCGAGTGGCTGTGCTGAAAGTATTGTTGCTGTACCTCAAGCAATACTTACTGGAACAGGAAATGTCATAACATCTGTAGTGGATGCAATAATTTTCTGGGATTAAATCACTTCTAATTATTCTTTTAACTTTTCCCATATGTGTACGGTAACTCTGTTCACCACTATGGGAATTGTTTTATTTATTGAGTGTTAGTTAAATAACACTTGTTTTTTTTTACCATTCCATTTGTACCAATCAGGCTTAAGTTTGATTTTCGTCTGAATACGTTTGCGGACAAGTTTTAAATCAATATCTTTGGGCTTCCAGTTTTTATATAATTCATTTGGCCATTGTTGTTTTTTAAAAGTGCGTGATGGATCTGGATTCATATCTCGTTTTTTCATTTCATTTATTAATTCATTGTATCTTTCAGATAAATATTTTCCCTTATCATAAAAAAATTTGACATGACCCTTATTTAGAGTGAACTGTTTTGGTATTAATTTTTTTGTTTTTTCCCAATTGGGTGATCTTAAAGAACGTTGCAAAGAAGAACCTACCATAAATATTTCCCTATATTCGGCTACAAGGTGTTGGTCCGATAATTCTTCTGGAGGAACTAAGTTAATTCTGGTCACTTAAAAAACGCTATTTAAGATATGAATGTAATCTAATAATTTTATCTTCTTACAAATGCCTTTTCTACTACAAATTCACCAGGTATTTTTGTATTACCTTGTTGCATTCCTATTGATTCAAAATATTCTATTAAATCTGAATTTAGTCCAGTTGATCCACATACCATAAATCTGTCTAGTTTAGGATCAATACCTTCATATCCAATTTCTGAAGTTAGTTTTTCGTTTTTAATCCAATTCGTAATTCTTCCTTCCCGTGGCCATTGCGCTTTGGTCAGTGTATTAAAGTATATAAATCTGCCCTGAGTTACTTTTTCCCATTTCACGTTAAATGATTCTAGATCTGATCTGTAAGCTAGTTCTTCTGGGTATTGGACTGTATGGGTTAATACAACTTTATCAAAACGTTCATAAGTTTTATGGTCTTTTATAATGCTCATAAAAGGTGCCAAGCCAGTCCCTGTGGAGATAAGATAAAGATTACGTCCTGGCAGAAGGTCATCGATAATTAAAGTGCCCGTCGATTTATCTCTTACAAGTATTTCATCATCAACTTTGATTTTTTGTAATTTGGAAGTTAAGAGTCCATCTTTAAGCTTAATTGATAAAAACTCTAAATGATCTTCATGATTTGCTGATACAAATGAATAGGCCCTCATGAGTTTTCTGCCTTCATACTCTATGCCAATCATTGCGAATTCACCATTATTAAATTCATTTAAAAACTTGCGGGTAGTTTTAAATGAAAATGTTTTATCAGACCAATGATGAATATCAGTAACTTGTTCTATATTTATTGACGTCATTTATTTCATTCACACACGAAGATGTTCAGCATAATACACAAGCATTAAGCTTTTTGTTAGAAATAATCGAAGAAAATTAAGGGCTGGTTTAAAAACCAGCCCTTAGATGCTCAAATTAAGCTTTTATTATTCCTGAGTAATTCGGTTATCGGTATAACCAGAATACCCTGGATTTGCTTTAATATAGTTCGCAACAACATCCGCTAAATCTGGACCAAAGTCATAGATTTCAGATGCAGATCTGAATACTTTATATCCATCTCCACCTCCACGAATAAAGTTATTAGAAACCATACCATAGGTTTTATTTAAATCTAACGGCTTCCAGCTGCCATTTTCATCAATTTCAATTGAGGTGACTCTTCCACCATTAGCAGGTTTGCTTGGATCAAATGTATATCGCATTCCTGATACTTGAGGGAATCTTCCAGCAACATCTTCAACCTGGCTGACACCGTTTTCAATCGCTGTAAGAAGCTGCTCACCTGTCACCTTGAAAGTTGACAAAGTGTTTTGAAACGGAAGTATTGTCATTATTTCACCGAGT
Organism: uncultured Gammaproteobacteria bacterium; assembly: GCA_902606745.1. Lineage (GTDB taxonomy): Bacteria > Pseudomonadota > Gammaproteobacteria > PS1 > Pseudothioglobaceae > Pseudothioglobus. Next base: position 61,980 of record CACLHR010000007.1, read on the forward strand.
GTGACATCGCCTGCATCAAGTGAAGCACGGATTCCGCCAGAGTTTTGCAATGCAATAGTATAACCTTTATCAATAACCGCATCTCTCATAGCATCCGCTATCATATTACCCATATCGCATTCTTGAATGCGACAAACAGCTCTGTCACCAGTTAGAGGGTTAGAAACCGTTCCAACAATAGTCTCCTTAAGTGTGTTTATTGGCATTTCTAGCTCATCTAGACGCGCAATAATTTGGCTATTTTCATTGACCGAACCATCAATTATAATTGGCTCACCTGATGCATGGATGACATTGCCCGCTTCATCAAAGAGAACTGAAAGTTCGCCTAAGAATTTACCATAGGCATATGCTTGAACAATCTGTGTCCCATTGACCACCGTAGGGTAAGGGCCTTTTGCCCTATCGCTAACGTTAGATAAAAGGGTATTATCATGACCACCAACAATAACATCTACACCCGTAGTATTGGCTGCAATCATTTTGTCTACTCCGTAAGATGAGTGAGACAGAAGTATGATTATATTTACTCCAGCTTCGGTCAAAAAATCTACCTCAGACTGAACAGCGGCAACAGCGTCTGTAAATATAACGTTTTCGCCAGGACTAGATAATTCTGCTGTGTCCACAGTATTGATACCTATCAAGCCAATTTTTCGGTTGTTTTTATATAAGGTCGTTGATTTTTGTAATTTATCTTTAAGCTCTGGCTCCATATCTACGTTGGCATTTGCCATAAGAACAGGGAAATCTACTGAATCCATAAACATTCTAAGGGTTTCAGGCCCATCATCAAACTCATGATTACCCACTGCCATTCCATCATATCCAAGCATGTTCATCATTTCCGCTGCCACTTTTCCTTTATATAGATTATAGAAAAGCGTTCCTTGAAATTGATCACCACCATCCAAAAGTATTGTATTAGAATGCCTTGAACGAGCGTCTTCAATTGCTGAACTCAAACGCGCTGAACCACCAAAACACTTTCCTTTAGCATTATTCTTTGCAGAACAATTATTATCGTATTTACTGATTGGTCTAAAACGAGCGTGAAAATCATTAGTATGAAGTATTGTTATTTCGTAGACTTTATCGTGAGCTGCTATTGAAGGTTGGCTTAATAAGCCAAGCATAATAGCGCAAATCAGAAAAATAAAACTTATTTGAATACTACTAAAAAGCGTCACATTATGTTGAATTAACCCACTTTGTTGCGAGTTTTTTAAATTTTGCATATTACTTCTCCTTTTAATTAAACTTTCAAATTTTTAGCTATAGTGAAAACACCACTCCAATAAAATTCTTAGTAAGTAAACTTAAGAATTCATGATTCAGCCACAATAAAAAATGTGGCTATTTAAGTTACAGGGAGAATCGTATTCTATTATTGTTTATCAATATTGTCAAAATAAATTTAACATTAAGTTGAAAATATTGTTTTATTAATAATGTCTGTAGGGAAGTGGGGCGAGAAACGGGGCTCGAACCCGCGACAACCGGAATCACAATCCGGGGCTCTACCAACTGAGCTATTCCCGCCATAATACCAACAAATGGTGCGCCCAATACGATTCGAACGTATGACCTACGGCTTAGAAGGCCGTTGCTCTATCCAGCTGAGCTATGGGCGCAATAACTTTACTTTAATAAAGTTTGGGCTAACACATTTAATCAATAATTTTTGGTCGGAGTGGAGGGATTTGAACCCCCGACCACCTGGTCCCAAACCAGATACGCTACCAAGCTGCGCTACACTCCGAAAGAGGAGTAATTATACTTTGATAGCTTCCTTAGTCAATCCCTAATCCACCAGATTTAATCAATTTTGAAAATAGTTTTCGTGAGCCTTAAGTTCATTTTTGTTTGCATAGATGACTTTGATTTTATCTCGGTTTTCTTTAACTTTCTTAATCAACGATGGGTCACTTTGATTTGATTCGGTATCAGCGACTTCTTGAAAAAGATTTGATTGGCCACCAGTCATTGCTAGATAAACTTGGGCAAGAATCTGAGCATCTAGAAGGGCGCCATGTCTGGTACGTGCACTTGTATCAATACCAAAACGACGGCATAGCGCATCTAAGTTATGCATAGTTCCTGGACGCTGCTGCTTAGATAACTCTAATGTGTCGATGATAGTGCAAATATCCTCAATCGTTTCTTTGATACCAATAATTTTAAGTTCGTTGTTAAGAAAACCCAAATCAAAAGGAGCATTATGTATTACTAATGTAGCACCCTCGATAAAAGATAGAAGGTCATCGGAAATTTGATTGAATTGAGGCTTATTAATTAAAAATTTATCCGTAATTCCATGAATGTTAACAGACTCACCCACTTTTCTATTTGGTTGAACATATTTATGAAATTCGGTGCTTGTTATCTCCCTATCCAGTATCTGTACGGCTCCTACTTCAATGATACGGTGACCTTCTGATGGTTTAATACCTGTAGTTTCTGTATCAAGAACAATAAGTCTTTCCATTTTGGGTAAAGTCACGTAAAATTAGTCCATTTTATCATCTGAGCTAGAAAGGTTTTTTGAGATTATGGCAAGAGTAACAGTAGAAGATTGTTTGGATAAAGTTGAGAATAGATTTGAATTGGTATTGGTTGCTGCAAAACGTGCTCATCAATTAAATTCTGGTGGTTATAGAACTACACTTGATGCTGGTAAAGATAAGCCTACAGTTTTGGCTTTGAGGGAAATTGAAGCAGGGTTAATCGATGCTTCTATTTTGACTGAAGAATACGCAATGGAAGAAGAACTAAATTCTCATGATAAACTTTCACAAGAAGCAAAAATGAGTGAAGTTACTGAAGAACTATCTGAAGTCGCTCTGGATACTGAAACTGATGATATAGTGATAGAGGAAGAATCTGAGTAAATTTCTTTATTCTTAGACAGATAAAAATGACGTATGCGTCATTTTTTTTTTGCCTAATAAAATTCAATATATTTCTTCATAATACTTTTCACTGATTTGGTAACATAGTTTTTCATATATCAAATTGTGAGGAATTCAATGACATATCCCATAATCCAAACTGACAGGACTCCATTAATTGATTCAGAGGCTTATGAGTCTATGTATGAGCGCTCAATGAACGAACCAGATTCTTTTTGGGCTGAACAGGCAGAGACTTTTATCGATTGGGAAAAAAAGTGGAATAAGGTTTCAAATGTTGATTTCGCTACAGGAAAAATAGCCTGGTTTGAGGGTGCTACTTTAAATGTCTCATACAATTGCCTAGATCGTCATCTCCCTGAGCGAGCTGACCAGGTGGCAATTATTTGGGAAGGTGATGATCCGAACTCAAGTGAATCAATAACCTATAGCCAATTACATGAAATGGTTTGCAAGTTTTCAAATGGTTTAAATGAATTAGGTGTGATGAAAGGCGACCGGGTATGTTTGTATATGCCCATGATTTTAGAAGCTGCTATTGCGATGCTCGCATGTGCGAGAGTTGGCGCAATTCATTCGGTTGTGTTTGGTGGCTTTTCTCCTGACGCCTTGCGAGATCGAATTCTTGACAGTAAATGCAAAATAGTTATTACAGCTGATGAAGGAGTACGTGGAGGCAAACCCATCCCTTTAAAGGCTAATGTAGATCAAGCCACAAGGGATTGTGATTGTGTCGATGCCATAGTAGTTGTTGAAAGGACAGGTGGTAAAGTGACCTGGAATGATAGAGATATCTGGTATCACGATCTTGTGAAACATGCATCTCATGAATATCCTTGCGAGATGTTTGAAGCTGAAAACCCACTATTCATTCTCTATACCTCTGGTTCAACTGGTAAGCCAAAGGGAGTACTGCATACTTCTGGTGGTTACCTTCTTTATTCTGCAATGACACACAAATATACTTTTGATTATCAGGAAGGAGATATTTACTGGTGTACTGCTGATGTTGGTTGGGTTACCGGTCATTCCTATATAGTTTATGGACCACTGGCAAATGGTGCCACTACGGTAATGTTTGAAGGTGTTCCAAATTATCCGGATGCTTCACGTTTCTGGCAAGTTGTTGATAAACATCAGATTAATACTTTTTATACTGCGCCTACAGCAATTCGGGCTTTAATGGGTGCAGGAAATGAACTTGTTCAAAAAACTTCTAGGTCAAGTTTAAGAATCTTGGGTACTGTTGGTGAACCGATAAATCCTGAGGCATGGGAATGGTATTACCATATTGTTGGTGAAGACAGATGTCCTGTGGTTGATACCTGGTGGCAAACTGAAACCGGTGGTCATATGATCACACCAATGCCTTTTGCAACGCCTCTAAAACCAGGTTCCGCATCGAAGCCATTTTTTGGTATTGAACCTCAAGTTGTTAGCGAGAGTGGTGAAGTTTTAGAAGGCGAAGCATCGGGCATTCTAGTGCTTGCTCGATCTTGGCCTGGGCAGATGAGGACGCTTTACAACAATCATGAACGCTTCATGGAGGCCTATTTTTCAACCTATCCTGGTAAATATTTTGCCGGTGACGGAGTTAAACGGGATTCTGATGGTTATTACTGGATTACTGGTAGGGTGGATGACGTTTTAAATATATCAGGACATCGGCTCGGAACGGCAGAAATTGAGTCAGCCCTCGTCCTTCACCCTAAGGTCAGTGAGGCTGCAGTCGTTGGAATGCCACATGAAATTAAAGGGCAAGGCATCTATGCGTATGTATCACTCATGGCAGGTACTGAAGGCAACGACAATCTAAAACAAGATTTAGTATCTTTGGTAAGAAAAGAAATAGGCCCAATCGCAACGATTGATAAAATTCAATTCTCTCCAGGCTTACCAAAAACTAGGTCAGGAAAAATCATGCGACGCATATTGAGAAAGATAGCAGAGAATGATTATGATGACTTAGGGGATACTTCCACTTTAGCTGAACCGGGAGTTGTGACTGATTTAATTTCTAATAGAATTAATTAAAAAAGAATTCTTAATATATCAGTGGTTTAGTCAACTCTAATGAACGTAGCCCTTTATTTTTTAGTTTTATTTTGCTGGGGGACTTCTTGGTTTGCTATTACTTTTCAGTTAGGTGATGTCGCTCCTCAGGCTTCTATAGCCTGGCGATTTCTACTAGCTTCTGCTTTATTGTTTGTTTGGTGTTTGATTCGTCACAAGAAACTTTCCTTTTCTTGGCGTAGACATATAGATTGGATTATTCTTGGATTTTTTCTATTTTGTATTAACTATATTTGTGCCTATTTTGGTAGTTTTTACTTGGCCTCTGGAATGGTCTGTCTGATCTTTTCCACTCTAACACTTTTTACGGTTTTTAACGGTTTTATATTTTTTAGAAAGCCCATTAGATTGCCCATTTTAGTAGGCGCTATAGTTGGAATTATGGGTCTAGGGATAATATTTTCAAATGAATTGAGTACTGCACTGTGGTCAATAGAAACTGGAGTTGTAAAAGGTTTTATTTGGGTTTTGTTTGCTACTTTTTTTGCCTCGATTGGTATGTTGTTTTCTGGACAGATGCAAGCACGTAAAATGCCACTTTTACAAAGTAATGCCTTCAGTATGCTTTATGGTTCAATTATGATCGTGAGTTATGTAGCAATAAGCGATATTAGCTTTGGGTTTAGTACCAGCTCTAGTTATGTTGTTTCGCTATTATATTTGGCCATAGTGGCGTCTGTATTGGGTTTTGGGGTCTATCTTAAGTTGGTCGGTAATATTGGTGCTGATAAAGCCTCTTATGTCAATGTATTTACCCCAGTTATTGCATTACTGATATCAACTTTTTTTGAGGATTATCAATGGAGTTGGATTGGTCTAGTTGGAGTAGTTTTAATTATTATTGGTAATATATTAGTGCTTTTTGCTAAACCGTTGCCAGCCGTTAAAGCGAGGCTTGGTTAAGTCTAATCAATATTACTATTGATTATTGCTCTCTTGCAGGGTTATTTTTCATATACTTCTCCATTTTTCTAGAGCCCAATAATTTTTAAAGTACCAATCTTTAAATTCAGGATTGGCTTTAAATTCTTCTGTCATTTGCTTTGATGTAAATTGGTCTGACCTAAAACGCTCTGCCAACAATCTATAATCTAAAACTAATAGTTTTTTCAGTTCATCTTTAGCGAACTTTAATGATTTATTTTTTGTGCGTCTTATCATTTGCACGTAGAAAAATGGAGAAGTTATTTTTCAGAGTTCTCTTCAGAAGTATCATCTGATGCTTCAATCTCAGCTTCGTTGTGGTCATCAGTTTCTTCAACTTCAACTTCAACTGCTATAGTCTCTTCTTCCTCTGTTTCAGCTTCCTTCACGGATGACTTAAAGCCTTTGATTGCACCACCTAGATCACTACCTAAATTTTTGAGGCGCTTACCGCCAAAAATAAGTATTACAATTGCTAGAATAATAACAAGTTCAAATGGTCCTGGCATAATTTTCCACTCCTAGTATTTAATATCTTTATTTAGCTCTAATTTTTCTTCAGCTAACTGTAACTCAAATTCAGCTAATTCTAACTCTACTTCTGAAGAACTTAATTTATCTTCAACTAATTGTAATTCATTTTTGACTTGTTGTAGTTCTTTTGCCATATTTATTAGATTATTGTTAGCAGTTTTTAGCTCCTCCTGAATCAGTTTGACTACTTTTCGAGCGTCATCTATTTGACTTAATTCATCTTCAAAAACTTTAGATTTGCTTGAAGAAAGGATTAATTGTTGTTGCACAGTTTTCAGTTCAGCGCGAGTAATAATGAGTTGGCTATCAAGATCATCTAGTTGAGTTTGAAGTTCGTCTTTATTCTCTATAATTTCAGAAAGCTCTTCCTTCAATTTTTTTTCACCTAGAGACGTATTGGTAACATCAATATTAGTTTCTGATGGTTCAAGATTGATTTTGGCGTAATAGTAGCCAATAAAAAATATTACGATTAATGAGAGTACATAAAAAGCTGTTTTTTGTGACATTTATTTTTTGATTAGACAGTTTTTTCCAAATTAAAAGTAATTTATCAAAAGTAGATGGTCACTTTTTATTGATCCATATTGCAACTTCTTTAGCATAGTATGTAAGGATAGCGTCGGCACCGGCTCTTTTAAAGCAAAGTAAAGCTTCTAAGACGCAGGATTTTTCGTCAATCCAATTATTTTGACTGGCAGCTTTTAGCATTGAGTACTCTCCACTGACATGATATGCGAAAGTGGGCATAGCGAATGCTTCCTTAACATTGGAAAGTACATCAAGATAAGGGAGGCCTGGTTTAATCATAACCATGTCTGCACCTTCTGCAATGTCAAGTTCAACCTCACGAAGCGCCTCATTAGAGTTAGCTGGATCCATTTGGTAGGTTTTTTTATCAGCAGAACCGAGGTTGCCTGAAGATCCTACAGCTTCCCTGAAAGGGCCATAAAACGATGAGGCATATTTCGCAGAATATGCCAAAATGTTTGTGTGTATAAGTCCTTCTTCCTCAAGCGCTTGTCGAATAGCACCAATTCTGCCATCCATCATATCTGAGGGGGCTACAATATCTGCTCCAGCCTCGGCATGTGATATGGCCTGTTTAATAAGTACGTCCACCGTTTCGTCGTTCATTACATAACCATCATTATCTATAATTCCATCTTGACCGTGACTTGTGAAAGGATCTAGGGCGACATCGGTGATGATTGCTAATTCTGAGAAGTTTCTTTTTAACTCTCTGACGGCTCTTTGAACGAGACCATCTGAGTTGTACGATTCTTCTGCCTCAAGTGATTTTTTTTCAGTTGCAATGACAGGAAACAAAGCGATCGC